>NZ_AP018268.1:3410169-4427446 GCF_002368435.1 Kalymmatonema gypsitolerans NIES-4073
ACGTGGTAGTCAGGTTTGAATTTTATGGCTTTGTCAAAGGAGGCTACTGCATCTTCATATTGCCCTAAGTTATTCAGCGCATTACCCCGGTTGTTCCAAGCTACGTGGTAGTCAGGTTTGAATTCTATGGCTTTGTCAAAGGAGGCTACTGCATCTTCATGTCCCCTTAAGTGAAGCAGCGCCCAACCCCGGTTCTTCCAAGCTGAGTCGTAGTCAGGTTTGAATTCTATGGCTTTGTCGAATGAGGCTACTGCTTGTTCATATTGCCCTAAGTGAAGCAGCGCACCTCCCCGGTTGTTCCAAGCTGAGTCATTGTCAGGTTTGATTTCTATCGCTTTGTCAAAGGAGGCTACTGCTTGTTCATATTGCCCTAAGTGAAGCAGCGCACCTCCCCGGTTGTTCCAAGCTGAGTCATTGTCAGGTTTGATTTCTATCGCTTTGTCAAAGGAGGCTACAGCATCTTCATGTCGCCTTAAGTGAAGCAGCGCCACACCCCGGTAGTTCCAAGCTGAGTCATTGTCAGGTTTGATTTCTATCGCTTTGTCAAAAGAGGCTACTGCATCTTCATATTGCCCTAAGTTATACAGCGCACCTCCCCGGTTGTTCCAAGCTGAGTCATTGTCAGGTTTGAATTCTATGGCTTTGTCGAATGAGGCTACAGCATCTTCATTTCGTCCTAAGTTACCCAGCGCAACACCCCGGTTGTTCCAAGCTAAGTAGTAGTCAGGTTTGATTTCTATGGCTTTGTCGAATGAGGCTACTGCTTGTTCATATCGCCCTAAGTTTTCCAGCGCAACTCCCCGGTTACCCCAAGCTGAGTCGTCGTCAGGTTTTATTTCTATGGCTTTGTCGTAAGAGGCGACTGCTTGTTCATATCGCCCTAAGTTTTCCAGCGCAACTCCCCGGTTGTACCAAGCTGAGTCGTCGTCAGGTTTGATTTCTATCGCTTTGTCAAACGAGGCGATCGCTTCTTCATACCTTCCTAACTCATAAAGCGCATTACCCCGCCTGTACCAAGCTGAGTCGTCGTCAGGTTTGATTTCTATGGCTTTGTCGAAAGAGGCGATCGCTTCTTCATAGCGTTGCAATTCATCTAACGCAATCCCTCTACCATGCCAATCCTCTGCATCTTCGGGTACAAATACAATAGCTTGCTCAAAATCTGCCTGTGCTTGCTGTGTTTGCTTCAGTTCTTGGTAAGCCAAACCCCGCCGCGCTAGTGCCAAAATATAGTTTGGCTTAATTTCCAAAGCTTGGTTCAGGAATTCCACGGACTCCTGATATCGTTCCAGACGGTAGCAAGCTAAACCCAAACCATACAACACCTGGTGGTTTTGCGGTTCCACCATAGCAGCTTGGTGAAAAGTTTCTAAAGCTGCTGCGTAATCTCCCCTATCCAGTAGGTGGTGTCCTTGCTTTAGTAAACTTGCTACGCTGGCGTTTGGCCTCATCTTCCAACCGTCTGATTGTTTTAGTGACTATTTTAACTTATACATCAGTATCATTGCCACTCCGGAGTTATAACTCCGAGCTAATACCTAGGGTGTATTAAAATGGACTTCAATTCTTGTCTCTTCTTGTTTATATAGCGGTTCTCAATTGAAGAGAACACACTTTTACACTCTTGTGGCATGGGCATCCTGCCATACCTGTCAACTTAAGCTGAAAGTGATTATTGACAAGCATTTGAGCATTTTTCAATATACCATCTAGATTTTCGATCCCCCCTTAATCCCCCCTTAAAAAGGGGGGAAATAAAATTTTAGCCCCCTTTTTAAGGGGGTTGGGGGATCTAAAACGACGGTAAATTGGGTATTTGAGCGTGATTGTTGACACGCATGGCATCCTGCCCGTCCATCCGAGTAGGCTTTGTCTGTATAGCCCTAGCTTCTAGTAATCGGGTTGTGAACTCCAAGATATGTCCTTTCGACACGCTTCCACTTGTCAAGTAATTTCTTGTATCAATTTTTGGCTAAAGTTGTTTAGCCTTCAGGGCAAACCGCCAAGAAACAGAAAACGACGCAATAGTATTATAATTTTTTCTGTAAAAAAGGCTATTTATCACTTGGAAAGACTATTTAGAAATCTAAAATGTTCCTAAATTATATAAACTTCATCAAATCTACATAATATTAGCAAGTCACCTTTAGCAAGGCAGATTTTGCGGCAGTATAAATTTTTTCTTATGGTTCGCTTCGCGTTTCTTGCTAAGAAATACATCTAACGTCTTGCTTCTGCGCAAAACTTTCTATCTTACGAAGGATGCAAAAGCAATTGCAGTCAACCCTACACTCCTTCACCTGTAGATGTGTATGTGGTATGAGTATTTATGTCTTCTTGTTAATATGTAGCATTAAAAACTTAAGAAATCAGTATTTCTTTCTTCTTTTTTCATTGTTTCCATCTTAATACATAAAAATTTCATGAATTCACTTGATTAGATTCAGTACAAGCGCTTAAACAAGGAGACTTTCAAATCTTTCTTACAAACCATGTTGGAACCAAAGCGCTTTCTTACCCAATCTTTCACTTACTCATAGTAGTTTTCATACATCTTTTCACCTTTTTTGTGAAAATTATAGTAATCTAAATGTTAGTAAGGAAGTTACTTATCATCTACCCCTAACTGAAGTTTTCTATTTTTTAGGTATGTACTCAACTTCTTGAGTTTTGCAAGAAATTCATGAAGGTCGTACTCAGAACTCTCCAGGGTAACGATTCATTACGAAATAACGTTATATTTTGTTACCGATACATATGAAGAAATTACCTTCTTATGAAACAGTCGCTGCGTCTAATGATACAGCATTGCTGTATGAGTTATTACTCTCACCACTTGTAGGAGTTTACGATTCTTGTAGTTCAAACAAGTATTCTCCTTGGGTCAGAGAGAAAACTTAGCGGACAAGGGTTTTATAGAAATGGCAAGCAGAGTCAAAATATACCTCTCCTGGTTGAAAAATATACCAGTAAACCAAGAAATATTTTGTATTCAAGGATACTTTGTCAAAGTTTGTTTGAGAAACAGTTGTTGAGTTAGTCAACAGATCATACCTGATAATGGCACAAACTTTACTGCTAGATACGGTTCTCAAAACAACAGTTAGATAAGATCTGAAACTCTCTGCATAAACCATCTGTAATTCCTCTATTGCTATAAGAAGAAGCAATCTTTACCTAAGCAAAAGCCTGAAGGTGCATAATTACCGCATTTACCAGGAATTAGGCATCTCCCAGCATTGCTCTTGTGTTGGGGAGGGCTCTTTGTTTTCTATGATTGAGTAATTGCAATCTCACGTCTGTTATGGCTGTGTGTTAGCTTTCTGCAAATAAGCGCAAGCCGTGCTAATACTACTTTTTAATAACAGAAAGAACAAAGAGCGTGGCAACAATCGAGAGCCATTTTGCTATTTCCTAATCGGATAATTTTTCTACTATTTAGCCATGAGTACCTCTGTTCAGATCTTTATCATTCTTTCAGTTGAAAATGTTGATTTAAGTCCAAAACCATGAATATGACGACACTTCCTATTGGTAGATACAGATTTTTTCAGACATTACAGCCATTATCTCTATTAGGAAAAATGACCAGTAAGCCTCTTACTGGTTGTTGGCAAGTTTTTAGCCCGTCAGCTTCTTGGTCAATTTATCTAGAGGAAGGTAAACTGATTTATATCTGCTGTGCAGATAAAATGTTTGATTTGCTTTACAAACATTTACAGCGTTTGAGTGAACAAATTCCTACTCTCGATAGTGGAATTGATAAACAGTTGCAGACGGTATTTGAAACGGGACTTGTCAATCAAGCAATACCGAATCCAGATTACTTGGCTATTTGCTGGTTAGTTAATCAAAAGTATCTCACTCCTGAGCAAGCTGGGATGCTGATAGAGGAATTGGCGATAGAAATTCTTGAGCAATTTCTCAAGATAAAAGAGGGAAGTTATGAATTTGCCTCGGAGAGTTTTCTAGATGATATGCCAAAGTTCTGTCATTTAGATTTGCGTTTACTAGTCGAAAAGTGTCAAAGTCGATCCCCAAATCAGAAAAATACTAAATCACGAGGTATACAAGAGCGCCTTCACTCTTTGTCATCAAAAGTACGGCAGTTTCAAACAAAAACTGAGCAACAATTTGTAAACAAAAACAGCCATCGAACAGCAGAAGCCAACAGTAACGATGAGAAAGAGCAGCAATTTTCCCAAAAAGGTTCTGAAACAAAAGTTTATAAAGTTATCTGCATTGATGATAGTCCTGTCATCATCAATTCCATCACTAACTTTTTAGACGAAAAAATGTTTTCTGTGATCGGAATTAATGACTCCTTAAAGGCTTTAATGCAAATTATCCGCGTCAAACCGGATCTCATTTTACTAGATATTGAAATGCCAAATTTAGACGGTTATGAACTGTGTTCCTTGTTGCGTAAGCATTCGTACTTTCACAATACACCTATAATTATGGTTACAGGTAGAGTAGGATTGATAGACAGAGCAAAAGCAAAGATGGTTAGAGCTACAGGTTATTTAACCAAACCTTTCACACAAGTAGATTTACTAAAAGTTGTCTTTCAACATATTGAGTAATCTATAACTCAAGCCAAACTAGTACTAAACTTTACCTGTTTAAGTTTGTTTTATATACAAAGCTTTGAGTATGACTCGCTTTAGCGCACTTGTTGCCATTATAAAATTTTTTTAAATTGGAAGTAATGAATTAATATAACAGTCTGCGGTTAAATTCAGTCAGTTCTGACACCTCAACCCTCAACTTCTCTCCTAACAAGGCTAGTAGTCCACCACATTAACTTTGACACGGTTCGTAGTAAGCACGCTTCGTGCTTTAATAGAGCGCTTAAGCGCTCACTACATACCCCTCAAACAAAGCTAGTGGCGCATCACTAGAAACAAGCCCAAGCGAATAGAATATGCGCTACCCGTAGGATAACCTGCTCGCGGTAGGTTTAGTCTGTTTGCCCGTAAATGCGGTTTCAATTGCTATAGCAACAGCCAAGGTGGTTAGGACATCAACAGATGATAAAACCTAGACACAAAAAGACTTTTCACCCAGTCCCCAGTCCCCAGTCCAAGCGTCCCCTGCTATAAGTGTATTTCCTTGAACAAAGAATTATCCTGTTTCAGAAGCATGGGTTACAAAATTGCAAAAGTGACTCATGCTAAATCGGCTATGGAAATACTCTTATCATCAAAACAAAACTTGATAAATTCTTTTGGAGGAATGCTCATAATGAGCAGTTTTGCTTTTTAGGTTTGCTGCAAAATATATCATCATCAAAAATTCTTAAGGAAACTGTGCTTTTAGACTTAGTTGTGCGAGCAAGAAAAGGTACAAGTAGGTTATCCACAGATGCCATGAAATTTCGTACTTCACAAGTACTACTAAGCTTATTTCCCTATTTGGGAGGGTGTGTTTGCTAAGATAAAGAATTGTGACTAGTCTGATATTTCAAAGCTATTTTGCCTTCTTGAATTCTTCACATCACCTAATATTTGCTATTATAAATTATCTCATTTTAGTAGCCCGCTAACATCACCCTTGAGAATTGCTTAATAGCTACAAAAATTAGTCATCTTTTCTTTGGCAATTGGAGATGACTAATGACGAATGAACGCCACTTGCTAACAAAGCGGGAAGCCCTTCTCAGTAGGGGAGACGCTAGGCGTATGGGTATGTCCTTCCGCCTTATGCCTGGGGCACGGATTGCGCTTACGCCAGTTAAGGGGGCGCGGGAAAACGCCACTTGCTTCTCCCAAGGGGAGACGCTGCTTTGTAAGTCCGGAGGACAGGCTGCGCCAACACGGAGTGTGCCCGTTCGGCGCAGCCGTGCCGCCAGGCATAGGGCTTACAAGTCGGCACCGGACGCCAGATACCTAGGTCGGGAAACCCCAACGGGAGAGCCAGTCGCCTGCTGTCGGGAAACCCTCCTGCATAGCGCTGGTCTCACCTCCTGCAGTACTGGCTCCCCAACGCAGTGGTTCCCCTCCTACAGGACTGGTCTTACCGCCTACAGTACTCGATCCCTGACGCAGTGGCACTATCATGACTATTGACGAATAAACACTATGTTACGAGACAAGAAACTAGAAACCCAGTTGCAGTTTCTAGAGGAAGCAACTGACTCTCTCAATACTCTAGAAACTGTGTTATTGGAAGTCAAATTTAATCGTCAAATTGCTCTACCAAAAATCAATGATGGACTGAGAGCTGCTCATTCTATAAAAGGCGGCGCAGGCATGGTGGGATTTCGGACTTTAAGCGCTTTGGCTCACCGCTTAGAAGATTCCTTTAAAGTTTTGACAACTCAGAAAAACTTTTTAGAACTTGACACTGACTTGCAAAGTTTACTCCTAGCTGGAGTAGATTGGCTGCGTCAGATAGTGAAACTACATTCAGAAGGTTATGCTATTGATGAGCAGTGGTTAGCAACCTTTTGTTATCCAGTTTTTGAAGAGTTACAAGAACGTTTGTACTATTTTGTTTCCGAGGATACCATAACGATTTTCTCACCAGAAAATGGGTTAAAAGACATTATTTCCTTACTTTTTAAAACAGAAGTAGAAGACTGTCTGCAACGCCTAGAATCTTTGATTTTAGATGGCGAACAGTCTGTTTTGCACTCCGAAGTTGCTATGATGGCAACTGAGTTGGGTGGTTTGGGGGAAATGCTCCAGATACAAGCTTTTACTCAGCTTTGCAAGTCAATAACCGAAGAATTAGAAGCAGCAGAAAAAGTTGAAGAAATTGCTCGGTTAGCATTGCAAGCATGGCGGCGATCGCAAGCCTTGATACTTACAAATCAGATTGATAGTCTGCCAACAGAGCTTACCCACAATCTCCACACTTTATACCAATTTACATTCCAACAGCTAACCTCAGACTGGTAAAGGGGACTGGGAATTGGGGACGCTTGGATTGGGGATTGGGTAATAAAGACCGAAAAATTATGTCCGGGTATTGCCCGTTCCCAAGCCTAATAGCCAAAATTCGTAATTACCAAATCGAGGAAAGCGCAGGGGGAAACGTCCCTACGAGGCTAGAAGCAATTACAAATTGTGAAATAGAGCGTGCATCTTAACCACTGCGCCAATGACAACAATTGCTGGCGCTCCAAACCCAGTTGTCTCGACTTGCTCTACAATTGTTCCTAGCTTACCAATCAATTCTTCCTGATCTGGTCGTGTACCCCAACGCACCAGAGCAATAGGCGTTTCTAAACCCAACCCAGCTTTGGTTAACTCTTCAACGATGTAAGGCAGATTGTGAATCCCCATGTATATCACAATCGTTTCTGAACCGTGGGCGATCGCATTCCAATTTACTGCGGGACGATACTTACCTGCTGCCTCATGTCCAGTCACAAAAGTGACAGAGGAACTATACAACCGATGCGTCAAAGGTATACCAGCATAAGCTGGAGCAGCAATTCCCGAAGTAATGCCAGGCACAACTTCTACAGGAATTCCAGCTTCTACCAATTCTTCCATCTCCTCACCACCGCGACCAAATATAAATGGGTCCCCCCCCTTGAGCCGCACAACAATGGCATTATCCTGCGCCTTAGCAATCAGTAGCTGTGTCGTTTCGTCCTGGATCATCGAATGACGCCCCCGCCGCTTACCAGCATCAATTTTCTCTGCTTCAGGATTAATCATCGCTACAATTGCCGGACTAACCAAAGCATCATAGATGACCACATCCGCACACTCTAACAATCCCTTACCCTTGAGAGTCATCAACCCCGGATCTCCCGGTCCCGCGCCCACTAGGTAGACCTTACCCAAACACCTTGTATCTTCTGTGGGGTGGGCATCTTGCCCGCCGTTGTCTTCGCGGTTCATTTTTCCAACAAATCCCAAATCAATTCGACTAATTCTGCACGTGTTCCCAAAGGCTCAGCCAGTTGAAAACTCACCTCAGGAAACTGTAATTTTAACTCTTCTTGCCTTTGAGCGACAGCATCAGTCATTCCACCTGCAAATAGGAAGTATGGTATTATCAACAAATTCCTGTACCCAGCGCTGATCAACTCTTGCACCTGCGCCTCAAAGCTGGGAGGTACACCCAAGTAAGCAGCCACTCCTCCTATAGCCGTTGCTATTGCTTCCACTGGATTGTTCCCTCCAGGGCGACGACTACCATGAGCTAAAAGAATTTTTGCTTGTGCTTTTGTCGCAACCACTTGCTTCGCCAGCAAGCGCCCTAAATCAGGGTGACTTCCCAAGTATGGTTGTAGAGATATCTTGATATCTTGACCGAGAATTTGCTTTGCCAGTGCGACTTGGGCTGGAATATCTTCCATCACATGAACTCCTGGCAGCAGAAATAGCGGTAGGATTTTCAGACTATTGCATCCACAATCCAAAGCATTCTTGCTAAATTCAATGATTTGCTCATGCAGGGCAGTGGGACTCAATTCCAAGTATGCTGTACCGACCAAGGTTTCGCATTTCGCCAGGGAAGCTACGTCCCCAGTTGCAATCTTCGGTAAATCGCTTTGTCTGTTATGACATAACAGCCCAGCCAGATGTTGCATAGCAATTTCCGGACGCGGATCGCGACTTCCGTGGGATACCAGCAGATACGCAGATGCCATTGACAAGAATGCCACTCAAATGTTTGGTTTCTTAAATATAACCTGAGTTCAATTGGCTGCTATTCAAAACCTAGACAAATACTGACATCAGTTTTGATTGACGTTTCAATGGGGAGCGACGGCGCAATTAACCCTCAACGTCCAGGCACGGCGAAGCCATCCGCGCATATTTTTTTAAATTACGAGCCGCGTTCAAATCACGGTCAGTAGTATAACCGCATTCTTGACAAGAATAAACGCGGTCAGATAATTTCATTGGTTGCTTAAACCCACAGTTTGAACAAAGCTGAGTTGATGGATACCAACGGTCAACTAGTACGACTTTTGAACCATATCTAGTCGCTTTGTATTCAATCTGACGGCTAAACTCATAAAAATTGGCATCACCAACCGCAGCAGCAAGTTTATGATTGTGCATCATCCCCGAGGAATTCAAATCCTCAATCGCAACAACTGCGTGGTTTTTGCAGATAAAACTTGTTGCTTTATGAGTTGCATCCAGACGAATATTAGTGACTCGTTGATGAGCTTTGGCAATTCTTAGTTTTTGTCGATTTCGACGATTTGAACCTTTAACTTTATGTTGAAGTTGACGTTGTAGTCTATTTAGTTTGGACTGGGCTTGTTTCAAAGCTTTAGGATTAACAAACACAACTCCTGTTGATAAGGTAGCTAGAGTTTTTATCCCTAAGTCAACTCCCACATAGTCATGTTGTTTTTCGGTAATTTCAGATTCGATTTCATAAGAAAAAGAAATGTACCAATCACCTGCTTTTTGAGAAAGGGTAAACGATTTGGTAGTTGTATGGGGCAAACCTTCATAAGTTGACACCCTACCTATGGTTGGTAGTTTCAAAGAAGTACCACCTACTGCCATCGGCTTACCGCCAGAATTTATCGTAAAACTATTATGCCTGCCTTTTTTCTTGAATCTTGGATAACTAGCCTTTTTGTCAAAAAATCTTTGAAATGCTTTTCCTAAGTTTTCAAATGCAAATTCGGTTATTTTTTGACATATACCTTTTTCCTTGAGCCAAGGAATAACAGGCTTAACTTCATTGTTAAAGAACTTCTTTAACATCAGGTGATTTGGCTTATAACCTTCGTTATATAAAGCATTCCATGTTGCTAGACCCCAGTTATAAGTAAACCGAGATATGCCAGCATGTTTTGACATCAGAACTTTTTGTTCCCAGGTCAATTTCAGCTTTGTTTTTATCGAAGTTAATAAAACCAAGTTAACAGAATTAGATAAGAGTTGATATCACCTCGATTTTCGCAGAATTTGTACAAATTCTATGAATGTTCATGTAAATTTTCTTAAAAGACTGCCTTGTACTATCAGGGGTATTTGTCAGGCTTTGTCGAGGTTTGTCGAGAAATTAGACTACTAGAAAGCAACTCACTATATCGCAGCAGATAGAAATTGAAGATACTGGAAACAACTGATATCATGCTCGCTTAGCCGATCAGAAAACTTATTTGTAGTAAGGACAATCCTTGCTTTGTCGGTAAACAGGACTCTTGTCCTGACTACGAACTTCCGCACGGTTATAAATCAATACGCTTGGTGATAAGACCAGAACCCTTATCAGGAACACAATGTAGAACTCTCGGATGGCGCGTCTCTACACACGTGATTTTTTACACATCAACCTTAACTGAACCGTATTGGGTTATAAATAGCAATTAGCCAGGAACTGTAAGTTCCTGGCTGTTGTGGAGATTAATTGACAATGTCGTCAGATGTCAGTTGATTTCTCAACTTACTTTTCTGCAACGGGGTCAGCAACGTAACGGAAGGTTGGTTCAGAGTTCCAAGGACCGCGTTCGTCCTTACCATTACTAGACAAGTTGTAGTAAATGTCCACAGTGGTATCAGGTTGGATATTACCGAAGAATGGGTCAGTTAACTTACCCAAAGAATCCAACGCCTTCATGAACATTTGGGTATGAGAAATTTCCCGAGTCAGAAGATGAACGAGTACCTGTTTAGTAGCGTCATCAGAAGCAAGCTTAATCAATTCTTCGTAGGTTTGACGTGCGCCAGCTTCAGCAGCAATGTCAGCCCGCAAATCGCGTACAACATCTCCGCCCTCATTGACATAGGCTGCTGTCCAAGCTTGACCTTGGCTATCTAGCAAGTGAGGTCCCACACCCCGCACAGCAAACAAAGTGCTTTTGTAAGCCTCGGTTTGGTCTACATTTTTGGTATGACCTTCGATGAGTCTGCCTACCATCTCCAAATGGCTAAACTCTTCGATCGCAATGTCTTGCAACATATCCCGAATTCCAGGATTTTCGCAGTGTAAGGACTGCGTCCAGTATTGCAAAGCTGCTGTTAGTTCACCTGTTGCACCACCAAACTGCTCTAAAAGTAGTTGGGCAAAACGTGGATTTGGTTCAGCGATGTTAACAGGTTTAATTGTTTCTTTTTTGTGAAAAAACACAACTCTGCTCCTTTTTTTTTGATTTATTTATTCCAGTTCCTTAAGAGTAAGTTTTGTGGTTCGGACTCTTGTTGAAAGCTGGAAATTTTCTGCACCCATCCACAAATGTTAAGGGTGGCAGTTCGCTGAAACCTGCATCCTGAGTAAGACTTGCTATTTGAGTAGCTCTATCCAAAGTTGTTATTATCTGGCCATGCTATTGCTTTTGGGCACTGTATGTATAGAAATTGTCCAACGCTCCCACCGTCTCAAATTTATAAGAGGGTATCCAATTATTGAGTTTTAAATCTGTACGGTAAACACTAAAAAGGATGAAATCTTGTTTTTGTGTACGAATTGAGATAACTTCCCTGATACGCGGGTTTGCTACGTCTACCAATTTATCGCAGTTCATTTGTATTAAATTTTCTAATAAATTTGTAGTTTTCTTACAAACACTGCTTTTCAAGTATTCGGTCAGCCTTTCCACTGCATACTCTTCATATCTCGCCTGACTAGGATTTGTGTTCGCCATCGCCAGACCCAAAACTGATACTCCTAGTACTCCCACACATGCAATAATAGTAAAGGCTCTCATTTTTCATAATTGCTATTCGCCGTAGTAATTAGACTCCAGATTAACTGAGTCCGTTCCTTTGGCAAAAGCACTTGATCTATTCAGCAGCAGTGTTATACTATGGATAGTAATGGCGAGCGTAGCCAAGCGGTTAAGGCAGAGGTTTGTGGTACCTCCACTGGTGGGTTCGACTCCCATCGTTCGCCCTGCAGTTAAAAGAGTAACAATCGGGTTGACAGTAACCTGAATCAGTCATCAACGCGAAATCCCCCAACTTAAAGTTCGGGGGATTAAATTTATAACAGTTTTAAAACTATCGGGCATCCCTACGCCTCATAACAACCAGAACATCTGCGACAACTCATCGCAGAGTATGAGTGCCTGTTCCAGCTTTTTCTACGCTGCTATTGAGAAACGAGTTGAAAAAATTAAGAATTGTGTCATTCTCTCTAAAAGATGCCAAGCAGAAAAATGAAAGTGAATCCACATAAGGCAAGTAATCAGTAAGGAACAGTGGCGCAACCGAAATAAGTGCTTTGGCAATCGTCGTCAAGGTGTCAAAACATCCAACAATGGTAAGAAATATCTCAAAAAGCTAGCTAGAAGACACGCACACATTGCCAACGTCAGAAAAGACTTTTTGCAAAAAACCACAACCGAGATTAGTCGCAAATACTATCGGATGAGGATTGAGGATTTGAATGTGTCCGCCATGATTGCTAACAACAAGCTGTCGGAAGCTATTTCAAGCCTAGGTTTTTACGAGTTTCGGGCAATGTTGACTTACAAAGAAGTTTTCTTTGGAACCAAGGTAGAAATAGTAGACAGATGGTATCCTTCATCTAAGACTTGCTCCTGTTGTGGTCATGTACAACCAATGCCTTTGTCTGAACGCGTGTATGCGTGTCAAAAGTGTGGGCATACTCAAGACCGAGACGAGAACGCTGCTGTTAACTTAAAGAATTGCCCTAATAATAGAGTACGTGCGGTGAGCAGCGCGTTGGACGGGTTCCCCGGCTTGAAGCGACTGCGTTCGCCGGAGGCGTGTCGAAGACATACCCGGAGGGCAAGCGCGGAATTAACGCCTGTGGACAGGTGTTTGAGCCGACTCCCCTGGTAGAAGCAGGAAGCAAACTTCAAAGTGTTCGAGTTATATGATTTGAGCGTTTTGTGTAAGTTTTGTATTGCACAATAATAATGTTGCCTATACTGTGGTCTTGAACTGTTGCTTGTTGTGGATGTTCAGCGATATAAAACCACCTTGTTTTCAAGACTCTGGTGAAATTATAAATAGCTGGATAAATATTTTGATTGGTATAATAAGAAGCTTGATTTTAATTCAATTAAGTTTATCTTCATGGGTGACTAAAAAAGCAAAAAATAAACTTTTGTTTCAGTCATTGCCACGATGAAACTGTAGGCAATACATTTCGGTTAGTGATGTTTCCGCTGTATCAGATCCCCCAACCCCCTAACCAAGGGGGCAGATAGTTCCCCCCCCCTTTTTAAGGCTTGCTCGGGGGGATCAAGTATTATGCGAAAAGTATTGAAACTGTAGGGGTCAAAAAGACGCTTGGTAGCTACTCTCGACACATTGCCCACGGCAACACGCGCAACAGTCTTGGTACTAAGTATATTATTAAATTTTATTTTCTATTGCCCATAGTAAAAGGCGCTCAGGAAACTGAAACCCCTAAATTCATAAGCTTCAAAGCTAGTCACCCTCTGCCTTCTTCTTTGAGATAGGTTTTTTGGAGAATGGCTCTATGTGTTTATAGTTACAATAAATATCAGACTAGTTTGATGTTGGCTATTTTTCTTGTAACAAAAATAAAAAAAGAGTACGCCCTTAGTTAGAGTGCAAAATACTCATAGATAAGATTAGCGTAAAAAGGTAGAGAGGTTTAAGGGTAGTAACAGTAGTAATAATTGCTAATTGCTAATTGCTAGTAGTTGTTTTTACTATTAGCGATGGGCAGTTGGGTATTAGCTATTGCCCAGTCAAACGCTGAATCCGAAATCTATAATTATCTCAAGATTGCCATGTCTGAATTACTTCAAGCCGTTCTGGATAGTGAAGAGAAAAGTGATTTGCGTTCCTTAATCAGTGAGTTACGCCAGCAAGAAAAAAAGTACTTGCTGCGGAACGATATACTCAACCTGTATAGTGCATACTGCTCTAAGTACGAAAAGCCTGAGACGTTTTACACTGCCTCTGCTTTAGGCAAACTTATTTACTACACTCAAGAAATTATTCAAGAGGAATCAAGCCTCTGCTTCATTATCCGCCCAAAGATTGCCAGTCAAGAAGTTTACCGACTGACAGGCGACTTGAGTATTGAGTCGATGACGGTTCAGGAACTGTTGGATTTGCGCGATCGCTTCGTCAACCGATATAACCCCAACGAAGGCGACCTCTTGGAGTTGGATTTTGGTCCATTTTATGACTACACCCCGGTGATTCGTGATCCAAAAAACATTGGCAAGGGGGTGCAGTTTCTCAACCGCTATCTATCCAGCAAGCTGTTTGCTGACCCTAAGCAATGGCTAGAAACCTTGTTTAACTTCTTGCGCCTACACCAGTACAATGGTGTGCAATTGCTGATCAACGAGCGTATTCAGTCGCAGCAGCAACTCTCCGATCAAGTCAAAAAAGCCATAACTTTCGTGAGTTCTCGCCCAAGTGAGCAACCCTACGAAGAATTCCGATTGGACTTGCAAACAATGGGCTTTGAACCGGGTTGGGGGAACACCGCCCAAAAAGTCCAGGAAACCTTGAGTGTTCTGGATGAATTGCTTGACTCTCCTGATCCCCAGACTCTGGAAGCCTTCATTTCTCGCATCCCGATGATTTTTAGAATCGTCTTGGTCTCTGCTCATGGTTGGTTTGGGCAAGAGGGAGTTTTGGGGCGTCCCGACACTGGCGGTCAAGTGGTTTACGTCCTTGACCAAGCGAAGAATCTGGAAAAGCAGCTACAAGAAGATGCCACATTGGCTGGTTTAGGGGGATTAAATGTCCAGCCGAAGGTAATTATTCTCACCCGCCTCATCCCCAATAGTGATGGCACTCTTTGTAACCAACGCTTAGAAAAAGTCTACGATACTGAGAACGCCTGGATTTTGCGAGTGCCTTTGCGGGAATTCAATCCCAAGATGACACAAAACTGGATTTCGCGGTTTGAATTTTGGCCGTACCTGGAAACCTTCGCCATTGATGCCGAAAAGGAACTGTTGGCAGAGTTTCACGGTAGACCAGATTTAATTGTTGGTAACTATACTGATGGTAATTTGGTAGCATTTTTGCTATCACGCCGCCTTGGCGTAACCCAATGTAACATTGCCCACGCTTTAGAAAAGTCCAAATACTTGTTCAGTAACCTCTATTGGCAAGATTTGGAGGATAAATATCATTTTTCGTTACAATTCACTGCTGATTTATTGGCGATGAATGCTGCCAATTTCATTATCAGCAGCACCTACCAAGAAATTGTGGGAACGCCGGATAGTATAGGACAGTACGAGTCTCTCAAGTGCTTCACTATGCCGGAACTATACCACGTCGTTAATGGGGTTGAACTGTTTAGTCCCAAGTTTAACGTGGTACCACCTGGAGTGAATGAGAAAGCGTATTTCCCTTATACACGGACTGAAGACAGAGTTGAGAGCGATCGCGCCAGAATAGAAGAAATGCTCTTCACTCTGGAAGACGAAACCCAAATTTTTGGTACCCTCGATGACCCAAGCAAGCGTCCGCTTTTCTCAATGGCGCGTCTTGACCGTATTAAGAACCTCACTGGTTTAGCAGAATGCTTTGGTCGGAGTAAAGAATTGCAAGACCGATGCAACCTCATTTTGGTAGCGGGTAAATTGCGAACAGAAGAATCAGGTGACAACGAAGAACGCGATGAGATTGTCAAACTTTACCGGATTATAGAGGAGTACAATCTCAACGGCAAGATTCGTTGGTTAGGTGTCCGTTTAACCAAATCTGACTCTGGAGAAATTTATCGGGTGATTGCTGACCACCAGGGAATATTTGTGCAACCGGCTTTGTTTGAAGCTTTTGGTTTGACAATTTTAGAATCGATGATTTCGGGATTGCCAAATTTTGCTACGCAATTTGGTGGTCCTTTAGAAATTATTCAAGATAAAGTCAATGGCTTTTACATCAACCCAACAAATTTAGAAGAAACAGCCGAAAAAATCCTTGCTTTTGTCGAGAAGTGCGAACAAAATCCCAACTATTGGTATGAAATTTCCCAGCAAGCAATTGACCGGGTTTATAGTACCTATACATGGAAAATTCATACTTCCAAGCTGTTATCTTTGGCTCGTATTTATGGCTTCTGGAACTTTATTTCCAGAGAAAACCGGGAGGATTTGCTGCGTTATATCGAGGCTTTGTTCTATTTAATTTACAAGCCAAGAGCGCAACAACTTTTGGAGCAGCATAAGTATCGTTAAGTAGTGATTAGTCATTATTAAGAAGAACACAGAACACAGAATACAGAACGCAGCTTGGGCATCCCCATAAATATATTTAGGGTATTTGATAAGGACGCCAGAACAAGTAAAAAGAACCAAGTAAAAAGTAAAAACAAAGAAGAATTGAATATTTCTTTTTACTTTTTACTTTTAACTTTTAACTTGTTGGAGGGGCTTCTACCGTACTTCTCCCCCCTGACTACTGAGTTCTGAATTCTGAGTTCTTTCTTCGGTCATTTGCGAGCTGACTAATGACTATCTTGTCAACTCGTACCAAGTTCTTTGACCAACGATGCCATCCACTACTAAATTCCGCTTGTTTTGGAAAGCTTTGACAGCAGCCTCCGTCAGGGCACCAAACATTCCATCAACTCGAACACTATAACCATTAGACAATAACAGCCGTTGCAGGACTCTCACAGCAACACCCGAGTTACCAAAACCTAAAGGGGGCAAAGATTGATTATCATACATTTGAGCCCTGATCTGATCACTACCTTGTTTGCCAGTAGGTCTTTGCACGCGCCGAGAAGGAGCTGTGGTCGGGAGATTGTCCGATGCTAGTTGGAATCCGACAAAATAAGTAGAAGCAAGCGTAATCTTCTTACTTTCTTTAAGTGGGCTTTTTTGAAAACTTCGGACAGTGTTTCCCCACTGAGCTACCAACTTCGGGATAGGCTCACTAGACAAAAGCATTTCTGGTGCACACACATGAAAGCTCAAAGGTGCAATGACATCTTTATTGTCCTTCCTTAAAACCTGGAAATTCTCAGAGCCAACTAGGCAAGAGATTTCAGAGAGAATATTTATTTCTATTGGATTAAGTATATTTTCATTTTTTATATTTATTATTGACGCAACAGCTTGGGCAGTCGCTTCAGGCTGCACAAATTCAGGTGGTGTAATTTGAGCAGCTGGAACTATCTGAGATAGCTGCCTTTGTGTTGACTTCTCCTGATCACTGTCTCGCTGAACGAGTGGAAGTTCCGGTGCAATGGGCGGGGATGGTTGTCCTGTTGTTAACACGCCCGTCATCAGCAGGGCAATATCTGTCATTGTATTTCATTTTACTAACACCCATGTTTCCTTTGACAGGAAAAATTGCTGCTATTCCGGAATAGACAGTACTTAAAAATAAAAAAATCTAATAAATTCTTTTCAAAGAATCAGTAAAATAGAATACTTAAGTATTTGTCCTTCCTAAGGGCGTAAACAAAAAGCATGAAATATAAATGATTTACAAATGAGCAAAGTTTTCTTAAAGAATTGTGAAGTAGAACTGAGAAATTATATAAAAAATTATGAATTATGAGTGATAAAAACCTTCATAATTCATAAGTGACAATATATTGACTCATTTTCTGACTAGTACCTCGGGTGCGGAAATAAAGGTACCATACCCTACGCGAAGCCCGTCCACCGCACTGGCTCACCGCTCCCTTGTCTACACAAAGGAAGCGAAAAACTTGTGATGTAAGCTTTTTGAATGCGTGAATTTCAAAACAGCGGTACTAGCCTGTCAAAACGCCCCAAGTTCTTGAACCAACAACTCCGTCCGCCCTGAGACCACGCCCACTTTGAAAGGCTTTAACAGCAGCTTCTGTGAGCGCACCGTAAACTCCATCGATTTTAACAAAGTAGCCATTAGACACTAAAAGTCGCTGTAGGGCTTTTACAGAATCACCTCTTGCACCAAACCGTAGAGTTGGCAGACCAGAACCAGAACTGATGGCAGTGGGCTTGATCAGAGATTGTAATTCAGGTTTTGCCTCAGGTTGTAATTTAGGTTTTGCCTCAGGTTGTGCCTCAGATTGTGATCTAGGCTTTGCCTCAGGTTGTGCCTTAGGTTGTTCTTCAGGTTTTGGTTGATTTGTAGATTCTTCCATACAATTAATTTATAAAACGATTTTTCTAATTTATAAAACTATTTTTTACACATTTCAACCGTATTTGGATTGCCAAAGAATGAACTTACGCTTTGCAGGTTGTTTTAGCTCTTGTGGCAGTGCATACCCACATAAACACTCATGAGTTGCTCGGTAATATTTTACGGATATTCTTCATCCTCATGAACTTTGTTTCCACGTTTCTAGAGTAATGTTAACCGACTCGCTTTGGCAGTACCGTTCATTAAAACCTAGCCCAAGTTGGACAGGACGTATCCCGAACAGTTAGGATACGATTACCGCGCTTGATTTTCGCCTAGTTCTCGAAGTGCCTTTCGGCTTGCTATCAGATTTAGCCGAAACCAAATCAGATAGCATGACCACAAGCGGACTGTTAATCCCGGTTCTGTAAAACTCATGTCGCCTTATACCCAACGACTTGAGTTTTTGAGAGAGAATGTTCCAGTGCGCCCAGACGTGCTTTCGTGCATCAAACAGTCCATCATAGCGACGGTCTACTGAATTCAGATAGGCGTTTCTGAGAGGAACAGACTCAGAGAAAAACATAGCTCTACGCGCTAGAGCCATTGCTGCGGCGGTGTCGGAACTCAATCCGTACTGCCGCATAAACTTTGTCATCCCAATCAAACTACTGTAAGCTGGGTTGACTTTGATTAGTTCAACGCCTCTATTGCTACAGCGTCTTTCAATAATCTCCTGCCATTTAGCATAAGCAAAGCCAGAAAGCATCCTTGCATAACGTTTACCTTTTTCTCGTAGCTGATTTTTCTTAGCACAAAAATCTAGGTTCTCCAACACCAAAGGGACTTCAAAAGATTCGGCAATCAATGCTAGCTGAACGGCAATGTCAGTTAGAATCGCTTCTATCTGATTCGTACTTCTACTGTGTAGGTTTAGCTTAAATTGTCCTTTGTCTTTCAAATTTCCATAGGCATCCACATATGCCCAGCCAATTACTGATGGATTTAAATCTACTCCAATGCATCCAAATTGCCAGCGATTGTTACTTTGAATTGGAACATCTTGAATATTAACATAAACGGCAATGTACCATCTCTGCTTTTTGCGGTAAAACCTAAAACTTACAGCACTATTGTTGATAGCATAATTGATATTTTCTTGTCCATAAGGAAATTTAACTCCAGAAGCTGTTACATATTTCCCGAACTTAGCTTTTAGCGCAGCAGGTACACGAATCTTAAGTATACCATCAGGCGAAAGCTGAGATATTTGATTTCCATTAGTTTCGTCTTTTGAACCTGTTAGTGTGAAATTATCGGTGTTTCCTCCAATTGTTACAACGAAAGGACTGTTCTTGATATGTTTGAGCTTATTTTCTAGTAAGTAAACCCGACGTTTCTTTTGGTGAATTCCGAACTTTGCATCTTGCAACAAAGTAGAACCTCCGCGTTGTTTTGCACGGATACTACAAGCATCTTTAACATGAGATGCCTTGTACTTTTTAGAACTCTTTGCTTTGCGATAGTCAGCAATTCTTTTTTCTTGAGACTTAATATATTCTTTCGCTGATTTAATCTGTGACTCAATAATTTTGATATGGCGTTCTCTGCACTCCTTAGCGGAAGCTATAGCACCTTCAACCTCAATACGTATAGAGTTAATTTGACGCTTATTGATGTTGTATTTAGGTTGAAATTCTTTAACTAAGTTAGCTGCCTTGTCTCCAGACAACAGGCGGCTTTTTAAATCTTCACGAATGGCGTTTTGCAGCTTACCATATGCCTCTAAATATTCGCATAGTTCTTTTGGAGCAAGCATTGTGTAAGTTTTTGTTGCCATTCGTCAGTCACCTCCTTACGACAACCTCTGGCGCTAGATACAAAGTAACACGCTATGGTTGTCCAGCTTAGTACGCTTATACTACATTTTTTCCATTAAACAAATCATTCATTTATTATTTTCTTAAAACATTCATCTTCTCGAATTGCATCAAAGTCTGAATCACCTTTTGCCCTTTCTCTACATTTTCCTAACCCAAGTTTAATTGCTTGTTTTAAATTTTCATTTGCCAAATCAATATTGCCTTGCAATGCATAGTAACAAGCTCTATTGTACCAAGCCCTAGAGTAGTCCGGTTTGAGTTCAATGGCTTTTTCACAGGAAAAAATTGCTTCTTCGTAACGTTGTAATTTCTTAAGTGTACCACCTTTATTTACCCACGCTACATAATAGTCCGGTTTAAGTTCAATGGCTTTTTCATAGGAAAAGATTGCTTCCTCGTAACGTTGTAACTCTTTCAATGCCTTACCTCTACCAAACCAAGCAACATAGGCATCAGGATTAATTGTAATAGCTTTATCGTATGAAGCTAGTGCATCCTCACAGCGATATTCAAAGTAAAAAGCATATCCAAGTTTGATGTAATCATCGGCTGTAAAAAACAGTTGAGGATTTGCAAACAGTGTTTAGTAGTATTACTTGCGTTTTCCCTAAATCGATTCATGTAGTCACATACGAAGGGTTCTTACTGAAACTTGAAGCATTTATTTTTGCATTTACTCTTCGGCAAGCATTTTTTACTTAAGTAATATATTATACTTAAATAGAATTTCCGACTTGTACTTTTGATTGAGTCAGAGTCGCGGTGGCACGTAGCGCTACCGCCAACTCCTTGTGGGCGATCGCCTGAATTAACAGTCACAAAACATCCAGCATTTGATCACCCGCAACTTGGGTTAATATGATCATTTGCGCCGCCATAGAAAAGCTGCACCCAAAGCACCCAAACCAAAAAGACCTAATGTAAAACTTGATTTGGAAATTTTTTTACAAGAGTGTCATAAGTGTAGCCGTACTTCCGGACACTCAGAGTATCTTTTGGTGTAACAATATTATCAGGTGCAAAAGCTGGTAAGTAGGGTTTTATGTCCACCCGACCGAAATTTCCTGGGGTGGATTGACCTCCGTCCCAAGGCCACATCCGGTCTTTGAGATTGTGTCCGTAAGGCTGATTAGCTGATGGATAAAAATCGCTACCTTTGTGACCATTCTTCTGCCATTCAGCCCAAAGACGATCTACGTTAGCATGAACCAGCCAGAAAACTGGATCATACGGCGAACCAGCAACGTGGCTCATGGTACGTGACATACTCCCGACGCTGACACTTCGTGTACAGCGCGGGCTTCTCAGCCAATCCGGCTATTGCTTAGGAGGCGCTGAGCTTTTCAGAACGGAATGCCCTACCGCTCTTTGTTTAATGTTGATAGCCGCATTGTGGTCACGGTCAAGACTGCAACCACATTGACAAGAATGCCATCTTTCATGTAGCTTTTTAGGAACTTTCACTCCACAACTAGAACAGTCTTGAGAAGTGCCAGAAGCATTCACAGCAATTACCAACAAACCAGCGTTTTCGGCTTTGTTCGATACTATTGACAGGAAGCTTGACCATCCAGCATCATGCACAGATAAGGCAAGTCTGGATTTTGAAAGCCCTTTAACGTTGAGGTCTTCATGAGCTACAACGTCATACTTTGACAGCAATTGCTTTGCTGTTTTAAAGTGGAAATCTTTGCGTTTGTCAGCAACTTTCTTGTGTTGCTTACCCAACTGTTTTACTGCTTTACGTCTGCGATTACTGCCCTTTTTACGACGCGATACCCGCTTTTGAATAACTCGTAACCGTTTTTGAGACTTGCGGTAGTGTTGAGGAATGGCAACAGGCTCTCCCTCCGAAGTGGTCAAAAACTCTTTTAAACCCATATCGATTCCTGTTATTGAATCGGGATTAATATCAGGTTTAACAGTCGGAACTGTGGAGTCTTCTAGACTCAGAGTTACATAGTACCCATCCGCCTTCTTGGTGATAGATGCTGTTTTTATCTTGAATCCAGTAGGGATAGGACGGTGCAGGATGAGCTTAATATTCCCCAGCTTCGGGAGATTTATCAAACTTCCTTGAATGCAATTATCCTTCATCTGTGGATAAGTAAAAGTCCGGTAACGATCACGAGGTTTAAACCGTGGTTTGCCACTTCTCTTGCCGTTACTATCTCCGCTCAAAAATCGGTCAAAAGTAACCTTAACTCGCTTGACCACATCCTGCAAAACCTGTGAGTGAATCTCACCGTAATGCGGATGCGTTTTTTTGAGGCTAGGTAAAGTTTTCTTTTGACTGTAATAGTCGGGGTTATCTCTTAACTCTGGAAGGCTACAAACAAGAGGACAGGCATTGATTGGACAACGATTTTGCTCATACCAATTAAATCTGTCAGCCAACAAATAGTTATATTGAGCGCAAAGCATAGACAACCATCTGTCTATTTCTTCGGCTTGTTGCTTTGTCGGTCGTAGCTTGTACTGGTATGCTGTCCTCATTTGTTTATCACTTCCTTCATATATCCATGCTAGCATGAATGTGTTAACAATAGTGATACAAATGAAGCCAAATTCTATAAGAATACGATTATCTGACAGACGGTTAAATAAGCTACGTTTATATGCTGCCCATACCGATAAAACGATGACACAAGTGGTCGAAGAGCTTATTGACTCGTTGCCAAACCTGGAGATAGACAAAGAGAGCGCTGACCCCGTTCCTGCATCAAGACAAGCTTGATATAAGTCTGGGGTCGCACTCTCTTTGTCCGGGCATTCATCCCGTCGCTGAATCTGCATATTACAGCGCGGGGCTTCTGCCCGAACTAGCTAATGGTTCAATTAAAGTCGGCGGAGATTGAGTTAAGTCCAATACAGTTCAGTTAAGCATTTCTTCCTTCTCTCTGTGTCACGGACACTTTCTTCAACGGGGGGAACCCCCGCACAGAAGTGTCCTCCTCAGCGCCTCTGCGGTTCGTAAAAAAATTGACTTTGAACAACTGAAATACTCCACTTGACAAAAGCAATCCCCCCAACCCTTAACTAAAGGGCGGGGGGATCATCTGTAGCAAAGATTGAGAAAAATGCTGCTGATACGCTTCGGCGTGACAACTACCCGAGACCATCAACAACTGGAAGGAAGTAGAAACCAAACCCCAATACTGTATATGCCGCTAATAGTAATGTGCCTTCTAACCAGTTTGACTTACCATCGGAACTAATGCTATTAGCAATCAACACCGCTACAGCCACAGCCACCAATTCAAACGGGTTGAAATTCAAATCCATCGGTTGACCTAATGCCCACCCTGCTAAAACTAAAAAGGGAGCAACAAACAGGGCAATCTGCATACTTGATCCCACCGCCACGGAAACGGAAAGATCCATCTTATCCTTCATTGCCACAGTCACAGCTGTAGCGTGTTCAGCAGCGTTACCAATAATCGGCACAAGGATGACTCCTGTAAACAGCGCCGTCAAACCCAACTGGGATGTGGCGACTTCTAAAGAATTGACAAGCAATTCTGATTCCAATGCCACCAAGAGGGTACATATTAGCAGCACCCCAGTCCACAACCAAATATTTGGCGGCTTGTTGAGATGTGTTTCTTCTGTTACTGTTTCTACGATCGCCACTTCGTAAAGATAAGCGTGGGTTTTCATGGAAAATAACAGAGTTAGGGCATAGACGAGAATGAGTACCACAGCAACAGCAAGGGACAGATTTTGCAGTGTGTTTTGGCTAATTTCGTGAGCGCTAAATTTCATCGCTGTAGGTAGTAGAATCGCAATCACCGCCAGATTCATCGAAGAAGCGTTTACCCGCGCCACTATCGGCTGAAATGTCTGTTCTTTGTAACGCAGCCCGCCCAAAAGCATCGAAAGACCCATCACCAGTAGTAAGTTGCCGATAATTGATCCCGTGATACTGGCTTTGACCACATCTACGAGTCCGGCATTTAAGGCAACTAGGGCAATAATCAGTTCCGTAGCATTGCCAAAAGTGGCGTTTAACAACCCCCCCAGCGATGGACCAACCACGACAGCAATTTCTTCTGTGGCTGCGCCCATCCAAGCTGCTAAAGGCAAAATGGCTAAACTCGCTGTGATGAAAACTGTTAAGTCTCCCCACTTCAAGTAATGAGCCGCTATGGAAACCGGAATAAACAGTAACAGAACCAAAAATACAATGTTTTTACCTGACATTTGTTATTTTGAGCTGAAAGTATTAGAGACAGTTGCGTGAGGAGGTAGTCCTCAACTAGTTCTGAGTCATGAGTAAGAAGTGTTAAGTAACAAACAATATACACTTAGCACTCAGTACTTAGCACTCAGCACTTGTGTAGACCAGACTCTAGAATACTCCCAACCCTCTGATTGAGCGGTTTCAAGATTGTACTGTTTGCTTTCTAGAGCGAGATTTGTAAAATAAGATTGCGGTATGAGTAGAATTTGCAATCTTTTGTTGCAAAAGTTTCCAATAAACCCAAAATTCTACATCAAGGATGCGGTTTAATATATTAAAAGACGATTAAATTTTTGGCAGCACCAACGACAAAAGCCGTTAATATGGGTTTGGTCAATGGTTGATTGCACAGGGCAAATGACTGCTGGATAATGCAGATTACCCCCAACACGAAAACCGCTACCTCGAAATTTGGTTCTATCTCATAGTTGTTGTCTGTACCAATTGTTGTTGGAATGCCGCTGTAGGAAGGTTTGTAAGCATTATCTTGGACGCAACTGCAAGGACTGTTTATTCTTTTGGAAATACTCCATGACTTCTGCTGCTGAACTGCCAGCTAGTGCTGGTTCAAATTTGACGCCACCTGAAAATATCAAAAACACCAAAATGCTTGATCCCCTGAGACAAGCTACGGGTGTTTACGTCACTGTTCATGGGCACTTTTACCAACCACCACGCGAAAACCCTTATCTAGACTCGATTGAACGCCAACCGGGTGCAGCGCCTTTCCATGATTGGAACGAACGAATTCACCACGAATGCTATCGTCCCAATGCCTTTGCCAGGGTATTAAATGACCGAGGCGAACTGGTGGGGATCGTAAATAACTATGAGTATTTGAGCTTTAATATTGGACCAACGCTGATGTCGTGGCTAGAACGCCACGATGTAGAGGTTTATCAGCGAATTTTGGAAGCGGATCGCAAGAGTAGCGATCGCCTCAACGGGCATGGCAATGCGATCGCGCAAGTATACAACCACATCATCATGCCCCTGGCAAACGATCGCGACAAATACACCCAAATCCGCTGGGGCAAAGAAGATTTCCGCTCCCGGTTTGGACGCGATCCCGAAGGAATGTGGCTGGCAGAGACTGCTGTAGACTATGCAACTTTGCAAGCATTAGTAGACGAAGGAATTCGCTTCATTGTCCTTGCACCATCGCAAGCACAACGTTGCCGTCTTTTGCCCACCAAGGATAATCCCAACCCTGAATGGCACGAAGTTGGCGGAAATCAGATTGATCCCACACGTCCTTATCGCTGCTTTTTGCAATCGTCTGTAGAACTCTCGGATGGCGCGTCTCTACAAAGACCATACATCGATATCTTCTTCTACGATGGTCCCATCTCGCGGGATATGGGTTTTAGTGATGTTCTGTTCAATTCCAGTCACTTAGCAGGACGCATCGGTTCAGCAGTGCGTGGGGATCATCGCCCTGCACAGTTAATTTCTGTTGGCACAGATGGGGAAACCTTTGGACATCACAAGGGAGGAACCGAGAAAACATTAGCCTATGCCTTTACAAAAGAGTTTCCTCATTGGGGTTGGACAGTCACCAACTTTGCCCACTACCTCAGCTTGAATACTCCCACATGGGAAGTGGAATTAAAGCCAGTCACAGCGTGGAGTTGCGCCCACGGTGTCGATAGATGGCAGGATGATTGCGGTTGCGGTGGTGGCGGTTCATGGCACCAAAAATGGCGTCGCCCCTTGCGCGATGCCTTGAATTGGCTGCGCGATCGCCTGATTCTGGTGTATGAAGAACATGGCAAACTGTTTTTCCGTGATCCCTGGCAAGCACGCGATGAGTATATCCAGGTGATCCGCGATCGCTCTCCAGAGAACGTGAGTCGGTTCCTCTCGCGTCACCAAACCCATAAACTCTCATCTGCTGAACAAGTAGACGCCCTGCGCCTACTGGAAATGCAACGTCATGCTTTGCTAATGTTCACCAGTTGCGGGTGGTTTTTTGAAGAACTCTCGCGTCCAGAGGGAACACAAATTCTGCGTTACGCTGCCCGTGCTTTAGAACTTGCAGGGGATGTGGCTGGCGTGCAATTGGAAAAAGGCTTTGTCAAACGCCTAAACCAAGCAATCAGTAATGTTGATTTGTTCAAACACGGTGGCGAAGTGTATCGCCAGTTGGTACTAACGGCTCAAGTCAGCTTTAAACAAGTTGCAGCCCAGTACGCCCTAACTTCACTGTTTGCCAACCATAAACCTGTAGAGGCGTTGCATCCAACATCTCTACAAAATGGAAATGGAAATGGTTCGATCAAACATTCTCATCCGTACCAAAAGCGGGTTTATTGCTACACCGCTAATGAGGTAGATTACCAATTGCAACGGATGGGATCATTGACTCTCGCCGTAGGACATTTAAGTCTCGTGTCAGAAATTACTTGGGAAAGCGAAGACTTGGTGTTTGCTGTTCTGCATCTTGGTGGCTGGGATTTCCACTGTTGTATTCAACCCTTCCAGGGACGACGTGCCTACACTCAGCTCAAAGAAAAGCTGTTTGGAGCGCTGCAACAGGCTAGTGCAGCTCACATGATCCTAGTCATGACGCAGCTATTTGGCGAAGAGTCTTTTAGCTTACAAAATCTCTTTGCCGAAGAACGCCACCGACTCATGCACCTGTTGAGTCAAGAAACGCTGTCACGTTTAGACCAACTTTATACCCAAGCATATCGTGATAATTACGGGGTGTTGATGGCATTCCACCGCGATGGATTACCTGCGCCGCAAGAGTTGCAGGTTGCAGCGGAAATTGCCTTGGGGTATCGGTGCATGATGAGTTTACGCTTGCTTGAGCAAGACATTGCTGAACCGGTATCAAGTTGGAATCACATCGTCGAGTTAGAGGCGATCGCCACAGAAGCCAAACACCTGCACTGTCATCTGAACATTCCCGAAGGTAAGCAGATGTTAGAGCAGTTGATATTGCGTTCTCTGTGGCAATTGTTGCACGATCCCAACGGGACTTTTGATGCAGATTTGCAACGCCTAGAGCGGTTAATTGATGTGGCAAATCAGTTAAATCTTGGCATCTCCCTTGAGCGGTCTCAAGAACTGTACTATAGCTGTCTGTACAGTCAGATTGTCCCAGTCTTTGTTGCCAAAACTGCTAAAAATCAGGATACCGCTCAGTGCCGCCAGTTGTTGAAGCTGGGGCAAAAGTTAGCGGTAGATGTCAGTCCTTGGCTAAGTCAATTGGGATAGCAATCTCACGCCAAAACGCTCAAATACCCACCCCTTAGGGACTAGATAGCGATTTTCGATCTAGGGCGTGGCTCCTACAAAGTAGCAATGGTTGCGCTACGCCCCTACAATAAGCTGTATTTCACTTAAACTATTAGCCCTGCAATGAATTGCAGGGCTTTCTTACATTGAATTTCTTACATTGAATAAGTTGTAAGTGACTAATGTCGTTCGTACCACCAACACTCAGCAAGATAATATAGCGCTTCTCGTTTGGATGAAGTCATTATAAATCTCGTGTTCCATGAGTGTCCCATGAGTAGTTCTTATTTCTTGATGTATTGCACTCAACACCACCAAGCGCTATATAGTCGATAGTGAGGTTAGTTTCTACTGGAATTTTCCCGCAGATTTGGCATTAGTATTGGTCGCGTGGGAACATATACTTCCTCACTGTTAGAGGAATAGAAATGCAAGGAGTTTTGGTCATGATTTTTCTCTGAAATGATTTCCTCAGGACAAAAGTCTAACGAAACTTTAATCTCAAAATTTTTGGAACTCTTACTGTCTTTTCGTGATAGAGAGTCAGACATACTCTCACCATCACTTATGGATGAAAACTGTTTTTTTGATGGAGAGAATTCTAAAGTGACCCTAATCTCAAGTTTGCCTTTTTGTCTACCATTATTACCAGGAAGGAGGAGTTCACATTGGATTCCTCGTCTAAGTGAAAATTGCCATTCTACCCTATTAAATATGCCTTGGACATTCCTTTTTTTAAAATATTTTTTAATGAATTTATCTTTACAATGTAAATTTAAATCATTTCCCTTGGGCTCAAGATCTTGAAGCACTTGATTGACAATTTGAACTGCATTAAATATTTTATTTTCTAACAAAATCACATCATCTTCTTGCTCCAATCGTTTTAATTGGTTAGGCAACATATAAAATATCCTCCGTACTAACCCTGAGTTCTTGAGATTGTCCTACAATCTATGCCAAGCCATTGAATTTTTGTCAAAAAAATACAGAATAGACGCCGGAAAAGGCGACTTTGCGTAGACTCCGTTGACGCCTGTCTCTTAGTCCGAGCTACGAATGATATGCAGCAGCTTCTCTTAAGGTAGGGTACACAGACGAAAGTAGATAACTAATGTACTTTATTTATCTGTGTATTTTTCGTGTTGAAAACTACAATTCTCTAGATTTTACTACACTATTTGACTCGACCAAATTCTTGTCAAAAGGAGTTAAATTAGCAATTTTTATATCAGATTGTCCAATCACAGGCAAGAGATAATTATAGAATTGCTATAGGTCGCAAAGAGTTATTGATAGTAGAAACTACTCTCGTTTTATGAACGTGTTGATATAAATGTACTCCACTAAATGCACCTGTAAATATAGTCCTATTTGGGGAAATCACTTGACAAAGGTCAGGGATTTTTGCACTAAGGTCACATCGTATAAACGTCATGACGATTCTTTTTGTCAAAATTGTGATAGAAACTCAACTTGTTCTTTCAAACTTTTGCATTGAAGCACTCATCCTAACATATTCAAACTCGTCAAAAACACAGTATAGTATTAACAGCATATTTGAGAAACCGTGTTGTTACATAGGATCTATGTATTGACTAGGTCATATATTCAACATATAATTTTTTCTAATTTATAAAGCGAATTTATAAAGAAATTATATTGCCAGGATGCGGCTCCCGACCGTATTGTCATTTATAATTAAATATTTCTTTAATGCCTGACTCTATAATATCCAATGAAAATATTTGCTTTTAGACTCAAACCAAATGAAGATCTAAAACAAAGTTTAAAGAATTTTGCCTTGCAGGAAAATATTAAAGCAGGGTTTATATTAACTGCGATTGGCAGCTTAAAGGTGGTAACAATTCGCTTTGCCAATCAAGACACAAGTACAGTCTTATCTGACAAATTTGAAATTCTTTCTCTTAACGGTACAATAGCCACCACTGGGGTTCATCTTCACATTGTAATTTCTGACAAACAAGGAAAAACCATCGGCGGGCATCTCGACGATGGATGCATTATCTACACAACCGCCGAAATAGTCATCGGTACCACCGAAGAATACACCTTTGTTAGAACCCTAGACCAACAAACAGGCTATAAAGAACTGGAAATTATTCTAAATCTTTCTCTATATCCTTCTTAAAACTCCTTACTGCTTAATCCTTAACCCAATACGGTTCAGTTAAGGATTTTGGTGAGATTGGGTGATGTGTAGAGACGAGAGGAGGCGCGTCTTTACATTGCCATCCTGGTAACACGTGAGTTCTCAGCACCTCTCCCACCCAACCTCTCTCTCCTTGTAGGAGAGGGAGGAGCTACGTAAAAATGGGATTTTTAAGCCTCTCCCCTACAAGGGGAGAGGAATGGAAGCGGGGTCAAATCAGGATATATCGAACTCACGTTGGTAACGGTTTTGGTCTTATCACCAACCGTATTAATGCTTAACCGAGAAGTATTGACATATACGCCTGATCAGGCTGAAACTCGCCAGAAAAAATCAAAATTTCATAGATTTTTGGGTAAAAGTATGATATTGGAAGTAGAAGATTTTTGTATTAACCGTAAAATTACCTTGAAAGACTTGCCTTATCACGCAAATAACTTTACTTTATAAGTACTTAAAAAAAGTTAATATTTTTTCTATTCAGAGCAAAAAAAATGCCAAAAATACAAGCCAGTTTCTTTAATTGATATGCAAAGAGTGGCTCTTCATTTCGTTCTCATTGATACTAATGTTCAGGATTACGAAAGTTCAGTGAACAGTACTGTCATATAAAAAGCTTGAGTAACACAATAGCTAAAATCACGTTTCACATATCAATTACCTTGAAATGAAAAAAGATCCCTTTAACATTAAAGATGAACGAATCGACCAGGATTTACAACATTTTCAAAACCAAGTGGAATCTGTTTTCTTAGAAAATGTATCAGTTGAAGACTGTGCTGTACTAGTAAGGAAAGCAGAAACTTCCCGCCCTGAATTAGTCGCCTACATCGTCTCACAGCAGCCAGTTGATCCAGAACAACTGCAATCCTATCTGCAAGAGGTTATACCGTCAGCTTGGCTGCCTAAAGCTTACATATCAGTATCCAATCTGCCGCTGACTCCCACAGGGGAAGTAAACAAACAGGCTCTGATGAGTCTGCCGGTGTTCGATTCCCAATTAGTGGAACAAATAGAAAAGCAACTCCAGTCAAGGCAAGAAATCGAGCAGGTCGCAGTAGTTGTGCAAGAAAATACCTTGAGCCTTTCCCGGTTGCATCTGGAAGATTTGCTTCCAGAGGAGAAAAGGTTAAGCACACCTGCTGTTAAACAATTAATTCCCTCTGACACCAAGCCAAAAATAGAACGACAAAAGTCACAACCGAAGCCATTGGCAATCAGCTATGGTGCTTCTCTACCAGATGAATCCAATGCGCCCTCCACATTGCCAGAAGTTTTGCAAAGAGCAGCTCAACAGGTAGAGGGACGGATTATTTACCTGTTGCCTAACGCAAAAGAACTTCGGCAATCCTACGCCGATTTACTTGTACAAGCCGAGCGAATTCTCTGTGGGTTGAGAAAGCTAGGGCTGAAGCCACAAGAGCAAGTCATTTTACAATTGGAACTCGGTTGCGATATCATTCCCGCTTTCTGGGGTTGTCTATTGGGGGGCTTTATTCCCCTGATTACCGAAGTTCCTCCAACCTATAAAGAATCGAACAAGGCGGTAGATAAGCTAGTTCATATATGGAAGTTCTTAGATAACCCAGTTATTTTAACCACACAAACACTGCAACAAGAGGTCAAATATCTATCCCAGTGGCTGCCAGCAGAAAATTTGAAAATTGCTTCTATAGAAGCTTTAATAACTAACTTTCCAGACAAATTATATTATTCCAGTCAGCCAGATGACGTGGCATTTTTCAATCTCACATCCGGCTCGACAGGAGTACCAAAATGTATTCAACTGACCCACCGTAATCTCATCGCTAATGCCAGGGGGGAAAATCTACTCAATCAACATGACCGGGAAGATGCAATCTTGAATTGGCTGCCATTTGACCATATTGGTGGTATTTCCATGTGCCATATTCGTGGCGTGGTATTGGGTTGCACACTTGTTTATGCTCAAAAAGAATACGTACTAGGTAACATTCTCAACTGGTTAGATTTAATCGATAGATACCGCATTACTCATAGCTGGGCACCTAACTTTGCCTATGCCCTAGTTAACGAAGCCCTGAAGCGAGAAGCACTACAAAACTGGGATTTGTCTTGCGTGAAATTCTTAGTCACGGGCGGAGAAGCCGTTTCTGCCAAAACAGCAGAGAGTTTTCTAGAGAATATGGTCACTTATGGACTGAAGAAAACGGCAATCCGAGCAGCCTTTGGGATGGCAGAGATGGCTTCGGCTATTACTTTTTATCAGCCAACTGAGACAGTACCTGTTAAATTCCACAGGTTAGACAAATCCTGCTTACAGGGAACCATCGAACGAGTTGGGGCAGAGCATCCGAATAGTGTGACCTTTACTGACTTAGGGGCGGTGATTCCCGGAGTAACTATTCGGATTGTAGACAGTAAGAACAATGTCTTGCTAGAAGATAGCATTGGTCGTTTGCAAGTCAAAGGTGATGCTGTTTCACCGGGATATTACAAAAACCCACAAGCAAATTCCGAAGCGTTTTTAGCAGACGGTTGGTTCGACACTGGAGATAATGGTTTTATTGCTAATGGGCATTTGGTGCTCACAGGTCGTGCTAAAGAAACGATTATTATTAATGGAGCCAATTACCACAGTCATGAAATCGAAGCGGTAGTTGAAGAAATTGAACAAGTGGAGGCATCATACACTGCTGCTTGTGCAGTCAAAGATGCAGATAGTGCAACAGAGAAATTAGCTATATTTTTCCATTCACCGATTGTAGAAGACAAGCAACTGCAAAAGCTGCTTCAGGAAATCCAGCAGACTGTAGTCAACAAAGTGGGATTAAATCCAGATTATTTAATTCCAGTGGCTAAGGAAGATATTCCCAAAACCGCCATTGGTAAAATCCAGCGCCGCCAATTGAGTCAACGTTTTCAGGCAGGAGAGTTTGAACTAATTCTCAAACGGCTCGACATTTTAACGGGTAATCACAACACCCTACCCGACTGGTTCTACCACAAAATTTGGCGATCGCGCGCTGCGCAGTGCCAAAGGCAATCGCAAAAAGCCACATGGCAAGACTTGCAACCCATGAGTGGGCACACGGTGGTATTTCTCGACTCTTCGGGATTAGGGTCAATATTGTGTCAACACCTACAGTCGGCTAATCGCTCATGTATCCGCGTCCAGATAGGGAAAGAGTTTAGCTCAGGTGACAACAGCTATTGCATCAACCCGCAAAATCCCGACCACTATCAACAACTGTTTCAGTCCATCCTCTATGACGGTCAACCTGTCACCGAGATTATACATTTGTGGACTTATGATTCATTGACAGCAGATATCCCCTCTTTAGACGCACTCCAACAAGCCCAAGAACGAGGCATTTACAGTCTCTTGTACTTAATCCAAGCATTGATCAAGGTTCAAGGTTCCCAGCAGTCGGTGCGCTTGCTGTGCGTTGGTAGTCAAACTCAGGCTACCTCATCCACAGATAAAATTGCTCCTGCCAAGTCGCCGATGTTAGGCTTGCTCAAAACTATTCCTCAGGAAATGCCGACTTTACGCGTCCGCCATGTGGATCTCCTGCTAGAGGAAGTAGAGAACAATGCAGCCTATATTCTCCAAGAACTCCAAGCAAACTCAAAAGCTTTGGAGGTAGCTTATCGTCAGGGACAGCGTTTGGTTCCTCGTTTACAGAAAGTAGATTGGGAACAACAACCCAAGGGAGAGTTACCCTTCAAGCAAGGGGGTATTTATCTGCTTAGTGGCGGGCTTGGCGGCGTGGGAGTAGAGATAGCCAAATATCTGCTGGAAAATTATCAAGCAAAGCTGTTATTGCTGGGGAGGAGTCCTCTATCTGAAAAAATTGAGGTCTATCAGGAACTAGAGCAATTACCAGGAGAAATCCTCTATCAACAGGTAGATATTTGCCAGTACGAACAAGTACAACAGGCACTCACACAAGCTTTATCTCAATGGCAAGGAGAATTAGCTGGAATCATTCACCTAGCGGTAGTATATCGGCAGAATTTGCTTTTAGAAGAAAGTCGGGACAACTTAGAAGCAGTGCTGCGTCCCAAGGTACAAGGAACCTGGGTATTGCATCAACTGCTGCAAGACCATCCCAACAGCTTGTTTATTAGTTTCTCTTCTTTAGCGGATTTATTTGGCGGCGCTAATATCGGTGCATATATTGCTGCTAACTGCTTTCTAGAACGCTTTACACACTATCAACGCCATCAACAGGGACGGCAGAGTTATTGCTTCGTTTGGGGTAACTGGGATAACTTGGGCATCAGCCAAGATAATCCTGCACAATCTTGGCTTCATCGGCGAGGTTCCTGCAGTATTTCCACCACCCAAGGTCTGTATTCTTTACTGACAGGTTTGTACCATGACCAAGAACATTTATTAATAGGTTTGGATGGCAGCAAACCGTATATCCACAAGTATTTGGAAATAGAAGCTCATGGGTTGCAGAAATTAACTGCTTATTTCACCACCAAGGGCATTGGTGCTGCTGTTTGCGACTTAACTGTAAAGATACAGGACTATGCGATCGCAGATTACTTTGGCACACCAGTTACTTGTGACTTCGTACACCTTGCACAGATGCCCTTGACAGTTACAGGGGAAATCGACCGGGAGCAGTTACGGCTTCTTAGTGCTGGTAGAGACACTCAAACACGGATTATGCCTCGCAATGAGTTGGAACGGCAAATATCACTTGTTTGGCAGGAAGTTTTAGGAATTGGACAAATTGACATTCACAGCAACTTTTTTGAACTGGGTGGGAGTTCTATCAAGGCAATTATTTTGAGCAATAAATTACAAGAGCAACTAGGACGAAACTTTCATTTCACACTCATGATAGAAGCACCGACAATTGCTCAATTTTCATCGTACGTTCAGAACAATTATCCAGAACTGAATTCTAGAGTGCAAGGTTCTGATGTGGGTACAACAAACAGCAAAACAACGGTGCTATCTGAAAAAACTAACGTTACGCAAATTGCGAAAACACTAATTACTGTTACAACCGATATAGAGGAGGGAGAAATTTGAAAACAGTTGATCAATTATTATCTGACCTGCAAAAGTTGGAAGTTCAACTTTGGCTAGATAAAGATAACGTTGCTATTGCAGAGGAAGTTCGCTTGCGCTACAGCGCCCCCAAGGGAGCTTTGTCTTCACAGTTACGCGACGAATTGCGAGAACGTAAAGCAGAAATTATTGAATATCTGCATCACAAACATCGGGTAGCAAAGATGCCACCCATTGAGTCTGTCTTGGTCAAGATCCAGCCTGCCGGAAGTAAACCACCTTTGTTCTGCATTCACCCAGCCGGTGGTAATGTCTTCTGCTATTTAGAATTATCCCGCCATCTGGGTTTGGATCAGCCTTTGTATGGCTTGCGACCACCTAATTTATACAGCCAAGAGGAACCTTTAACCTCCATCGAACAGATGGCTGCGACTTATATCAAAGTCATGCAGTCTGTTCAGCCCCAAGGACCTTATCACCTTGCAGGTTCTTCTTTCGGTGGACTTGTCATTTACGAGATGGCACAGCAGTTGCACGCTAGTGGTCAAGAAGTTTCTTTTGTAGGAATGTTGGATATGGCTTTACTCACATCTACAGATTTGAAAAACCAGATAGAAAGAGTGGGTAATGAATACTATCTAGTGTTAACCTCTTTTGCTGACAGTACAGCAGGTGCTTTAGGTGAGTATGTGCAGCAAATAACAATTGATGAATTGCGAAGTTTTTCTGAATTAGACGCACAAATAAACTATATCTTGCAGAAATTAATCAGCCTTAAACTTTTACCTGTTGAATTTACATTTGAGCAGTTTCGCCATCTTTTTGATGTATTTGAAGGCAATGTCACAGCTGGAATGCGCTACACAATCAAAACATACCCTGGTAAAGTTGTTTTCTTCCGCGCAACAGAAGACATAATCGACTTATTTCACGAACATCAAGACTCAACAAGAGGCTGGTCAAAATTCGCACTTGGTGGGGTAGATGTTCATGAAATAGAAGGGAACCATTACTCTATGCTTCGTAGTCCGGTTTTAGCCGAAAAAATCAAGCCTTATCTGATGGGAGAACGAGTTGCCAGACAAGAAAACATCAAAACATTTGTGAATTCATCCCACACTTAGTACAGCATTTCATAAATCCGTAGTGTTTTTTCTTTGGGCTAATCAAGCTGTTGCGTTTCTTTGAAAGCGATAAGAGCGTTGTTTATACGCCCTTAGTTTTCACTCTTATCTGGAAAACCTCGCTTCCATTGCTCTCTCCACCTCTTTTTAACCCTCCCCCTCAAAGGGGAGGGAAGAGGATCAGCTTTTATTACTGACAGAGGAACCTAGAATTCTCCCCCTTCGCTAGTAGGGTTAGGGGCTGGGGGGCTAGGTTCCTTTGTTGGTTTTTCCACATGAGGTGAAAAGTCAGCTATACGCCCCGTTAGAAAAATGTAAAAAATTATACTTTTTTTGTACCTTAATACAGTGTTAAAGTGGTGCCGTACTCTCGTTAACGCACCCTACTTCTTCAAGACTCACTTTCAAATTAGTTATAAATCTTAATGCTGTAAAGACGCTTCAAACAACACATATATTGGAAATGTAGATTTTAGTCTATAAGGGTAATAGTTGAACCCTAATCTAAAATCTAAATTCATTTATGTCTGAAGAACTAAACTTTCAAGGTAATGGTATGGATCGCCTCCCTCCCCAAAACATTGAGGCGGAAGAAGCGATATTGGGGGGAATTTTGCTAGATCCGGAAGCGATCAGCAGAGTGAACGATCGCCTGATTCCAGAAGCTTTTTACATTAACGCTCATAAAGATATCTATCAAACAGCGCAACGCCTACACAGTCAAGGTAAGCCCACAGATTTGCTTGCTGTGATAAATTGGCTAAACGACCACGATATGCTAACGCGTGTTGGTGGTAGAAATAAATTAGCAACACTAATAGACCGCACAGTATCAGCCGTCAACATCGACGCTTTAGCCGAGTTGGTGATGGAAAAATACCTGCGGCGTCGGTTAATTAAGGCTGGTAATGAAATAGTGCATTTGGGTTACCAAACAGAAACCGAATTACCAATAGTTTTAGACCAAGCAGAACAAAAAGTGTTCAACGTCACTCAAGAACGCCCTCAAGTTGGTCTGGTTCACATTTCTGACACCCTAATTAATACTTTTCAAGATATTGAAACTCGCCATCAAGGTGTCGCCTTACCAGGTATTCCCTGCGGGTTTTACGATTTAGATGGAATGACCAGTGGTTTTCAGCGTTCTGATTTGATTATTGTTGCTGGTCGCCCATCAATGGGAAAATGTATAGCACATAACACAGAAATTCTTCTAGCAGATGGTTCCATTTCTACTATTGAAGAAATTTATCATCGTCGTCATGCAGATCTACTGACCTTAACAGACGATTGGAAATTAGAGATTGCTCAACCATCTGCATTTGTCGATGACGGTATCAAACCAGTTTTAGGCGTCACAACTCGACTGGGGCGATATGTTGAAACGACCATGACTCATCCTTATTTGACTCTTGATGGATGGCGTCCACTTTCCGAACTGAAAGTAGGTGATAAAATTGCTGTACCTCGCAGAATAAATGTATTTGGTACAAAAACAATTCGTGAGTGTGAAGTCAAACTACTTGCCTACTTTATAGGAGATGGTTGTTTGACAGACACAACACCTGAATTGACAAATATAAACCCTTTGATTGAGGAAGATTTCCAAAATGCTGTTATCAGCTTTTCTCCTCAACTGAAAGTTTGCAATTCTCGCCCTGAGCGTTCCTCAATACTGTATGCTGCTATGTGTCAAGGGGAAAAAAGCCCTCTAACTGAGTGGCTGGAGAATCAGGCGCTATGGAGTAAAAAAGCTGAGGAAAAAATCATTCCTGCTTGTATCTTTCAACTAGAGCGATCGCAAGTTTCTTTATTCCTCAATCGCCTCTTTGCCACAGATGGTTGGGCTACCGTGCTTGCAAGTGGTCAGGTACAATTAGGCTATTGCACTGTTAGCGAGAAACTGTCAAGACAGGTACAACATCTGCTGCTCAGGTTTGGCATCATTGCGACTTTGAAGAAGCGGTCTGTTAAATACAAAGGCACTTCTAGACACGCTTGGCAACTAGATATTACTGATACCCAATCTCTTCAAAATTTTCTCTCAGAAATTGGTATTTTTAGCAAAGAAACCGCTTTATTACAAGTACAAGCAGCTTTAATTAATAAAGGATATCAAAAGAATTATGCTGACTTTTCACGTTATGTGGAAAAACCAACGCAAAACCTAACCCCCCAACCCCCTTCGCTTTTAGGGAAGGGGGAGAATTCAAAGCCTCTCTCCTTCCAGGAGAGAGGTTTGGAGAGAGGTTTTCCAGAACCCGTGAAAAGTAAGACTAATTATAATTTCATTCCAGTAGAAACATTCCAGGAGATAACAGCAGCCAAAGGTGAAGAAGCGTGGACAGTTTTAGCACGTAGGGCTGGAATCAAAGCACACACAAATATTCATCTAGACAAAGCTTTACCACACGAACGTTTTGTGATGGCAAATACATTAGAAGATTTCTCCTTACAACAAATAGCCACAGGGGATATTTATTGGGATGAAATCGTTTCTATAGAATCAGTGGGATACAAACAAGTGTATGACTTGACAATTCCAGTAACCCATAATTTTGTTGCCAATGATATTTGTGTTCACAACACCGCTTTTTGTTTGAATATCGCTCATAATATTGCAGCTTCATATAAATTACCAGTTGCTGTTTTCAGCTTGGAAATGTCAAAAGAACAACTGGTACAGCGGCTGTTGGCGAGCGAAGCGGGAATTGAAAGTGGTTATTTGCGGAGTGGACGCATCAGTCAAACTCAATGGGAACCTTTAAGCCGTGCTATTGGTATGCTCTCAGAAATGCCAATTTTTATTGACGATACGCCAAATATTACAGTCACAGAAATGCGGAGTCAGGCGCGGCGCTTGCAAGCAGAATTGGGTACAGAACTGGGACTAATTATTATAGATTACTTGCAATTGATGGAAGGAGCGGGCGATAATCGCGTACAAGAATTATCAAAAATTACCAGAAGTCTCAAAAGTTTAGCGCGTGAATTATCTGTCCCAGTGATTGCTCTATCTCAGTTGAGTCGAGGAGTAGAAGCACGGACTAACAAGCGTCCCATGTTATCCGATTTAAGAGAAAGTGGAAGTATCGAACAGGACGCGGATTTAGTGTTAATGCTGTATAGAGATGATTACTATAACAGCGACAGCCCTGAAAGAGGAATTGCCGAGGTGATCGTAGCGAAACACCGCAACGGTCCCACAGGTAATGTTAGGCTCTTGTTTGACCCACAATTTACCAAATTTAAAAATTTAGTCAAACCGAATAATTATTGAAACTGAGTTAACAACAAGATTCCCGACTTCTTAAAGAAGTCGGGATTCTGAGCGTTTCAATTTATGCGCTTAGCGCAGACACTTCCACACAAATCAAGTAGGATTGCTCTATTAGCTATCACTTGACTCCGAGCAATTCCACATCAAAGTTTAGAGTAGCGTTAGGTGGAATGACACCACCAGCACCACGAGCGCCATAACCTAACTCTGGGGGTATGATTAACTGACGACGTCCGCCTACTTTCATAGTACTCAGTCCTTCGTCCCAGCCTTTGATGACTTGTCCGACACCAAGTTTAAATTTAAATGGCTGGCCGCGATCGCGTGAACTATCAAACTTGGTACCATCTTGGAGAGTACCAGTGTAGTGAACCTCAACTGTTTGTCCAGTTTTGGGAGTCGCCCCAGTCCCCTCTTTTAACTCAATGTACTTAAGCCCAGAGGGCGTGGTGACGGCATTAGCTTCAGACATAGTTTTTCTCGCAATTAGGGTCTTGTTTTCTTGTACCTGGATGGGTGCTGGAGTCGTTGCGGTTAGCTGGGCAGCAACGGCGATATCTTGTTTGTTACCGCCAATTTGCGCCAACACTAAAACCAAAACACAAACCAGCATGAAGCCGATGCTGAGTAAAATCGCTTTCAAAATCAGTCCTCTCTACTTAGTAGTCTAGGAATGAGATTACCACTAGGACAAAACTTAGTGTAAATCAGACGACGCCCTAACGCCAAAGCTTATTTTCTAAATCGCGTAGTTGACGCTCCAATCGGTCAATTCTACCGCGCAGTTCGTCCACTTCCGACTGACGAGCCACCCCCAAATCCTGCAACATATTTCGCATTTGTCGTTGCACGTTGCCTTCCCAGCTTCCCTGCTCCGACTTCAACTGCTGTACCATATCATCCATAACTGCCTTGGCTTGCTCGGGATCAAGCTTGCCATCCTTAACAAGTTGATCGCTTACTTCCCGCACTTTGTCTGCAACTACTGACGTTGTGCCAATACCAAGCATTAATAACTGCTGCATCCAGTTGTTGTTGTCCATAATCCCTTTCTATCACTTTTTTCAAATCAGATGACTGTTTCTCATAAATCTATCCTATACACCCATCGTGGAAGGATAATTAATATAGACTACAACTCTATTTTGACAAACGCACACAGGAAATAAAAAGTGTGATAATCGAACTACTTAAGGCGAAAGTTCCGCCCGAACAAAGAGAAAAATATATCCAAAAAGATGCGGAAATTTGGACAGCGGCGCTGGCTAAACATCCAGGATTTCTTGGTAAAGAAGTTTGGATCAATCCGAATGACCCCACAGAAGTGGTTTTGGTAATTCACTGGGCGACGAAAGAGGATTGGAAAGCGATACCCCAAGCCGAATTAGAGGCTATTGAGCGCAAGTTCACTGCAGCGATGGGAAAATCCTACCCCATTGTGGAGTCAGGCGAATATCAAGTCCGGAAATTTCCACAGAAGTAGTTGAGGCTCAACAAAACCGATTCTTTCAAGTTTAATTCACTGTAATTTTGATAAGTTTTCCGGGAAAACCAGTCATGTTATTTAACCTGCCAAGGTACTTGCCCTCTGCCGAAGAACTACCCGACTCTGACGATACACCCGTGGATAATGAACTGCAAGAATTGATACCAGGCTTGCTCAAGGCAATACTGCTGATCTTATGGGCAGAGCGCATGGACTGGTTTTTTGGCATAGATATGGGTATTTATTATCACCCCGATAAACCTCCTATCGTGCCAGATGGATTTTTGAGCTTAGGGGTAGAACGTATATATGATGAAGAACTACGACCAAGTTATGTGCTGTGGGACGAAAACGTTGTCCCTATTTTGGTACTAGAAGTTGTTTCCCAAAATTATCGCAAAGAATATAGCACTAAAAAAGAAGAATATGCAGCGTTAGGTGTATTGTATTACGTGGTTTACTCTTCTCGCCGTCGTCGCAAACCGCGTTTAGAAGTGCATCGGTTAGTTGATGGTGAGTATGAATTACAAGAGGAAAACCCTGTTTGGCTACCGGAAGTTGGTTTAGGAATTGGTTGCCAACGAGGAACTTATGGAGGAGTAACGCGGGAATGGCTTTATTGGTACGATGAGCAACGACAACGTTACCCCACACCAGAAGAACGTGTTAGAGCAGCAGAACAACGCGCACAAACATTAGCAGAGAAATTGCGCGAGTTAGGGATAGATCCAGACACTCTTGCTTAAAGGAAGCGCGTTCCTAAAATATTTATAAAATATTTAACGTAAAACTATCTTAGGAAGCGATGCTCCTTTATGTAAAGCTAGACATTATAACTGCGCCAGCAGGCGATCGACAATTTTTTGATACTGAGTGAGCAGTTTGATTGCTCGCCACGCAATTTTTGGGCAAATATTACGTTCTGCCATCTGTTTGAGGGAGGCGATTAAAATAGCAGTATCTTTTTGAAGTTGAAGCACCGTTGGTTGGTCAATAACCTCTTCCTGTTGCATCTCTTGTGGAGAGATTTGGGCTTTTGGTGTGTCAATTTTTTTTTGCATTGTTCCACCTCCTATAGTTAGAAAGGTTTCAGAACGGCTTTCCTTGTCGGGAGAAGAACCGTCATCTTGAACTCTATCCCACGGTAGCAATAGCAACTGTCTCAGCCTTGCTATCAACATGAGTGCGTCTTGAGCAGTAGGGATATTAATGTAGATTAAGCCAAAACTGATGGGAGCATACACAGCAAAAGATATGGTTTGATTAGACGCAAACATTTGAATTTCTATATCCTCAACATATTCGCTGAAGACAAGGGTATATCCATGCTGTTGCAACCAATTCTTCCAATTCTCATGTAGTACCGATTGAGCCATATTAGTCCAATCAATTAAAATCACTGCCTCTCCTTGCAAAGATTATTGTTAGACCAACAAAGCTCCGTCATGAATGGGACTTGTAATATGAGCAGCACAACTCATGATGGAGAACTGACTCTAGAACCCTAGTGATGTAGAGAACACATTTGATAACGCTTAGATGTGTATTTACACTTAATACATAAGGTATTTAAATTATCTGAACGTTAATACATAAGTAATCATAAAAAAAGAATCTGAGGATTTTCTGAAGATCCTCAAGATTTTTCTCTTGAACAACAAGATTCCCGACTTCTTCAAGAAGTCGGGAATCTGAGTCTTTGGCTATGCATAACCCATAATAGTTAGATTTTGTCAATAGACAGTACAGGATGTGAATCCTCGCATTTCTTTGACTGTGATATTTCTGAAATCACTCTAAAATCAGGAAACATGACTGGGGCAGATGTATATACTGGTAGTCAAAAGCTCAGGAAAAGCGCGTATGATAGTTGAATGGTTCACTACCTGGGTAGCTACAAAAGTAGTTGGATTTCTTGTCAAGACTATTATCAGCGAAGAATTTGTCAAAGATTTAGTCAAGGACTACGCCAAAGATTTCTTCAAGCATATCTTTAATAATCTTGCAACCGCGCCCTTTCAGCAAGAACCACTTCAAAAAGCTGTGATTATGGCGCTGACAGAATTTTTGCAACTCATGCAGCAGCAGTTAAAGGTTCGTTGCAAACTGTCTGAAGCTGAAATTAAAGAGTATACGACAGACATCAATAAATTTATTCGTGATAAGTCGGTTAAGGAAATTCTTGGTCAAGCTTTTGATATTCGTTGTGATTCTCTAGAAGCGAAAACTCTGGAAGATAGCTGGCGAAGACTTCATTTAAAACCTTTACCACCTAAGTTTAACTGGCAAACACTGACAGAGCAGTATTTCACACAAGTCCAAGAAATTCTTTTGGAGTCAGAGGAGTTACGTTATATCCTGGAATTCCAAAAGTTAAACAATATTGAAAACAATACTAAAGAAATTGCTGGAATTATCCCAGATTTTAATTTAATTAAATATCAAGAAGCCATTCGCGAGCGCTACGGAAATTTAAAATTAGATAGTTTAGATACCAGCGGTTACGCCTATAACGAATTACGGCTATGGCGAATCTTTATCCCTCAAAATGTGCGGGAAGTTCACCAAGTTTTACCACAAGTTCACGAATTGCCTAAAGAACATTTCCGACAACTGCGAGAAAGGAACGAACTAGAAGCAGAAGAAATTGCACTAGAAGAGTTAGAACGCCATAAACGAGTTTATTTTGAACAAACTGTGCGTTCTGTTAAAGAGATTGTCGAAGACAAGCAAAAGTATAAATATATCGTAATTTTAGGCGATCCAGGTTCAGGTAAGTCTACTTTATTGCAATACCTGGCGTTAGATTGGGTAGAACAAACACTGGATCGGCTTGATAAGATAAAAAATCCTCCGCCAATTCCGTTGCTGATTGAATTACGCACTTATATGCGGCGACGAGAAGATAAAGAATGCAATAACTTTCTGGAATTTTTCCATAAATGTAGCGGTGTAATAGCTCACCTGAATCAGCATCAATTGCAGTCACAACTCAAGGCTGGTAACGCTTTGGTGATGTTTGATGGTTTGGATGAAGTTTTTGACCCTGGTAGACGGGAAGATGTCATTACTGATATTCATCGCTTCACTAATGAATATCCCAATGTGCAGGTTATTGTCACTTCTCGCGTTATAGGGTATAAAGCGCAACGCCTCCGAGATGCTGAATTTAAGCATTTCATGCTGCAAGATTTAGAACCAGAACAAATTCAGGATTTTATCAACCGTTGGCATTCTGACACTTTTCCTGACAAGATTGATGGAGATAGAAAAAAAGAGCGACTGCAAAGAGCAATTGACTCATCAAAATCGATAGCAGAACTTGCAGGAAATCCCTTGCTGTTGACGATGATGGCAATTCTCAATCGTAACCAAGAACTGCCAAGAGATAGAGCCGAACTTTACAATCAAGCATCGCGGGTGCTGCTGCATCAATGGGATGTGGAACGTGCTTTGGTGGAAGATAAGAGGTTAGACCCGAAAACGATTGATTATAAAGATAAGCAAGCAATGCTGCGTCAAGTTGCTTACCATATGCAAACCAGTGAAAAAGGTTTGGCAGGCAATTTGATCAGTGCGAATGATTTAGAAAAGATTTTGACTGGGTATTTAAAAACCATAGAAGTTGACAAAGCAAGAGAAGCTGCGAGAGTGATGATTAATCAACTACGAACTCGCAACTTTATGTTATGTTTCCTGGGTGCAGATTACTATGCCTTTGTCCATCGGACGTTTTTAGAGTATTTCTGTGCTTCGGAGTTTGTTTGGCAGTTTGAGAAGGAACGCAGTATTTCAATTGATTATCTGAAAACGGAGGTTTTTGGCAAACACTGGCGAGATGAAACTTGGCATGAAGTCTTACGGCTGATAGCAGGAATGATTGAGCCAAAATTTGTAGGGGAAATTCTTGATTATTTAATGGCGCAGAATGGTGAGGCGGAGAAATTTAGCAACTTGTTTTTGGCGGCTAAGTGTCTTTCTGATGTGAGGAATAGGACGGTAATTGCAAATACTGCTCAGCAATTACTGAACCGCTTTAAAGACTTAACCAAATACGACTTAAATTACTATTACGAGCCCGATGAAGATGAGGAAGAGAGAAAGCTAGTTCAGGAAATTCGCACCCAAGCAGTTGCAGCAGTTGCAACAACTTGGAAAGATGACGCCGCTACCCTAGCCTGGCTCAAAGAACGCGCCACTGCTGATGATGATTCGGATGTGCGACGTGCAGCAGTCCAAGCATTAGCCAGCAACTACAAAGATGACGCCGCTACCCTAGCCTGGCTCAAAGAACGCGCCACTGCTGATGATAATTACTATGTGCGATATGCAGCAGTCCAAGCATTAGCCAGCAACTACAAAGATGACGCCGCTACCCTAGCCATCCTCAAACAACGCGCCACTGCTGATGATAATTGCTATGTGCGACGTGCAGCAGTCCAAGCTTTAGCCAGCAACTACAAAGATGACGCCGCTACCCTAGCCATCCTCAAACAACGCGCCACTGCTGATGATAATTACTATGTGCGACGTGCAGCAGTCCAAGCATTAGGCAAAAATTTCACCTATCAGCCTGAGTTGTTTGATATCTACTACAACTGCGCTGTTAATGACCCCTTTGAGCGTAAGTACGACGTTGAAACCAATCCTCGGCGAGTTGCACTTGAGATCATTGTTAAGCAATATCCTCACCATCCCCAAACTTTACCACTGTTGCGCGACAGAGCGGAGAATGATCCTGATAAGCAAGTGCGGGAGTTTGCTCAGAAGAAATTGAGGGAATGGGGAGAATAAAAGATAGAGCGGTGGGGAGTGACAATATAAACTGAAAATATGCCCAAGAAAATTAGAGAATTGAAAAGCTTGTTGTTACAAGCAGGGTTTAGTTATAAACCTGGCAAAGGGAGTCACACTAATTGGTTTCATCCTTTGCTACCAGGAAGAGTTACCTTATCAGGTAAGGACGGGAATGATGCTAAAGCTTACCAGGAGAAAGACGTTAATAATGCACTTCAAAGGATAGAAGAAATTAGAAAAGCTCAACAAGAGGAAGAACAAGAATGAATTCTCATTACACCATAATTATTCAGTGGTCTGACGAAGATGATTGTTTTGTTGTCAGTTTTCCGGAATGGGGAGAGTTTTGCCATACCCACGGAGAGACTTACGAAGAAGCTCTCAAAAATGCTCAAGAAGTGATAGAGATGTTAATTGAGACATCTTTAGAAAATGGCGAACCTCTGCCAGAGCCTCAAACGCTAGCAAAATCCTGGAAGGTAGCATAGAAGTACAATGAGCAATGTAGTGAGGACTTTAGTCCTCTTTCCCGACACAGCAAGGACTGAAGTCCTTACTACAAACAAGTTTTCTTATGGGCAATAAGAGCGAAGATCAGATCACAAAGTAAAAATTGAATTATCAAGTTGTGTAATTTCATTAACCAGTGGGAAACCTAAAAGTAGCAGACATTGCTACTTAACCATTTGAATTTCCACGGTAATTATACAATGGCATACCAAAATATCACCGCTTCCCTTTCGCCTGAAGATATGCAACAAATCAAAGCAGCGTTGCAAACAATTCAAAAGAAGCTACCTTTCCTGATTACCTTAAGTACGGAAGAACGTCGCAAGTTATTTAAAATGGGCGATAAAAGCCTAGCCTTTGTCAACAATAGCCTCACGGCTGCTCAATCTAACCCCGACATTTTACCAGCTAGTTTTGACATTCAGGAATTTGTCCGGGATTATCAATTAGCCGCTACACTCACCGAACTTTTGATTGCACTGCGGCAACTGAACGAACAGGTAGATGATACCTTATTAGCTGTGGGGAGTGAAGCCATGAGCAGCAGTTTGACGGTTTATGGTTACGTGAAAACATCTGCTAAAAAGACTCCTGGTTTAAAAAGGCTTGCTGAACAATTAGGCGATCGCTTTAAAGCAATGAGAAACAAACCTGTCAAACCTGCTTCTGAGTCTTAGGATTTGCAAAACGAGGTGTCTTTTTTCGTCCATGAGTGTTTATGACTCGTGGGCGAGTGTTTATGACTCGTGAATGAGTGTTTGGAACTCGTGAATGAGTGTTTGGAACTCGCTGACGAGTGTTTGGAACTCGCTGACGAGTGTTTGGAACTCGTGGACGAGTGTTTGGAACTCGCTGACGAGTGTTTGGAACTCGTGGACGAGTGTTTGGAACTCGTGGACGAGTGTTTATGACTCGTGAATGAGTGTTTGAGCTTTGTTAATGAATATTGAGAACTCGTGGATGAGTATTTTGTACCCAATGTTGTGAGTCAATGGCTAAAATCAAGATGTTTGCTCATGAACGCTCAAGCTGTGGACACTGCAACTTGCCCTCGTTGTCATCAACCCGTGAATTCCCAAGCTGTCACCTGTCCTCATTGTGGTAACCAGTTGAAAGCTTATGGACATCCTGGGATTCCCTTACACCGCGCCACTGGGAAGGAATATCTTTGTGACACCTGCACTTACCACGCTGATGATACTTGCAATTTTCCCCAACGTCCTTTTGCTAAAGAATGCATTCTCTACCAAAATATCGAAGAGAGTAAGCAACAGTTGCAGCAGCAGCGTAACGCCAACAGCTTTGGTGCAACTGTGAGAAGTTGGATGAGACGCAATCAGGCTTTGGTTTTGCTGCTGGTTCTATTCTTTGTATGTTTAATGATTGCTTTGTCTACAACATGAAGTACCCCATCTTGCCTTTTTGTAGTAAGGACTTTAGTCCTTGTTTTGGTGGAAGAGGGGTGAACTACCCAACACCCATCTGAGTACAGATAGGGTGTGGGCTTCCGGTTTCAACGACAACAGCCTTTCCACCTTGCGGTTTATTGGTCTTACGTTGCCTCGACACGGCAAGAACGGGGTTCCCTCCGTCCATAGATAATATCCGAATTCCTTCATTCCTTATGTTCAGTGCTGCATTACCATCACGGTCATGATGAGTACCACATGATGGACAATTCCATTCACGGATATCGAGCGTTAATTCATCAAGGACATGACCACAGTATGAACACGTCTTAGAACTTGGGAAAAACTTTCCTATTTCCACAAGTTGACCATATGACGCTTTTAACTTGTAATCAAGGAAGTTAATGAACATTCCCCAACCTACATCGGATATTGACTTTGACAGCTTCCGGTTCCGTACCATTCCCTTGATGTGGAGATTTTCCACAATGATGACTTGACTATCGTCTACCAGTTTCCTGCTTAATTTGTGCAGAAAATCTTGGCGGGAATTCGATACTCGTTCGTGAACCTTGGCTACGAGTTTTCTATACTTATTTCTTGAATTACTCCCTTTTACTTTACGGGCAAACTTTTTCTGCTTTCTAGCTAGATTCTTCTCATGGCGTTTCAAGTGTTTTGGGTTTGAATACTTGGTAACTTCACTGCCATTATGAACAATAGCAAAGTCCTTTAATCCCAGGTCAATACCAAGTGTTTTATCGCCCCTATGTTGACTTGCACTATCCTCTACTTCGCACAAAATAGAAGCAAAATATTTATCTGTGGGGGTTTTACTGATTGTAACTGTCTTGATTTTCCCGGAGATTGACCTATGAAAGACTGCCTTCACAACACCAATTTTAGGAACTTCCAAAAAATCACCCAGAACCTTTACGTTTTGAGGATACTGGATTGATTGTTTGTGATGCTTTGATTTGAACCTAGGAAACTTAGCACGTCCTTCAAAAAAGTTGGTGTAAGCCTTGTTCAAATTGATTGCTACACACTGCAAAACAGCAGAATAACAATCTTCTTTTAACCAAGGATGCTCTACTTTTAATTGAGGCAAATAAGCCTTATATACACTTAGCTTTAATGACTTTCCAGTTTCTTCATAGTGTTGAATGCAGGCATTTAAGGCGTAGTTATAATACCATCTTGCACAACCAAACGATTTGGCTAAAGCTAGTTCTTGTTCAGTTGTTGGGTATAACCTGACCTTAACTGCTTTCAACACTCTAATCACCTCCTTTGTACACCCATGCTAACATATATGAGGGAACAATGGTGGAACAAAATGAAAAACAAAGAGTTAAAAATACGAATTAGTGAGCGTAGGCTCAATAAAGTACGTTTATATGCAGTTCACGCTGACAAAACTATGACCCAGGTAATAGAGGAGCTTATTGACTCGTTACCAACTATAGAGATTGACAAAAACTCGGACACCCCTAACGCTTGTTGAGTGATAGTCAACGTCGATTAGGGGTGTACCGAGTTTTTGTCCGGGCATTCATCCCGTCGCTGAATCAAAGATTACAGCGCGGGGCTTCTGCCCGAATAAGCTAAAGCCCTCACTACGAATTTCCACACGGTTATTTAAGCGGACATAATATTACGTTCAAAAAGTGGTTACTTTTTAACATGAGATGCTTGTTCATCAAATACCACTAAGTCGAACCAAAAAGTCGTGCCAATGCCAACTTCACTGACCAGATGCATTTTACTGTGATGCTTTTCCATAATATTCCTCACAATAGATAGCCCTAAACCAGTGCCTTCTAGAGTATGAACTCTGTTTTCTACTCGGAAGAAGCGGTCAAAAATGGCTTCTTGGTCTTCTGGGGCAATGCCAATTCCAGTATCAGAGATTTCCACTCGCACCAGAGGTATTTGATGGTCGATAGAGTTGGACTTTGGTACGATTTGGTAGGCGCGTAGGGCAACTTTTCCACCCGCATTAGTGAACTTGAGGGCATTACCAACCAAATTAGCCAACACTTGCAACAACAAATCGTAATTACCCACAACCAGTGGTAAGCTAGGAGCAACTTCCTGAATGAGTTTAATGGCTTTGTCCCTAGCATTTAGTTGGTAAGTACGCACTGTCTGCTCGATCGCTTGTGCCAGATCCACTCCATCGAAGTTATAGCTGCGACCAGATTCCAACTTTGACAAATCCAATACATCATTCACTAAGCGTGTCAATCTATCTGTTTCATGATTGACAGTTCCTAAAAACTCCTTCCTTTCTTGAGTACTTAACTCTTCCCCGTAATCGTGCAAAGTCTCAATCACATATTTGATAGCAGATAAGGGGGTTCGCAGTTCGTGGGAAACGTTGCTGATAAATTGGTTTTTTGCCTCGTTTAGCTCTACCTCGCGCGTGATATCTTGTACAGTGATTGCAATACCTTTGATACTCTCGCGTTGTTGGTTGACTTGGTTGACAACGGTAGTTAAAAGAATGCGGATAGTTCTTTTAATAGGTTGGTTAAGGAGAATGCGGAATTCAGCGCTTTCGCATTCTCCTGCTGCCATTTCATACAAAGGACGGGTGATTTCCATTTCCACCGTTGGAGGCAAATGATGCAAAACGTTTTCGCCTACAACCTTAGCCCCTTCCCAGCCGAAAATTCTTTGTGCTGTAGGGTTAACTAAAATCACCTGCATACTGTTATCAATAAGAACGGCTCCGTCAGCAATAGTGGAAACTAGAGTTTCTAGCTTGGCTTTTTCCGCCGTCAGTTCCTCAATATTTTGTTCTTCATAGCGCTCTAAACGCTCTGCCATCTCATTAAAATTGAGAATTAACTCCCCAAGTTCGCCTCCGAGTGGTAAGTCAATTCGCTGCTTGAAATACCCCGCAGCAATTTGTTTTACCCCGACGAGCAATTCTTTAATTGGCTTGGTAATTGTCAAAGCGTTAATCACCCCTCCCAAAATCACCATCACCCAAATTGAGATAAAAACGGCAATGGTGACATCGCGGGTGAAATTTGTCGAGATCACAGCAGCGGGGTTAGGGTTAATCCCAATTGCCAACACACCCAGGTATTTGCCATCTGCAGTGATTGGCACAAACACATCGGTGACTTCCCCATCAGGCGATCGATGTTGTCGCACCATCGGCTTTTCTGCATCAGCAGCATAATCCTCTGGCAATTCTATCCGCCGTTCAATCGCAAGCGACGTTTCTACTTCCGGTTCCCAGAAAGGAAGACCGAAATAGATTTTCCCCGTTTCATCAGCATAAAGCATATAACGCACGCTCGACGTGCTGCTGTAGAAGCGTTGGGAAAATTGTGCTACCTCGGTGAGATTATGGTCAGCAATCAGCGGAGCAACGTTAGCCGCAAGCAGCAGTCCAAGGTCACGACCAAAGCGAGTATCATTCAGGCGTGCATCCTGCTGAATTGTATTCACAGCCCAGAACGTCAAACCACTCATCACCAGAGACACCACCAAAGTGGCGGCGGCTAAAAGTTTGGTCTGGAGAGTGAACTCCGACCACCAATTGACAATTGCTTCTCTGATTGTTTTTAAAAGAGCTATCATCTTAAAAGGTTAAAAGTTATTATGGTGCTGACAATCAAGGTAGTAGGAAAATATATACTTTACCTAATACCTGTTAGGGTTTGCTCAGGGTTTGACTTGTTAGGGCGAAGATAGTTGTGCATTGATCCCTATCAAGGAGCCAAACATATACCCCAACAACTAAAAATTAACAGCTTATTTGACAAACAAGTAAGGAGAAACAGGAGCGAGAGACCCAAAGAGGGACACAGCGAGGGAAACTTCCCTCCCTCACTCCCTGCCTCACTCCTCTTCTTACCTGACTCGATGACCGATGTCTCGGCGATAATACATCCCTTCAAAGTGAATACACTGTATCCCAGCGTACGCTTGGGCAAGCGCTTGGTCGAAATTTTCTCCCAAAGCGGTAACATTTAACACGCGACCGCCATCTGTGACCAGTTGTTCTTGGTTCAAGTTTGTCCCAGCGTGAAATACAGTGGTTTCCAGTGCCTCTGCTTGCTCAATGCCAGTAATGACTTTTCCTTTCTCGTATGCTCCAGGATAACCACCAGAAGCAGCAACGACAGTGACAGCAGCCCCCTGCTTCCAAGCAATGGGTGGCATTTGAGCCAAACGTTGCTCAACACAAGCTAAGATTAACTCTTCTAAAGGTGTTTCCAACAGTGGTAGCACCACTTGTGTTTCTGGGTCGCCAAAACGACAGTTAAATTCCAAAACCTTAAAATCACCTTGAGGACTCATCATCAACCCAGCGTAAAGCACACCTCGGTAGTCAATGCCTTTAGCCCTGAGTGCGGCGATCGCTTTTTCCAACACTTCTTTTTGAATTCTTGCCATCACCTCTGGCGTAGCAATGGGCGCTGGGGCATAAGCTCCCATCCCACCAGTATTTTCCCCCGTATCACCCTCACCAATCCGCTTGTGGTCTTGAGCGGGCTGCAACGGGCGAATTGTTAACCCATCTGTCAGCGCTAAAACCGAAACTTCTTCCCCAGTCAAATATTCTTCAATAACAACAAATTTCCCAGCACTGCCAAATTCCCCGCCGAACATGGCATCAATTGCCGCCTGTGCCTGTTCCACCGTTTCAGCAACTATGACACCTTTACCAGCCGCCAAACCATCAGCTTTGACAACAATCGGTGCCCCTTGTGCTTTCACATAGGATTTTGCCGCTGCTGCCTCCGTAAATACCGCAGCCCGTGCCGTGGGAATTCCTGCTTCCTGCATCAAGGCTTTTGCCCAAGCCTTACTAGCCTCAATCTGTGCGCCTGCTCTCGTTGGACCAAAAACCTTCAAACCTTTTGAGTTGAGATAGTCTGTTATACCTTTTGCTAAAGGTACTTCTGGTCCCACCAATATAAGAGAAATGCCCTCATGCAGAGCAAATTGGCTGATACCTTCAAAATCATCTACTGCTAAGGGCAGGTTTTGGCAGCCTTTTATACCTGCCGTCCCCCCATTCCCCGGCGCACAGACAACTTGCTCAATTTGCTTTGATTGCAACAATTTCCAGGCTAGGGCGTGTTCTCGCCCTCCATTACCGACAACTAAAACTTTCACTGATATCCTCTTGGGTTTCTTGCAAGCGAGAATGCCCAATGGCTACTCGCCGTACAATTTTTCACCAATTCTGATGATTGTGCAAGTCCCCTTGTCTTCCTTTGGTTTTACTGCCATTCTTGCAATTCTTCCGTGGTATTGCGAAGTAAGGAATTTAGTTGTTCGCGACGGGTTTCAAAGTTGGCAGCAATGGAAATCAATACAATACCAACAAGCAAGCCAACAACCCATTTGAAAAATGGGTAACGCAAGCTGAAAATCACCAGTTGATAGAAACTCGTGATAAAAAAAGTACCCGTACCAACATAGAGAAAAGCCCTCACTCGCAAAGCTAATCCTGCAAAAATGGCGATAAGGCTGAAAATCCCCGGTACAAATGCTGTATCTTGATGAAACACAATAGCCCATCCACAAATCAAACCGCTGCCTAGGAACCGCAACCAGTGGCGACTTGCTTTCATTTCTGGTAGTCTCAACCCAGGGTCACATTGGGCAACATACAGCAGTGATAAACCAATTAGTGTGACATACCACAAAGCATCAGTCAGATGTAAGCCAGAAAACCAACGAAACAGCGCCCAATCAATCAGCACCACGCTGACATAGGTAAAACGGAATTTTTCTGAAAACTTGGCAACAAAGGCATAAAATCCAGCTGTAATAAGTAAGCCGACTGGATAAATTTCTGCTCGACTTTCCCATAAATATATTAATGGCAAAATATATGCGGCGTTTTGCCAAGGTCTTTTAGACCAGCCCCAACGCTCCCAAGGTAGAATATAGAGAAAGTAGGCAACCACAGAAGCAATAGGCGCTCTCCAAGGAAGTAATGGTCCACCAAACAAGCGTCCTACTGCTGTATGTATCCAGTAAATTCTTAGCCCAGCTATTTCTAACAAGCCGAGGTAAACCCACGTTTCTGCTTTTGTGATCCCCCCAACCCTACGGACACTTTGCTCAACGGGACGGACAGTTTCTCCCGGAGGGAAACCCTCCTCAGAACTGTCCTCGGGAACCCCCGCACGCAAGTGTCCTCCCCTTATTAAGGGGGGACTAAGGGGGGATCGTCCTTGAAAAATGGCATAGCGAATCAAAAACACCCCTACTCCCAAACCTACAAGGCGGTTGATTGCAATGGGGGTGAAAGTGGCAGAAAGTAATAGACAGCTACTCACAGCCCAGTGAACATGAGCAACAACTTTGAGTTCTTCACTTGTTAAGCGTAAGTAGTCTACTAACCAAGGCGAGAGAATGCGATATGCATACATAATGCCAGTGCCAAGAACAGACATGGCAATTAAGCCATCGCCGAATGCTCCTCCTGGTACTTCTAAAAGTTGGTATAATAAAAGCTCATATACCGAAATTGATACTCCGACAAGTCCCAGATAAACTAGGGGTTTGAATTCTTGACGACGTCGCCCGACTCCAATAGCAATTAAAGCGATCGCAAGGGTTGATAAGCCTGTCCAGTTGGCAAAGCTGTGCGATCGCAGCACGGCACCAAAGACACCATACAGTAGGGGCAGAATGTGCCAGCGGTTGGGAAGTTGTTCGAGTCGATGTTTTCTTCGCCACCACTCCCCTAAAAGCTGAGTTGTCAATCCTAAAGCGATGTTGGCAATTGCAATCTTGATGATAGAACGATCGCCAAAACCCAGGACTTCGGCAATCAATAATTCCAGACACCATCCAATACCATAAAAGCCCCAATTAGTAGGTTGCTGCCAACTGCGATAAACAATTGCCACTAAAATTATCGCCGAGGAAGTTAAGTAGAAAAATCCAGCTTGAGCAAGCCCTTGGTAAACAAACAGAGAGTGAAGACTCAGCAGCAATAACTCAACAGTGCATAGGGCGATCGCCCATTTATCGCTTGCTTCTGCATAAATAACTACTAATTCGTTTTCTCTCCTGCTTAACAAAGTACGAACTAACCATAAGCCGACAGTGCAGACTGCTCCCGCTACAAACCACCCCTGTACTGACAATCGCGCTAAACCAGGCACACCTTCCCATAACAGGGCAGCGATGAAACCCAGTCCAAAACCTACAGTAATTAACGCAGATAGCTTGTGTCGCAGATAGCGCGTATTGATAAACATCAAAGCGCTAGCGACAGCCAAACTTATTAATCTACCTCCAGATAGAGGTAAAGTTAGTAACTGAGCAAGTCCTAAGGCGGCAACACTTAACCAACCGTTGAGAGTGGGATCTGCTATTGCGCTAGCTGAATTTTTCCATCCCAAAATGGCAATACCTGTGAGAGTCATCGGGACTATTAACCAAATTAAACCCCAATTCTCACTGCCATTACCAAAACCAAACCAGGCTGATTCAGCATTCTTCCATAATAGAGCGTAGCTAAGTACCGCCAGTCCCAAACCCATGTGCCATGCACTGCGTTGCCAGACTCCGTTGCCTACACAACTAAACAACCACTCTGCAACCGCCACGGCTAACAAAATACTTGCCCAGACTTGTGTATTAAGATAAGGAAGTAAGCGGTCAATGATTGAGCAAAGCGTCAGCACTCCAGCTATCTGAGTCATGTACACCAGACTTATTCTGGTGGGAAGCCGTCGCTGGCTAACACGACCTAAAGTAATTGTGGACAAGAGTAAATTCAAGGAACGTAACGTGGGATTTATCAAACTCAGCGCAGTGAGCGAAATTCCAAACACCAGCGTTAACTGTTCCCCAAAATTAGCCAATTGCGCCTTGTCAGCGCGGTAAAGCTTATCTCTCAACACCAGCATGAAAACGACGTAGGGAAATAACGCCACACTCAATAACGCCCAAGGTGTATTTTGAGAATAAGTCAGTTGAGTTCCAGTGGCGATCGCCCATTGCTGCAATTGAGAAGGCACTAACAGCCATCCCAGCCAAATTGTCTCCAGCCCGATAACGAAAATTGCCGCCACATCCATTCGCGTACCACGCAGCTGCAAGCGACGCCCCAAAAACCACAAACCCAACCCACTGACAGCTGTTGCTTGCCAAGGAAAGGGTGCGCCAACCGACACCAGCCAACCAAGGAACAATAAGATACCGCCAAGGAGTTGCCAAGGAAGAGTCGGGGGAGTGGGGGGACATGGGGAGGTAGCATTATTTGACCCCTCTCCGCCGCTAACGGCTCCCCTCTCTGCTTGCCCAGAGGGGCTGGGAGTGAGGTTCTGCGCCAACCAAGCCACCAGCCAACCGCAAATGCCCATAGCCAAGCCTAATTCTTGGACATCTACGCGGACAATAAACATTGCTCGTACCAGCAGCACCAATAAAGCATAAATAATCACAACCGAAGGCAGACTGATACCCAAGTCAGTTTGCCTCTCCTCAACTGGTGCAATTTGCCTTTGTTGGTTACGAGTGTGATAAATCGTAGCAATGGTTGTTCCTACCGTTGCCAGATAAACAGCAATTAAGGGAAATCCTGGGATTTGCCAGCCCCAGTGTAAGTACGACAGTCCTAAAATATTGAGTAGAGGCAATCTTCTAGCTTGCTTATTGATAGCAAACAGCCGATTGTCGCACAGTAAAACAGTAATAGCTGTGAGGACAACAGAGGCTATTGCAACCACTATCCAGCCCAAAGGATTTTGCCAGAGACTGAAGCTGTCCATTGCCCAAAAGTTTACTGGCACTAACAACAGTGTGACAATGAGCAATGCCCGAGTTGTTAAGCTTAAGTTAGACTGTCTGCCAGCCCAAAAACTTATACCCCAGAAACTTAGGGTATAGGCAAGCAAAACCCCATATTGTCCAGAAGGCGGAAACTTTTCCCACTGACTAGCAGCAAGTACCCCAGAGGACACCACCACTAAGAACATTCCTAAAAACAGCAGCCACCGGACGCTTAATTCTTCCCCCAGCGACTGCAACATCCTAGCTAGGACATTGGGTTTCTTGGCTGCTGGCGTTGCATTACCTTGATGTAGAGACGTTACATCCCTTGGTTCTACATTGGCGAACGTCTCTTGTGGTTCGGGTATAGCCTGTGGTTGCAACTCCAGACGACAAACCAGAAATTCTTGACAGATATGCCTCACTTGGGCATCTGATATTAAACCTAAGCGCAACCATATATCAAGCCCATGCAATAACTCAGGATGGGTAGATGGAAGCCTGACTTCAATTTTGAATGGAGGATCAAAGTTCAATGACATAAGCCCCACGCACAGAGCGCGATAGTTAAATAATCCTCCTGATAGAAATTAGTTTTGCATCATTTGTGACACTTGCTCGGCTGACCGTTATACCAATTCACTTTTTGCTTGAAACATATAGCGGTTTGCAACCTTTGTAAGGTACACCAAAGAAATAATGAACCACACATGTAGGCGTAACCCGTGCCGTAGGCTACACTCATGGAACACAGATAAAACTGTACTTCATTCAATTGAGTTGCGCTATATAACCTCTCCTAACCTCCCCAAGGCATCGGGGAGGTGCCGCAGGCGGTTGAGTGAATTTGTATCAAACATTTAGTGAGATGGTATGAATTCGTTACAATTCAAAATGCATAATGCGAAAAAAAATGTTTTTCGTTTTTAAGTTATCTAACTTAATTCATAAAAAAAATATTTTAAATTATTTATTGGAGAATAAATTTCGATTATTACTAATATTTTAAATTTGCCTACTGTCCGCAGTTAGTCCTGCATGCTGCAATACAGTTCAGTTAAGGCTCAAATAGTTGTAAATTAGGTATTGTTTCCAAAAATGGAAATCAAGTAAGGTGCATCTCAAGGAATTCTCGTTGGTGTCTTGCAAGATACAAAGTACTGAGAGATTTAAGGCAATAGAGACAGCTATCCCAGTATATTTGCCGACATTTTAGCTCTTATGGAGACAGTATAGCCAACGTTGCAGCCGCGCCCAATACCTGACTATCACTCACTTCCATGTACTTCTGCAACTGTTCTAGGTTCCGATGCCCGGATATCTCCTGAATCACCCTCAATGGAATGCCAGCATTACTCATCTGGGTAAGCGCGGTACGTCTAAAACTGTGGGTACTGACACCAATTATCCCCACTTGCTTACACGCTTCCCTTAATATCCTTGCGGCGCTATCTTCAGCCAAGTGTCCGTTGCTGCCATCGGGAACAGGTAAACATCACCCCCAATTGGATAGTAGTTACTCAGCAGTTGCCGCAAGTCCTCAATAACTGGAATTGACCTAGTAGCCAGCTTGCCTTTAGTGTTGGCTTTTAACAGGTGTGGGGAAATGCTCCGTGTCAAAGTACCAGTTTCCTCCACACACCAGCAACGGCTACAGACCTATTTATTTTTACAGGTAATGACATACCTATTTGGTGTTTGCTTAATTGGTGCTGGTTTCATTATGGGTTTAACTGTGGGATAACAAGAGACATATACGGCAGAATCATCTGTCCAACTGAGTAGATAAGATTTATCACCAAGTTTAGTCAACTCTGGTGCGATATCTGGTGCAGTAGCAACAGCTTTTGAGTTAATTTGAGAAAGTGCAGCGATTCCCAATGTAGTTGTACCGATAAGTAAAGCAATACCTGTTAACCATATTGTTGATAGTTTCATCCGATTTTCTCCTGACAAAATTTTTAAATCTAACTAACGAGCAACTAATCTTTAGAAAAAATAGAAGTTTTAGTTTGTTTACTTGGTTTCTAATTTGTAATAAGTCTTGGTGAAGTCTTGCTCAATAATATGTCAAGCAAGCCCACTACAATTCCTATCCTTAAAGAGTTGTATTTGAGCCATGGTTGATTTTTCTCCTTCAAAATTTTCCCAACAGAAGTTAAGCACTCATTTAAGTAAGTAGGCGAGAAAAAATCAAAGTATGTAAAGAAAAGTAAATATTGGAAACTTTTTCGTAGTAAGCGCTTTAGCGCTAAAGCGCTTACTACATACTTTTAATTATTTACACCGATCTACTTAGCTTGATTTATTTGTGTCAAGCAAACTTAGATATTGCAACGCGCATTGCTATCAATGTTTGCATGAATTCAATATATCTAATTGACTCTAACTTGTCGTCCACTTTGAGTTGAAACTTTTGCATAATAGAATGATTGATGAATCAGTCCATCTTAAAGTGGAAGGTAAGCTCCAACTAAAGTTGGAATCTAAATTCAAACCTTAAATGTTGCGAGCTGCAATACTAATCGCTCAAACCTGCAATCAAAGTACTTTCAAACCAGGATGATTTGCAATCTGGGGTATGAGACAATACAGTTCAGTTAAGGCTCAGAGGATGTTTTAAAAGTCTAAACGAGTAAAAAATTATGCGAGTCGCCTGACCATAATGCGTATCATGTAAGTCACAAGCGTATTGGCATATCGTGAGCTAAAAGTTTATTTTATGATTCAAGTCACAGCGACGATCGCGCCAACTTTGCCTTCGCCTCAGCAATCGTCTTCTGAGCAATCCAACTGTTTACTGATTTACCGAAAAACTGGGTCTAAAGCCCCGTCCTTCTAGGACGGCTTTTCTTTGTCTCTAGGCTTCTGATGAGTTCTCTAAGCACGTCGCTTTTTGTCCTACCAACTGCCTTGCAGTAATCTTCAAGGATTTCAAGTTCATACTCTTCTAATCTAAAATCTAATCGTTTCTTCATGTTGTAGTACGGATTATTCGTGTACAATATTAGCATGAAAACCTTGAAGTTTAAGCTCTACAGTCACAAGCGAAATAGATACCTCAAGCGGTCAATTAATGCTGCTGGAGTTATCTACAACCATTGCATTGCCATTCACAAGCGGTACTACCGAATGTGGGGCAAGCACTTAAACTGTGCAAAACTTCAGGCTCATATTGCCAAATTGCGGAAACGCAACCCGTTCTGGCAGCAAGTTGGTTCTCAAGCAGTGCAGGATATTTGTCAACGCATTGAGAAAGCGTACCAACTGTTTTTCAAGCACAACAAGAAAGGGGTTAGACCACCAGAATTCAAGAAAGTTAAGAAGTACAAATCATTCACCCTTAAGCAGGCAGGATATAAGTTTCTTGGTGGAAATAGGGTCAAGATTGGGCAGAAAGTTTATCAATTTTGGAAATCTAGAGAGATAGAGGGAACGGTTAAAACGCTAACCATTAAACGCACACCATTGGGTGAGTTGTTTATGGTTATCGTGGTTGACGACGCAGTTGAACCAGAAATCAGATTCACGACTGGTAGAATAGCGGGATTTGATTTTGGATTAAAGACGTTTCTCACTTGCTCAGATGGCTCCAAAATTGAATCACCTCAATTCTTCAAGCAGTCTCTCAACGCCATCAAGAAAGCTAGTAGACAGCACTCCAAAAAGCTGAAAGGGTCAGCTAACCGAGAACGGGCAAGAAAGAATCTGGTACGCAAGTATGAGGATATTTCTAATACTAGACGCGACTGGTTTTGGAAACTAGCGCATGAGCTTACCTTGAGGTTTGATGTCCTATGTTTTGAGACATTGAACCTTAAAGGAATGCAGCGCCTATGGGGACGTAAAGTCTGTGACCTAGCTTTTGGAGAATTCCTGCAAATTCTGGAATGGATTGCCAAGAAAAAAGGCAAGCAAGTCGTGTATGTGGATCGATGGTATCCATCTAGCAAGACTTGCTCTAATTGTGGGCACATTCTAGAAAACCTGGATTTGTCAGTTAGAGAGTGGCGTTGTCCTTCTTGTCAATCAGTAAATGGGAGAGACGAGAACGCAGCTAAGAATATTTGTGCAGTTGGGGCATCAACTGCACAGGTTAGGTGATGTTAGACAGTCTGAGACTGCAATTGCTGTTTGAGCCTAGAATCCCCGCACTTATAGGGCGGGGAGTATGTCAACTGTTCTGTATTTGATCACGGTACTGAAATAGCTGGGATGTAGATACTGTGCCTGGGCATAGTCCTGCACTTGGAAAAGGCGATCGCTCCCACTGTGTCCGGCTGTGGATACGTGCTGAAACGCAAATTACAGCAGATTGTTCGTGCGTGAGGTACACTTCTGATGTCTATAAACTAGATATAAAGCCCTTTATTACTTCTGACACCTGACGAGTGACGCTCCCGGAATGCTGGTATATGTAAGTCCTAATGTTACGACCACTGTCAGAATTCTTGTAAGAAATATCGGGATTTTGGCTAATTACCCAAAGGATCCGCTAAGGGCAAACGGATACTCACGGTTGTACCTGCTAGGGGATCAGACTGGATAGACAACGTGCCTGTGTGTTCTTCTACAATTCGTTTGACGATCGCCAATCCTAACCCAGTTCCACTTGGTTTGGTAGAATAGAAAGGCTGTGTCAGCTTTGCCAACACATCGGGTGGAATTGCCGCACCACCATTATGAACATGGATGCACACCTGACTGGTATCGGTATGCAACTCAACACTACAAGTTACAGTTTCGCCAGGAGCGATGGGCGAAGCCCCGCCGGGTACGGCGATCGCCTCGCAAGCATTCCGCACCAAGTTGATCAGCACTTGTTTGAGCTTGTCGCGATCGCCTAAAACAATAACTCTCACAGATGCCGGGATCAAGATAATTTCTCGCCCCAAGGCTTCTGGAGTACCCCGGAGGGTATCCAGAGTTGCTGCCAACAGAGCGTTGATTTCTACGGCAACTCTCTGGGAGATCTCCGCGTTGGCGTAGAGCGAGATTTCGTTCAACAGGTTTGCTAGACGCTGCGCCTCGTCCACTGCCAAGAATAGTCGCTCTTGGGCTGGTTGGGATAAGCTGATTTGCTGGAGGTGATGCAAGCAATCAGTTATTGTAGTCACTGGTTGGCGAATTTCGTTCACCATCCGCGTGGCAAACTCACCAACGGCTGCTAGTCGTTCCTTCTCAATCAGGCGAGCTTGGGCGGCTCGTAGTTCCTGGGTGCGTTTTATTACCTCTGCTTCCAAGATTTCTTGGAATTGCCATTGCTGGTGATAGAGGCGGTGGTTGTCGATCGCGATCGCTGCCCGTTCTGCAAACAACTCCACAATCCGCAATTCCTCACTGGTAAACTGACGCGGTTCTTTATTAAAGGAACAAATAGTGCCGATAATCTCGCCTTGGGGAGTCTGCACAGGCACCCCTAGGTAGCAAAGGTAGCCTTCTGGTGGAGTGCCATGTCGTTGTTGGCGAGCATCTGCAATCACGAGTGTTCGTCTCTGCTGAGCAACAACGTCTGGCAGGGTGCCATGCAACGAGTAAACCCGCTCACTCTCGCTCACCTCCAGGCTACTGGCAGCGATTCGCCCCGAGTCTTTCTCACCTAGGGTGACAATCGTCCAGTCTGAACGCACCAACTCGTTAACACTGGCGGCGATGTCTTGTAGATAGCGATCAAGAGGAAGATGGGAACGCCCGATGAGAGCGGATAAGATATCAATGCTCCTTTGATGATGCTGCTGACTGTGTAATTGGGAGGTAGTTGGCAACTTCATCAAGAACTCGGTCGCTTGTGTGCCATCCGAATTAGAGAAAATGGCGCTTGTTGAACGTTCAGGTGGCTCCAAGACAGGTAGCGAAATACTCACCGCCGTACCTGTTGTCGGGTCAGACTTAATGACCAACTGCCCACTATGGGCAACCACAATCCGTTTGACTATTGCTAGCCCCAGCCCATATCGATTGGGTTTCGTGGAGTAGAACGGTTCTGTCAACTTTGGCAACAGTTCTGGTGAAATTGGTTCACCGCTATTGTGAACCTGAATACTCATCTGACTCGTTGTACTTTCTGCTACGCTTACGAGCACCACACTGCTTGGAGGACTTGCCTCACAAGCATTCTCCACCATATGTAGCAACGCTTGGTGTAACTTCACTTTGTCGCCTAAGAACAGATGTGCAACTGGGGCAATTTTCAACTCAATTTGACGCTCTCTCGCCGCAGGCAACTCTTGGAGGGATGGCAAAATTCCTGTTATAAACGAATTTACCTCGAGTTGTGCCAGTTGCAACTCCAGGGGCTTGGCGTAAACCAAAATTTGCTCTAGCAGGTATTCTAAATGACTGGTTGCACCTAAGGCTTGCAATAATTGCATCCTGGCGACTTCCGGCAGTTCAGCTTTTTTAAAATAGTTCAGCCCTATTTTGACCGTTGTCAAGGGGTTACGTAACTCATGCACAATCATTGCAGCAAATTCGCCCGTTGCTGCCAGACACTCACTTTCAACTAATTTCGCTTGGGCTGCCCGTAGTGCTTCTGTACGCTTGGCTACCTCAGCCTCCAAAGTTTGATTAAATTGCTGCTGCTGTTGGTAGAGCTGGTAATGAAACAGCGCTGTGGCAGCACGTTCAGCAAAAATTTCGGCTATGCGAATTTCGTCAGTAGTAAACTGGCAGGGCTGGACATTGAACGAGCAAATCGTACCAATCACCTGTCCCTGAAACGTTCGCAGTGGCACACCCAAATAAGACAGGTAGCCATCCGGCGGGTCACCATACTGAGTAGTGATGCTTGCATCTGCCACAGCCAAAGTACGCCCAGTTTGCACCACCGTATCTGTCAGTGTGCCATGTAGCGAATAAAGCTGATCCATGCCATCAAATTCTAAGCTACTTGCCATAACTCGCTCAAACCCATCCTGACAGAGGGTGACTGCTGACCAGTCCAAACGCAGCAAACGACTGAGCCTGCAAGTTATTTCGTATAGGTAGCTTTTGATTTCACCGGAACGGTAGCTCAAGAAAGATAGTGTCTCCAAGATACGTTCTGCCGTTCTTCCCGGCAGAAGTGTTCCTAATTGTTTATCTTGATGAACTTGGCTCACTTTTGGCTCACTTGACGCGATCGCTATTATGCGGGCACTCCGTGCCATCGCGGGGCAATAGCTTTTACTCCAAAATTGTACAAATATTAACGGTAATATATTCTGTTTGCTGGGTACGTAATTAAAACTTAATTTTTACCAAGGGGACTGGTGGCTGGGGACTGGGGAACTCGGGGCCCCCTCTGGGGATTAGGGGCAATGGGGACTGGGGACTGGAAATTAAAAATTTTTCCCTCTCACCAATCCCTAATCCCTAATCCCTAATCCCTAATTCCTAATCCCTAATTCCTAATCCCTAATCCCTAATCCCTAATCCCTAATCCCCAATCCCTAATCCCTAATCCCTAATCCCCTTTACTCGCGCAACACATAACCAACGCCTCGTACGGTTTGAATCAACCGCTTTTCGTTGTTTTCTTCCAGCTTCAAGCGCAGGTAGCGGATATAAACCTCGATAATGTTAGAATCTCCTATAAAGTCATAGCCCCAAACGTGTTCTAAAATCTGGTCGCGGGCGTAGACTTGGCGGGGATGACTCAGTAGGTACTCCAGCAGGTCAAACTCCTTAACGGTGAGTTCGATAGCCCGTTGCCCACGGAAGACTTCACGAGTACGGCGATTCAAGCTCAAGTCTGCAAACTGCAACACATCTTGGTCATCTTCCTGTTGGCGGCGCAGGTGGGCGCGAACTCTGGCAAGCAATTCCTCAATGCTGAAGGGTTTAACCACGTAGTCATCTGCGCCAGCATTCAACCCCGCAACGCGATCTTGTATCTCATCCCGCGCTGTTAACATAATCACAGGTACTTTGTTTCCGGTTGTTCGCAGACGGCGACAAACTTCTACGCCAGTCAGTCCAGGCAACATCCAGTCTAGAATGACCAAATCTGGTGAAGACTCCCGCGCCAGGGTTAGTCCCGCCATGCCATCATGCGCTACGGTGATACGATATCCCTCACTATTCAGTTCCAGCTCAATGAACCGAGCTAGTTTGATTTCATCTTCAATTAACAGAATATGTGCGGTTATCATAACGACCTGACTATTTTTAGACCGAAGTTCTTCTAGAAAACTTCGGGATGAGCAAGGGGAAGAGATAGGACAAACAGCCTGATACAAAGTTGCATTCGTTTAGAGAAACTAACACGCTCAACTCACATACCCCCATCAACTGAAAATTAAGGGCGACGGGAATTTTTGAAGCAACTTCTCCTTGCTTTTAGTTTAAAGCAAAGCAAGCGCGTCTCTATCTCTTGTGCGTCTTTCTGCTTTGAGTGCAACTTGGTATCAGTTAATCGCTTAAGCGATAGAGTCGTATCATTTACGCGTACTTGGTTAAGCAGGTCTTGTAGAATTTCAATGATGCGTTCCGTTTCTGCAGTCGCCGTTTCCAGGGCTTCGCGCTGGGGAATTGTCAGGTTAGTCCCTCGGCGTAACAGGCTTTGGAGATAGCCGTAGACTATGCTCAGGGGAGTGCGTAGATCGTGGGAAACTTGGTTTGTAAACTGCCGTTGTCGAACTCTTGTTGCAAACAAGCTAGTAGATAGTTGATGGCAGGATATGACCAGTTGTTGAACTTCGCGGGGGAGTCGTTGCAGATTTACTGGGACTGGTTGAGTGGTGTCGTTGAGGGTTATCCACTTGTTAATTTGCAACAGTGGTAGAAGCGATCGCCTTACAATAACTGCAATCATGAGCGTCAGCACGGGAAAAAACAGGATGAGGGCGATCGCTAAATTCTTGGTTGCGGCTTGCGAGCGAGATAGCATCTCAGTTATGTCAGCAGCGACATATAGCATAGCTGTTGGTTGGTTCACCATTGGCAGTGCTGTAGCCTTAACTATCAGTTGTTGTCCAGCAACTTTGTAGCGCCTATTTTGAATAGATGAAGCTTGAAGGGACATCAGCACTGCCTTTTCACTAGCAGGCATTGAACTCAAATTTGGGGATACCAGTACTTCAGTGTTTGTCTGCTTCACCCACAGCCACATGGGTAACGATGACCAATTATCTAGAGTTGCTTGTAGCTCATGTTGCCAAGGGATACTCTTACTCTTGGGTGCCATCATATTGGTCACTTGAGTTGCTACCAATGAGAGCGTTTGTTGATGATTTTCAATGACCATGCGCTCCATTGTCCAGCTTGTGCAAATGACAACGACCCATATTCCCAGGGCAAAAACACCCATCATCCCCAAAGTTAAACGGAGTACTAAAGAGGACGGAACAAGCCACTCCGACTTCATTTTGATTATCTTCTGTAAAAAGATGCTAATAGCAGTCATGAGAAAAAACGTTTGTCATTTGCACTCGCGTTTGTTGAACCAATTATTTTACGTTTTGCGGCGCGGTAAACCAGCGCTGTAGGAGGGCTTCGCGGCTCGACTGAGCTTCGCCGAACGTCCGTGAGCGCTCAGCGGCTCGACTGAGCTTCGCCGAACGTCCGTGAGCGCTCAGCGGCTCGAGTGAGCCTTCGCCGAACTCCTCGCCGAACTCCGAACGGTTTCCCGACAGCAGGCGACTGGTGTTAGCGTAGCGTGTCCGTGTCTCCTCCGGAGGAGCTTGCGCTAACGGCCTCAAGCCGTGCCCGTAAGCGCAAAGCGCAGGCTCCGCCAAGCGCGTAAGCTCCTCGCGAAGCGAGGCACGCGCAGCGTGTCCTTTTGGACTCAGGGATCAGGACATACCCGAAGGGTTGATGCTGCTATTAATACAGGGCGGATGGTAAAAAGGCTCCTGCCGGTTCGTTATACAGACCGAGACTCATCAACGTTTCGGGCTGGATGACACGCAGACCATGGTTCAAACACCAGCGGAACAGGTCGCTGTTGCGCATCGGAACATAGAAGCCCCCCCCGCCGAACGCCCTTGCCGCCCCGATAAGGGCCTTTAAATCCTCATTGTTCTCACCAACAGCGTGACCGAAGAAGCCAATTTCGGTGGCGTAGCCCGATACGCGTCCATCACACTCGACAAGCGTTGCCGTGCCCCGCCCGACAGCTCCCTTTAGTTCGCCCGCCCGGTCATGACCATGAATGCGATAGCAGAGTTGATTACACGCAGCAAGGTCGGACTCAGTCGCCGGACGAACGGTGCGACCGGGTATCGTCAAACCGAACGGCTGTCCTTGAAGGTTCGCCAGTGGCTCGCGCACATCGAAGCCGAGTTTGGTATACAGGGAAAGCGAGCGGCTGTTATATGCGGCTTGAACGAGTCGCACACCGGCGAACCGTTTTTCGCGCGCCCGGTGTAAAACATGTTCCATCAGGCGGCGACCAACCGACCCGTTTTGCGCGGCGGGGTCTACCGTAGTCGGACCGATACCGGCGATAGTGTCGCCTTCCCACAAACAGTTGCTGCCGATGACGCGCCCGTCCTCAGCCTCAGCCACGACCAAATAAGCTGTCGGGTCTGCTAAAATTTCGGTCAACATTTCCGCCCCGAACTCCGCAGAAGGAAAGTCGGGTACGAAGCCGTGCTGTTCCGCGATCACACGGATTGCTTGATATAGAATGGTGCCACACTTTAGTGCGTCGTCGGGCCGTCCCGCACGCAGCATCACGGAAGATGTTTGTTCAAATACTTTGTCCATGATGAAAAATAAATCTGATCTAACGAGCGCTAACGCCACTGCTAGCTTGTAGTGGTGCGTAGCCAAAGGTGGCATTTGCCATGCGACACCAGATGACCACAGATTTGAAGTTTGCTACATTAACAGCATCGGGAATGGGGTAGCGTTGAGTACCGTTGTACTTTTGTAAGCGCCCCACGTTTACGAAACTACCCTGGTTTTTATATGTTTGTGGTGGTTTGCCAGTGGTATCTAGAAGAACGTGTAGATCGGGTCCTTGGTCGCTGGTACTGAAGGCATCATCTAGTTCCAAGTAGCGATGTCCGTTTTCGGTGACGATGCGAGCTGAACCTGTAGTTGGCTTTTCTCCAGCCAGAAATTTGCCGGATGCTACAGCCATAGACTTACCTTGCGCCACAAGGATATTATGGTTGCTAGCACTTGAGGTGTCGCTGAGGTTCCGAGAGGCTGTTATTTGAGCTGCTTGTCCTAACACAGGTACAGTGGTAATGATTAAGGAAGTCGCGCCTAGTAATACCAATTGATTCAGTTTCATTGTTGTTCACTCCATTCAATTTGTCGGCTCAATTTCATCTTGGTTCAATTAGCCTGGGAGAAAATGATTTTTTCCTGAGAAATAGGTGAATAAAACTGAAGTAAGGCTAAGATTTTACCTAGAAACGGCTCAAATTGAGTTCCAGTCAAAATATGAATTTTATCTGAGAACTCGCTGAAAAAAACTTAGAAACAACTCTAGAAATTATCTGATAAGTTATAGCTGTTGCTCATTTGTGCTGCCTAGAGCCACGTCACAATAATAGTGTTCTGTATGAGTCTTTGTAGCTATGAATCCGAGCAATTATCCCACCTTCATCTTTACATTTGCACCGGATAACTTCAGCCTAGCACCCCCTCAAGTCCCTAGTGGCTAGGAAATTCTCGTGTAAAAATATAGGACAATTGTGTGACAGCAAAAAGCCAACACGGATCGTGCATTTATATTTTATGAAAATTTTATGAAAACAAGAAAAAGAAATATTTTTAGCTGGGTTTCCAGTTCCTTCTACCTGTGGACAGCCATCCTCATCTTTGCAGCTGCCAATGCCGTAACCCGCAAAATTACAGAAATTGGAGCACAGCACCTCGTCGATGGCAGAAATCCGATTTCACTGTGCAATGTTTTATTTGTCGGCAACCTCTGTGCTTTAGCGATGATGTTGTTAATTTTTGGCAGAGAATTGAACCAACGCACCTTAAGACAGTTAACCCGTGGAGATTGGATTGGCTTGGGAGTCATAGCTATCCTTTCCGGTGCCCTTGGTCCTGGGCTAATTTTTGGTGCCCTAGACAACACCACCGTGACCAATGTAGTGCTGATAGGTCGGCTGGAACCACCGCTCACCTTAGCTTTGAGCATCTGGCTTCTGGGAGTTAGGGTCAATACTTGGACGATCGCGGGTGCGATCGTGTCCTTTGTCGGTGTTGCTATCACCTCATTTCTGCCTAGCTCTGGTCAAACTGTAGCGCTGATGGGGGATTTATTGCACATTGGCAACGGGGAGTTAATGGCAGCCGCTGGCGCTGTGGTTTTGGCTGTTGCTACGGTCATTAGTAAGTTACGATTGCAGCATATCCCCCTAGGCTTTTTTAATATCTTTCGCACGGCTTTGGGAACGGTTGTCTTCTTCTTCCTCGCTCAGTTGCTTTATGGAACACAACACTTTCAAGATGCGTTCTCGCCGTATCTTTGGCAGTGGATGCTCCTTTACGGAGCTGTGATTGTAGTTGCAGGGCAATTGTGCTGGTTTGCAGGTTTGCGCGGCTCAACTTCCGCTCAAATCAGTCTAGCTAACTCGTTTAACCCCATTGCTGCAATTGTGATGGCCTATCTAATTCTACGGGAAGTACCCACAGCTACTCAATACATGGGCGGCAGTATTATTTTGATTGGCATTGTCCTCAGTTTAATTGGAAGTATCCGCTCTGCTAAAGCAATGCAAATCTCTGCTCAAATCAGTCCTACCAAACAGATGGGTTCTGCAAGCGGCTTTATGGGAATGTGAAACGCAATACTGTAGGTTGGGTTTCACAAAAGTTCAACCCAACGCCATTCTGAGTTTTGTTGCTTAACTCAGCCTTCTCAATTTCGAGAATTTACGCTGGCAAGGAAGTGATATTTATTCAGATACTTCAACCTCATCAATCGCCAACGTTTAATTTTCACCGCAGCGCCCCTAATCCATCTTTTTGCCGTTGATAGCGCTCTTTAAACTGTCGTTGCTGTTTATTGTGATCCACAATGGGGTCAGGATACCCAACAGCATGACGTTCTAAGGGTGAAATTTTCCCCGTCACCAAATATTCCGTATCCATAGACCGCAATTCCGGAACCCATTGCCTAATGTACTCGCCCTCAAAGTCAAACTTTTGCGATTGACTAGCAGGGTTGAAAATTCGCACGGGTTTCGGGTCCATACCGCTAGAAGCACTCCATTGCCAGCCGCCATTGTTAGCAGATAAATCAGCGTCAATTAATCTTTGCATAAAGTATTTTTCTCCCATTCTGGGATCAACCAGCAAGTCTTTAGTTAGGAAATTAGCGACAATCATCCGACAGCGGTTGTGCATCCAGCCAAGTTCATTCATCTGGCGCATTGCTGCATCAACAATTGGGTAGCCAGTTTTCCCCTCGCACCAAGCTTGGAAATGTTCTTCGTTATTGTCATAAGGAAAGTTTTTGAAATGGTCGCGGAAAGCACCTTCTGCTAGTTCTGGGAAGTGATACATCGCGTGTTGATAAAATTCCCGCCACGCCAGTTCCTGTTGCCATGCACGAATGCTGGTTTTTGTTTCCTCACTACGGCTCATTTCTAGCGCCTCCAAAGTTGCTTGCCAAACGGTGCGAACACCAATCACGCCAAATTTTAATGCCGCACTCAATCTCGATGTACCGTCAATTGCTGGGAAATTGCGCTGTTCCTTGTATTCATTAATTGCACTGGCGCAAAATTCCTCTAACCGTTCTTGCGCCGCCGCCTCTCCTGGCTCAATAACTAATTCTCCATCCCAATGGAAACCTAAATCTTTGGCTGAGGGTAATTCTATTGCCCCAGAAGCCTTTGCAATTTGTTTTTCGGCTTCTGTCAATCCCGTCATGTTTTGTAGAGACGCGCCATCCGAAAGTTCTACAGGAGACGCTTTCGGTTTAGCAATCCAATTTTTCCAAAAGGGGGTGTAGACGGTGTAGGGTTGATTGGAACCAGTACGAATATCCTCTGGTGAGTGTAATATCTGATCCCAGTTTTTCTCAAGAAACTGGATACCTTTTTCTTTTAATGCTTCTATGACAGCGCGATCGCGTTCTTGAGAATAGGGTTCCACATCCCAATTCCAAAATACAGCTCTTGCGCCCAGACTCGCTGCCAGTTCTGGAATGGCTGTAGTAGGATTAGCATGGAGAATTAACAGCTGGCTACCTGCTTGAGCATATCGCTGTTGGAGTGACTGTAAACTACCAATCATGTAAGTCACTCTGACCGCTGCAACATCATCCCGTTCTAGAAGATTCGGATCAAGGCAAAACACGCCCACGACCTTTGGACTCTGCTTTCTAGCAGCAGCGAGTCCTGTGTTATCAGAAATACGTAAATCGCGGCGATGCCAAAACAGAATTAAATCAGACATTCCATCCTTTGGATAGTTCTCTTGTACTAGCTTAGAGTTAACAAAAGTCAAAAGTCAAAACAGAAGCAAAATTTATCACCTTTTAACTTTTGTGTGCGTCTTTCTTTCGGCGTCTTTTTCGGGCACGTTATTTTTCAATTGTCAATTTTTTCGCAAGAAAGTATATAGACTTACTTGATTGAGAGTCAATTTAATGTATGTTAATGTACGCTTATTCGATAGGCATAGCGTATATTAAAGCAGTATTGCACAGCCAACCCCAGGAGAGAACAAAGATGCGAATAGCTCGTGATATCACCGATTTGATTGGTCGGACGCCTCTAGTTCAGCTTAATCGTATTCCTCAATCTGACGGCTGTGTTGCCCAGATTTTGGTCAAACTAGAGGGGCTAAATCCATCAGCTTCAGTCAAAGACCGAATTGGTATCAGCATGATTGAAGCTGCTGAGCAAACAGGATTAATTCGCCCGAGAAAGTCAGTTTTAGTAGAACCCACTTCTGGCAACACGGGCATTGCTCTAGCGATGGTTGCGGCAGCCAAAGGGTACCGTTTAATTTTAACAATGCCAGATACAATGAGTACTGAACGGCAGTTAATGCTGATGGGCTATGGGGCAGAAGTGGAGTTGACACCAGGAATTGAAGGTATGTCTGGGTCTATTGCTCGTGCTAAAGAAATTGTTGCTACCACACCAGATGCCTATATGCTTCAGCAGTTTCGTAACTGTGCCAATCCCAAAAGTCATCGGGAAACAACAGCTGCTGAAATTTGGGAAGACACCGATGGGCAAGTTGATATCTTAGTTGCTGGCGTTGGTACAGGAGGCACAATTACTGGAGTTGCTGAAGCAATCAAGTCCCGCAAAGGAGAATTTCAGGCGATCGCAGTTGAGCCAGCTAACAGTGCCGTACTCACAGGTGGTAAACCCGGAGAACATAAAATTCAAGGCATTGGAGCTGGGTTTATTCCTCCCGTGTTGCGTAGGTCACTTGTTGATGAAATTCTTCAGGTGACTGATGAACAGGCGATTGAATATAGCCGCAGGCTAGCACGAGAAGAGGGAATTCTGTCAGGTATATCGACTGGTGCTGCTTTGTGGGCAGCGGTTCAAGTTGCTAAGCGTCCGGAGAATGCAGGACGTTTAATCGTGATGGTGCAACCCAGTTACGGTGAGCGATATTTGAGTACGCCCTTGTTCAAAAACCTAGAGCAAACTTAAAGCAAAAGAAAGAATTTAAAACTACGGTTTTATTATCGGGTATTAGGCAATTCAATGCTCAGAGTTAAGTATAATTTTTATTGTTATATCCACATCCCAGCCAAAGTGGAGCATTGGATAAGACCTGCTGCATCATTGCATTGCAAAGCAGTACGCTATTTTACAACAGTGGACGGGTGGATGCCCCACTATACAGCAATACGGTTCAGTTAAGGTTGATGTGTAAAAAATCATGTGTGTAGAGACGCGCCATGGCGAGCCAGCGCTGCAGGAGGAGCCAGCACTGCAGGCGGGTCTCCCGCCGTAGGTGACTGGCGTTGGTCTCCCGAACTCACAGCGACTGGCGTCGCGTCTCTACATTGTGTTGGTAATAAGGGTTCTGGTGTTATCACCAACCGTATTGCACTATACAGGAACTCAGATCAGTGATTTTTTAAGAAAGCAGCGATAAGGCAACATCTGCAAACCTATTAGACATCTGGGAAAATCAACCTGAAACCCTTGTACTGCCTGATCTGCTCACTAATTTCTGGAGAGGTCTATTAGACTTCTTGCACGAGTACCAACAGCCTGATATAGTGTGCGGCTACACAGACGTAGACACTCATCGGCTTCCCGTAATACTCTGATTTCTAATGGTGAAGCTGTCATGCTTCAAAAATACAATGTGAGTGCGATTGTTTGGGCACTGCGCTACAACCAGCAATGGCACCTACGGAATGTGGGTCAAATGGCTGTGATGAAATTTTTTCGCTGATTTATGAGTGCAGATATCATTTCCTGCAATGGGCTATAAACTGGCATTTCTTGGTAACAATGGCTACAACGCCAGTAAAGACCTCCGAAACGCATATGACGGAGTAAAGTGTATGAGCAGCAAGGGCAACTATGCTTACTCCAGATGGATTGCCAAGTATATGTAGTTGTATTTCCTTGGCTGTTATCAGTTGTAGGATGAGTCAGTGATTGACTCGATATCTTTAATAAAGCTTGCATTTTTGGATCTGATTTTTATTGATGTCCGACTCATATTTCACTAGAGACGGTGGCGCTAATTTGTCGTTGAATCCACACAAATTTCTGAAATACTGTAGTTAGTCCTAGCTCTATTAACTTTGAGGCTACGACCCATCCACTCAATGCCTCGCAGCGCCCGAATTGCCGCTGCTTCTTCGGTATCAGTTTCCATTTCTATAATGGCAAATCCTTTCTTCTCGCCAGTTTTCTGGTTCATAGATAGTTGAATGTTGTTAACATATCCATGCTCGGAAAATATCTTTCTGAGGTCATCTTCTTCAACCTCATCAGATAAATTGCTAACATAAATTGACATAAAAAATCTCCGAAAACAACAGGTAGAGAAAACTAGATTCGCAGAGGTGTTTATTTCTAAACTTCAGTTAGATAGCCGAAAATAATTTGCGATAGTTTAATTATAACTTAATTAAAAAAACCTGTCGAGTAAGCATCTGCAATTTCAGTTATATAGCCCTTGGTGAGTAAGATTTTTAGAAGAAAATTTGAAGAAGAATACAGAATGCAGAACTCAGAACTCAGAATGCACTTACGCCGCTGGATTCAGACCTGCAGGAGAAGAGTGTTGACCACCAAATATTTGATTTGGTGTGGTGTTTTCCCCACGCGCCTCGCCACCCAGTCGTACAGAACGATGGTTCTGATCTCTGACGTAGATTGCTGAGTTCTTTCTTGTTAAAACATAGAAATCTAATTATATAGCTTGTAAGTAAATGGACAAAAATTAACGTCAGTAAGTGAAGAAAAATTCTTTTAAAAAACTCTGTTCCGTTCAGCATAGCTGCATAGCAGCCTTCTACTTATTTCTTTGATAATGTGAGTGTAACCAATACCTTGAATGAAAATATGACGAAATTATGCAATATCCTGCTATCCAGTAAGCTTTTCAGACAAAAACCTTATTCCCAGGTTATACAAGCGCATCTTGGAGCAGTCAAATTGTACTTTACCTATTTGTGATTTCTTATTTGTCATTTGGTAAAACAGAAGAATTGTGAAGTATAATTAAAATATATAAACAGCGACAACGCTACTCGTTGCGAGGCAGCGAATATGGATTGCCAATAAAGTTTTGAGGCGATATGCAGCCGGGGAAAGAAATTTTAGGAAGGCAGATTTGAGAGGAATAATTACCCTTCTGCTGGAGCTAGGTACTGAGTGACAAATTCTTGGACAAGAGCATTATCTTGACCACAACTTTATGACATAAGGTTTTAAGGTTGTGAACACTTTCTGTTGCGTTGACAGTGAATACTTCGCCAACATCTGTTGTCAAGGTATCCACACATCATTTGTCTAAACAATGATGCCACCATCTTTAGTCAGTCGCGACACTTTTAGATCAACTTGATTTCATTTTTTTGAAGGAGTCTATTAATGAGTCTTATCATAAAGTCGATTGTGAACGCGGACACTGAGGCTCGCTATCTCAGCCCTGGGGAGCTGGATCAGATTAAGAGCTTTGTCACAAATAGTGAGCGCCGTCTGCGTCTTGTTCAGGTTTTAACAGAAAACCGGGAGCGCATTGTTAAGCAATCTGGAAACCAGCTGTTTCAAAAGCGCCCAGACATTGTCTCTCCTGGTGGGAACGCGTACGGTGAAGAAATGAGTGCGACTTGCCTGCGGGACATAGATTACTACCTGCGCTTGATCACCTACAGCGTCGTGGCTGGTGAGGAGACACCGATTCAAGAGATTGGGATCATTGGTGTGAGGGAAATGTATAGGTCCCTTGGCACTCCGATTGAGGCTGTTGCTGAAAGCATCCGTGCGATGAAGAATGTCACCAGCTCGATGTTGTCATCAGAAGACGCAAGCCTTGTTGGCGGTTACTTTGACTACCTAATCGCTGCCATGCAGTAGGGCAATGACCTTAGAATGACTCCATGAGCGGCTTGACTACCCATGTTATCCTACGTATGTGCTCTGCTGCTGCTGCTATCAGCTTGGCAAAAGCGCTCGAAGACATGGGGCAGAACCTCAGCGGGGATACCCTGCCCGGTGTCGCTGACAATAATCTCTACATGGGAGTTAATGCGCTCAAGCTGCAAGAGCACCCGTCCCCCTTCCTCCGTAAACTTGATGGCATTGAAAACTAAGTTCCACACCACCTGCTGCAAGCGGTTAGAGTCGCCAGCCACCAGTCCGGCATCCGGGTCAATGACCGAGACCAGCTCAATCGCTTTTGCTTCGGCTGCTGGGCGCACTGTTTCGATTACCGCCGAGATGACAGACACCAAACTGACCGGGCGCACTTCGAGGCGCAGTTTGCCCGTGATAATGCGCGAGACATCTAAAAGGTCTTCGATGAGCTGGTTCTGCACTCTAGCGTTGCGCTCGATCGTTTCCAAGGCACGTTGAGAGCTAGCAGCATCAAGCGTCCCCCTACGCAGCATCTGTACCCAGCCAAGCATGGCATTCAGGGGCGAGCGCAGTTCGTGAGAGAGGGTGGCGAGGAATTCGTCTTTAAGGCGGTTGGCAGTTTCAGCTTGAATACGAGCTGCCTGCTCACGCTCTAGTAACTGTGAGCGTTCTTTCTCTAAGCGCAAGAAGCGCTCGGTGATGTCGCGGCTTACCGTTGCTATGGCGATTGGCTGCATCTGCTTGTTCTTAATGGTAAAGAAATTGCAGTGGACGGCGATCGCTCCAAAGCTTTTGAAGTGTCGGAAGCGGAAATCCCCCTCCCAGCGACCATCTTGGAAGACTGTCGGCAGGATGTTCTGCTGGAAATAGTCCCGGTCTTCAGGCATGAAGTACTCGGATACCTTTGTTCGCGTGACCGAGTTAATGCCATCAAGACCGACGAGTTTCTGACCCGCTTCGTTGACAAAGAGCGCTTGCCCTTCAAGCGTGGCGATAGCGATGAAGTCAGAGCTATTCTCCACCAAAGTGACGAGCTTCTGTTGTTCAGTCTCGAAGCGCTTGCGTTCGATAAGCTCAGCCATTTGTTCGACGTGGCGGCGCTGGAGTTCGAGCGAAACTCGCTCACGGTAGTTATCAAAGAAGTTAGCTAAATCCGGCGACTGGGCTAGCATTGCTCCCAGGTTTTCAGCAACTCGCTTGTCCGCTTCTATTGCAATTTCAGGGTGTGCTTTTATCCACCCATGACACATTTTCATGTAAGAAATAAACATGACTAGATACTGGTAATTTTCATCTCCCAGTAGGCGACGCATCTCGGAGAGGACATATTCAGACTGGTCACGTTCTAAAAAAACATAGGCTGAGCAGTAAAGTAGGCTCTCTTCTATGTCCGAGTTTGCCTTGAAGACTGTCAACCCATCAACCAGTTCTGCCAGCCGATTCAAATGTGTGTCAATATCGTTTAGTGTTGGAGTCGGTAACTCCAGTAGTTCTAGCACCTGTTGAGGCTTCATCCCTAGAACTGGCAGGGAACAACTGTGCCATATCATACAGTAGGGAACTGCACAGTAGCGCGAGAGGTAGGCGGAGAGCTTTTCCTTAAATAAAGCCGAAAGCGGATTATTGATATACGCACAAAGCGTTTGTTGCCACAGATTTTCGAGTACAAGTGGGTTTTGTAGCGCTGGAGCGAAAAAAGGGGGAAAAAACCCAAGCTTCTGGGAAATTTCGGCTTGGATCTCCTCACTGCTTCGCATAGATACAGTTTGAAGCCCAAATAAATAACCCGCCAAATGATCTGTAGATGCTGAATGCAGTTTCATCTTCCCTGCCTCATACTGGGATTCGAGTGGTTGTTTGAGCAAGCGGAGTAGAAGATAAGTAGGTAAAGTAACTATTGCGTCGCGTCTCTACCTAGACACAACTTTTTGAGCCAAACCCAAAGTATTTAAAGCTTGAATCGCCCACCAAGTGACATCAATTTCCCACCAACGCTGTCCAGCTTTTGCCACATTTGGGTGAGCATGGTGGTTGTTATGCCAACCTTCTCCATAAGTTAAGAGCGCTGCCCACCAAAGGTTACGGGAGCCATCATCTAAAGAGAAATTACGATATCCTCGCAGGTGAGCCGCCGAGTTAATCAACCAGGTGCTATGCCAAAGCAATACCGACCTGACAAACATCCCATAGATCACAAAATCCCATCCACCCAAACCATACAACAGCAGTCCAAAGGGGATTTGCAGGAGCAAGAAGTTGCGATTCAACCAACGGTAATAGACGTCACGGTCTAAGTCAGGTGCAAATCTTTTATAATTTGAGTAGTTGAAAAACTCATCGCTTGGGTAAAAAAGCCACAGCATATGGCTCCACCAAAAACCCCGCCGAGCTGAGTAAGGGTCTTTCTTTTCATCCTCGGTATAAGCGTGATGCATTCGGTGTGTTGCAACCCAGAAAATTGGTCCTCCTTGAAGGGCGAGGGCACCGATAGTGGCAATAATGTATTCCAACCATTTCGGCACTTGAAAACTACGATGAGTTAAAAGTCGGTGATACCCTAAACAGATACCAATGCTGCCAAATAACCAGTGCAGAAATATCATGACTCCCAAAGCTGACCAAGAAAAAAACCAGGGAGCCGACAGAGCCAAGGCGTGAACTGCACCAAAAAAGGCAACAGTCGTCCAACTCAGAGCAAAGCGATGCTTGCCCTCAGGGACAGTTGATTGTATTGTCATAAATCTTTCCTTAAAAGGGTGTAAATAAACCAGTTTTGAAAAAAGTCGTTTTTTTGCTCTAATATCAAATCTGTTGTAGGCGCTTGGGAGATAAAAGCGATCGCTCACCTACGTCGAATGTCACTCAATTGCGATCAGCCACAAGAGGCGAATGACTTTTTGGGGATAGTTGATGCTTTGCTGGTCTATCAATAGGCGTAAACTGAGAGCCTACACGCATTAGACCTAGATTGTTTGATTTGGGATTATTACAAATAACTATTAGTACCCATTAAATTTGCCTCATTTTGGGTACCTTTATATATATGAGCTCACTTTTTGCGTAATGGGGAGTTCTTGTATGCCAGGTTCCTCCACTTTTGTGGCAACTGGAACTGTTATGTACGCTATTGTACTCACGAATAGTATAGCACTTCTGTACGCTTGTGTACAAAGCTAGCTTGTTATTACTTTGTTATAATGATTTTATAAACATAGCGTAAAGCTTGTTATTTAGAGAATTCACCTATTGACATGGGGACTAGATTGTGAAGTCCTTTCCTTGTGCTGCTAGCTGTCTTTTTAAAGATGACTGGCTCAAGGATGAATTATCATGCCTGTGCCCTGTGACCCCCAGGTTTTGATTGAAAATCGGCTTCTGCTAGCCCTGCCCAGTGAGGAATACGAACGTCTCCTTCCTCACTTAGAGAATGTCTCCCTAACTTTCAAGGAAGTCCTCTATGGGTCTAGAGAACCCATGCAGTACGTCTATTTTCCTAATCATGGCGTAGTCTCTCTGCTCACCAGTCTGTCAGACAACACAGTTACTGAAGTAGGTTTGGTGGGCAACGAAGGAATGGTAGGTGTCCCCGTATTCTTGGGAGCCGATACAACGCCCTTTAAGGCGATTGTGCAGCTTTCAGGCGATGCCATGAGGATGAAGAAGGATGTTTTCAAAGCCTCGCTCAACCAAGATACGGTGCTGCACTTCCTGCTGCAGCGCTACACGCAAGCGCTGATGATCCAGATATCGCAGTCGGCTGCCTGTAACTGGCACCACTCAGTAGAAGAGCGATGCTGCCGCTGGCTGCTGATGACCCACGAGCGTGCGAAAACAGACCAGTTTCCACTGACCCAGGAGTTCCTCTCGAAAATGCTAGCCGTACGCCGCGCCACTGTAACGGTGGTTGCTGGTACGCTTCAAAAGGCGGGGCTGATCCGCTACAGTCGCGGTCAAATGACTATCCTTGATCGTCTTGGCTTAGAAGAAACCACCTGTGAGTGCTATATGCTCGTCAAACAGGAATTCGACCGCTTGCTCGGGTGACGAGATTATCCATAAGCTTAAATAGCTCTTTGTAGGATGGATTGCAATTTTAGTAGGCGATCGCCCGCCACCGCCAAAGTTTCTGGCTTCTTACTAAAACAGAATCGAATGAATTTGCTAGCTTTCTCTGGTTGAGAGAAAAAGCTGGAACCAGGAACCACTGCAACTCCAATCTCTTTAATAAGATAGAGGACGAACTCTGTATCCGTTTTGTAGCCAAAGCGGGAGATGTCGGCGAGTACGTAGTAGGCTCCTTTGGGAATAGAATAGGGAATCCCGACTTTATCTAAAATCTGAAGCAGACTGTCTCGCTTCTCCTGATACAGTATTGCCAGTTCCTTGTAGTAACTCTCTGGTAGTTGCATCGCCGCCACTCCTGCTCGTTGCAAAGGTGCGGGTGCGCCTACGGTAAGAAAATCATGAACTCTACGAATTGCGCCAGTTAATTCTGGATTTGCCAAGATGTAGCCAACTCGCCATCCAGTCACACTGTAGGTTTTGGAAAGACTATTGATAGTCACAGTGCGCTCCTCCATACCTGGGAGGGTTGCCATTGCGATGTGCTCAGTTCCATCGTACAGAATATGTTCGTAGATTTCGTCTGTAAAAACTAGCACATCCCACTTTTGGCAAAGTTCGGCAATTAAGGTTAATTCCTCACGGCTGAACACCTTTCCAGTTGGGTTGTGGGGAGTATTAAGAATGATGGCTTTGGTGTTGTTGTTGAATGCTTGCCGTAGTTCGGCTTCATCAAAAGTCCAGTCGGGTGGATGCAGCGATACATAACGCGGAGTTGCACTCGCTATCACCGCATCGGGACCATAGTTTTCGTAATACGGCTCAAACACAATAACTTCATCACCAGGATCTACCGTAGCAAGCATTGTTGCTGCCATTGCTTCGGTGGAACCACAAGTTACAGTAATGTGCCGTTCGGGGTCAATTTCTAAGCCCAGATACCAACGGACTTTTTCAGCAAGAGCGTGACGAAAAGCGCGATCGCCCCAAGTAATGCCATACTGGTTAACATCACCTGCGATCGCTTCATAAGCAGCCTGTTTCAATTCTGGTGGACAGGGAAAATCGGGAAACCCTTGCGCCAAATTTACGGCATTGTGTTGCAATGCCACTCTCGTCATTTCACGAATGACCGATTCTGTAAACTGACTTGCCTTGGATGAAATTTTTTGCTTGTGCGCCTGAGTCACCCCATACCTCCATTAATGTTAAAGTTAACTTCTAACTGAATGTTTGAAGAATTTGCAAAATTTACGGTTAACAGATCAAAATAACGTATAATATAATAACAAAAAGCGTATCAGAAATTTGTAATTATATATACTAGGATTTACGCCACAGCCAGTTATTGAGCATTAGAATTCTTACAAGAATCTGCTTTCAGGGTATTTGGAACCACAGATACACACGAGATAAACACTAGTTACTTTTCATAAAACTTCTTTGCTTCTTCCGAAATAGGATGTATAAGAATAGCCTTGATCCCTGCAATTTGAGCCGCTTGTACTGTACGAAGAAACGATTAAAGCAACACAAGATTTTGTAGCAGTCTAGGAATGTGCCTTATCATTTATAAAACAGCACAATTTTTAGCAGCAGAAAGCGACGGAGATGGTAAAGGTTGCATTGCTGATTGGGATTAGTGAATACGAGCCTGGGTTAAATCCTCTACCTGCTGCTCTCAAGGATGTAGAGGCAATGCAGCGTGTCCTGAGCGATCCAGCGCTTGGCGGGTTTGAGGAAGTAAAAACATTGGCAAACCCTGATCCCCAAACGATGCAATTTGAAATTGAGACGTTGTTTTCCGGTCGTAGTAAAAAAAAAGCTCTTGGGTTATTCCGAATGGTAGCTTTATTTCCGCTAATCTCTACTAGATATTTAACGTGAGTTCGACAAACCTCACCCTCTCAACCTCCCTCTCCTTCTAGGAGAGCCAGGAGCAACATTAGAATCGGGGTTTGAAGCCCCTCTGGGAGTAGGAGAGGGGTTTGGGGTGAAATGTGCTTTGACTTCATCGAACTCACATGATATTTAAGGCAGGTTTATTCTTCCACAGAAAGTCTCAACGGTAAGGTTTTGGTTTCGCAAGGAAGACATCGGTGCTGTAGAGTAAGCTAACCATGCCACGCTGATCACAAAACTGTGCGTGCAGTTGTTGCAAGTCAGAGATAAGTTGTTGGAGTACAGATCCAGAACGCGGCACAATCGAATGACTCTGTGTTAAACCAATAAGTCCGGTTAAATCTACATCTTGTTTATAAGGAAACACATAGTGTTTTATATCAACTAAGGGATACCCGGCTAGATATTCCACTGTAGTACGATACTTTTCATTGGAAGGCAAATTTGATGCTTCCAGTACCAAGTCAATATAATTAGCTGTAAATTCGTCATTTTTATCCCACTCATTCCAAACTGCAGCCAGTCTTCCCGACGGTTTCAAAATGCGGTGAAATTCGAGAAGAGTTGGTTCTGGGTTGAACCAGTGGAAAGACTGGAAGCAAGTTACTAAGTCAACTGAAGCATAGCTTAAGCCTGTAGCTTCGGCTGTTGCTTGGCGATATTCCACTAGGGGATGGGGTACAGCCGCTTGTCTCATGTCGCCGTTGGGTTCAATTGCTAAGACACGCACTCCGCGTTCAGCAAGAAGGCGCGAGGAAATTCCTGTCCCAGCGCCCACGTCTGCTACTATCGGGAACTGTGTTTCGATTCCCTCCAGGATGATATCAATTGCTGCTGCTGGGTAGGATGGGCGGTATTTTGCATAGTGTGACGCGCGATTGCAAAATCTACTGAGTGGATTCCAGGTGTACGGCGGCGTTTCTTCTAAATCAGCCATAATCTTCAAAACGCTGTCGGCAATGAGTTACTAGGATATGATTTCGGCTGACGCCACAAGCTCATATTCAATTCCTCGCAATAACACCCCCAGCTACGAGTTTCCATTTCATGATTGCATATCCAATTAAAGATTCGCCGCGCCCTGGCGATCGCCACTTGTTGGGATGGATAAATACGGGGGCTTGGACAAAAGACTTCTCCACTAATGTGGATTGCGGCAATTTGCCAGTAGTCGCTCCCCTCACCTTCAGGGATGACTTCTAAAAATCCGTCTTTGAAAGGCTCAATGACTCCGATATTCATTCAACATTAACTTTGACTTTATAAACACCCTCTATGATCTCAAAATTTGAAAATAGCCAATGAGGCTGTTTCTCTCTTTAGTTGAAAGCAGTGGAAGCAGTAGCAACACAAAAGATGAGTAACGGACGACTTCGTTGACTGTACTTAAAATTAGAACAGCAACCGATATAGTAAACCACCCAAGAGCTACTGTGTAATTTGGACTACCTATCTCTTTAGCTGTGTATATATGGATAACTATATAACTAGCTAATGCAGCTATCTCAGCCCAGCCATAGCCCATCATCCCCAAGTACGGTACCAGCAAAAAGGCACCTCCGCCAAAAAGCGCTATGTGTGCCGCATGAAACCAAGTCACCTCAAGATTTTTACCACACAGATAGAGGACTGACGAATGCAGATTGAACATGGAATTGGCAAGATAGCCAATTGCAATCAACGGAAAGATTTGCAGCGCTGGAGTCCAATCTTTACCAAAAACGAGCGGTAATACCACAGGAGCTGCTATTGCAAACCCTGCCATCGGTAAACCAACGGCTAGCGCTTGTAGACGCATTCCTTCCTCAATACTCTTGCGTAGGCGAGTTTTGTCATTTTCTAACTTAGCTAGCGCCGCCATAGCCAAACGCCAGGTGACAGCCTTAGCAAAGGCAAGCATTTCTACAAGGCGAATGGCTAAAGCCACAAATCCAACAGCTTCAGGCCCAGCGAAACGTCCGACAATCACTGGATTGACTAGCGATCGCAACTGCCAAAGCCAACCCGCAAAGGATAAGCTCAGACCATACGCCACCATTTCCCGAATTAAACTAGGTTTCCAGCACAAGCGCGGGCGAAGACTGGTACTATAGACAGTCAATACAACCATAGTTATTTGCTGCAGCCACAAACCACCAACAGGTGCCCAAGCACCAGCTCCTCGATTTGCAAGGGGTAGCGCTACCACATAGTAACTAATTTGGCTGATTAACTCAATGAAGGCTACACGCTGAAAATTTAAGTCACGGTCTAGTTTAATTGTCAGGGGCAGATTTAACAGAGAAAGGGGTAATGTTAAACCCATGACTGCTATAAGCGGTGCTACTTCTGGAAGCTTAAGCATCTGGGCGATAATATGTTGCCCCAAGACAAGACTGAGTGTAAAGACACCGCTAATACATAGCAACAGGGTAAAGACTTGGTCATAATCCTGTTGGTCTGGATTGGATGTTTTACGTAGTAAATAGACATCCAAGCCCCATATACCCAACCCGCCGAGGAAGCTTACAATGCCATAAGCGACTCCATAAAGTCCGTACTCGGTCGGTCCAATGACTCTAGTGATGAATAATACACCAATTAAGCTCAATAATATACCCAAAGCTTGACGTATGACCATCAAGGCTCCGCCCTTGATGACTTTACTACGCAATCCCACGGCTACTCCAAAAATGAATTAAGTTTTACATTTGCACAAAATTCAGAATTCAGGATCTCCCTACAGAAGAATTCTGGATTCGGAATCCTGAATTCTGAGTTGTTTATGAATCATGTAGCACGAGCGAACAAGCGTCGGCGTAGGTTACGATTAAAAGACCGTATTCTGTCGTATCCATTAGGTCCAAGCAACCAAAGCACGGCGATCGCTATATTTAGGCGAGTAAAGCATGGGCGAAAAATGAGTTGAGGGTACATTGCAAATGCTTGCCGACTGTAATGAAAAGCCTGTTGATAATCTTGTGTGTCTATAGATCTCCAGGCTAGAAAGATATACAATCGACCATAGCTTCGAGCTCTGAGATATAAAATTTCTGTGGGCAAAGAACTATAGATTTTCTCAATTAACTGGCGAAAACCTCTTAACATTGATTCGCAATCTTTTGATTTGTTATTTGGGTGCATACGATATTTCACCAAAGGTTCTTTAACCACGCCATAGTGATAGCGAGTGGCAATACGTATCCACATATCCACATCTTCAATGTAGCTCTCCCGGTCAAACAAACCCAAGGTGTCAAAGCAAGAACGACGAATCATGGGTGAACTTCCACAGCATACAGAACTGTCACATGTTTCCACAACTTCCTTATAGACATCACCCTCGGTCTCGTGCTTCATGACTAAACCTGTGAGCTTGCCATTCTCATCTATAAAAGCTGTCCAAGCATCTACTAGACCCACCAAGGGATTATTATCTAAGCATTGGGCTTGTTTTTCTAACTTAGTTGGTTCCCAAATATCGTCAGCATCTAAAAAGGCAATGTATTCGCCTTGAGATTCAACAATACCCGTGTTTCGTGCCGCTGCTGTTCCTTGATTTTCTTGTGAAATCAGTCTGACTCGCAAGTCTGTAATTTGAGAAGCCCATTCAACAATTCCATCGGAACTGCCATCATTAATAATTAATACTTCAAAATCTGTTAGGGTCTGATTCAAAACACTTTCCACTGTTTTTGGGAGATATTTCATGGCATTATATGCCGGAATAATAACAGTCACTTTGGGCATAGTCATGAACTCTTTAATTCAATAGACTGACTTTTTCGGAATGAAACGCGCAAAACGCAAAGAAAGAGAAATTAGATAAGTTTCTGAGCCAATTAGAGTTGCTATTTTTGGCTTGTCTTTATGACTAACCACTAACTACTAACTATTCCCTATTCCCCATTGTCCATTAGTTGTTGACCTGCGTCGCCGCAGTGCTTGGATAATTATTTTCATTTTGTCATATGTTTGATGACCGAATTTTTTCAATAGTGTCAAAGCTATGGTTTGACGTATAAAATCCCAAGAAAAAATCAGTTGCGGATGATAAGCAATGGCTTGATGATTAAAATGAAGCGCTTGGTCGTAATCTTGATTATTGATAGCTCTCCAAGCTAAGTAGAGATGAATACGACCATACCCTCTTTGTCTTAAAGGCAGTACTTCTGCAGGAACAGACTCAAAAGCTTTCTCGATGATTGTACGAAAAGCTTCCAAAGTTGCTTGACAATTTGTGGACTTACTACCTGGATGCTGGCGATAACGAACTAAGGGTTCTTTAACGACAGCAAAGCGATAGTGAGAAGCAAGGCGAATCCACATATCTAAATCTTCAAGAAATGGTAATTCTCGGTTAAATAACCCTACCGTTTCAAAACAACTGCGACGAATCAAGGGTGTACTGTCACAACAGCATACTGTTTTAAACTGGACAAGTTGCTTCCAAACGTCGTCTCCCTCTGCATAGGAAACAACAACTTTCCCTGTGGACTTGCCTTGCTGGTCAATTAAAACTGTCCACGTATCTACCAAACCTACTGATGGGTTTTCTTCTAGGTAACGGACTTGCTTTTGGAGTTTGGTTGGCTCCCAAATATCATCAGCATCCAAAAGCGCGATATACTCTCCAAGAGCCGCAGTAATCCCTGTATTACGTGCCCCAGATGAACCTTGATTTTGCTGCGAAATCAGTCGAACTCGCGGGTCTTTGATTTGAGAAACCCACTCCACAGTTCCATCAGAACTCCCATCATCAACAATCAGCACTTCAAAATCTGTAAATGTCTGCTTCAGAACACTCTCTACAGCTTCTAGGAGGTAAGCCACAGCATTGTAGGCTGGGATAACGACAGAAACTTTCGGCATATTAAACCCCTATGTTTCACCATTCATAACAAGCTAAGGTTATAGTTCCCCAGCAGTCTGACAAATGCACAAATGCACAGTGGGATATTCTTCAACCCTTAATTCCTCCTGCTGGGGGCAAAGGACTAAGAACGGTGGATATGAAAGCACTGGTGAACACGAGTTTCTACGTGCGGGTTGTGCGTGGAGAATGTTGCCTCGTAATATGCCACCGTGGCAAACGGTTTACCATTACTCATTTTTATAGTATTGTAAAGTTTTCTTTGTAAAACTATAAATTTTTCATATTGGAAATATGTTGTTTAGGACGTTACAGACCACTGGCATGGTATATAAACAATATACCTGCGAGGGATTAGTACGATTACAGTCTCAAAAAGATTGATGGATTACATTGGAGTGGCTTTCATGGCCATTTTTCAACCTTTGACAAGCCGCAAGCGGCTGTTTCACGTAGTTGCATTTGTAGCTAGTGTAATTGCCGCTCTATTTTTCGGCTGTCAGGCAACCCCGAGTCAACAGCCTGTCGCGCAATCTGTCACGCAACCTGTCACACGTGACAAGTGGACTTGGCCGTTTGCATCGACATCGCCTTGGAATATGCCCATCGGTTCGGATGCGATTTACGTACCGGCAAACCTTGAAAAGGCGTACTATACAGGGTCAGATGAAGAGTACTTTTTCCAGATCAAAGACGGCGATCCATTGCGTCCGGTGTATGGTCCTGGTGCTTGGGGTGAGGGGCGCTGTACGGGTACACAAACTATGTATATTTCATTGCCCGTTCCAGATGACTTAATTGTTCCAGACGCTACAACTGTTCCATACAGCACACCCAACAATGCTTCAGCATTTCTGATGCCAGATGGCAAAACCTTAGTGCAGCTTGAACCTTTAGCTCGCTGTCAACAGGGGGGTCCGATCTATGGTTGGCGGTATTTTCCAGATGTTGATATTTACGGAGATGGGATAGGTGGAGCGCATTTTGGTTCTGGTCTGTCTTCCATTGGTGGTTCTATTCGTAAAGGCGAGCTTACCAGCAACGAACCAATTCGTCATGCATTAAAAGTTCTGGTTTGGGAGCAGAAATATCTTTACTACTCTAAGGATATTCCTGGGTATCGCTGGCCTGCAGATCGTGCTGATAATCGTGCAGCCGAACACTATCATGGTACAAATCCTAAGCTTGTACAGGGTTCACTACTAGCAATTCCTCCAAACGTAACCGAAGCAAGTCTCAACTTACAAACACCTGTTGCTAAAAAACTGTTTCATGCCTTGCAAAATTATGGTAGTTATATTGTAGATAGCACAGGTATGGACTCTTACACCGTTGCAGTGGAAAAGGGAGTTCTTGAGGAGTTTTATAACGCTTTTGGCTACGATTTTCAGGGCACAAGTGGAACGTTTCATGAAGACATTGAGAAGCTATTCCAAGCACTTTACATTGTTGATAACAATGGACCACAAAGCATCGGTGGTGGTGGAACACCGCGTGCGCCTCTTGCTCCACCTATTGGAAACTAACTGACTTTGCCGGAAGGCAGAAGTTAGAAGGAGCAGCGTTTAGCCGCAGAAAACTTACTCAATACTGGTCATCAACCACTCTGATTAGTTGATAGGCGTTCTAAAGCGCCTATCAACTAATCACGATCAGGAGGGTGGTTGGCTACTGTGAGTGGGTTGACGAGAGTACTAGAAGTGGATAGCTATTGATAATCTTTATTAATAAACAAATGAGGGACACAACCGTGATTAATGCTTTTGCACGACGCAAGTCTGCTTATTTGTGATTGTCACCTTGATAGGCGATCGCCATGCACCAGAAGAACAATTTGTACGGCGCAAGTCTGCAACGCTGGTAATGGTCAGTGTCGAAGGTGATTATCCTGGCTGTAAGTAAGTGGGCAAGCAATACAGGGCGCATAAACAAGAGTCCTCTTCTGCCTCAACTTATTGCAAATTATCATCAATAGTTGCTCACATCCTGCTACTCTCGTCAACCCACTCACAGCAACCAACCACTCTCCCTCAATGATTACTTGATAAGCGTTCTAGTACACAGTCGGAATATCCAGCGCCTACAATCAGCCAATCTACTTTCATGCAGCTTCTCCTGGCTTGACATAATTTGGCTGTTGAGACTTGGTGTCACTATCAGGTTGAAGGTAATCCTGCCAAAATTGAATAGAAGTCAAATCGTTGGCAGCTTTTTTCCACTCTGCACGGACGTCTGACCATCTCAAACGACTTCTGATTGCAGATTTAACCCAGGCAAATAAAATATTAATACCAGCTTGATTATCTAGCTCATTTTGATAGATTTGAGGATTGTTTTCCATAGTAAAAATAATTCTTTTCTTAGCAAATCCTTTACAAAATGGGTTAGACAAGGGGTCTCTTTCTTTTGAGCTAAATCGAATGACCGCTGTCTCATCCCTAATGAAAAATTTCGGGAGGAAATGACCATTAAGTGTCAACAAACTCACCAGGTTTTGTAATTTTTTTGCTTTAGTAATTTGAGAACCTTCAGTATTCAAGCTAGAATGAGTAAGTATAGTCTGGCTTTTATGACTTTTACTAAATTCAAAAATCCAAGAATGCAAAATCTCAGGGTCATGACTTCTAATGAAACTGGGACCTTGCATATAATCTTCAAAACCTTTGACAATCATTTGTGCAGAATTATAATCAAATATTAATAAGTGATAAATTAAAGTACGTGTAAAGAGTTTAATTGTATCCAAATATCCCAGGGAACTGTGAATTGCATGAACTATGAGCCGATTGCGATATTCGTAGTAAAGATCCCAAACAGGCTTTTTAGCATAAAATGGTTCATGCCACACAGCTAAAGATGGAAAAGCCACTATCCCATTCTCAAGAGTTTCGTTGATTCTTAAACCAAACTCTAGGTCGTCTGTTTTAATAAACAAAGGTAGCGGTAATCCAATACTTTGCACAACTTCTTTAGAATAAGAGAAAAACCAAAATCCTCCATAATCTATACTTTCTTCTAACAACAGTAAGTTCAATGAGGTAGGGTTTCGTAGATCAAGATTTTGCTTTAGACCAGTGAGTGTGAATGGACGATGTTGAAGGTTTCCTTCATCATCAAAGTATTTGTTGTATAATGAACCGGCTTCATACAAAATGTGTTTTTTGTATAAATCCAGCATACTGCCAGCTACCGCAAAATCCTGCTTCGCATATTCATATAAAGGAAAAAGCCTGAAGATAGTTTCACTGTCTAACTCTACATCATCATCCATAAACAAGAAATGGGTATGAACGCCTTCCTGCAATGCCTCAATCAGTCCTTTAGTAAAACCCCCACTTCCACCTACATTTCGATTAGAGATGAGCTGAACCCTAGAGTCTTCAAAATCACTTTTATTTAGAGTTTTGCCATTGTCAACTACAAAGATTTTAAACTTCTTATCTTGTAAAAAATTGTCCTTTAAAATAGTATTAACTGTTTGTTTGACATAAGCTTCTTTTTTGTATGTACAAATGATAATACCTAATGAAACATCCCTAAGTTTTTCTTGTGCAGTGACAACTAACCCTTCTGTAAACAAACCTTGTTCACTCAGGCAAGTTATTTCCAGATAAATACGACCAGCTTGTTGGTTTTGATTAAGAACTGGCAATAAGACTTTTATGTAATCTGATGTTTGACATTGATACATTTTTTCCTTATAAATAAGTTGTTTAGCACTCTCCTCATAGGTCTCTCGGTATGCAGAAACTTCAAAATCGCCTTCAAGCTTTAGTAAGTAGTACAGTGAGCTAACAGTTGTGTATTTTGTATAGAATTGTTCATAAATTGAGTTGAAGTAAGTGTTGAAAGATAGAGTACTACCTTGGTGCAAACTAATCTGTCTATTCTTAGTTAGAGACTCTAGAGAAAATGATTGATCTAATTTGATATATAACTCAAAAGTTTCTGCTGTTTTCGGCAATTGTACTCGGCTTAATACTTTCATCTGTCTCCTCCCTTTTCTGGTTGTTTTGTGTTATTGCGTTGCAATCCGTTCAGATGTAGTGTTATCAAGCCAGCGGTCAATTTACTTACCTGCTATGTCTTTCTCAAATACACCAAGCGCCCGAACTACTGCTTGATCCATGTCATAGTACTTGTAATCTCCAAGTCGTCCTGCAAACAGTACTGAACCGTTGAGTTTCTCGACTTCTTTGAGGTAAAGCTCTAGGCGTTCACGGTTCTCTTCACGAGGAATTGGATAGTAGGGGTCGTTTTTCCCTGGTATATAAGCTTGAGGATATTCCATCACCAAAGTCGTTTTTGGTAAAGTTTGCCCCGACAAATACTTCTGCTCGGTGATGCGGGTGATATCGTACTCGTTGGGGTAATTGACTGTACCGACTTCTTGATACTGCTCTTGGTCTAAAGTCTCGAACTGAAAGTTGATGCTACGATAAGGCAGTTCGCCATACATATAATCGAAGAAAGTATCAATTGGACCTGTGCAGAGTAGTCGGTTAAACTTAACGTCGTTGATAATCTCGCGGTAATCTGTATTGAGTAGCACCTTAATATTGGGGTGAGCCAGCATTTTGCGGAACATCTCAGTGTAGCCAAGCTTGGGCATAGCTTGGTAGGGGTCTTGGAAGTAACGGTTGTCCCGACTAATGTAAACTGGTACACGTCCTGTGACTCCCCGATCCAATTCCTCTGGTTTCAGTTCCCACTGCTTAATTGTGTAGTTGAGGAAAACCTTTTCATAAATATAATCAGCGAGAAAAGTGAGGTCACCACTTGCACTCTCGCGCAGTTTCAAAATGGGTACTTTAACCCCAAAACCAAAGTTCTCTAAAAGTAAACTCTCCAGCTTCTCTGCATATTTTGGCGGAAAAAGAGCATAGAGAGAATTGAGATTAAAAGGTATGGGAACTTTCTTACCATCTATGACTCCAAGGACATGGTGAAAGTAATGTCTCCACTCAGTAAATTGAGACAGATAATCCCAAACTTTTTTGGATTTGGTGTGAAAAATGTGGGGTCCGTATTTATGTACTAGGATGCCATGCTCATTGTAGTAATCGTAGGCATTACCACCGATGTGATCCCGTTTTTCTACAATGAGTACTCGTTGTCCTAGTTGAGTTGCAACTCGTTCAGCTATGACACACGCAGAGTATCCAGCGCCTATGATTAGCCAGTCAAATTTCATGTGATTTCTCCCTTTTTAAGGCTAAATAGAGGTTTGGAACTTTCACACTGGAGTGAATATTGTTTTCTTTCTTCAGGTTTTAACTCGCTGAATGAAGACAATAGACAAGACGACACTAAGCGGTTTTCACGACTTTCGATATAAGAGCACGTCTAAATTTGCCCAAAGTTTTCCTGATTTTAAGAATCGTGCTATTTTTAGTGTTGTTTTTCAATTTAAAGAATTTTCTGACAATAGGGTGACTTCTGGCGACTGAAGCATGAAACCAGACATCTACATGTGGATGTTTACCAGAAAGCAGTAGTCTCCACCAGTCAGCTAAATTGTAGATAGGTGCTAGTTCATAGAAGGCATTTTCAGTGATATCTCCAGACATGACAAAGGAGCCAAACACTTGGGCTTCTTGAGGGGAAGGATTTAGGACAAATTCTTTTGCCAAAATTTCAGATGCTTTTAGGAAAAGTTCAGTTGTACATTCTTGCTCACTTAAATTGGTCGTAATTTGCTTTGCAAATTCAACGGCAGCGCTTTGGAGAACATATAATCCCCACTTAATCGCTTCTTCGTTTTTTGAGGAACGAAGTACGGGAATATACTGCTCGCCAGATCGCTCGTAGCATAAAGTACTACCATGATCTGCTGCAAGGAAAAGCTCATAAAGGCATCTGTACCCACACATAAGATAACGATCGCGATCGCCAGACATTGTGTCTACATCATAGAAATAAGCCAGTAAACGATCATTTTGAAATGATTTAACCCGAGTCTCAAGGGCAAAGTAAAAACCACTAACGCCAGATTCTGGATAAAAACCAGCAATGTTCAGCAATTTACTAAAAGAGCGTTGTGTGCGTCCACTCCAACCAATGTCAACAAAGCCAAAGGGAACTCCATCACCTAACCCTTCCTGACGGAAGTAGCCAATCACTTTCTCACGATAGCCAGCAGCAGTTGAGATGATAAGTTCACTCACTTCCTTTTCGCTAACAATTTGCCTCAGTAAGTCACGTTCGTGCTGCTTAAGATTAACATCCCATTTCTCTGCTGGAAAACCATAGCGGCTTAGGACATCTTTAATTTGATCTGGTGATATCTTAACCCGGGTACAAATGGAACGAATGGATACAAACTGAGTATCAACCTTAATTAGAGACAATATCCAATCAAGTTCAACTTCGCCAATTTCTTGAATAGCGGGTAGGTGCCATGCTTGACGAGAACCGTAGAAGTAGCGGCAATCAATTGTAAATCCCCAATTCTGGGACATCACTTGAGCAATTTTTTGCAAGATCTGCCCATCTCTGGCGACAAAGTAGAGTCTTTGAATCCCTCTTTTTTGCGCTTCTACTAAGCACCAGTAAACGAAACCAAATAACATTGGAGCAATTACACTTGCTGTCGTGTTCCAAATAACTTGTTTATGGTGGCTCGTTTCTTGAAATTGCAAACGTGTCAGTCTGCTAGCTCCAGCAAGCAAGGATCTAAACTTTAAGGGAAGCTGAGTTGTATCGGCTATTTGTCCCTCGTAGCGATTCAGGTGAGCTTGAGTAAAAGATTCACATGGAATACCAAGTTTTTTAGGAACTTCTACATCTGCGTGTAGATTATCACCGACATGATACAACTGAGATGGTTGAATTGATTCTTGTGCTAAACAGTGTTGAAATAACTTGCCAGTTCCTTTATTGATCCTTACCTCTGATGAAACGTACAAAGTACTGCCAGGTGTCCAGACTTTGTTTTCTTTCAAGAAATTCCGAATAACCTCTTCAGGTAAGTACATATCTGAAATATAGATTATTCGCTGATTGTCTTGATAGAGCGATTGAATTTTCTTTTGGGTTGCTGGTACTGGACGTAAACTCAATAACTCAATTTCTAGTTCCTTCTGTTTTGCCTTTTGCGCTTCATCATTTGACCAGTTTAAGGAACGAGCAAGTTGTGCATATATTTCTTCGAGTGTGACTTCATAATATGGTTCAATCTCTCTGGCAATTCTTTCCGCCTCCATTCTTATAGAAGACCAAGATTCTGGCGAAATCTCAATAAGATTGTCTTTTTGCAGTTGATAGCCTAATTCCCAGAAAAGGTCGGTTGGTTTAGCCCAAATCCGAACAATAGATGTATCAAATACGTCAAATGAATAAACTATCTTTTTCATCACAATTCCACTGATGTTCTTAGGTATTCAAGGAAAAGTACAAGGCTTAATTTATTTGTTGATTGACTGTTTTAGTCAGATAACAGAGTAGATATACATAAATTTTTGATTTAATTATGAAACATACTACTTAGAGAGCTCTCTTTGTGAATGCGGAAGATTGTTTCACCAATGAGATTCGCGACAGATAATACTGTCAATTGCGGAAAGCGGTTTTCGTCCACAATGGGAATGGTATTTGTCACGATGACTTCTTCAAGATAACCACCTGATAGACGTTCAATTGCAGGTGGTGAAAAGACTGCATGGGTTGCACAAGCATAAACTTGACGTGCACCTTCTTTGCGAAGCACTTTTGCCGCTTCGGTAATGGTGCCTGCGGTGTCGATCATGTCATCGACAAGAACAGCCGTTTTACCTTGCACGTCACCAATAACATTCATGACTTCAGCAACATTGTGTGCTTGACGACGCTTATCGACAATAGCAAGCGGTGCATCGTTGAGTTGCTTAGCGAATGCTCGTGCCCGCGCTACCCCACCCACATCAGGGGAAACGACAACAATATCAGAAAGTTGCTTACTTTGCAGATAATCTAGCAGGATCGGAGAGCCGTAGACATGATCCAGTGGAACGTCGAAAAAGCCTTGAACTTGAGATGAGTGCAGATCCATTGCTAGAACGCGATCAGCACCCGCTTTGGTAATCAAGTTTGCGACTAGTTTAGCCGTAATCGATTCCCGTCCCGCTGTCTTGCGATCTGCTCTGGCATAGCCAGAGTAGGGCAACACTGCTGTGATTTGCCTTGCTGAAGCGCGACGACACGCATCAATCATGATCATCAATTCCATAAGGTGATCGTTGACTGGACCAGATGTGGGTTGAATCAGATAAACGTCGCAACCTCGGATTGATTCCAGAATTTGAATATAAATTTCTCCATCAGCAAATCGCTTCCGGACTGTAGGAGTCGGTTCAATGCCAAGATATTGAGCAATTTCTTGAGATAATGGAAGATTGGCTGAACCAGAGATCAAGCAAAGACGGTTATTTTCAGCAGCGATTGAGGTCGTGGTTGAGAGTGTCAGAGTTGGAGCAAAAACCATATTATTCCTTAGAGGATTTTTTCTGTAAGACAATGCCTCATCTATCTATTTATTACAGCTTCAGGTACTACAACAGTTAGATATGAATCTAATAACCATAAGCAATGGAAGTGTTCTACTTAGGTAAATACCGATTTTATTTGGTTGTTTGTTAGCTTAGCACTAACTCTAAATTTCTTTGCCAACTAGGTAAAGCTAACTTAAATGTACTAAAAATTTTCTGAGTATCTAATGATGAATAAGCTGGTCTTTTCGCAGGTGTTGGATACTGCTCTGAGGGAATAGCGACCAATTTTTTTAGCTTATGTTCATTGCGTTTGGAGTCAAGTTCAAAAATAGCTTTTGCAAAGCCATACCAACTCGTTTGACCAGTAGCTGTTAGATTGTATATGCCACTGTTACTCCTCAAAAAACCAATCAGATCCTGTGTTCCGTGAGATAGAATTTGTGCTGTAGATTCAGCAATCATGCGGCTCCAGGTAGGAGCACCTACTTGGTCAGCCACAACTCTAATCTCTTCACGCTCCCGCGCTAATTTCAGCATCGTTAGTAGAAAGTTTTTACCTCTTAAGCTATAGACCCAACTTGTTCTTAAAATCAAATAAGGTACACCAACTGCTTGAAGTGCCTTTTCTCCTGCTAGTTTTGTTTTTCCATAAATATTTTGTGGTTCTGGTTCATCTTGCTCTGTGTATGGCGTTGTATGATTGCCATTAAACACATAATCTGTTGAATAATGAACGATTCCTGCACCTAAGTGCTTAGCTTCCTCTGCAATGACACCTGGTGCAGTTCCATTGACAGCCATTGCCAATTCAGGTTCTGACTCTGCCTTATCCACAGCAGTATATGCAGCCGGATTAACAATTAAGTCAGGCTGAACTTCACGAATGACATGACGAATAGTATCAGGCTGAGATAGATCTATAAAGAGACCTGAAGAGGAAAGTTCACGTCCCACAGGAATGACTTCACCAATAGTCATTAAGGTTCGTTGCAGTTCCCAACCTACTTGACCTGTGCTACCTGTTAGGAGTATTCTCATTATGCAAACACCTCCGCTTGTCTCAATTGCTTACCTGCTTTGTCTTTATTCGAGAGAATAGGTTCTTCTTCAATAGGCCAAGCGATCGCCAAATCAGGGTCACTCCATAAGAGACTACGTTCATACTCTGCCGCGTAGTAGTCTGTCGTTTTGTAAAGCACCTCTGCATATTCTGAAAGCACTAAGAAACCGTGAGCAAATCCTGGTGGTATCCATAGTTGCTGCTTGTTTTGAGCGTTCAATTGAATGCTAATCCATTGACCAAAGTACTTAGAACTAGCTCTCAAGTCCACAGCAACATCAAAAATTTCTCCAGCGACCACTCTCAGCAATTTGCCTTGAGGTTGCTTGATTTGATAGTGCAAACCACGAAGTACGTTCTTAGCTGAACGAGAGTGATTGTCTTGCACAAAGTGTTCAACAAAATTAGCCTTCTGTTGCCAAACTCGCTCATTGTAACTTTCAAGAAAAAAGCCACGGTCATCTTCAAAAACTCGCGGTTCTATCACTAACACATCGGGAATTTCTGTTTGTATAATTTTCACAGCACTACCCTCTCAGTTTCTGCAAATTCCTGCTTGAAGCTATTCGCTGATGCATGAGGTTGCATCTGCTGAACTTGAGTCGTACAGATATCACCGTTGATCCTGTCCATTAGATAACGTCCATAGCTACTTTTCGCTAATGGTTTTGCAAGCTGGCAGAGTTGGTCTGCATCAATATATCCTTGGCAGTAAGCAATTTCTTCGATACAAGCTATTTTCAAGCCCTGGCGTTGTTCCAAGGTTTGAATAAAACTAGCAGCTTGATGAAGAGATTCATGGGTACCCGTATCTAACCAGGCGTAGCCTCGACCTAAAATTTCAACTTTCAGTTGCCCTCTACGGAGATACTCTTGGCTCAAGTCAGTAATTTCTAGTTCATTGCGCGCTGAGGGTGTGAGACTGGCTGCAATTTGACAAACCTGAGAATCGTAGAAATAAATACCAGGGACAGCATAATTAGATTTCGGAAACTTAGGCTTTTCCTCTAAACTCACGACCTGACCTGCTGCATCAAATTCAACGACTCCATAGTGCTGAGGTTCAGCAACTCGATAACCAAAAATAAGTGCGCCCTTACGCAATTGAGCCGCACGAGTTAGCACTTCAACTAGACCATGCCCATAAAAGAGGTTATCTCCTAAAACTAGGCATACGGAGTCATTCCCAATAAAATCTTTGCCTAAGATGAATGCCTGCGCTATTCCTTCAGGTCTTGGTTGTTCCATATAGCTAAACTTAAGACCCCACTGGCTACCATCGAGCAAAAGTTGCTGAAATAGCGGCAGGTGAGCCGGCGTAGAGATGATAAGGATCTCACGAATTCCTGCCAACATAAGAGTAGACAAGGGATAGTAAACCATTGGTTTATCGTAGACAGGCATTAGTTGTTTGCTCACCACTTGAGTCAGTGGGTACAACCGTGTACCAGAACCGCCAGCTAGAATAATGCCCTTCATGATCAACTCCTTTGATGGTTCGGGATTTCCTTAGCTTGATAGTACCGCTTCTCTGTCTCCATAGTTCTGCTTAATCCAGTGTGCGTAGGCACCTGATTGTACTTGCTCCACCCAAGTTGGATTGCTCAGATACCATTGAATGGTTTTCAACAAACCACTTTCAAAGTCCTCTTTTGGCTGCCAGCCCAAATCTCTGCTGATTTTACTACAATCAATTGCATATCTTCGATCGTGTCCAGGGCGGTCTTTGACAAAAGTCATCAGAGAAGAGTGGCGGAAGTCGGGTTTGGGAGCTAACTCATCGAGGATTGCACAAATTTTCTCAACGACCGCTAGGTTTGTTTGCTCGTTATTACCTCCAATATTGTAAGTTTCTCCAATGTGGCTATGCTTTAAAACTAGGTAAAGTGCTTCGCAATGATCCACAACATATAGCCAGTCTCGAATATTCTGTCCATCACCGTAGATTGGTAGAGATTTACCATTCAAGGCATTGAGAATCATCAGGGGAATCAGTTTTTCGGGAAACTGGCGTGGACCGTAGTTGTTAGAGCAGTTGGTGATTAAGGTGGGGAGACCATATGTGTGAAAGTAAGCTCGTACAAGATGGTCAGACCCTGCTTTTGACGCGGCATAAGGACTGTTGGGAGCATAAGGCGTATCTTCCCGAAAAGCTGGATCTTTTGGACCTAACGTGCCGTAGACTTCATCTGTAGATACGTGTAAGAAACGGAACTGCTGTTGCTTTTGGGGGGATAATTTTTCCCAGTAAGCTCTGCTCGCTTCTAAAAGTTGGAATGTTCCGACTACGTTTGTTTGAATGAAATCTTGGGGACTTAGGATTGAGCGATCGACATGGCTCTCAGCGGCAAAGTTGATAATTGCATCTGGTTGGTACTGCTCCAAAAGATTACGTAATAGTTCAATATCACCAATGTCTCCACGGACAAAATGGTATCCAGAGCCTATCTTCAATTGAGCTAAAGTTTGAGGATTGCTGGCATAGGTCAATTTATCTAAATTGATAATATTTGCCCATTGTTCAATTCTTGCCTTCAAGATGAAGTTAGAACCGATAAAACCAACTCCACCTGTTACCAAAATTCTCTGCATTCTATCTGTGTCCTAATTAAAGAGCAAATCTTTAAATATCATCTTTTTTCAGTTATCAATATGTTGTTCTCCATTCAAACAGCTGGTAATCATTAACTTAAATGACATACTTTTTATCAAGTTATAATTGGAATATTAAGTAGTTTTTTGATTTTATGCTTCAACACATTCACAATTTTTTCTCTTAGGTTATATATCAGATATTGTATAGAATTAAGTTTCGCTAATTCTAAAATTGCAGGATACAGGCTAGTCATTTTTTCCCATTCTGCAAGGGAATAGAAATCTTTTTTGCTATCTTTCCATGCCCAGTAAGATTGATTTTTTAGCATAGCGAGGAAGTCAAGAGGTTTCGACTGACTAGCAGCAATAATTCGTAGGGGCGCATAGGTAGGATGCAAAGCAAAATCGTGTAAAAGTACCAGTGGATCTAATACGGTTGTTCGATATAGACGACCAGAATGGTTTTTAACGGTGGTAGCATTACTATGCACGCGAAATGTTGCCAATGTCTCTGGAACATAAATAATCCCTGTAGAAACAGCAACTCTTGCCCAAAACTCTAAGTCACAAAGCTGAACGAGATGCGGATTAAAATTACCAAATCTATGGAACACGTCACGACGTAGCATTATAACAGTAGGCTCACCAACGAAGTTATACTTTATTTGGTTGAGTACAGCTTTACAATAATCAGTAGCAGAAATTTCTGTTGATTCAGGAAATAACGTTTCTAGTGTTACGAGATTTTTGTAATACTGGTGAACCTCTTCGGGCATCACTTCTTCAATAATAAAATTTCGACGGCAAGAGATTATAGAACTATCAGGCTTGCTTGCTGCAAGCATTTTTTCTAAGCACTCAGGAGCAATTAAATCATCTTGAAATACAAATTTAATCCACTCACCTTGAGCTAGCTCAATGCATCGGTTCCAGTTACCTACTAATCCTAGATTTTGTTCATTTTGTTTCACACAGATACGATAATCTTTCGCAGCATACTCCTGTGCAATATTCAGTGTTTCGTCAGATGATTGATCATCAACCAATAGTACCTCGAAATCAGTGAATGTCTGTGCGATAACACTGTCGAGACATTCCCTAAGATACTGTGCACCGTTGTATGTAGGTATACAAATGCTTACAAGGGGTTGCATAAGTTAGGATAAAGTTTGAATTTGATTTAGCAAAATAGATTAGAGGTCAAGTGTTTGAATAAAATCCTGCGGGCTCTTGATTGAGCGCTCAACATGGCTCTGGGCAGCAAAGTTAATAATTGCGTCTGGTTGGTACTGCTCTATACGTAATAGTTCAATATCACCAATGTCTCCACGGACAAAATGATATCCAGAATCATCCTGTAATTGAGCTAAAGTTTGAGGATTGCTGGCGTATGTCAGCTTATCTAAATTGATTATGTTAGCCCACTGTTCAATTCTTGCCTTCAAAACGAAGTTAGAACCGATAAAACCTACTCCACCTGTTACCAAAAAAGTTTGCATTTTTCTAGTTTTTAAAATAACTAATGAGGGCTTAGCTTTTGTGACATTAGTCCGTTCCGTAAATTCTTCCCACACCACTCGTCATTTTAGATAATATGTTGATATTAAGGAAAAGGTAATTTTTTAGATATTACATGGTAATTCCTGAGAGAGTTACAAAAGTTTTTAGCTTTAGATAGAAGCTAAAATGGGGTCTATAATCTTTGCTTCTTTTGTCAAATTAAGGAGAGATTCTTCCAGTCGAGCAATCGCACTATCCAAACTCCACTTCTCTAAAACATGACTTCTGGCTTGCTTACCCATACGATAGGCTAACTCTTTATCTGTTAGAAGGCGTGAAATTGCCCTACCCATCTCTACTGGTTGATTTCCATTGATTAAAAAACCATTGATTCCATCTTTGATGCTTTCTCTAACTCCACCCTCTGCAATTGCAACAACAGGGGTTTCACAGGCGTTAGCTTCGAGCGGAGCAAGACCAAATGGCTCTAAAACTGACGTGTATATCATCACTGAAGCTTGGTTTAGTAGGCTGATAAGCTCTTGATCAGAAATTCTGACTTTAGGGACAAAGTTAACCCCTAGTGAGAAAGCAAGCTTTTCAATTTGATTCTGATAAATTGTGTCTGAAACATTTCCAATCCATATTAGAGAAGGTCTTTTGTCCTTATCTATTGTTGCAATAGCGTTAACTGCCCGTTCAAGACCTTTTACCCCATTAATTGACCCAAGACCGACAACAATGTTATTACGAGCGAGGTTCAACGGTTTGAAGATATCGCTATCAATTCCTAAATAACAAACTTTGGAGTCTAAGCCATAAGCCCTTTGAACACTCTCGCGACTAAAAAGAGAATTGACAAGAATTAAATCGAAGGCTTTGATATTTCGTAACTCTTCACGAGCTTGAACTCTTAATCCGTGTACTTCAATAAGGTTCTTTAGGAACCAGCGTAAGTATCTAGGTGAAGACCACCAAGCTCTATTGGGAGGCGGTAAAGCCAACCAAGGCAATCGAGGCATTGCTTCATAGAAGAGTCGATAGGGTTCTCCTAGATAAACTGCTTTTGGTATTTTGATATACTGACCAATTACAGGTGCATGGAAAAACTTACAGGAATTCGCAAGAAGTATATCAAAACCAGCATGATTAATTTCATTGGCACATTGCTGAGAATGGTGATGCATTGCATTAATGCTATCAACAATTTTTTGATAGGGATTAAAGAGACTTCCAACAAAATCAGCTCTTTCTGTAGGTTGAGCAAGTGGCACTATATTCTCTTTTATTAAGTCACTCAGTGGCAAATAAGTCTGATCTGCTGTTGGAGGACACCAAGATTCCAAGGTATGACCACGCTCCAACAAACCTTTGACATGATTATAAAGTGCTCTTTTACCGCCTCCACTAGGCAGATTATGCCAAACTGCTATTTTCACGAATCAATCCTTTAAAGTAAGAGATGACTTGAGATTGAAATTAACTACTCCCTTCCCAGTGTAAAATTTCCTATTTTCTCTCTCTCTGCTCAAGAACTGCTGCTATAGTGGGTAATTTTTGGGTGGAAAGGGAGTAATCACATCTTGCCAGATACTTAGGCTTTTGAACCAACTGATGAAAATTTTTCTAGAATAAATTGAGCATCCTTTAGTGTTGCCTCAGGTATCTTTACAAGTGGTTTTTGGATGCTACGAAGAAATTCAGAAATTCTCTGTTTTTTTCCCGGAAGAATTAAATTCCTCATTTGATTCGGTGATAAATTTAGTTTTTTTGAGGTAAGCAAGTGTACATCTTCGTCATCAGAGTATAAATAACAACCAAATTTCGATGCTATTTCATTCAATGCATCTTTCGTATAGAATGCTATATGCTGACCAGTTTGTGGTGCAAAATACTTCCAGTCTTGAGCATTTATTTTGCTTTCATCAGATGGTTGTAGCAACGTAGAGAACAGAATAGAATCTGATAGTTTAAACATTTCTTCCAATGCAACTAATGGCTTCTCTATATGTTCAAAGACTTCAAAGGCAGTCAATAAGTCAAATTTGGCATTCCTATCTTGTAAATCTGCTACGTCAAAGCCTCTTGCAAATATGTTGCTACTGTAAGGATCATATCTGTAGAAATCAAAGCCAGCATCCCTCATCAATCGAACAAGTAATCCTGTCCCTCCACCATAGTCAACAAATTTTGAATTTACATTAAAAAATTTTCGGATAATTCTTTCAAGAGCTGGCTTCCACAATATACCTCTCTGAACCATACCAACGTCAGAAACTGCAATCGGATCTTTGTAAGCCTCTTCTAGCCAGTATGGAGTTTCTGTCTGAATAAATTTACATTTTGTACATCTGTAGTACTTGACATCATATTTAAAAAGAACTTTTTCAGTGAATATATATTTGGTATCAGCTTCACAGATGTTACATTTCATATTTTACTTCCTCCCACTTAAAAACTGGGGATACAAAACCAAGTCTCTTGTCAGCAATATCGGTAACGATATTTCCTAATTCATCTATCTCGAAAGAAACGGGAGCATCTAATTCATCAAACAATTTACCAGGAGCAAAGGATGCTAAATGTGTACTGTATCGACCAGGATAAAAAAAATCGGATGAAAATTTTATTTTATATTTACATATGCCCTCATTGAAGCTCATCCATTTTCTTTGAAAGTCACTACTTGTTGTTGTAAAAACTATTAAATCTTCTTTGTTAATTATCCTTACTGACATTTCTGCTTTATCTACATAGTTACAGACCCGAACTGTTATATTTAGAAAAAAAAATTCGTTTCCTTTAACGACATCAACAATCTTTCCATAACTATCTGTAATACTAATTTCTTCAAAATATATTCCAAAAGAAGCTGTAATTTTTTCGCTACGCTTCCAATAACCGCTCTTACTAATACGTGAACTAACGTAATGATTAATCACGTTCTCTAGATTGCCGTTTATCACCAGCTTTCCTTTTTCTAGAAATAATCCTTTATTACATAACTGTTTAATAGCTAAGATATTGTGACTAACAAATAAAATTGTCCTTCCCTCTTTTGTCACTACATCTCCCATCTTCCCCAGACACTTTTTCTGAAACGCCGCATCTCCTACTGCTAGAACCTCATCTACAATTAGTATTTCTGGTTCCAAATGAGCCGCGACCGCAAATGCCAAACGCACATACATTCCAGAAGAGTACCGCTTAACAGGTGTATCTAAAAACTTTTCAATTTCTGCAAAGGCGACAATTTCGTCAAACTTGCGTTGAATTTCCACCTTGCTCATCCCCAAAATTGCACCATTGAGAAAGATATTTTCCCGTCCCGTTAACTCTGGATGAAAACCCGTTCCAACTTCCAATAAACTGGCAACTCGCCCTTGAATACGGATAGATCCACTTGTTGGCTCGGTAATCCTACTGAGAATTTTTAGTAGCGTTGACTTCCCTGCACCATTGCGACCGATAATACCAACTACTTCACCCTGCTTAATCTCAAACGACAGATTTTTCAGTGCCCAAAACTCTTCCTGATTTAAATTTGCTTCCTTTTTGCCATTGGGGTTTAGCGAACTAGCCAGGAACTTTGCCGCATTTGTCATCGCCTCACGAAATGTCTTGTAACTAGCACCTTGTTCCTGATGTGCTAGAACGTACTTCTTACTTAAGTTTTCAACTTGAATTACAGTGTCTGACATCTACCTAACTCCTACCTCCACTACACGCCTAAATCACGTCAGAAAAAGTATGTTCCTTTTTACTGAAGTACCAAATACCCCTTAGCACTCGTTGTACCAGTTCTTTTGAAATCCGTTGAGCCAGCACATAAACTGAATATTCAGCTCTTACAATCAGCCAATCTACTTTCATGCAGCTTCCCTTGGCTTGACGTAATTTGGATGTTGAGACTCCGTTTTATTTTGAGGTTCAAGGTAATTCTGCCAAAATTGAACAGAGGTCAAATCCTTGGCAGCTTTTTTCCACTCTGCAGTGACATATGACCATTTAAAACTACTTTTAATAATAGATTTAATCCAGTCGAGTAAAATATTAATACCAGATTGATGATCCAGTTCATTTTGATAGGAGACAAGATGATGTTCTTTGATGAGAATAAGTCTTTTTTTAGCAAAACCCTTACAAACAGAGTCTCGTTTTTTGGCTCCATCTCGAATGACTGCTGTCTCATCACTTATTAGAAATTTCGGGAGAAAATGACCATTAAGCGTTAATAAACTCACCAGTTTTTGTAAGGTTCCAGCTTTAGTAATTTGCTCACTATCACTATTTGAGATGGATTTAGTCAACATATTCTGGCTTTTGTGACTTTTACTGTATTCACAAATCCAAGAATGCAGAAGCTCAGGGTCGTGAGTTCTCATGAAACTTGGACCTTGCATATAATCTTCAAAAGCTTTGACCATCATTTTGGCTGAATTATAATCAAAAATTAATAAGTAATAAATCAGAGTTTGTGTCAATCTTTTGATTATCTCTAAATATTTAAAAGAACGATGAATGGCATTAGTTATAAGTCGGTTACGATATTCATAGTAAAGAGCCCAAACAGGGCTTTTAGCATAAAATGGTTCATGCCACACAGCTAAAGATGGAAAAGCAACTATCCCACTCTCAAAATTTTCCTTGATTCTTAAACCAAACTCTGTATCATCTATCTTAATAAAAAAGGGAAGTGGTAATCCAATAGTTTTAACAACTTCTTGAGAACAACAGAAAAACCAAAATGCTCCATAATCTATATTGTCTTCTAATAAAAGTAAGTTCAGTGAGTTGGAATTTCGTAGATCAAGATTATGCTTTAAACGAGCAAATTTGAATGGATGGTCTTGAAGGTTTCCTTCATCATCAAAGTCTTTGTTGTATAATGCTCCTGCTTCATCCAAAATGTGTTTTTTGTGTAAATCAAGCATACTGCCAGCTACCGCAAAATCCTGCTTCGCATACTCATATAAAGAAAAAAGCCTGTAAATAGCTTCACTGTCTAACTCTATATCGTCATCCATAAACAAGAAGTGCGTATAAACGCCTTCCTGCAACGCCTCAATCAGTCCTTTAGTAAAACCCCCGCTTCCACCTACATTTCGATTAGAGATGAGTTTAACCCTATAGTCTTCAAAATCACTCTTATTTAGAGTTTTGCCATTGTCAACTACAAAAATTTTAAAGTTTTTATCATGCAAAAAACTGTCTTGTAAAATAGCATTGACTGTATTTTTTACATAAGCTTCTTTTTTGTATGTACAAGTGATGATGCCTAATGACACATCTCGATGCTTTTCTTGTTCAGTGACAACTAACCCTTCAGTAAACAAACCTTGTTCACTCAGGCAAGTTATTTCCAGATAAATGCGACCAGCTTCTTGGCTTTGCTTAAGTTCTGGTAAGAAAATTTTTACATCATCTGAGAGTTGGCATTGCTGAAGTTTCTTAGTTAAAATAAGTTCTTTTGTACTTGCCTCATATCTTTCGCGATAAGCAGAAACTTCAAAATCACCCTCAAGCTTAAGCAAATAGTACAGTGAGCTAAGAGTTGTATATTTTGTATAGAATTTTTCGTAGATTGAGTTGAAGTAAGTGTTTAAAGATAGGGTACTACCTTCAGACAAAATAATTTGGCTGTTGCTTGCCGGAAAATCTATAAATGTGCCAGCATCCAACTTCATGTACACTTCAGAAGTTTCTGCTGTCTTAGGAAATTTTACTCTGCTTACTACTTTCATATACTTTCCACCTTTTCATTATGTTTCCATTTGTCCTTTTAATCATTTCAGTTCTTCACATCACCCATGAACTACCTACTATTTCATGAAATCTAATGTTCATAATCTGTTAACAATGTCATTAACTTAAAGCCAAGTAGTGGAAGTATATTGTTAGGACAATGTTGGTTAATGACAACCTTGATGCAGGCTTCAATGAACGATTCTGAGTTATTAATTCATGTGATGACACTAATCATGTTTAACTGAACCTTCTGTCTTACTCTCTACCTCCACCACACGCCTAAATGACGTCAGCAAAAGTACGTTCCATCTTGCGGAAGTACCAAATACCGCTCGCGAGTAGTAGAACCACTACAACTAGAGACAGTGCAAATCCAGGTAAATATATCCCCGACTCTCCGCCCAAAATTGCCCAGCGGAAACCGTCAATGACCCCTACCATTGGGTTGAGTGAATACAGCAAGCGCCACTGTTGCGGTATTTTACTGCTGCTAAAACCTACAGGAGAAATGTACAGACCAAACTGCACTATAAATGTCACGATGTAGCGGAAGTCTCTATACTCCACAGTCAAAGCCGCTAGCCACAATCCCGCCCCTATTGCCGCTGCAAAGCCAACCACAATAAACAGTGGCAGTGTGAGGATGCGCCAATCGGGTACAAAGTTGTAGTAAGCCATCAACCCAAGCATTATCATGCCAGAAATCATGAAGTCCACAAAGCTGACAATTACTGCACTCGTTGGCACAATCAACCGGGGAAAGTAGACCTTAGAAAGCAGGTTAGCGTTGTTAACTAAACTGTTGCTGCATTCGGTCAGCGCACCAGAGAAAAACTGCCAGGGTAGTAGACCAGCAAAAACCATAATGGGGTAAGGCGCATCACCCTCTGAGGGTAGCCCCGCCACATCTCTAAACACAACGGTGAACACTATCATCGTCAGAAAGGGACGAATCAATGCCCATGCCATCCCAATCACAGTTTGCTTGTAACGTACCAAAATATCGCGCCATGCCAGAAAGTAGAATAACTCTCTGTATCTCCATAGGTCTTTCCAGTATTGGCTCTCTGTCCGACCTGCCTTAATGGTGAGTTCTTTGGTGTTCATCTACTTAGCTATATTTTATATCAATTAGACACACTGGTATTTGTGAAAAGTAAGTGAATAAGAAATTTCGGAATAAACTATGTTGTTGTCACTTATTTAATAAAATCATTTTTTATCATAAATAATCAAATTCTCAGAGGAATATTTTGTGATTAAGCTGTTCAAAAAACGATTACGCGAATAATTTGATGAATCGGTGTTCTAGTACCTTTTCAACACCATCAACCATTTTGTCTAAACTGAATTTAGATACTACGTGTTCGCGGCATCTCTCACCCAACTTAGGCTCTTTGGCTCTCCAATACACAATTCGATTAAGAGTATCTGACAAATCTCGCTCATTACCCGGCTCAAACAGCCCATTTTGAAACTCTCCTGTCAAACTTTCAGGAATTCCTCCAATTCGGCTAGCTACTACAGGAGTCCCACAAGCCATCGATTCAACAATGACCCGCCCGAAAGGCTCAGACCATAGACTGGGTACGACTGTTACATCGCTGACTTGATAAAGACTAGTAGTATTAGTTATATGACCAAGAAAGTCTACATGATTTTCTATGCCCAAGTCAGTTGCTAGCTGTTCTAAATATTTTTTGTATTCCTCGCCTTGGGCTACTGGCTTACCAGCAATCAACAGCTTAGTATGAACACCAGTTTTTAGCAATAAAGCAAAGGCTTTAATCAGTGTTTCTAATCCCTTTTGTTTATCTATCCTGCCTACATAGGATATCACGCTGATATTGGTAGGAATCTTCCATTCCTTTCTAATTCTTGACAAATCATTTGCAGGTTTGTATACTTCCAGGTCAATGCCATTGTATACAACATCAATTATCTCTTCTAAACCCTCTTTGTATCCAGTGTTAACCCAATCCAACTTCATTTGAATGGAAACTGCAATAAAACGCTTGACTTTCTTGAGGGCAGTAGTCCACTGTAATTTATGAATTGGTTCCAAGAGAAAATATTTCAACCGTTTTATTCCCTTACTTTCAGCTATCCAGCTTGGGCGTATGGGAGGGTAATGAAGATAACAAACCAAGGGTATATTCTGGGATAAAGCTAAAGCATAACCAAAAGGAGTATCTGTCACTTGATTACAAAGGACAATACTGTTTTCAAATGTTGAAATTTTACCACTAATATTACGAATATCAGCTAAAAAATTAAAGATATGTCCAGGGAGAGAAATGATAAATCTATGAACCTTTATTGTGTGTTTACAAAACTCTTGATAACGCTGCAATAAATCACCTTCTTTGGTATAGAGAAGACTAATCGTGTATCCCCGTTGAGCTAGACCACGGCAAACATCAAACAGAACTGTCTCCTGCCCACCGCGCAAAGAAGTCGGCTCCCAAGCTAAAACAATAATGTGCATAAATTTAAATTTTTCATTTATGACAAGTGACGAAATGTCAAAACTCGACGACGCAGGGTGTAGATGAGCGATCGCACTTTGCTGTAGCCATCAGGTTTGAGCCACTGCACCAGGGCTAAAGCAAAGCTCAAGCGAATACAGTCCCAGGAACAACCTAATTGTGGATAATGAGCGATCGCTTGCTGACGATAATGAATCGCCGCCTTAAAATCTCTGTTGTTTACAGATCTCCAGGCTAAGTAGAGATTTTGGTTTCCATAGCCTCGATTTCTTAAATACAGTAATTCTGTTGGAGCAGACTGAAATGCTTTTTCGATAAGAATACGAAAATGTTTGAGAACTTCTTCGCAATGAGTGGACAAAGTGCCTGGATGCAGACGATAATTTGTTAAGGGTTCTCTAAGTACTGCAAACGGGTAATGAGATGCAAAACGAATCCACATATCATAGTCTTCACAATAGTGTAAATCCCGATCAAACCCCCCAACAGTTTGCAAACAACTGGCGCGAACTATAACAGAAGAAACAACTATTGTATTTTTCTGAACAATCTGCTGCCATGCATCACCCTCGACTTGAGTAGTCACTACTTTACCTGTCTTGTTACCTTCACGATCAATTAAAAGCGTCCAAGTGTGTACTAAGCCAACTGTGGGATTATCATCCAGACAACGGACTTGTTTTTCCAGTTTCGTTGGTTCCCAAAGATCATCAGCATCCAGAAATGCTATGTACTCTCCTTTCGCGTGGGTAATACCTGTGTTGCGTGCTGCAGCTAAACGTTGGTTTTCTTGTGAAATCAGTTTGACTCGTGGGTCTACTATATTGGCAGCCCATTCCAGAATATGATCCGAACTCCCATCATTAATAATTAGCACTTCCAAGTCTGTGAAAGTCTGCCTCAAAACACTATCTAGAGTTTCTGGCAGGTAAGCCATAGCATTGTAGGCGGGAATAATGACAGAAACTTTTGGCATATTTGGAACCCTAAAATTGACTAGCTTGGTCAGGGTGATTTGATACAGCTTTTTTGGACTGTGCAATCGTTTCTAAAATCATATCCCGATAACGCAACGTTACTTGCTCCCAGCTAAAGCGCGAGGCATTCCGTCGCGATCGCATTTTCCACTCTCCACCACTAAGGACTTCTGCAATTGAAGCAGCATAAATGTCAGGGTTGGTAACATCACACAATATGCCGCCATCACCAACGATGTAACGACGCATCTCATCATCAGTAGCAACGACAGGTAAACCACTTGCCATCGCTTCTACATAAGCAAGCCCAAAGGGCTCATCAATAGAAGGAAGCGTAAAGACATCTGCACTTCGATAGATTTCAGGCATTCTGTCATAGGGAAATGTGCAAATGGCGAAGCGTTCCGAACCGAGTAACTGCTCACCGAGAGCCTGAAAGTAAGCACGGTCAGGTCCATCTCCGCACAACAGAAGACTTGCCTGAGGTAGACGCGTCATTGCTTGCATAGCTAGTTCAACACGCTTATGACTGTGACATTTAAGAGAGGCAACACATATTACTATTGGTTTAGGTAAATCAAGATCTATGCAACTGCCATTAGGAGTAAATTGCTCAAGATCTACACCGTTAGGAATAACACTCACAGATTGGTTCGGTCGCTGAGCGCGAACAAAAGTGGCTACTGTTTCAGAGAAAACCACCAGTCGGTCAGGTCGAAAACGAAGGTTGCGTGTTAAAGAACGTCCACCCCCCATTAACCCAACGTGCTCAGTAAAAAGGATGGGAGTACCAAGCAAAGCCCTTACAAAAGCAGCCATAGCTAACCCACCGTAATCATTACAAGGAAAGATCAGATCTGCTGGATAATTGAGGCAGCGAAGGGCACAGGGTATAAAACTAGTCAGGTGTTCTATAACGATTTCAGGATGAGTCGCAAAGCGATGCACTAAGGGAGCAATCAGGGGATGACGTACCATACGATAAGCATTCATTCGAGGGAGACCGCCAGCAGGATGGCAAAAGGTGCCGCAAGAAGCCCCACTTAACAGTTCGATTTCAAAATAAGCGCCTAGTCGCTTGGCTAGTTCTATAGCAAAAATTTCTGAGCCACCACTCCAATTGACCCCAGCACTGGGATGAACCAGAACAACCCGGTAGGGTTGTTTACCTTGCGCGTTTAGTTGGGTTTCATTGGTGAAGTCAATGGGTTGCTGGGTCATTGTTTTGTCTTTTATGGCTGTAAAGCTTTGACAAGGAAGTAAAGCAAATACGCTGCCTGCTGAAAACGGGAGACAGCTTAATATATTTTGTTAAGTCGCTAAGTTGTTGCTAACTTAGGTTTCATAGCTAAAACCAATGGTTTTTCAATAAAAGAATAAACAGCACATCCAAACATAAGTGCTATAACTGCAACAATCAGTCCGAAAATATTTAGTATGAAAAGATTTTCGGTAAGATTTGGGTAGATTTTAAAGACAAATTTTGTAATATTATTTATGACAAAACCGTGCATTAAATAGATAGAATATGATGCATTACCTATGTATATGAGAGGACTGGAAACATTAACTTTTCTACTCAATTCCAGAGAGACAGCTCCGATAACAAGCAATGTTGAAGGTATACCAAAGGCAATGACAGGTGATATTTTTGTAATAGCGTAGTAGTAATTGATTGCCGACAAAGTATATAAAAAAGCTCCTATTGAAATGAACGTCATTCCATAACCAATTTTGTATTTAGACAGTAAATATGCTGCTAGGAAACCAAGAGCAAAATCAAGATTATGCTGATCAAAAATGAAGTTTAACAAAAGACTATTTTCAGGAATTTTAAATATACCAATAAAATGTCCCAATGTTCCTATTAACCAAGCTATAATTATTGGCACAGATATTTTAGGTTTCCATGCTATGAGCAAGCTAAAAATAAGGTAAAAGAAAATTTCAAAACTTAATGTCCAACTGACACCAAGAAAACTGCTTGAAAGAATTTCTCTATCCTGAGGAAAAAGTAAAAAAGCTTTTATAATTTCAAAAACATTTCGCTGATTAGCATCTAAGTCATAAGAGAAAAATAAAGAAGCAGACAGTTTGAGTGTTAGGACGACCCAATATATAGGGTATATTCGTATAAATCGTTTGAATAAAAATGATTTCAGCTTACTTCTGTGACCTATATCAGATTTATGAACATAAAAGAGAATAAATCCACTTAAGACAAAGAAAAAATCTACCCCGGAACCACCAAAAGTGAATATTTTAAACAAAAAATCTTGATTTAAATTCTGATTAAATATAAGGTCTCCATGAGCTAGTAATACGAGTACTGCTGCCACTCCTCGATAAACCTGTATGAGATTTAGCCTTTTAGTAGAAGTTGAAGAATTATGCATTAAGTTTTCCTTCTTATCGCTATCCTTTTACAAATTGATTTACAAATTCATAAGCAGGCGATCGCCTGCTTATGAAAGAGGTTGCCAACGAGTTTTTGTGGATGCAGGAGATTGCGAAAGCTCAAGCTCGTTCCACTTCCAACCAGCAACCCCAAATAAGGACCACCAGTAGAAAAATAAAGTCGTATGGCTCCAAATGTTTTCGGTAATCATCCCCACCGATATGGACAGAAGAATCGCCAACAGCGTCAGACACAGACTGCCTTGTCTACTGCCTCGAGGTGCTGAGCGGATTAACAGAACAAGACGCACAAACTGAGCAACGATAAAGGCTAGAAAAGCTACTAGACCCACGATTCCTCCTTCTACCAAAGCCCGGACGTAATCACTGTGGGCAAGAAACCCATTGCCAATTGGTTGTGCACTCGCTAGACCGTAACCGAAAATGGGATACTGCTGCCAAGCCTTAAGAAGTAAATTCCAGTGGGAAAGCCGCCAGTTAAAACTATTTTGGTCTCCGTGTGACAGCAGAATTGCACGCGATATATCGATATCGGGATTAAGTAGCGGTGTGTTAGCAATCGATGCAATACGTTCTTGTCCAAACTCCGTACTCATGAACAAACCTATGACTAACGCAATAAGGAGTACCCCGCCGATCAGTTTGACCAGGTTCAACCTAGGGGCAATGAGAACCAGGACAAATACGGCAAGCATTATCAAGCTAAACAGAGCTTTGGTACCCACGTAGAAAAAGGCGAGTATGCCTAGCAAGAGAACCCAAGGCAAGCGTGACCTTGAATGGCCTAACTTCCACCAGGTCAAACCAAGGAACAGCAACAGAAAGGTGGCAAAGGTATTAGAGTGCCCAAGAGTTCCGTTGATTCTATGTGTTCCAATCTGTGTCAACCCTACTGTAAGGGGTATAACAAGCGCGAGGAACAGCCAAGAAATCATCTTATCGGGGGAAAATCGGTCCTTGAGTTGCATCACCAGCAAGTAGACCATCAGCCACGAAAAAAGACGTACCCACTCACGGATGCTAGAAGATAAATATGAAGCATCTAACCCCAGACCTCCCAGTGCCATAAGTATTAACCACAAGCCCTGAAACGCTACCCAACTAGTCAAGAACCACCAAAACCCATCAGTATGGACAGTCCGACGCGTTAGTAACATCACTATCACATATAGCAAAGTTAAAGCGTCTAGCCCGATGGCGAATAGAGCTGGAAGCTGCTGATCAGAAAAAGGATCTAGAGCACTACGCAGGATCAATAGACCTATGACCGCTTGCTCAAAGTTGCTAAAGAAGTAAAAAAGAAATGGTATTGCACCTAAAGGTAACACCAGGTACAAGGGGTTGGTACCTACAAGGAAACCTGTCGCTACACCAACGCCCACACCTGCCAACCCTATCAAAAGTCCCAGACGAGAAGAACGACTTGAGCGTTGTTTGGTTAACATTGTTACCTCTGCCTCGAATTGTTCCCAGAATTTTTAGCACTACCTCCGACACCAATCAACCGCTTCTGAGATTTGGGTAGTCGAGGCTGATAACCATCAACAGGATATCGGAAATACTTTTCTGTCTGATTTGTCATTCCATTCACCACGACTCCCAGGATAGGTATGCGATTTTGTGTTAATTCGGATACACTTCTTGAGAGAACTTCCTTCTCGGTGAAGCCAGGACGAGTTACCAGCATAACTCCGTCGCTTTGCCGAGCTAATGTTGAAGCATCAGCGCAAGAACAGAGAGGTGCTGTATCTATTATGACTAAATCATAGTTTTCAGCAGCTTCTGCCACCAAAGACTTCATAGCTATTGACTCTAGCAATTGCGAGGGGCGTCCATACAGTTCGCCACAAGTCAACACATCCAGGTTCTCAATATCTGTTGGCTGCACGGCATCCAGCAAGGATACATTTCCTTCCAGGACATCGGTAATCCCTGGTTTGGGAGTTAGGTTGAACAGCGTGTGTTGGACAGGTCTTCGCAAATCTGCATCAATAATCAATGTCCGCCAAGACAGCATCGCTGCAACAGCGGCAAGGTGTGATGCAACTACAGACTTACCCTCCCCAGAAATAGGGCTGCTAACAACAATTAGCCGCAATTGTTCAGAACTGCGGAACTCCAAGGTTTTGAAGAGTGTGCGGTAAGGCTCAACCAAACCAATATTATCTAGAAATCTATTGGCTGGCTCAAGAACCAGTGTCTTAGCGCTTAGACGTGGCAAGACTCCCAGCAAGGGTAGCTGTAGCAGTTCCTCTGCCTCAGAAGCATCGCGTAGTGTATTATCCATTATTTCCAGGAGCAACACAACGCCAACCGCTAGCATACTTCCAAACACGGAAGCAAGTGCTAATATAACATTCGGTTTCGGATCAGATGGTGATGATGCTGGTACAGCGTTTTCGATCACGCGAATGTTGCTGACTTTTTGTGCTTCTGTAAGACGTGCTTCCTCAAGTTTGCTTTGTAGGAACTTCAGAGACACTGCAGCTTCTTCCCGTTTACGGGTCAGTAGCATGAGCGTTTGCTGGTTAATGGGTAGTTGTGCAAGACGCTTTTGGAGGTCGGTTTTCGTAGTCTGCAAAAGTTTCAGCCTATCATTTACTGCAGACTCTTCGATCCTATTGAGGATAAATTTGGAGTTCAGTTCTTGACTAAGCTGATCACCTGCGAAATTGTTTGCGGAAACAGTTTGACCCTGAGGTGACACACGAGCAACTTGTTCTGAGTAGATGGCGCGTAAGGCGTCCCGTTCTCCAACTAAGTTCGTCACAGTTGGATGCTCTTCTGTAAAGCGCAAACGAGCTTCGATGATCTTATTCTCCAATTCTGATAATTTGGCTCGCAACTTCTTAATTTCGTCATCTTGTCCACTGCGAACAGATGAATAGGCTTTGTTGAGGGTTGCTGAGTCAGTAATTTGGCGCAAGGATGCGTCCCGCGCTTTTATCTCTTGAAGTTGAGCCGACAGAGTACGCTCTTGGTCTTCCACTGTAGCTATACTCTGCACCAAGCTTTTTGTTTGCTCTTCAAAGGAGACAATTCCGCTTGATTTTCTGTATTTGTTTTCTTTCTCTTCAGCCTGTAGCAGCTGTTTTTCAGCTGAGGGAACCTGTTTTTTCTCCAAAAATGCCTTGACCTTTGTAGCCTCAGAACTAATGGCTTTAATATTATCTTCAACCATCGCCTGAGCAACGGCATTGAGCAATCTGGCTGCTAACTTAGGGTATTCAGATTGATAGCTCAGTTCAAGAATGTTGGTTGCTGGGACAATTGTGACTTTTAAATTATGACTGAGTTCCCCCGTTGTTACAGGAGAGAGAGATAAATTACCTTTAATTTCGGGAAAAGCAATCGCAATGGCTCGTTCCAGAACACGTTGTGACTTGACGAGTTCTGCTTGGTCAGCCAAGGGACTAATTCCTGGTGCATTTGAAGACACTTGGGTAAGGTCACGACCTAATTCTGAAACACTCACCCTTTTGTCGTCCAGCATCACTCGCGCAGATGCTGCATACTTACTAGGGGTAACCGTAAGGTAGGCCATCGCCCCACCAATGACAGCAACAAATGCAGCTATGGCGGGAAGACTTCGCCGCCTCAGCACTCCTATGACACTTGATATTCCTTTTTCCATCACATATACCCTCTTTATTTGGTGAGTCATAAGTCATTCAATTTAAACGAATGACTTATGACAAAGAACACTGCAACCTATTTTTTGCCCACAACCTCAGCAAGCCCAGTTTGCCGTTGTTCGGAGATATGTACTGGCTCTGGGGAGTTGAGAAGTTTTGTATAGAGTTTCAGGGTTTCAGAGGTGATGTGATCCCAGCTATAGTTCAGCTGTATATGCCTTTGTGCATTCACAGCCATAACTGCTAGTTCTCGGGGGTGATGAATTGCCCAGTCGAGCGTACTAATACAAGAGGTGAGGTTTCCAGCTTCAAACAGCTTTCCCCGAGCTCCACTAATCAATTGCTTGTGAGGAGGAATATCACTTGCCACGACTGGGATACCTTCCTGCATCGCCTCTAACATTGCTAGAGGGAGTCCCTCTACATCAGAAGGAAGGACAAACAACCCTGCTCCCCGGACAATTTCCCAAAGGCGTTGTCCCCGAAGTTCGCCTGCAAAGATAATATTTGGATTATTTGCCACCTTTTCTAATAGTTCTGAGGTGAATGATTTCGTATCGCTCACACCGCCAGCCAGAACGAGTTTCCATCCAGGTGGGTTCAATGCACTAAAGGCGTCAACCAGCAAGTCGGGGCGCTTTTCTGGTACCAATCTGCCCAGAAACAACATATAGCGTCCTTGCTCAAGACCTAGTTGAGTCCCGTAACCAAAATTCGGGTCTGACTCACCATAGCTTGCTGGAGCATTGGGGATGTAGACAGTCTTTCTGCCGTAAGTTTGCCAAAAGTAGGTTTGGAGCGCATCTGATACGACCATTAACTCGTGGGCGAAACGGACTGCAGCCTTCTCCCCTAATTGAATAACGCGAGTTGAAAAACTGCCCCACTTGGCACGTTGCCAATCTAACCCCTGACAGGTCACCACAACCTTTGCAGTGTTGACAAGTCTTGGTAAACAAGTAAATAAGGATGGACCTAGAGCGTGAAAATGAATGATATCGTATTTTGTAGCAGAGGCTGCAACTGCTCCTAATGCCGAAGTAGTAAAAGCATCCACTCCTCTTAAACTCAAACCTGGTAATGAGATGACTTGGACGCCCTGATAGTCATAACGGTCCTGCCAAGAACAGTCAGTGTAAGAGGAGCGGGCATATAAATCAACAGAATGTCCCTGTTCGACTATGCGAGGATAAACTTCTGCACAGTAATGTTCGATGCCACCTTGTTTGGGCGGTAGACCTTTTGCACCAATTACAGCAATTTTCATACGAGTTTCGTTGTGCTGGTTTTGCTCTGGAAAAGCTTGTATAATTTGCAACTAAAATATATTTAGTTACACAGATTGAAATAAGAAGACAGCAGGTGGGAACACTCAAAAGCTCCGTGTCTTTGTTTCAATTTTCACGTATTTTAAAAAAGCATCATTACCTCTGTGTTACCTCTCTCCAAGAACTATGTTTTTTGTATCTACGGTGAAGCGCGCTTGAACGCTCATACCTGAACAGCCATGGTGGCTCGCTGTTCCCAGCGATTCCACATTTCGCTGTAGACTTGTTGAACGACTGTACTAGCTGCATAAGGTTTTGCAGTCCGCACGCAAGACTGAGTGGGATAATCTGCTGGATGCAGCAGCACTTTGCGTAAGGCATCTGCTATGCACGCGGGCGTTCGTTCGGAACAAACAACGCCACTGTCTGCACTCAGTAATTTTGGGGTCTCACCACATTCAGTTGTGACTACAGGAGTTCCGCTCCCCAGCGCCTCAAGAACTACCAAAGGTAGACCTTCATATGCACTGCTGAGAACAAAAGCATTGCAGACACGATGGATCTGTGCAAGCTTCTCTTGGGTAAGGGCTCCAAGCATTGTTACCCGATGAGAAATCCCCAATTTAGCAGTTTCTGCACAAATTTCTGCCCCTAACTCGCCATCACCCGCTATCAGTAAGTGCACATTAGAAACGGTAAGAGCAGCAAATGCACGTACCAAAAGAATCGGGTCTTTTTGAGGATGGAGCCGACCAGCAAATAAAACAAAACGTGTTTCCTCATCCACACCTAGCCGAGCTGCCAATTCCTTTCTTTTTACTATTCGTTCATCTTCTGTTAACGGATAAAAAATTTCGTTGTCGAAAGAATTTTTGATGTATGCAACACGGTCTTGCAAGCTAGGATAACGCTGCTTATATAACTGTGCTGCATCCGTATTACAAGAAAGAATTTGGCTAAACTGGCGAACTAACAAACCTTCTAGAGCAAAATATGCCGCAGGAAATCTTCGCCAAAGAATGGCTTTTTTATTACCCGTAGCTTGCATTTGCGTCCGTATATCATTGTGAATAAATAAAGTTTTTTCTCCCTGCCAATTGATGGCGGCTATTGTTGGCTCTATTCTGTGAAAGTGCATGAAGTCAGAGGCAAAGTCACGCCCTAAAAGAGCAGCAGTATATTTGAGTGTTGTTGGTATTAAGTTTCTAACATTGTCATTTTGCAATGTAAATAAAGGCAGAAAATTAATTTCTCTGCCTGCAAATTCTGCTTGTTGCCATTCACCAACAGGCTTTTTTGGATCGACTCCTGTTCCTACGAGTCTTACCTGAAACTCGCTTGGAGCGTACTTGATAAAAGTGTTGATGAGTGTTTGTATACCTCCGATTGTGGCGTTCCAAGGATTGAACTGGTAAAAAATCGTGAGAACAGGTTTACGCATGGCAGTTACCCTGCACAATTTGTGTGCAAAAGTTTAAATGTATTTCAATTTTCAAAAACACTCAAAAAAACTTTAAAATGCCCTCCTACAGATTAAAGATTTTTATGAGTGTATGCATTCCTCCGATAGAAATATTCCGAAGAATGAACGGGTGAAAAATCGTCAGCATGGGTTTACACATTTTTTACACATTTTTCGGAATCTGACAACTTTCGTACAAATACGGAGAAGGATTTCTACCTATTAACAAGGCACCCAGTTTTTGTGCGATTTTTACACATAAGCTTAATTACACTTATCAAATCGTAGTATTTCTGAAGCCGATTTTCACTCAGTAATTCTAATCTTTACAAAAATTTTATACTTTAAGGTATAATTTTTATCTTATAAGTAATTATTTTATGATATAGAGGTTTTTTTATACTTGTTGTCTTTAAAGAAACTTTAATTTAAGAAATGAAAATGTAAAAGAGGGCGTAAACTGTGAAGTTTACGCCCAAATAGGGAAAGACGCGTAAAGGCACAGCAATGTTCCCTAACGCGTGCAATCTGCTTTCATAGAAGCGTTATTGTGTTTCTGGCTACTTGGCTCTGGCTTCCAAGTTTTCTAAGCGGCTTCTAAGTTCTTGGTTTTGTTGTCTGAGTTGGTCAAGTTCAGAACGTAACTGACGCAGCGCACTTTCGGAGCCGATGTTGTTTTGCACCTTGGAAATCTCTTCCTCAGCATAGCGGCGTACGCGTCCATCAGGTGTTTGGTCAGCCAAGGCTTGCAAAATCCCAATTGCTTTGGGGGTTTCCATTTGTCCGAGGGCTGTGACTACCGCCAATTGACTTAAAAAGAACGTATCCTTAGAAATTTCTGTTAATCGCTCTAAAATCCGTTCCACATTCACACTACTTTGACCAACAGAAATCTTCCCGAGAGCGCGAATAGCTCCTAAACGCAAGGGTTGCGGTACACCCTGCTTTGTATATTCTATCAGGAGATTTAAAGCTGCTTCTGAAGTTTTGAGTTCGGCTAAACCTGCGATCGCACCAATCCGCACGACTTCATTCCAACCCGCCTTTTCTTCCAAGACAGATTTCAGTAGCTTAATAACCTTTTCTTCTTTTGGTTTCTCTTCTGTTGTCGCAGCAGCGATCGCCCCCACAGCGCGAGACGCTGCGGCTTCCACATAGTAGCTGGAATCTCCCACCTCCAGCAGTTCTTTCAACGCCTTATAGCTTTCATGAGTTTTGATTTTTGCGAGTGCTTCCACCACAGCACGCCGCACATAAGGGCTCTGATCTTTTAATCCAGCAACTAACTCATCAAAGACTTGATCCAGCTTGATTTCTGCCAGTTGTTTCGCCACCTCAACGCGTACACCCCAAAAGGAATCATTTTTGAGTGCAGCAGACAGCGCTTTTAAAGCCTCCAAACTCCCTTTTTTCGCCAAAGCTTCCGCTGCAAAAATGCGGGAGATGGGGTTGGGGTCAAATTCCAACTGGGCTTTCAACTCGGGTACTGGGTACTCTAAAGACACCGTTTTTAAGAAATGATCCCCCACATCAAAGCTAATAAATTGGGGTTTTTCCTCAACAGGGAAGTAGAAGCTTTGTTCGCGTTGATTCACCCGCACAGTGAAAGTCTTGAGTACTGAGTTGTCAGTGCTGAGTGTTGAATTTTTGGTGAGTTCTGAGTTCCTAGCTGCGGTTTCTGAGTTTTGGACGTACCCAAAACCAATAGGAATTTTTAAATCAAATAAATCACTGCTATTATGACTTTCAGCATTTGCGTGGCTTTGAGTCACTGTAATCTTAGCCAGATTTGAATCTGCATCCCAAGAGTAAGCGACTTTAAAATCTGGATGACCACCACGATAAACGTACTGGTCGAAGAGGAACAAGAGATTGCGCCCAGTTGCTTTTTCAATCGCCCGCAGCAAATCTACTGTTTCCACGGTTTTGTGGGCATTATCCTGTACAAATGTCTGAATTGCTTTCCAGAACAATTCTTCTCCCAATTGCGCCCGAATCATGTGATAAACACAAGACCCTTTCTCGTAAATGTGGTGGTCATAAAGTTCAATGGCTTCGCGGTAAACGTGCGTGACCATTGGACGGCGGTAGCGACCGCTATCTTCAGCCTGATAACTACGAGCTTGCAGTAAACGATAGTATGCTGCTTCTTGGCCACCATATTCATGTTCTGTCCACATAACTTCGGAGTAAGAAGCCATTCCCTCCTTAATCCAAGCATGAGACCAGTGCTTAATCACCACCAAATCACCAAACCACTGGTGCGCCAATTCATGGACGACTAAGCTTTCTGTGTTGCGGTTATCTAATGCAGCTTTTTCATCCAGCAAACATCTATCAGTTAACAGTGTAGCAGAAGTGTTTTCCATTCCCCCAAAAATGAAGTCGTCAACACAGACTTGCGCGTATTTGGGGTAAGGGTATCGATAGCCATATTTTTCGCTCAAAAACTCTATCATCCGGGGAGTTTTGCCCATAGAGCGTTTGGCATCTTCCTCGCGACCTTTTTCAACGTAGTATGTGACAGGTATACCGTTCCACTCATCGCGAATTTCGGCAAACTTGCCTACTGCTAAAGTCATCAAGTAGGTGGGATGAACTTGCTGTTGTGACCAGTGGTAGATTTTGTCATCACCTTGTTGTTCTGTCGCAATCAGTTCGCCGTTGGAAATCGCGATTAGGGGTTTAGGGACTCGGATGCGAATTTCAGAAGTAGAAAGTTGTCCTGGGTAGTCAAAGCATGGGAACCAGAAGCGAGAATCTTCGTCTTCTCCCTGAGTCCACACTTGGGAGGGTTTATTAGGGTAGTGTTTATCTGGTTGGATAAAATAAATACCGCGTTGTGGTTTGTCTACTGAGTAAGCAATCGCAATAACAATGGGCTTGTCCACCTGTGTGGGTGGTGAGAGTTGGATAGACAACTGTTGTCCGTCGTAGTCAAACTTTTGCGCTTTCCCATCCACTTGCACCGATTGAATGTCTAAGTTGACAGCATCCAAATTCAAACGGTCAAGACCGTTGCTGATTGGTGTGAGTGTTATACTACAACTGCCGTGGTATCTGTTGTTATCTATGTCCAGGCTGAGGTCTAGAAAAATATGCTCTACCTGTCCAGGACGGTCAGGATTGTAGTGCGGTTTTGCCCCTGGTAATTCAAAAGATTTATACCGATTATTCTCTGTATCAAAATAATACTGCGACATTGATGTTTACTGAATCTTGGTAACCCTGAAACTTCTTAGTTGATGTTATAAGGAAAAACAGCTTCATCGGCTGTACTTCCCAGATCAACCCACGATACACCCTGAAATATTTTGTACACTGTTGTCTTTTGACATAGAGTGTCTTTTGACATAGAGTGTTTTACGTCTTAAGCATTTAACATTTTTTAATCAGATCCTGAAATTTTATATAAGTTAGAATAACTTGCAACTGTCGAAAGGAATATATTCTTCACAGAAAAAACAAATTGTTTACGGATTTGCTCTTAACCCCTTTGAAGTCATACTAGGAGCGCTGTCATAGCCAGAACTTAATAGATAGAAGTACTAATTTTATCAGTAAATCCCGAGAAATTAGTGGAGATGGGTCGTAGATCCAAAAACTCCACTTCGGACGTTTTTACTCACCTCTAGGACAATTTGTTGAGGAAAAGAGGATATTTACAATGCCGGAGAGTAAATCAAAATTTTTAATTCCTGCTGTTGGTACTGCCATAGTAGTGGCAGGAGGAATAGCAGCTTATATGTATTTTAAGGGTGGACCTTCTGGAGATATGTCCAGCGCTTTGGGTGCTGCTAAAATTGTGCCAGATGAGGCAATACTCGCAACTTACATTTCTACTGACCCAAAAGTTTGGGCAAAGTTGCAGCAGTTTGGCACTCCGGAAGCACAAAAGATAGTTGGACAAGGTTTGGAGAACCTAAATAAAAGCCTGTCAACTGATAACAGCATTTCTTATGAAAAAGATTTAAAACCTTGGGTAGGTGGTGTGATGATTGCCATGTTACCCCCAAATCCAGCCAAACCCGTTGCACAGAATGCTCCACAAGCGTCACAGGAACCTAAGATCCTAATGGTGGTGGGGATCAAGGATAAACTTAGCGCTTTGAATTTTGCTAACAAATTGAAGGCACAAAAAGATGTCAAGGTACAGGAAACTGACTACAAAGGCGAAAAGATTATAGAAACAACTGGTAAAAGTGAACCTAGTTATACTGCGGTTTTGAATAACACCCATATTGTCATTGCTCCGTCCAAGCAAGCTGTAGAACATGCAATTGACACTTACAAAGGAGAACCTTCCTTTGCCAGTAAAGAAGGTGCAAACAGCATGCTGACAAGCGGTGTCAATGTAGATAACACCTTGGCACAAATTTATGTGCCTAATTATGGGAACATGGTACAGCAATTAATCGCCGCAAATCCTCGCTCAAACCCAATACCGCCAGAAACCCTGAAGCAGTTGAAGCAGATGAAATCTATGGTAGCGGCTGTAGGAATTGATAATGCGGGTGTGCGGATGAAAGCCGTTGCTAAGTTAGATCCGCAATTGGTCACATACCAGTATCAAAATAGTTCTGCTAAGGTGGTGTCTCAATTTCCTGGTGATACGATCGCTCTTTTAAGCGGAAACGGAATCACCAGTTGGTGGTCAGGGCTTGTGGCACAATCAAAAGATGTTCCAGAATTGAAGGTTACAGTTGAACAGGCGCGATCGCAACTCAAATTAGTTAATATTGACCTGGATAAAGAGATTTTCGGGTGGATGGATGGAGAATTCGGTTTTGCAGCTATTCCATCAAATCAAGGCGTGTTGGCGCAGGTTGGATTTGGGGGAGCATTGGTTTTTCATACAAGCGATCGCAAAACCGCTGCATCTACCCTCGACAAACTCGATAACCTCGTCAAAGCACAATCAGTGAATGTCGCCAAAAGAAATATCGGCGGTAAAGAAGTCACTGAATGGCTTATTCCTCAACAAGGAGCTTTATTAGCACACGGTTGGCTAGATAATGATTCTGTATTTGTCACCATTGGTGGTCCCATCGCTGAAACACTTGCAGACCGTAAAGGTCAGTCCTTAGATGGTAGCGATAGCTTCAAAACCGTTACTAACACTTTGCAAAGACCCAACGGTGGATACTTTTACCTAGATATGGACAAAACCGTACCTCTGTTAAATCGTCTCGCCACCGCACAACAACAGCCGATGACTCCTGAAACAAGTGCGATCATGAATTCTATTCGCGGCTTGGGTATCACTGCTACTAGCCCCGACAAAACGACGACCCAAGTCGATATGTTGCTCGCACTCAAGCCGAAAACCGGGAATTAGGAGCAGATACCCCATCCCTCATGCTAGAATTATAAATCTCAACAAAAACAAACTCAGTTTCTTGGAGAAACTGGGTTTGTTTGTTTAATAACCAACTCACTTTTTTTTCTAGACTTCTTGCAAAAGTCACATAAAGATATAGCAATCCTCCGCACATTTATGAAAATTGACTACCCTTCAGATCCCCGACTTCTTAGAGAAGTCGGGGATCTGGTTTTTCACGAATCATTTAGGATTGGTATATTTAAAACCACAGATGTAGGCGTAAGCCGTGCCGTAGGCTACACAGATGAAGAACAAAAAATTTTTCCGTTGTTAAATAAGCGCAGTTTTTATCCGTGGGGATATTGTGCGTTCTTCTTAAAGTACTGCGGTGTTCATATCAAAAAATATAAAATTCTTGTAGCCTAAAAGAAAGCACGGCTCACGTCGTGCATTATCATTCATATCGGTAGGCTTTTTCCTGCCCCGAAAGGTAGATAAATTGTTTGAGCAACTTCACTGATGAACACGGCTGTAAAAAATAGTTCGCGATTAGCTTCAGGCTTCGTAAATGGGGTACTGGCAATCAAGCCTTTAGCCAACCTAGCCAAGCATCAAGCTAGGCAAATGATGATTAAACGCGCCCAGAAAATTGGGGTAAATTGGCTCGAAGAAGTCCAGATGCTACAAGCGCGTGATTGGCAAACTGACTTGGCTAAAGTACAAAACCCCAAGCTTTCCTATCCAGAATACTACCTGCGGTCATTCCACGCCTACGAAACAGGAAATCTCAGTTGGGAAGCAGCTTTTGAAGTAGAGTCAGCAGCTTATGCTGTCCATGCGAAGATTTGGCCGGATGCTGGAGCACAGGGCGATCGCAAACTACGCCAGAGTTACCACGACATCCTGAAAAGGCAAATTTCCAACGAACCACAAGACATCTTAGACTTGGGGTGCAGTGTGGGAATGAGTACCTTTGCCCTGCAAAAAGTTTATCCCCACGCCAAAATTACGGGCTTAGATTTATCTCCCTACTTCTTAGCTGTCGCTCAATACCGCAGTCAGCAGCACCATGCTAATATCAACTGGATTCATGCCGCAGCTGAATCTACTGGGCTAAGCGATGCCTCGTTTGATTTGATCTCCATTTTCCTGATGTGCCATGAACTTCCCCAAGCGGCGACTCGACAGATATTTGCTGAGGCGCGACGTTTACTACGTCCGGGTGGGCATTTGGCAATTATGGACATGAATCCCAAATCTGAAGTTCATAAGAAAATGCCGCCCTACATTTTGACGCTGCTCAAAAGTACTGAACCGTATTTAGATGAATATTTCAGTTTGGATATTCAGCAAGTACTGATTGAGGCGGGGTTTAACGCTCCCACCATCACTGCTAACAGCCCCCGCCACCGCACGGTTATAGCTCATGTAGAGATGTAGCATCCACTTTCATTACATCATAAAAGCATACTACGTCTGTACATGGAATTGTTGTGGGCAACTATACCACCGCTGCTGCTTCTGGTTTACTACCATAACCGCCTTGCATCTGTTCCATTGTTGATGCGGCTGCTGTTTTTCTTTATCTTGGGAGCAGTATCTGGTTTTGTTGCTCTTAACTTAGAATTGGTTTTTGAAAGAGTAGCCAATCATGTTGTTGACTGGCAGAGAATGCAGCGTGTCTTTGCAGGTGTGATGGTGCGGCAACTTATAGAAGTCGGTCCAATTGAAGAAGGCTGCAAGCTAGCAGCAGTCTTGCTCCCGACTTACTATCTCCAACGCCGATACCGATTTCGCCCCACTTCTGTTTTTCTCTTTACCATAGCTGTTGCTCTTGGATTCACTGCCGAAGAAAATTGGGTTTACCTTTTTCATGGCACAGGATCAATTGTTGAGCGAATTATCAGCACGCCAGTTCACGCCATGTTTTCTGCCCCTTGGGGATATGCCCTAGGAATATCTATCGGCTCAAATATCTATTTACATCGATGTCACCAGAATATTCCTAGGGCTTGGCTAAATGCTGTGATTTGTCATGCTTTCGTGAATGTTTTATCAATAAGTGGTCGCTATCCAATACCACTACGTTTACTCAGTTACGGTTTGTTTCCGTTTCTGGTGTGGATGTTTTGGCGACTAGAACAGTTAGTGCGAAAGTTGCAAGGCAAAGGCGCGATCGCCGGAGGCGGGGCTTCGCCCATCGCTCTCATCTCTAGTCGTACACCTCAGCAACGCTTCCGACAACAAGCTTTGGTGCTGTTAACCCTGATGTTAGCTGGAAATGCTCTTTTTGGACTGTTTGTTTTAGCCAAAAGCCTAAGCTTCCTCAGTCCGTCTCAGCTTTTATACCCTGATGTCATATCATTTACACTTAGCCGCTTATTGCTATATCTGAGCCTTGGACTTTTGGCATGGGTGATCTATCGCTCTTTGCGACGTTCAGCACAGCGTCGATATTTTTAACTGCTTAACTACTAGCAAGCAATTTCCGTGCCAATGGTTGAGGAATCAACGACAGGACAAATGCTGCGACTGTTTTGAAGTTGAACTTTTGTCTGAGAACATGCACTAGATATGGTCGCGCTTCTTTGACTTGTTCAGATCGCAGTAAGCCTATGGCTAGAGTTGTATGTGCTTGTAACCATTTTTCTTGGAAATAGTCCTTAAATTCTTGCAGCCGCTCATCTTCCATAAATTTGCGGTGACAGAAAATACCTGCTTTTCCAGCCCGGATGTTTGCCTGGCTGCTTACACCACCACTAATCATTGATTCCGACTGTAAATGCACGCGGTATCTAGCTAATCTTTCTGGAGAATAATAAGCTCCCCCTCCATTCCGACAAGCCAGGTACGTTAGGTACAGATCCCAAAAAGGTCCCATTTGAGGCTGAAAATCATCCCATTCAATGGCATCCTTGCGGATAACAGTAGCCACGGCAGAAGGCACAGCTTGATGAACTATCCCAATTTCATAAAAAGGTTGATAAATGCCCTCTTTCAGTTGGTCCCGCTTCCAGCGCTGTGTATTTTCCTCAGTAGCTGCATGATTAATCTTGCCATCGGGATCCATAATGTAGTGGTCGCTGAAAGCTACGACTAAATTTGGATTGGCTTCAAGCTGTGGAACAAGCTTTTCTAATAAGTCGTCGTTCCAAACATCATCGTCGTTCAAGCTAGCAACATATTTACCTTTTGCCTCTTGAAATGCTCCGATAACATTCAACGAAATTCCTAAATTCTTGGAATTGCGTCGAAACCGGATTCTTGGATCTTGAAAAGATTCAATGAGTTTTTGTGGATTCTCCGGGCTAGCATCATCAGACACAATAATCTCGATATTTTTGTATGTCTGGTTAACAGCACTTTTTATAGCTTCTTTGAGATAATCAGGGCGATTATAAGTGGGAATAATCACGCTAACCAGCGGTTCATTTAAATGATTCTGTAATTGCATAACCTCTACTCCTTAGCTTCTTTCGGTGACTTTAGTATTGTGTTAGCACACGCTCTTCTTATTCTTTCTCCTCAAAGTAAAGGAAATATTAAGGAACTTTCAAGTAGATGTTAACAAATAAAATTTAGTTTCCAAAAAGCTCTCAAAAAAGAAAGAATTAGTAATTTCCACCTACTTATTTTTTCACCTAAGCGAATTTACTTTCCGTTTTCATTGAGTCAGTGTTATTCACTATAATCCTTGTAGCGCATAAATTTACAGCTTTTTCTGTCACACTAAACTCCTGAGAAACTGGGTATTACCAAGCCGAAAATTCACAGTTAGGATAGCTTTCTTTCACCCAATTTTACGGTTATCTATACAACTTCAAGAGAAAAATTTGGTGAAATTTGTGAATTCAGTCAGTGTTGGCGTAATTATTAAAGCTATTAATACTATTATATTTAATTTTTTTTTGACGCTATCTCTCTAAGGGAAGACTATGTTAACTTAACTCAACAAGAGTGAAAACAATAATCTCCCAAGGCAGGCAAAAGTTTCCTTAATTTTTCTATTTTACTGAAAAATCTTTTCTATTTCTTTCTACCATCCTGTCAATAGAGAAAGCAACTCAGTATAATATGCAGACATTAAACTTTAGGAGTATGAGAACCGAATTAAGAAATTCTAGATAGATTCAAAAAAACTATATTATTTTAGTAATTCATTACAATGAGTAATATGTTTGCTAAGCTTGATATTTATTTATTTCTTGTTTTTATGAAAAAAAATAGCATATTCTTGAAAACAAATGCCCTTGGATTCACTGCCCAAGAGAATTAGATTTACCTTTTTCATGACACGCGAATCATCAGCACGCCAGTTCACGCGAGGTTTTCTAGTCGTTGGGAATATGCCCTGGGAATATCCATCGGCTCAAACATCTATCAACCCAAAAACGACGGGTAAGCGTAGTTCGTAGTTGGCGCTTTAGCGAAGACAGCGCTCACTACAAACCCCGCGAAGTTGACTTGCCAGATCACTACTCCCTTCCCGGTCTAAGATTACCTATAATAATTCACTCCTCTGTCTGTGTCACGCCAGTCGCCTCTGTCGGGAAACCCTCCTGCAGCGCTGGCTCCTCTGTGCCTCTGCGGTTAAAAAATAGGTATTCTTCTGGCGCGAAGGGAGTAGTTATAAAGCAAACACGCGATTGGCTTTGCCACTCACTGCCCTTGGGCGATCGCCGGAGGCGGGGCTAAGTCCAGAGGACACGCACTCGCGTTCGCCCATCGCTCTCATCTCTAGTCGTACACCAAGGAACGTTTAGGGCAACAAGCTTGAAAAGGGGCGACTAGTAAAACTAGAGCGCCCCTTTCAAATGCTTATAAGCGAATAAAATCGCTATTTGCTTTAAGCCAGCTACACGCGTACTAACACAGGTTCATTCTGTGCAGCGTTAACTGAGTTAGGATCTGACTCAGTACAATAAATTTCGCAGGAGTTATTAGGGCTTTCGATTAATTTGACTTTGTAGAGCTTGGCTCCCAACTCCTGAATGGGCGATCGCAGTAAGTGACTGATGTGAAGTGCAATATTCTCAGCAGTGGGAACGACTTCAGCGAAGTACGGGATGTCTTTGTTGAGGAAGGTGTGGTCGAATGGCTCGACGACATAATCTTCTATAGCTTTATTCAAAGCGCCTAAATCAATAATCATCCCAGTGCGTGGGTCAATTTCGCCTTTCACAGTCACTTCTAGATGATAATTGTGTCCGTGACCGTTGGGACGAGCGCACTTACCGTAAATCTCGAAGTTTTCTTCGCTGCTGAGGCGAGGATGAGCTAGCCGATGGGCGGCGCTAAAATGAGTGCTGACAGTGAGGTATGCTTCCATGCCGTTTCCTAAATAATCAGCCCAAAGTTGAGGATGTTCAAAAAGCTGTATGCGGACTAAAGGTAAATGGGGTGCAAGCCGTTGCCAAATCACCCGTGCAATGCTCTCAGTGGTGGGTAGAGTTTGTTGAAATTCTGACCACACATCGTTGAGATAGGAAAAGTCCAGTTGGCTGGTCACTTCTCGCTTAATAACGTGTTTCACATCGGACAAGTTGAGAACCATGCCATATTCATCTAATTCCCCAATTAAGGAGACGAATAAGACATAGTTATGCCCGTGTCCGGGAAATCTTGAGCAAGCATCAAATTTCTCAATATTTTCTGCTTCGCTCAGTTCTGGCAACCAATAGCGATGACTTGCTGAAAACTGAGCGCGGCGATTTACAATACATTGCATGAGTTAGCTGGGAGCAAAACTTAAAATTTCTTAATTTTTCACTGCTTCCAGCATAAACTAATTCTGGTGTTAGTTGTTAGTCAACCAGTTACCACTTATTCACTGTTCACTGTTCACTGTTCACTGTTTTCATTCCCACTACACATACGCACCTACAGATTCTTGTGCCTCACGATACAAATGAGTCGCAGTGCGGAACATTTCTTGCCCAGCGTGCAAGTAACTCTCGTGGTAGTTGAGAGGGAAATATTCCAACTGATCTAACCCATCGCCAACTTGATTCAGGCAATAGTAGAGGTGAGCTGCTGCTCTTGCTAAACTAGGGGGATTTGGTAGAGAACGAAAAGTGATTTGCGCTTGCCGGAGGTCGTCTCGACAGGCGTTTAGGTAATCCTGAAATTCTTCTAGGAGGACATCATCAAAGGGATCAGCTGCTAGTTTCTCAATTTGCTCCTTTAGGGAAGTGAGAATGCTAAACAGTAGGCGATTTACTGGTTGATAAACCAGGTGCAGCCATTCCTCAATTTGTTCATCCACATCCCTTCCTGTTTTTCGGGTCGCCTGGTATTGCTTTTGAGCTGCAGCTGCCCGCTGTTGCCTACCGCTGGTTGTTTTTTGAGATCGCTGACGCAATCTTTGGTCGTAATTTTGGCGATTTTGAACATCGCCCAAGACCTCATATGCTGCATTAACGCGGATAATTTGCTCAGGATCTGATGTGCCCTGATTGCTGTCGGGATGAAACATCTTGACCAAGCGACGATAAGCTTGCTTAATCTCCGCTTGGCTGGCGTTGGGATTGACTTTGAGTGTTTCGTAGTGGTTCGTCTTATCTGCCATTCTTCCAATTTATCGTTAGCTGATGCTAACTGCTACCCTTGGCTCCAAGTCTTGGAACAATGGTGTACTTAAGTACCTTTCTCCAAAACTCGGCTGAATCATTACTATCAAGCGCCCTTCGTTTTCTTTGCGTTGAGCGACACGAATGGCAGCACACAAAGCTGCTCCACTGGAAATGCCAGAGAGTAGCCCTTCTTCTCTTGCCAAACGCCGACCGTAAGCGATCGCTTCTTCATCGGTAACAGAAATCACTTCATCTATCATATTTACATTTAGCACTTGGGGAATGAACCCTGCACCGATTCCCTGAATTTTGTGGGGTCCGGGTTTTCCTCCAGCTAAAACTGGGCTATTTGCTGGTTCTACTGCGATCGCCTGAAAACTCGGTTTGCGTGCTTTGATAACTTCGGCTACACCTGTAATCGTACCACCCGTTCCGATTCCAGCAACCATCATATCCACCTGTCCGTCAGTATCCTCCCAGATTTCCTCTGCTGTCGTTTCCCGGTGTATTTTTGCGTTAGCTGGGTTACGGAACTGCTGTAACATATAGGCATTGTGGGTGTTATCAACGATTTCCTGCGCCCGCCGAATTGCCCCACTCATACCTTCAATTCCTGGCGTCAGTTCTAATTCGGCTCCATACGCCCGCAGCATTGCCCTTCGTTCACCGCTCATTGTCTCAGGCATTGTCAAAATTAATCGATAGCCTTTTGCCGCTGCTACCATTGCCAGGGCAATTCCGGTATTTCCAGAGGTGGGTTCCACTAATATCGTTTTCCCAGGAGCAATCAACCCTTCTGCCTCTGCGGTGTTGATCATGCTCACGCCAATTCGGTCTTTTACTGAAGCCGCTGGGTTCATACTTTCCAGCTTCACCAGAATCTGTGCGACACAACCTTCCGCTTGCGGGATACGGTTGAGTTGCACCAGAGGAGTACGCCCAACAAGTTCTGTAATATCACGAGCTATTCGCATACCTAAGTTCCTAGTCATTAGTTATGAGTTATGAGCCATTAGTCAACAGTCAATCATAAAAATTAACAACCTTTTTTTCTCATTGACTATTGACTATTGACTAAATGTAGTACATTATGTCCAACTGTCGTCGAGAATCTCGTTTTTCACACAGCTCCGCAAGCGTGTATTTTTGCAAAACTGCGTTTGCCGCAAGCCTTGCCTCTTGCCAAATATCTTCTACAACAGCACTGTCTACAGTTTTAGGATTGACATCTTCTTCACATGGGCGCACATCTAACCCTTCTAAACAACTCAAAACCTCGAAAAGAGTGATTTTCCAAGGCTCTCGCGCCAACAGATAACCACCCTTAGACCCGCGTTGACTTTTGACTAGACCTCCACGCCTTAAGGTTGCCAACAGTTGTTCTAGATAGCGGTCTGGTATATTTTGTTGTGCAGCAATCTGTCGAATTTGCAGGGGTTCCCCGCTTTGGTAATGAATTGCTAGCTCTAATAAAGCAAGAATTCCGTATTCTGATTTACACGATAGTTCCACAGCAGCTTTTAGAAGAGGTGATGGGTTTAAAACAAAGGAGATACAGAGAAAGTTAAAGTCAAAATAATTTTTTATTTTTTACTTTTCTTTTCCTCTTTACTATTATACTCCGGTTATTCAGTAGGGTTTGTTGTTTTGGTGTACTTCTGCCTTGTGAATATTACCCGTCTGCCACACTTTTTTCCGGTTTCCGTCTACGAGTGCCCGACAAACCCATTCAAGTATTCTTTGAGTTCGTCTAAAGAAACTTCCGTGGAGATAAACCCGATATAGTTGTCGGGTCTCAGCAGCACCTCAAAAGGTCGGTTTGTGCCAAAGATTTCGACGACACGCGGGTAAAGTGGAATGACGTTGAAGTCGATCAAATCGCCGTATTCCTTTTCGAGTTCTGGCTTCAACCCTTGATAACCGTGTTCCCCGTCTGAGAAAACAAGCAGGTGAAATTTGGGAGCGCAGAGTTTGTCGTAAACATTCGCGCCGTCAACTAGAAAATACGGCATTCGGTCTCCGGCTTTGACCTCAAAATCGCGTTGGTGCAGCCTATCGGCACGAGAATCGCTCTGATGTCGGCTTAAAGAACTGTCACGGTAGTTGAGTCCGATTTGAGAAACCAACGGAAAGAGGAACTCTTTTGCCGCATCAAAGCGCGTCACAAAACTGGCGATCGCCGGCAAAATGTTGTCGCGGAAAAGCCGGAGATACCACTTGTCGCTCGCCGCGACATCAAAAAACTGGTCGGTTGTCTCCAAGAGCCGTTTCGCATTTGCCAGGCGTTCCTCATTGTAACTTTCAAGAAGCGAATCCCCGGCATAACCTTTTAAAACAAATGCGATCTTCCAAGCCAGATTATAAACGTCCTGTATGCCCGTGTTCATTCCTTGACCGCCAGCAGGCGTGTGGATATGGGCGGCATCACCAGCAAGAAAGCATCTACCTGCTGAGAACGTCTCGGCACGACGAGTATGCACTTTATAACTCGAAAACCAGCGCACGTTCGTGATCTCTATCGGCTGCTGCACCAATTGCTTGACTTTGTTTTCGACTTGATCGAAGGTTACTTCTCCATCAACTTGGTCGTTGTATTCAGGCACGTTGCCAATAAGCCTCCAGTGCTTCTCGCCTTGCATGGGAACTATCAGCACAAACGAGTTATGCTCCAAGGGGGCATAAAACGTTGCTTCGTTCGCTTGGAACTCCATCTCTACGTCGGCAACATAAAACAGGCGCGGATAGGTTGAACCTTCAAAACTCAGACCGAGGAGGTGCCGTGTTGGACTGCTCGCGCCGTCACAGCCCACCAGGTATCGGGCTTCGACCGTCTGTGTTTCGCCGTTTGCAGCTTTGAGAACCGCTTGCACACCGTCGGTATCTTGCGCTACTGCTTCCAGCTCGGTCTGCCACTGAACGTCTTTCCCGTTGTGTTGGAGATAGTCGTAAAGCAGATGCTCGTTTTTGCTTTGTTCAAAAATGAGGAAAAACGGAAATGGGCTGAGCTGTCCCCCGAAGTCTGAGAAATCGAGGCGGGCGCTGATTTTGCCGGAGTGCATCAGGGCACCTTTCTGCACGATCTCGCCACGTTGGACGGCTTTTTGCGCCAAACCAACTTGGTCGTAAATCTCAAGCGTGCGTGCGTGAACGACCAGAGCCTTTGACAAATCGGTGACTCCTGCTTTCTTGTCAAAGATCACGAAGTCGATGCCATAACGCATCAATTGCACAGCCAGAGACAATCCTGTTGGACCCGCGCCAACGATAATTACATCGGTTTTTGTTACTGCTTCCAGCATCAGCTTTCCTGTATAAAAGTTTCAGTTTGGGTACTCAATTTTTGTCGAGCAGACCCTCGAATTCTGTCGTTTTAACTTGCGTTTGGGTCATGGCTGAACCACTTGTGTAGCGCAACCAGAAAGGTAGGAGATGGTTGTGCAGTTCGGGGAGTTTGAGGATTTTTCCAGGTGAGGTTGTTGACGTACAGTGCGCTTGCTGTTTGTACTCCTGGGATATCTTTTTGAAGAAGCGGTCGTCGCGAAAATGTAGACAGATTTTGCAGGTTGAGAGCCTTCGGGCGGAGTAAAATAATATCTGCTGACATCGCGCGATTGGTACGGGTATTACTGTCATAGAGCGCACTCTGAAAGCCAAGCTGCATAAACATCAGCACATCTGCAAACGCAATTCCTGCCAGTGCGACCAGAAAACGACCTTTATCGTGACTCAGCTGTAGCCATCCGAGCGGTGTGCGGCGCTGAAGTTGTGAAATCAATCCAATCATTGCTCAATCACTACTTCGATTTGTAGATTTGTGAATTTGGCAGCTTTTTGACTGGAAGCATCATCTAGCGTCGCGTGAACCTCAACCACTCTGGCATCAATATTTGCGCTACGGTCAGTGTTGACGATCGTTTGTCGGCGCACAAGTGAACCAACTCCCTCAACTGTTCCAATCAATTCACCCGGAATCGAATCGCTCGTCACCCGCACTCGTTGTCCTGGGCGAACTTTACTGATATCACTTTGATAAACTTCTGCGATTGCTTGCATCTTTTTAGTTTGCCCAATCTCCACAATGCCATCACTCGAAACAACTTCGCCGGATCGCGTGGTACAGCACTTCGCCATCCACGGGCGATCGCACTAAGGCTTGATCGAAACTTGCCTGAGCTCGATTACGAGCGGCGATCGCGCGATTCACTTCTGCTTGAACTAAACAGTTTAGTAAAGTTACTAAACTGTTTAGTAAAATAAAATGAAAACTGTCAACATTAGACAACTGATCGTTGTACGATACGTTTTTCTCTACAATGAATGACCAGATGGAATTGATTCCCCCTCAAAAGTCACCGAAACGCAAAACGACTGACAAAGCCACAGTGATCTTGGAAGGGGCGATGCAAGAGTTTATGACCTGTGGCTATGCTGCTGCCAGTATGCATCGGATTGCAATTGCTGCTGGAGTTTCTAAACCAACGCTTTACAGTTACTTTCAAGATAAAGAAGCTTTGTTTACCGCCCTGATTCAGCAGATGGTACTTGGCACATCGATTTCCAAATTATTAGAAGATGGCGGGTTTCTCCAACTGCCGCTGCGCGAAAGCCTGAAGCAGTTGGCGACAATCTTGCTAGACAAGTTCTCTAGCTCTCAACCGCTCTCTACTTTATTCCGTCTACTGATTGGGGAGTCTGGGCGGTTTCCCAATTTGGCTCAAACCTTTGTTCACAATATTGAAAAGCCCATTCTCGCAGAACTAAGTCGTCTATTTGCAAATCATCCCGATCTCAAGGCAACTGATCCAGAAGTCATCGCAAGATTTTTTCAGGGTAGTATTATACATTACATTCTTATCCAAGAGATTCTGCACGGTCGGGAAATTGTACCCCTAGAGCGCGATCGCTTTGTCAATGGCTTGATTGACGTAATCATTGGGGAGCGATCGCATCTCACAGATGATGTCGCAACCACCCCCCAGAGCAAACGCATCTAATTTTTACAAACCAAACATGGTTGAGTTTAAGGCTTGCAACATTACCTTCCCAGTAATGCGATCTGCTGAAAGCAGCAGCGCTTCGCTATCGCTATTTTTACCGGACTTAAACAAAAATTAAGCCCAAATATACCCCAAACTAGACAGGATAGGAATTTTAGCCTTATTTAAAAAATACCTTGATCTTTATTTCAACCTGCGGAATGTGGGTAACAAGCGGATTTGGTATGAGATATTGGTGAGCAATGCGCACCTTACAGGAAAGCGCTGTAAAGCCCCCAAAAATATAAAAAGCCCCGCTGTAAGGCGGGGAGCAATTCATTGAATTACAAAATGTTGTAGGAATTGTCAACCCTCTAGAAGGTGAAGGTTGTTCTTAGAGTTCCAATAATTGCATCATCGTTGTTGCTGTTCTGACCAGGAGATGTCAGGTAAATAACACCAGGAGTGATCGAGACGTTATTGCTCACCTGGTACTTGTAGAAGCCTTCGATACTGTAAGGTATGTCGTTAGCGCCTGCTACTCGACCACGGGCATAAGGTTGTGCACCTGCAAAAATACCTAAGACGTTACCGCGCTTTCCAAAGTCAGGTAAGGCGATTCCAGCTCCGTAGCTCCAAGCTTCAAAATTATCATTGGCACCAAAGCCGTTGACGTCATGATAGGAAACGAAGCCACTAATAGAGAATTTGTCACTCGGTCTCAACGCTGCTGACAAACCGTAGGAGTTACTAGAAGATGCGTTGGTAGCACTGAGAGCGTTGGCTTGTGGAGTACCTACTATAGGCACGTTTTGCCCTTGGAATCCGCCAGCATCAAATAAAGCACTACCTGCACCGTGATATCCGTGGACGTAGGTAGCTGCTAATGCAAACCGCTGACCAAGATTAAAGTTCAACTGTCCTAAAGCAGCGTAGTTACCCTCGAAGATACCTGAACCTCCATTAGGACTATTCGCTTCAGAACCCAAGTAACCTATGGTTAACGAACTTGGTTTGAGGATACCACCACCCCTACCAAAGGGGATGTTGAGTGCTGCACCTGCGCCACCACCAATCCGATAGATGGGGTTTTCCGAAGCGAAGGTGGTCAAAGCACCATTACCGCCGTCATAGTCTTCAAAGTAGGGGTTGTTGGTAGCAGCATAATCGCTGTGAACACCACCAGTGGCTGCAACGTAAAGTTGGGCAGGTCCTACAGGGACGTAGTAAGCCAGCCAATCTAGGACAATATCGTTACTGTTGCTGGCATCCCCTGTAAGGTTAAAGGTTTGAAAGCCTTCACCACTTAGCTCTGAGGTATCTATAGTTCCGTTTCTGTTGGCGTCTATATTATTACCACCTGTGTTCAATCTTCTGGCGTTACCAGTAGCCAAACGGGTATGCAGAACGTCTCTACCCGTGAAGCTTGTTTGCAAGTCTAAACGTACCCTGTTTTGGAAAACTGTATTATTGTTACCGCCTACTGTATCGCCAAAAGCATCAGTGAGGGCGAAGATTGCTTCACCAACGAGTTTGGTCGTTGTTGAGAACTGGTTAGCTTCCAATTCTGCTGTCTTTGCTTCTAATGTATCTACACGACCGCGCAGGGTAGCTAGTTCTGCAGAAAATTCTTCTTGCAAACGCTGCAAGGTAGCCAAGTCTTCTTTCCTGACCAAGTCAGTTGTTGCTGTAGCAATCAGTTCGTTGACCCGGTCTAAACATGCATTTAAACCAGCAGCAAATTCATAACGGGTCAAAGCACGGTTACCACGGTATGTACCATTGGGATAACCAGCAATACAACCATAGCGTTCAACTAAGGACTGCAATGCTTGGAAAGCCCAGTCTGTTGGCTGCACGTCGGAGAACTGGGAAACTGATGTCACTTGGGACTGAGAAGTTTTCCCCTCTTCGCTGTAGCTGTTAACTTGCTGCAAAACATTGACTTCAGTTTGTTGTGCTTGAGCCAATGTTTCTGGCTTGGGGGTAACTTCAGTTGTATTTGAAGTTGTTGATGTTGATACTGATACTGATGAAGAAGCTTCTTGATTATTGTCGATTTGTGAAACTTCCGTCTTCACAACTTGATGGTTGGTGTTGTTTTGACCAGCCATCGCTGTTGTGGGAACCAACAATGTTGCTCCTAAAAGCGCTGGACTGACCATCAAGCATTTCCACAAGAGATTAGACATCTTTCCTGTTCTCCTCACACCTTCTATAGATAACTTTTTTGCTGCAACTACTCTGGAAATATTCTCGAAATTACGAGTTTTTATTGATACTTGTGGATTAGGCATATTAGCCCTCTACACTATTTTAGTTTTTGCCAAGCTAACAACGAATTAAGTTTAGGTAAAGAAACCATGGAATTAACTTATGCAAAAACATAGTTGTATTTACTCGTAATTATAAGTCGGAAAAAGTCGATGACAAGATGGAAGCGATCGCCTTATAAACTGTCACACATCTCATCTCAGTGTCTTGAAAGAAATTTCTAGATAACATGTACTCCAAAACCTCCTGTGCAAGGGCTTTTTTCCACTTACAAAGCTATAAACATATGCAATTTTTGAAGCAAATAGCAACGCAAGCAAATCACTTAATTGATTTGGGAAATCACCTCTGCCAAATCAAAGTCTTTCTGCGTTAACCCACCAGCATCATGCGTTGTGAGTAAAATTTTGACTTTGTTGTAAGAAATCTCGATATCTGGATGATGCCCTGCTGACTCAGCAGGCTGAACAAGCTTGTTCACAAACTCTATAGCTTGGACAAAGTCTTTAAACTTGCGGTTATACTGCAACGTTGACCCCTGTCGTGTCCAATCTGGCAAATGGCTTACCCTTTCTTGAATTTCTGCCTCAGTAAGTAGCTGCGCCATATCATGAAATCCCAAAAACTGAATTTCTTTGTTCTTTTGTAGGATCTTGAACTAAAAAAGGACTGGTAGTCACTGACATTATGCCCTCTTCATTGTGGAATATAGAGGCTGAGTGCTGCTATTTCCTCTTCCTCCTGACAGTTCTTAAAAGACCCTAGTTTGCAAATAGGACGCGGAATTTACTCCTTCAATTGTTTAAGGTTGTTTAACCGAACACACAGACGCCGTACTCGTGTTTTGTAGGTAATGGCTACATACGTGGTACTAGCTACGTCTTTGTTACAAAATTTTTGAGTGTAACTGTTGTATTTTGTATAAAGTCAACAATCCTAGACCGACAATCTTAACTGACGTTACTTGCTCAATAAATGTTCCAGCAAGATAAATACTTCGTATTTATATCGGTTCAAGCAAACAGACGCTATTTCTCTTGATTGTGATAGCTTTTTTCCCTAAGGAGTCAAATCGGTCAAACGCAGGAGAATATCTCTCAAGAAACATCCTTGAGGGAAGGAGAGAGGAACTGAGGGCTTCGCCGTGAGCAGTCAGCCGAACGGAGTGAGAGAGGGAAGTGTTTCTTCCATTCATAATGGGTGGCTCGCCGCCCGTCGGGTGCTTTTGCGCTATCGGACAAACCAATTGGTAACTTGTATTAATGAAGATGTGCCGACTTACTTTCACGGCACGGCAACGGAATCGCTTACCAGTAGTCGTTATGCAACTGGACAGAGGCTTATCAGACACGAATGTGGGTGAAGCAAACCAAAAGTATTATACCAGAAAACTTGCACACAAATTGGCGATTCGTCGCCCACCCCATCATTCATCTGATTGAAATCAAATATTGTTTTCTTGTGGGACTCCTCCGAGCCCAAAAAATTCATCCCACCCTGCACTTCATGTCAGGCGTGGGATGAATTTTTGTTTTAGCTAAATGAAACATATTTATTTGTGCGGATATTGTGTGTTCTTCTTAAGAAGACGTTCCTTAGATAAAACTATCCGCTCCTACTGAGATCAGTTGATCTAAGTGGGAGCGGTCTAGCGGGTCTTCAGGTTGCAACCAGACTGCCGGAAGGAACTCCGAGCTCGCCTAGCCACTTAGTCTAACTTAGTCTTACTAAAAGACTAAGGCTAGCTTCTAGAGAACAGCCCCGGCGCACAGCCGGCTAACTGCAACCTGATGACCCATGGGTTTACTACTTTCTATCATGGGCATCACCTCCTTGTTGCCTAAACGGTCTTAGTCTCAAAAAGGCAGAGTTGTTAGCTCTGGGTTATTCACCTTCACTCAATATAACACATATTCATGATTTGTCATTAGTACAAGAACAATTCATGGGGACTGGGGACTAGGGTCTGGGGATTAGGGACGCTGGTGCAATTGTCGCGCGGGGATTGCAAAGCGCGCTATTACAGGGATTGGGATAAGGAATTGGGATTTGGGAGTAAGCCCCAATCCTACGGTACACAATCCTAAACAACAGCGCGCCGAGGAGACCCCAACAGGGGCGTCTATCTTGGTGGGGTCTCCTTGGCGCGACTCGATGACAAAAAAACCCCGCCATTTGGCGGGGAAAATTTAGCTATGAAACGCTAGGAATAGGAAGACTATTACAAAGCGTTACCACGAGGCAGAACTTCCTCGGGGAATACAAATTTTTCGTGAGGCTGATCTTGAGGAGCCATCCAAGCACGGATGCCTTCGTTGAGCAAAATGTTCTTGGTATAGAAGGTTTCAAACTCTGGGTCTTCTGCCGCACGTAATTCTTGCGACACGAAGTCATATGCCCGCAGGTTGAGTGCCAAACCGACAATGCCAACCGCGCTCATCCACAAGCCTGTGACTGGCACAAACAACATGAAGAAGTGCAACCAGCGCTTGTTGGAGAAGGCAATCCCGAAGATCTGTGACCAGAAACGGTTTGCCGTCACCATTGAGTAGGTTTCTTCGGCTTGGGTGGGGTTGAAGGCGCGGAAGGTGTTGGCTGCATCGCCGTCTTCAAACAAGGTGTTTTCTACTGTTGCACCGTGGATGGCACACAGCAGCGCTCCACCGAGTACACCCGCTACTCCCATCATGTGGAAGGGGTTGAGTGTCCAGTTGTGGAACCCTTGCAAGAAAAGCAGGAAGCGGAAAATTGCTGCCACTCCAAAGCTGGGGGCGAAGAACCACGAAGACTGTCCCAAGGGGTACATCAAGAAGACGCTGACGAATACCGCAATTGGTGCAGAAAACGCTATAGCGTTATAAGGACGAATCCCTACCAAACGTGCGATTTCAAACTGCCGCAGCATGAAGCCAATCAGACCAAAGGCTCCGTGCAGCGCCACGAATGGCCACAACCCGCCTAATTGGAACCAACGGGTCAAGTCCCCTTGTGCTTCTGGTCCCCACAACAGCAACAGTGAGTGTCCCATGCTGTCTGCTGGTGTAGATACAGCTACTGTTAGGAAGTTGCAGCCTTCCAGGTACGATGAGGCTAAGCCGTGCGTATACCAGCTTGTCACAAACGTCGTACCGGTCAACCAACCGCCAAGTGCTAGAAAGGCGCAGGGGAATAGTAATATTCCTGACCAACCTACAAACACGAAACGGTCACGCTTTAACCAGTCGTCTAATACGTCAAACCACCCTCTGCTACTAGGGGCGCGTCCAACTGCGATGGTCATTACAACAAATCTCCAAACTTTTATAATTACAGGTTTCCGGTTTCTCTATTCTAAGACTGACATTTGACTGCCTGCTTAAAACAGAAAGTTAACTGGGTTGTCAATCCAGTTTACAATTATTTACCGACTTTAATATATTCTAAGTAAGATTCTGTAATTTTTCCAGTGTATTTTTAATTTCTTTAACTAAATATATATAAATACGTCTAAATGTACGTTCTTAGGGAACTAATCCGGGTTGCCTGCTTGTCTATCTATGGGCACTTGTTGCGACGCTACTTTAAACAGGTGCTGGCGGGAGCAACGCACTGCCTCTGCTACTTCCAACTTAGACTTGCGAGCTAACATTAAAATGAGTTCTACAGTTAAATTTGATTAAGGCTAAATGTTTACCATCGACTTAACCCTAAGAAACACAGCTTTCCCTATATCCATAGAACGTAAGTCAGCTGAGGATGCCCAGGAGATTTATCAGCGCATTTTGACAGCGATCCGCTCTGGCAACCCTGATATTGTGGAATTAGAGAGCGAAGGCAAGACAGAGAAAAAAGTTGCCGTACGCGCCAGTGAAATTTCTGGGGTGCAGCTGACTCAGAAAGATGGTTCAGCCGCTGGAACTGGCAGACCACCTGGTTTCTTCGCTATAGGTGCTGAGTAACCATCTGGTAGTGTACTCATGGCGGAACTAGGCATTGAGGTCAAGGATTTAAATTTTAGCTGGTCGTCGGGAGAGAATGTTATAAAGTCTTGCTCTCTAGAAGTGCCCAGGGGTGAATTTTGGATGCTCTTGGGTACAAACGGCAGCGGCAAATCCACGTTACTCAGACTGCTGGCGAGGCTATTAACTCCCCAGTCTGGTGAAATTGGACTTTTGCATCCTGTGGGCTTTGTCTTCCAAAATCCTGACCATCAACTGGTGATGCCAACAGTTGGTGCTGATGTGGCTTTTGGGCTGGTGGAGGAAAAACTGCCACCAGCTGCTGTCAGAGATCGCGTTGAGGAGGCGCTAGGGGCGGTAAATTTACTATCACTGCAAAAACGTCCGATCTACGCTTTGAGTGGTGGACAGAAACAACGGGTGGCGATCGCTGGCGCTTTAGCCCGTCGCTGTGAAGTCTTATTGTTAGATGAACCCACTGCTTTACTCGATCCAGATAGCCAATTGGAATTAGTAGCTGCTGTCCGCCGCCTAGTCAAAAGCCGGGGTATTACAGCCCTCTGGGTAACCCATCGCTTAGACGAGTTGAATTACTGTGACGGCGCTTTACTACTAGAAAGGGGTTCTTTAGTGGATCGGGGTGAACCGCAGCGCCTCAAACGACGGCTGATGGAATTGCACGACGAAAGTTCACCAAACTTAGGGGTGTAAGTCAAGAAAAGTCAAAAGTTAAAAGTTAAAAGTTAAAAGTTAAAAGTTAAAAAAATTCTTTTGACTTTTGAGAGCCAGTCACCTGCAGGAGGGTTACCTTCCTGCAGGTGACTTTTTGATCGGCTTGTTGTTTTTGGCTTCTTGCCTACAGCCCTTATATGCCTTTTTTTTTGTAACATAGTGTTACAAGGAATGATTGAATTACTATAAATCTTATGAATGAATTTTGTTAACTTTAGAAAATTGTGATTCAACATCATGTCCCGTTTCTCACCTCAAGCCGTTTTGCTTGTGGACGGCTACAACATCATCGGCGCTTGGTCTTGCTTGAAAAAAACCCGTGATACTGCCGGACTAGAGGCAGCACGTTACGAACTGATTGAAGCTTTAACCAGCTACAGTGCGTTTGCGGGTTATGACACTCAAATTGTGTTCGATGCCCAATATCAAAACACCTGTAGCAACAGAGAAATTATTACTGAGCTTTTATCAGTTCATTTTACAGACTTCGGGCAAACAGCAGACACTTACATTGAAAAAGTCTGTGCATCTTTACGCTCAACAATCGCCCAATCTCTTATTTCTCGCATGATTGTTGCTACCTCAGACCGACCGCAGCAGTTGATGGTACAGGGTTACGGGGCTGAATGGATGTCAGCACACCAACTGTGTTATGAGGTACAAGCAAGCGTTTGTCGGGCGCGGCAAAAATATAAATCAGGAAAACAATCCAACACAAGGTTTTTAGCTAATTCTATCGACGCTAAGGCACGTCAGCGTTTAGCTGAATTGCGGATGGGATTTAAATAGTGCTGAATTTTGAGTCGTGAAGTGCCCAGTAGAACGTTTCCAGGCAGCGTTGAAAAGTTTGTTTGCAGTTTCCTCATGATCGCTATCGAGGAAGTGTGAACCGCAAAGGCTTGCAAATATTAGTGTTTCAGGTCTCCAAAAAAAAATTGCAAAATTTTTTCCAAAAGTACTTGCCATATCCTACTTTTAGCCTTACTATAAGAAATCGGAGCGTTCCTCAGTAGCTCAGTGGTAGAGCGATCGACTGTTAATCGATTGGTCGCTGGTTCGAATCCGGCCTGGGGAGTTAAACAAAGAATAAAATAAAGTCCTGAGAAATTTGCAGTCTGAAACACTGGACTAGCAGATGAAACCAGTGAACAGTACCAGCCGCAGTGACTCACTGATAACAGTTAACTGATGACTGATAACAGTTAACTGATAACTGTTAACTGATAACTGATGAGTGTTAACTGATAACTGATAACTGTTAATCAGCCCAGCGCTTAGCGCGTTCTACTGCCTTTTGCCAAGTAGCGAATTCCAAAGCGCGATTTCTTCCCACACTAGGCTCAAACACGCGCTCAATTTGTCGTTGCCGTACTAGTGCCGCATAGCTATCCCAAAATCCTGCCGCAAGCCCTGCGGCAAATGCGATACCTTGCACAGTCATCTCGCGCATCACAGGACGTTCCACTGGAATTCCCAACACATCTGCTTGGAACTGCATGAGGAAGTTGTTCTCGCAAGCACCACCGTCCACGCTAAGCCGTTCAATGGAAATACTGTTGGATGCATTAATTGCCTGCACGACTTCTTGAACCTGGTAAGCCACTGCCTCGAGTACGGCGCGTACCAAATGCTCGCGTTGTACCATTGCGGTAATGCCGAAAAACGCTCCCCTAGCAGTCATATCCCAATGAGGTGCGCCCAGTCCACTAAATGCAGGCACAAAGTAAACCCCACCATTATCTGCAACTCGATTTGCGATCGCCTCAGTTTCGGCAGCAGTTGCAATGAGCTTGATGCCATCACGCAACCACTGGATGCACGCTCCACTAGTAAAGATGCTGCCTTCTAATGCATATCCCACATCCAAAGTACCATCGCTATTTGCTTGAGTCCATGCCAGGGTACTTAGGAGTTGATGCTGGGAACGCACGATTTCAGAGCCACTGTGAGCAACCAAAAAGCTTCCGGTGCCGTAGGTGCATTTCATTAAACCTGGCTGATTGCAGCCATGTCCAAACAAAGCTGCCTGTTGGTCCCCTAAAATGGCGGTGATGGGAATTTCAACGCCCAATAAGCTGGCATCAGTCACTCCAAATGTTCCCAAGCTAGGCTGAATATGCGGCAGGATGTGAGCAGGAATCTTAAACAGATTTAACAGTGACTCATCCCACTCACAGGTTGCCAGATTCATCAACATTGTACGGCTGGCGTTGCTGTGGTCGGTAGCATGAACTTTCCCACCCGTTAGATTCCACAGCACCCAAGTATCAATTGTCCCAGCTAAGACGTTTTTGAGGTCAACGCCTGCAAAATGTTCTAATAGGCATGACAACTTTGTGGCTGAAAAGTAGGCATCGATGATCAGCCCAGTGCGATCGTAAATCTCCTGAGCATATTCTTGTTGCAACTGGTGGCAAAGGGGGGCAGTGCGGCGATCTTGCCATACAATCGCCCGATGGAGGGGTTGCCCAGTGGTTTTATCCCAAATCAAGCAAGTTTCGCGCTGCACCGTTAGCCCGATCGCAACAATTTCACCTGGGGCAATTTGGGCATTTTGAATCGCAGTTTGCATAACCCAGCAAGTAGCCTGCCAGATTTCCACAGCATCATGCTCCACCCATCCAGGCTGAGGGTAGTATTGTGTCAGTTCTTTATATGCCTGAGCGACAATCTTGCCGTCTGCGTTAAACACAAAAGCACGGTTGCCTGTTGTACCCAAATCCAATGCCAGGATATAGCCCGATTCTTGCATAGAAATTGAGAGAATATTCCTGTGATAATAACTTACAGCGCTTATTGTATGATGACACGACAAATCGTAAGGTGGGCATTGCCCATAAAAGCCTATGTGATTGACTTTTGAGATATTAGAGCAATGCCCACCCTACAAAAAACCGCTGTAAACTAACAACCAAAGGCACAAGGGGCTTTTGTATCAGTATTGAAGGGCGATCATCGCCGATCTTCCCTGAGTATTCTTACTTTTTACCTTATGGTGTAGTTCTGGGCGTAGCTGTAGGTGAAGCTGTGGGTGTAGGCGCGCCTGTATAAGGTGTAGTTGAACCTGGAGTAGGCGAGTCTGTAGATGTTGTCCCTGAGGTTCCAGGTGTGGTTGTAGTTGTGGGTTTGGTTGTCGTTGTGGGTTTAGCTGTCGTTGTGGGTTTGGCTGTCGTTGTGGGTTTGGCTGTCGTTGTGGGTTTGGCTGTCGTTGTGGGTTTGGCTGTCGTTGTGGGTTTGGCTGTCGTTGTGGGTTTAGTCGTTTGTGCTTGGGCTACTGATGAAAAGCTGGCAACAGGTAAAGCAAGTGCCATGCCAAAAATTAGGGAGACTGTTATGGATCTAGCAAGTTTACTCATATTAACTGGTCACTCCTCTTTAGGATTTGAGTAAAAACTTCTCCCTGATTTTATACCTGATGTCGTCATAATAAACTAGTATTACGATATCTTTTCAAGGTAGTCTAATTAATACTTCCCCAGTGATAGCTATTACTATTTTCACCGTTTTGTTTTATTTTTTACTAACAGCAAACCGATAGCTAAAACACTTATTCCTACAGCGTTACCTGGTTCTGGAACCGAACGGGTGAAACTGACATTATCAATAGATAAAGAGCCGATTTCGCCTCTACCTAAAGTCTGAAAACTTCCTATTAATGAATCACCAGCCTCAACAACGACTCCAAAAAAACCATTTTTTGGTAAAACATCAGAGGAACCGAAAACACCCCTAACGCTAAACAATTTATCAGCGTAATCTCCAGTCACTAAATTCCCAAAGTCAAAACCAAATCCCTCTATAGGAGTAGGGAAGGTGAATTCTTCAACACTCCCAGGGAAAGCTAAACCTACACGCAAAGCGCCTTGAGACACCTCTGCACCACCTAAGAATCCAGAGTCTACAAATTTCAGTCCACTTGGAAAAATCCTGTCCGTTTCTATAAACCCGTTTGGGGCTGAGTTAAAGTCTTCGGTAAGAATTGATTTTCCTGCGATCGCACTGTTCCAAGTATCACGATCAGTAAAAAGCTGATAAGCAGAAGCACGTTCCGCTACCAATCCAATCAGTAATGCGACTCCTATAGCAGTCGCTGTCATTGTTCTTTTCAGTTTTAACATCTCGCAGCTTTTTGATGAGTATATGGGACTTACGCAAAACAAACGTTTTGTACAAGCAATTCATGAATTCAACCCAATACTTCAAAGGATAAGGCAGACCTAACCCCCCTAGCCCCTCTTCCCTATAAGGGAATGGGGGAAACTACCTCCCCTCTCCTGCAAGGAGAGGGGCACCTGGAGAGGTTAACCGAGAAGTATTGGAATTCACCCTACAAAACGTTTGTTATTTCAGACATTTTCTGCGTAAATCGTAGTATATTTCAACTAATCACAGGTAAGCCGGAGAGCGCCATCGCTATCTCTTCAGTTCTGTACTCAGTATCGCGTAACAATCCAGCCTCATAATCCATGTATGCCTGCATATCAAAGTGACCGTGACCGCACAGGTTGAAGAGAATGGTTTTGCTCACTCCTTCTTCCTTGCAGCGCAGTGCCTCATCAATTGCTCCCTTGACTGCATGGTTGGCTTCAGGAGCAGGTAAAATTCCTTCTGTACGCGCAAAGGTCAGACCAGCCGCAAAACAGTCAAGTTGTGTGTAAGCTCTTGTTTCAATCAGACCTAATTCGACAACATGACTCAGCAGAGGAGCCATGCCATGATACCGTAACCCGCCTGCATGGAAGCCTTGGGGGACAAAGGAACTGCCCAGAGTGTGCATCTTGACAAGAGGCGTCAGATGTGCAGTATCGCCAAAGTCATATGTATATTTGCCTTTAGTTAATGTTGGGCAAGCAGCTGGTTCAACTGCCACAAATTTGATATCACTTTGCTCACCGCGCAGCTTTGCACCCATGAAGGGAAAGGCAATACCAGCAAAGTTACTACCGCCACCTGTACAGCCGACAATAATATCTGGATAGTCACCTGCTTGTTCTAATTGTGTCTGTGCTTCTTGACCAATGACAGTTTGATGATGCAGCACATGATTCAACACACTACCTAAAGCATATTTCGTCTGGTCATCTTGAACTGCCACTTCCACCGCTTCACTGATGGCGATGCCTAAACTGCCAGTGCTATCAGGGTTTTGTTGGAGAATTTTCCGCCCTGCTTCTGTTTCATCACTCGGGCTTGCGATTACCCGCGCACCAAAAGATTCCATAAAAGCGCGACGGTATGGCTTTTGCCGATAGCTGACTTTCACCATGTAAACGACAACTTCTAAGCCAAAAAAAGCACCAGCAACCGCCAGCGAAGAACCCCATTGCCCTGCACCCGTTTCCGTAGTTAGGCGCTTTACACCTGCTTGCTTGTTGTAGTATGCTTGTGGGATAGCTGTATTAGGTTTGTGGCTACCCGCAGGACTGACACCTTCATATTTGTAGTAAATCTTGGCAGGGGTATCAAGGGCTTTTTCCAGCCGTCGTGCGCGATACAGTGGAGTTGGTCGCCACTGACGGTAAATTGATTGCACTTCGTCAGGAATTTCAATCCAGCGTTCAGTGCCTACCTCTTGGGAAATCAGCTGCTGTGGAAAAAGGGGTTCTAAGTCTTTTGCTGTTATCGGCTGATGCGTAGCAGGGTGTAGCGCTGGTGGCATGGGCTTGGGCAAATCAGCTTGGATGTTGTACCAAGCTGTGGGCATTTGGTTTTCGCTAAGGGTGTATTTGATAGTGTCCATAGGTGAAAAGGTGTTGGTATAGATTGTTATATTTATTGCATAAAGAAAGCGGCAAGCCAACTGTTTACATTGCTTGCCTTGCTCTTGCTAGAAGAAATGCTGTGGAAAATTCATTACTTATTTTCAAAAATTGTTCAGCATTAAACCATGATTTTTTTTTAGATTATTTTTAGATTGTTTGTTTGGATTAATGACATTCAAAAAGGAAACGCACAATTTGGGCGGGCTTTCCGTCCCACCCCACAAGAGTTTTATTTGCCTCGTTCCCAGCCTGAGGCTGGGAATGCAGCCTTGGGAGGCTCTGCCTGCCTTACTTGAGGCACAGCCGCTTCAAGGGGTATTCCAGGTTCCACCTGGAAACGAGATTAAAGACAGGGTTTTAGCTTAAGTTGACACCAATAGCAAGATACCCACCCCACAAGAGTTTTATTTAAATATGGTGTGCAAATTATCGGATTTTCAGCTTATTATTTGCGAGGGGTAGGCTTTATGTAAGAGCAGGAAAAATCCATAATTTCAAAGTCATCTCATAGTGACTCAGAACCCATAGCCATTCTTGCATTGGTGCTATCCTTTTAAGTAATTAATTCCACCTACAGCGCCAGCACTGGCACAAAATCTTTACATGACTTCCGGATCGCTTCCTTCCAACCCTTTTGTGGCTGCGGGAATGATTGAAGACTCTAAACTATTTGTGGGTCGTAAAGATGAATTACGGGCGATCGCCTCTCGCATGAGTGGTGTACAGCCAACAAGCATTAATCTTGTTGGTGAAAAGCGCATTGGGAAATCATCGTTACTGTTTCACTTTGCTAGAACGAGGCGATCAGTATTTCCGGGAATTGTGGACGAGTTTAACACAGAGCGATCGCACTTTACTAGGTTGTGTCGTCCAAGGGGAAACTCCTACAGCGCAGCATAAAAAAGTTGTACGAAAACTGGTACAAAAAGAGATTTTGGAGAAAGAAGGCAATGCGTTTCAAGTGCCTTTGGTGCAAAGATTTGTGGAACAGGTGGTAGAAGAGGAGATGTGATAGTGTTTCAATTTGGCAAAAGCGCTGATGGAGTTGCTATTTGAGGGTGGCAATTAGCAATCTCAGGATACCAACTTTACCCACGGCAACGTAGGTTTTACGGAGTTCACTAGTTTCCTGTCTGATGTCCAAAACTCACATTCTAATCGTTGTGCCAAGGCTAGATAATGAGCATCGTATGTAGCAGGAAGTCTCAGACTTCTGGCGAGGTTCAAAGCTTCTGTGTGTAATTCCACATCGCCATAGAGTCTAATGTTCAAACTCATTGCATCTTCCAGAGATTGATCTGCCTCTTCTGGCAAGAGTTGTCCCGCCAATAACAACCTGTGGAAAACATTGCTAATTTCGTAGTAAATCAATGTAGGTGCTACTGGTGTATATGCCGATTCTTGCCAGCTATCCCACAAATTAATATAACGGGCTGCTACTGTACCACGTCCTACCAAGTGTACTACAAAATTAGCATCAACACAAACTGTGCCTGATGTCATTTCACTTTTACAGGATTAATTAATTCTTGTCATTCTAATTTAGGCAAAGACTTTTACTTATCCTTTTGGCTTGCTGACGAATCAAGAAACATCTCTGGGAAGCAAGTACGTAGAATTTGGTCATCCCGCTCTTCTCGCATTTGTTGGATAATTTCTTCTATTGGTGGGTCGAATGGTTTCCCCCCACGACGAGCGTTGACTGTAGCTGCATTATTAATAATTTGTTGTCGCAAAGTTTGCCAATCTGTTTTTTTGAGTTTCTCGTCTAAAAGTGCCCGCTCCTCTTTAGACAAGGAGTGAATAATTTGCACTAAACTTTCTACTAGATGTGTATTCATAGTTTCATCTTACAAAGGAATTTAATTTGTGACATGAACGCAAACGATCGCGTTAAGCGCAGCGCCAGAGGCGATCGCCGTCGCCCTACTTAATTTTTACCTTGCAAAATCCGCTTAATGATCTTAGTTGTTGAACGATTTTCTACAAACGGCAAAAATTCAATGACACCGCCGTATTCTTCTACCACGGGTGTTTCTGGCAGAGTTTCTTTGGTGTAGTCACCACCTTTGACGTAGATATCGGGGCAAAGCTTACGAATGAGGTTGCTGGGGCTATCTTCCTCAAAAGCAATGAGATAGTCAACACAATCAAGTGCGGCGAGAACCTGAATGCGGTCTTCCAAAGCGTTTATCGGGCGAGTTGGTCCTTTAAGACGGCGAATGCTGTCGTCCGAGTTAACACCAATAATGAGAATATCGCCTAATGCCTTGGCGCGTTGGAGATAGGAAACGTGTCCTGCGTGGAGTATATCAAAACAGCCATTGGTGAAGACAATTTTACGTCCTGCAATGCTATGGGAGTTGACAAGGGCGAGGAGTTCGTCGGAGTCGGATATATGTTTGTTGGAAAAGAGAAATGGGGAGTGGACAGATGAGAGAGCTTTTTGTGCTTTTACTTCTGTGCTCTTTTCATTAATAATCTTTTCATAGATAATAAGAACATGGGGAAAGCTGTGCTGAAGTTGTGCTAACGTATCCTTGAGCCTTTGTGTCACAATTCCATAACCATAATCGCAGACAATAACAGCCTGACACTGCGCGAAACAGTTCTTAAGTTGATTGATCAGAGCTTGTTCTGTGCAGGAGTCGATCGCATCGGTGCTGCCAGAATCAGTTCTCACCAAGAATTGCGACCCTACCATGACCCTTTGCCTACTGAGTGTTTGCCTAACTGTGTGAGTTAGCAAATAGCTTGTTGTTATTCCGCTTTCTTCTAGGGTTTGGCGCAGTAAGTGACCTTCCCAGTCTTCACCAATAACTGAGAGGAATATAACCTGACAGCCAAGACTTTTGAGATAAAAAGCGGTATCGGCGGCACCACCTGGAATTTGTTTGCGGTCATTGACTGTCACAATTGGCATAGGTGATTCAAAGCGGCTTTTGGTTTCCCCTTGCAAATAACAATCCAAGATTGCGTCGCCAACAACGATAACTTGAGGATGAGCAATGCCTTTTGCAAGAAAAGCGCTCCACACTTCACTCATTTCTAAATCTGGTTTCATCGGCTTACTCCATCCCAGTGTGATGATCCGTTATTCTCAGATACTTTATTTGCATCTGGACAAATGCTGCAAGTCTGCGGTGTATTCAAAACCAAAGTTGTAGAGACGTACCATGGTACGTCTCTACATTAATAGGTACATAGTTTGAAATGAAAAGTTTCGTTTCACACAACTGTTTTGCTGAAACTTCACACAAAAAGCTGAACTCTTGATAAACCCTACGGCTGATGAAGCTGTGGCTCTTAACTTATCTGATTGATAGAAGAGTTATTTTGAAGGAGTAAAAGCAATGCAACTGAAGCCGATAAATCAGCAGGTTGTCGCGTTAGTTGGGGCTTCGAGTGGAATTGGGCGTAATGCAGCTCTCCAGTTTGCTAGTCGAGGCGCAAAGGTGGTGGTTGCTGCTCGCAGTCAGCCTGGATTAGAGTCTTTGGTAGAGGAGATCCGGGGTTTGGGTGGCGAAGCAACTGCTGTCGTTGCTGATGTGACAGTGTTCGAGCAAGTGAAGGCGATTGCGCAAAGCGCAGTGCCGGAGGCAATCGCCGACAAAGCCGTCGAGGTGTATGGACGACTCGACACGTGGGTACACAACGCCGCTATTGAAATCTACGCCGCCTTTGAGGTGACAACACCGGAGGAATTTAAGCGCGTCATTGATGTTAACTTGATGGGACAGGTATAGCAACAGCCAAGGTGGTTAGGACATCAACAGATGATAAAACCTAGACACAAAAAGACTTTTCACCCAGTCCCCAGTCCCCAGTCCAAGCGTCCCCTGCTATATACGGTGCGATGGCGGCACTACCCCATCTTAAACGGGAAGGGCGCGGGGCATTAATTCATGTAACCTCGGTGGAGGCAAAGCGCAGTCTGCCGTTGCAAACAGCTTATGCTGCATCAAAGCACGGTGTTGATGGCTTTTTAGAATCTGTACGCGTTGAGTTGATGCATCAAAAACTTCCCATCAGCGTTACTGAAATTATGCCTGCTGGTATCAACACGCCTTTGTTTAATAAAGCACGTACTAAGCTGGGTGTGAAACCTCAGCCAACGCCTCCCATATATCAGCCTAGCCTAGTTGCTAAAGCTATTGTTGAGGCTGCTGAACATCCAAAACGGGAGGTTGTTGTCGGTGATGCAGGTAAAATTATTCTGTTGGCTCAACGCATCTCACCGGGTTTAGTAGATGCATATATGGAACGTAACGGCTTTGATTCGCAATATACAAAAGAGCCGAAATCGGAAAATGCACCTGACAATCTGTTTGATCCAATCTCAGATTACGACAAAATAGAAGGTGATTTTAGCGATCAAGCCCGTTCTTGGAGCTTATAAGCTCTTTTTTAGGTGTATTTATTTAAGCAACGCGCATTAGCTTTGTAAAGACGGCAAGGTGCGCGTTCGCTGCTGTATGTACAGAATTTATGACTTAAGCAATGTAGATAAATCCGTCTGTAGAGTTTTGTAACAACTGCAAGATAAGCATTACTTTAACTAAAGGAAGTTTCTCAAGCTGCTTAGTTGCAAGGTTTTCACCATCCAAAACGTTATGAACTATCAATTTACAAAAAAGCAAGTTTATATAAATGAACAAAAAATTTTTTATTTAGAAGGCGGAACAGCATCCAACTCTGAGCCAATATTGTTTCTACATGGATGGGGTGTTGGCGTTCAGCCGTACCAAGAAGTTTTAAATGTCTTATGCAAACGTCATTATGTGATAGCGCCAGAGTTACCTGGTTTTAACTCCTCAAGCAGTGAGAAATTAAATTGGAATTATAACGACTACGCTGACTTGATAAGTGCTTTTCTGCAGCGCCTTAACATTAAAAAAGTTCATTTCATTGGACATTCGTTAGGAGGAGGAATTGCTGCAACCATAGCAGCCTTAATGCCGGATTTTGTAGAAAGCCTCATATTAGTAGCTAGTACAGGAATACCTGTAGAGCCTATACCACTGGTATTTGTGCAAAGAGCAATAGAAATGACTGCCCAAGCGCCACACATAAAGTTTCCGCAAATTATTCAGATTTTTCAAGCATTTTCTTACAATCTTTTCTTCCGAACTTATCATACTCTTCAAATTCTATTGATGTCATTAGACAAAGACTTAAAACCGATTTTACCAAAAATAGAATCTCCCTGTCTGCTTGTATGGGGCAAAAATGATCTGACAACTCCTTTGAAGGCGGCAGAGGAGTTTTCACAACTAATTAAAAATTCCAAATTAATAGTTGTAGATGGAGTCTATCACGAATGGAGCATTTTTTTTGTAGAGAAATTCACAACTCTTGTCTTTGATTTTCTTGATGAAATTGCAGGCAGGAAATAGGGAGAAAAAAGCGCTCATGGAAAAATTGTTCCACGTAAATTGGCAAGAGCTATTTGTTCCCAGCATTTCTATCGTTGAACTGATTATACGCGGAACGCTTGTGTACCTGTCACTGTTTTCGGTTCTACGCCTTATGCCCAGCCGGCAAGTAGGAACGCTAGGAATTGCTGATTTGCTTGTAGTTGTGCTTTTTGCTGAAGCCGCCCAAAATGCGATGGCAAGTAGCTATTCATCGATTACTGAAGGAGGAATTCTAGTAGGAACCGTTATTTTCTGGAGTTACTCTCTTAACTGGTTAGGCTATAAATATCCACGGTTTCAACGCTTTCTAAATCCTCCTCCACTGCTACTTGTAAAGAAAGGTCGAATTATTGAACGCCATATGCAACGAGAACTGCTCACCAAGGATGAGTTGATGAGTCAGTTGCGTCAGCAGGGTGTAGAGTGTATTGCTGATGTGAAAAGGGCATATATGGAAGCTGACGGGAGTATTAGTGTCATTACTTATGACTCAAAAAGCCGTCCTGAACCCAGAGAAAAAGCGGGGTGAAGCTTTTTGTTGAGCCTTCCACACCAAGTATTAAGACACAATGAGTAAAGTAATGTTGAGGATGAGTTAGCGGAACTGATATGGAAACGATGAAGTTACGAGCGCATATTGGGGCAGATGGTATATTGCAAATCCAGACACCCACTGATTTTAAGGATACCTCTGTTGAAGTGGTGGTGGTTGTACAGCCGTTACCCAACGCAGAAGTTGCAACATCTGAGGAAACTGTACCGCAATATAACGCCTGGGGAAAGCCCACGACGAAAAAATCGATTACCGAAGCAATCACCAAAATGCAACAACTGCGGCAAGAAGTTGCGTTAGATAAAACGTCAATCCCCTCCATGATAGAAGAGGGGCGAAGATTTTAATGCAGTTTGTTTTGGATTGTTCTGTAGCAATTAGCTGGTGTTTGGTGGATGAAAATAACGACTATGCTAATTCGATACTGGCAATGATGCCAGATTGTGAGGCATTTGTACCGGGAATTTGGTCGCTGGAGATTGCTAATGTCCTACTGGTGGCTGAACGGCGTAACCGCATGACGCAGGAACAATCTGAGTCAGCTATTGCTTTGTTACAGTCACTGTTAATCCAGGTTGATACGGCTACAGATGCAAATGCGTTGGGTGCAACCTTGGCGCTGGGGCGGACTGTTGGTTTAGCAGCTTACGATGCAGCTTATTTGGAGTTAGCGCTGCGGTTAGGATTGCCATTGGCAACGCTTGATACTCGGTTAGCAGAGGCGGCTACGAGGTGTGGCGTGGACTTGGTTGTTGTTGATTCAGAAACGCCTTCTGGCGGGGAGGTGCCATGATTCAGGGTTTTCTTCTGTATGCAAAAATTTGGGCAACCTTCTCAAGCGTTACCCGTGGAGTGTCGGCAATAATTCTACAAGGTCTTTTTGAAACCCTAGAAATAATTTTATAAGGGGTAGGTTGAAAACCCCGCGCTTTTAAGCCGGGGATGAAAACCACGACGTAGGCTTTAGCCTACTGTGATGTTTTCTTTTTGTGGCTCAGGCAAAGAGTCAATCCAGTCTTCTACCAAACTAGACATGGTTCTGTCTAGTTGAACAGACAATAAGAGTAGCTTATGATATCTACGCTCTGACAATCTAAAAGCCAATCGTTTATTTTTCATAATGTCGAACAACTATTGTACATTCATATTTTCATAAGTTTCGTTGAGAAAAACAAGGAGGTGAAAGGCGCAGTGCTGGTATTGGAATACAAAGTAAAGGGCAAGCAACAGCAGTATCGAGCTATCGATGAAGCTATTAGAACTACTCAATTTATCCGAAACAAAGCTATTAGATATTGGATGGACGCGCCTCGTGAATCCAAAATTGATAAGATTGCTCTAAATAACTATTCAACAGCACTGCGTAAAGAGTTTGGATTTGTAAAAGACTTAAATTCAATGGCTTGTCAGTCTGCAACTGAAAGAGCATGGTTGTCTATTACGAGGTTTTACGATAATTGTAAAGCTAAGAAACCTGGAAAGAAAAGTTTCCCCCGATTTCAAAAAGATAACCGTTCTGTTGAATATAAAACTTCAGGATGGTCTTTGCATTCAACTAAAAGACGCATCACCTTTACTGATAAAAAAGGTATTGGGGAAATCAAGCTATTAGGGAAGTGGGATATTCATACATATCCTGTTAAGTCTATTAAACGAGTCCGGTTAGTTCGTAAAGCCGACGGTTACTATTGCCAGTTTGCAGTTGACATTGATGTTAGAACTGAATCCAGGACTGCTGATGGTGAAATCGGTTTAGATGTGGGGCTTGAGTTTTTCTATTCTGATTCCAACGGATACCATGAAGAAAATCCTAGGTTCCTCCGTAAAGCAGAGAAAGCTATTAAACACGCTCAACGTCAAATCTATAAAAAAGAGAAAGGTAAAAATCAACGACGAATAGCTAGACGGAGATATGCCAAGAAGCATTTAAGAGTAAGTAGGCAACGGAATGAACACGCTCTTAGAATTGCGCGTAACGTATGCAAGACTAACGTCTTAATAGCCTATGAAAACTTAAATGTCAAAGGCATGGTAAAGAATCACTGTTTAGCCAAGTCGATTAATGATGTGGCTTGGAGTCTATTTCGTCGTTGGTTAGAATATTTCGCTGCTAAGTTTGGAACCACAGTTGTTGCTGTCAATCCTAGAATGACATCTCAAAAATGTAGTGATTGTGGCGCAATTGTGAAAAAATCTCTGTCAACTCGTACTCATAAATGTAGTTGTGGGTGTCAGCTTCAGAGAGATGTCAATGCAGCAATAAATATTTTAAATCTTGCACGACAAGCTAGGGACGGGCAGTCCCGAAGTAACGCTACAGGAGTCGCAACCTCTACTCTTCTTGGCGCAAGCCTGGTTGAGCAAGTGGCGACGTAGAGTGTAGAATCCCCTGGCTTTCCGTTAAGATGAGCGGAGCGAAATCTTAACAGCCAAGGGAGTGTCAACTAAGGTCTTTTTGTTGGCTCGACTGAGTAAAGCGATCACGGTGTTGCGATCGCCGCACAGTTTCACTTATGTCACGCACTTCCTGATCCAATCGTAGGGACGTTGTACTTTTAGGATTTGCTGCCAGGATCAAAATGGTTTTAGTTGGGGCACCAATAATACTCATAATGGAAACTTGAGGCATTTTTTGCTCAAACTACAACCGCAAAAATAAATTCATTCTCTAATAGCTTAAAGTATGTTTAGTTCCCTGAAATGCTTTTGTTGGGGTAGGGTGCTAACGGTAAACGCGATCGCCTACTCAACTTGAATACCTGAGTACCCAAATGTTCATACAGCCTAATTAAATGTGTACCCAGGTACCGGTATGATGCTTCCATTTCTAGTGAGGGAAGATTATGCTGATCATCACAAGGCAGAAACGTAGAAGCGAAATAGAGTCTAACTTGGAAACTGGACATTTTTTAGTAAACAAAAGAGTGCGTTAACGAAGTCACGCACTCTACTTAAGATAAAAAGAAGGAATTAGGTATGAAATATGACAGTCACCAAAGGCAGAAACGCTAAGAGGAAACCATTCCAGGATTGTAATTGAACTTCTGGAATTGGTTCTGGCTGTGCTAACAATGCTTCTATCCTCTGTTCTAAACGCTCTACGCCACTGGAACCCAAAGCTGCACAAAAAATTTCTGAGGATACAGGTGAACTGCTGACTACCAATAAAAGAGATTCTGCCAGCAGCAGGGGATCTACTTGTGAAGCTGCGTGTGCGTCGGCTCGTAGTTCGCGCAAGACTAACAACTCTTGCCACAAAGCTTCTGTATAAGGCAACCACGCGGTGCAGGAACGCATCCAACCCAACCAAAAAAACCAGAATGTGTCTCGGTAATGGTAATGCCCTTGTTCATGCGCTAAGACAGTTTCCAATTGTTCTGGTGAAAGAGTTTGCAGCAGTCCCTGGCTAAGGACGAGTTCGGGTTGCCAAAAACCGATTTGACCCGCAAACAGCGCCTTTGTGTCCAAAAGCCGGGCTTGTTTTCCTGTAAGATTCACTAAGGGACAGTTGCGGGTAGATTTCACAGACTGCCATCCTCCCCAAGCAAGTTTAATGCACAAAGCGGCAAAAAATGCAAGAGAGCTTAATGCTAGTACATAGCTAAACCAGCCTGTGTGCAACCCGCTCATTTTACCTTGGGGTCCCATGCATATAAGGGCGATCGCCGTCATGAAAATGAGCAACGGGGGAAAGAGAAATAAAAATAGCGCTGTTTGCCATCGCTGACTCCAAGAGCCTTGGGGTAGTCTCCATTGGCATCTTGTCGAGTAAGCAATGAAGAAAGCAGCCACAATCATGATGAGATGCATTATTTTTCCTCCCTGGCTTGGCGTGCGGCTTGAATGCGTTTGGCGATCGCTTGTATTTGCTCGGAAGCAGTTTCATCGAGACTATCTGCAAAAGCAGCGATCACATCGGGATTACCCACCGCCAGAAATCGCTGCAACTGTTCGTGTGCTCTGATGACGTCTGCTTGCTGCTTTGTCACCAATGGTCGCCAATAGTATGCTCGCCCTTTTGTGTTACAGGCGAGCCAACCTTTGTCGGTAAGACGACGCAGCACAGTGGTCACAGATGTATAAGCTAGTTCGCGGTTGGGGTCAGTCAGAATGCGATCGTGTACATCTTTAACTGTAACGGAACCCAGTTCCCAGATTATATTCAAAATTTCTGCTTCCAACGGACCTACGGACAGTTGTTTAGGGCGATAGTTAGGTAAAGGTGCCATATAGATTTGGAATTTAGGATTTTGGATTTTGGGTTGGGGATTGTTGGTTGTGAGTTGTAGCGCTGTTTGAAGCGTCTGTACATTTGTTAGTTGTAGAGACGCGCTGTTTGAAGCGTCTGTACATTTGTGAGTTGTTAAAAAGCACCACTTGTCACCATACCAGCAGAGATAGCCTCAGTTGAGTCGTGGAGGGAAAGATGAACGCCAAACACAGCCTGTAGACTACTAGTTCTTTTATCAGATTACACCTTGAATCAGCCAACAGCGCCAAAACTTGCGATAGACAGCCTGCATCTGGACGTAAACGCTGCGTTATACGGCGGATTTGGTAGACAATTGATTTGGAAGTTTTGCAATTTTGTTGAGGATTGCTGTGACGCCAGAGGAATTTCGCCGTATAGGTCATCAGTTAATCGATTGGATCGCTGACTATCGCTCCTCAATCGATGAGTTTCCTGTCATGTCTCAAGTCGAACCAGGCTCGATCCGCGCTTCCTTTCCGGTTACACCCCCAGAGGTCGGTGAATCGCTTGATGCAAGTTTCATCGACGACCTCGATCGCATTATTTTACCAGGCATAACTCACTGGAACCATCCGAGCTTTTTTGCGTACTTCCCGTCGAATGCCAGCCTTAGCGCAGTTTTGGGCGACCTCTTGAGTACCGGTCTGGGCGCACAGGGGATGCTCTGGCAAACAAGCCCCGCCGCAACTGAACTTGAAGAAGTCGTCGTTGACTGGTTGCGGCAACTCGTTGGCTTGAGCGAGGATTTTGTCGGCGTGATTCATGACACTGCTTCTACTGCAAACTTGGTGGCGTTGTTGTGCGCCAGAGAGCGGAGTACGAACTATTCCCAGACTGAAGGCGGTTTGCAAGCAGAACAAGCCCCGCTCACTGTATACACCTCGAGCGAGTCTCACGGCTCGGTGGAGAAAGCTGCGTTGCTTGCTGGGTTTGGTCGGGTGAATGTGCGGGCAATTGAAACAGACGACGAACACGCGATGGATGCGATCGCGCTTGAGCGTGCAATCAATTTCGATATTGAGCGCGGCTTGCGCCCCTGTGCTGTTGTCGCCACGATTGGTACTACTCCCACCACCGCCCTTGATCCGCTTGACAAGATAGCTAAGATTGCGCGATCGCACAACTTGTGGTTGCATGTAGACGCAGCCCTCGCGGGTGCAGCAATGATTTTACCAGAATGCCGTTCTATGTGGGCAGGTATCGAGTATGCAGACTCGCTCGTTTGGAACCCGCACAAGTGGCTTGGTGCGGCGTGCGACTGTTCGCTGTACTACGTGCGTGATCCTGAACACCTGATCCGTGTGATGTCTACGAACGCCAGTTATCTGCAAACGGCTGCTGATGGTCAGGTGAAGAATTTCCGCGACTGGGGCATTCCGCTTGGGCGGCGGTTCCGCGCCTTGAAGCTGTGGCTGCTCATCCGTTCTTCTGGTGCCGAGGGGTTACGCGATCGCTTGCGCCGCGACTTCAAGAACGCACAATGGTTGCGCGAGCAGGTGGACTCTACCCCGAACTGGGAACGTGTCGCGCCCGTACCCTTGCAAACTGTGTGCGTGCGTCACGTCCCGCCTGGTATGACTCCTGACGAGGTAGACGCTCACACCCTTGATTGGGTTTCGCGGATAAATCGTTCTGGCAAGGCTTTTTTAACACCAGCAAAACTCAAAGGTCGCTGGATGGTGCGTGTATCTATTGGGGCTGAACCCACGGAACACAATCACATCGAAGCGCTTTGGCTACTCATGCAGCGTGAAGCAGAGTGTCAGTAGACACGATGGTTGGTGACGCTAACTGGTTAAAATGTTATCTCGTGAGTATTAAATACTATTAAATCAGGTGAATCCAGCGCGTGAAGCTATTCGTTTACCACACTCCGGAATTGACTCCAACAGATAAAGTGCCAGATTGCGCGATCGCAGTCGATGTACTACGAGCTACTACAACAATGGCGACAGTCTTAGCAGCTGGCGGCGAAGCAGTCCAAGTCTTTAGTGATTTGGATCTACTTATGGAGGAGAGCGAAAAATGGTCTGCTGAAAAACGCCTGCGAGCTGGAGAACGCGGCGGTGCAAAAGTTCCTGGCTTTGAATTGGGGAATTCTCCTCTCGACTGTACAAAAGAACTCGTGCAAGGACGGCGTTTATTTATCAGTACCACCAATGGCACCCGTGCTTTACAAAGAATACAATACGCCAAAAATGTACTAGCTGGGGCTTTTGTCAACCGTGCTGCAGTGGTGCAATATCTGTTGCAAAAGCAACCAGAAACAGTTTGGTTAGTTGGTTCAGGTTGGGAAGGCAGTTTTTCCTTAGAAGATACGGCTTGTGCAGGTGCTATAGCCCACAGTGTTGTCCAGGAAACCAACTTCCCACTCGACGACTTGGCTGGTAACGATGAAGTTATAGATGCGATCGCTCTTTACTCCCAATGGCAAGACAACTTATTGGGACTTTTCCATCTTGCCAGTCATGGCAAACGTTTATTGCGTCTGAACTGTCATGAAGACCTGAAATATTGTTCTCAAACTGATATTTTAGATGTCTTGCCCATACAGCAAGAACCAGGAGTGTTAAAAAATTACAATCAATAAATATTGATTAAACTGAGTGGGACTGGTGACAGTCTCGCTCTCGTTTCATTAAAGCATCTCCAACAGCTTTGGCAGTCAAGCGTGTACTTTGCGTGGCTGTAAAACACAACTTACGGCTTGAATCAAACATATGCGCTTTCAAATAAATTGATTAGGACTTACGCAAAATTATGAAAAAACGAACCGCAAAGGACGCAAAGGACACGAAGAAATAAGAGTTTCACGACTAGTTCTTGCGTAAGTCCTATTGATTAGGAGTGTGGTAAAGGCGGCACTGTGAATCCAAGCATGACGTAGGATTTGCCGTTAAACTCAAAGTCTGTGAGCAACTCCATACCAAGTTTTTGAGTATGCGCCCGTAATGAGCGCGGATTGTCCTTTGCCACAAAAGCAACGCCAGCATTGAATCGTGTTGCTATTTGAGCTAGAAGTGCTTGAAATAAACCTTGTAAGACACCAGTCCCACGGTAAGCAGTCGCAATACACACCGGACCATACAAAAAGGAATGATAATTGCTCAAAGGCTGCCCCTGAAATAAGGTTTCCTGATACAAGCTCATCATATGTTTGAGCAACGGAAACTGCACAGAGTATTCTTGAGTTGTTCCGCAAACATATCCAACCACTAACTTCTCCTGCACAGCGACAATGACTGCCAAGTCTTCGTTTATTGCTGCAAGCTGAGAATCGTCCATATCAATTGATACAAAGCCATTCTGCCGCGACTGATCAGATAAGTTGGAAAAGAGATTCTTTCTATGCAGAACGAGAATGTCAGGATAATCAGCTGCTGATGCCCGTCTGAAAATGATGTCCGTCATGGTTATTGAAGTTAAGCTTACACGCTATCAAGCGAAAATGCGATTGAAGGGACTCAAATAGTTAAGTTTTCTTGCCGCACATTGCTAACCCTGCTAGATATCCGGTTGTCCAAGCACTTTGGAAGTTATAGCCGCCAGTGACACCATCGATATCCAAAATTTCTCCAGCAAAGTGAAGCCCTGGAACTAACTTACTTTCCATTGTTTTAAAGTTGACTTCCTTGAGGGTGACACCGCCACAGGTGACAAATTCTTCCTTAAAAACTCCTTTGCCCTTGATTTGGTATTGTCCTTGAGTCAGTTCTTGTACCAACTGATTGAGTGTTTTGTTAGATAGTTCTGCCCAACGGTCTTCTGGAGTGATACCTGCACGAAAAATAATATACTGCCAGAGGCGGTGGGGTAAGTCAACGCCGCGATGCAATGCGATCGCCCGCTTCGCCCATTCACTTTTGACTGCTAACAATTTTTCCCGGACTTCTTCTGGCTTAAGATCGCCTAGCCAATTCATCAGTAAAGTTGCTTGATAATTGTTTGAATGCAACACTCTCGCAGCCCAAGCAGATAGTTTTAGCACAGCTGGACCACTGAAACCCCAATGGGTAATGAGCAATGGTCCGGTTTGCTCTAGTTGCGGTTTTCCTGGTACGCTTAAGCGTAACCGCACAGAGTTGACACTCACACCAGCCAACTTCAAAACTTTTTCATCACGAATGTTGAAGGTAAATAAAGAGGGGACTGGTGGTTCAATTGTATGTCCCAACGCCTGAGCTATTTTATACCCAACAGGATTGCTGCCCGTACCAAGAAGTAGGCGATCGCACTCCAAAGTTTCTCCCGACTTCAGAAGAATTTCAAACACAGTGCTGTGTTCCGAGTCCTGAGTTCTAGATATTTTCACTGAAGCAACAAATATCCCAGTACGTATTTCTACCTCAGTTGCTTTAGCTGTATTTATCAGACAGTTCACGATAGTTTCGGAACTATCAGTGATGGGAAACATCCTTCCATCAGCTTCGGTTTTCAGCGGTACTCCGTGAGCCGCAAACCAGGCTATTGTATCCTTAGCTTGAAAGCGAGTGAACGCACCTAGCAAAGCTTTCCCGCCTCTGGGATAATTTTGTACCAACTCTGACGGGTTAAAACAAGCTTGAGTGACATTGCAGCGTCCCCCGCCAGAAATGCGGACTTTTGCCAGGACTTCACGACTGGCTTCGAGTATTGTAACTTTTGCGTGGGGGTTGGCTTCAGCTGCTGCGATCGCACCAAAAAAACCAGCTGCGCCACCACCGACGACGACTACCCGTAAAGGTTTCACTTTTTCCGTTCTCCTCTCATACCTTGGCGTCCTGGCGGTTCATTCCAGATAGGACTGCCATAGCTCGTCTATTGCTAACTTATCTTATGGTAAGGGTAAACATCTTTAATGTTGGCATTGAAATACTTACCGTGTGATGGAGCACTCATTAAGCCTGCATAAACTGTAGCAGGAACGTCTTTATACTGATAGATTTCTCCCTTTTGAAACTCAATTTCCAGAACTTGATTCAACTCATCATATCCAACACTACGCAGGTACTCTGACTCTACTGCTATTCGCTTATTAACTGTTTTCTGAAGTACTATTTCTCTAACTTCTTGAACAACTTCCGGCTGAACTGGTAACTCAAGAAACTTTTCAGCGTAATCTAAAAATTGGTCACTATGATACATATAGAATTGAAAATTTTCTCCACCAACTTCAGATATAATTTCTTGAATTAAATCCGGTCTTGGTTCCAGTGTTTCTCCGTTATACTTTAACCACCAATCTTCTTTATTATCATCTGTGACAAAGATGAGCGGTTTTTGTTGAACTTTGGCATAATCTATTAATTGAAACCAAAGAATCACATCACCATAGCTTTTGGGAACAGGTTTATTAGCATCTTTGTATCCAGGGGGCTTGTGATACTGGAATCGTTTCTCAGCTTTCTGATAGTAAATATTTTCTAGTTCTTCTTCAGTGTAAGGCTGACCAACTTTACCCTCAAACAAATCAGATAGCTGTTCTCGAAGTTCGTCATGTTCAAGATAATTCGGGTGATGGTCTTGAGCTATGCTAATTTGAGATATCACTTTTTCTATCACTTGTTCAATATCTTCTAAAATTTCCTGAGTATTGATAAATGGATGCCTTTTGTATTCCTGAAAATCATTTCTTATATCTTGAAGTTTTTCATTTAAAGTTTTCTCGATTCTTTCATATGCTTTCACATACCTTTCTATAACATAGACTCGATTTTTTTGGTACTCATAACCGACTTGATAAGGTATCCAAATTCTTTCTTGTAGCCGAGTCAGAATTTCAAAAAATCTTGCTCGCGTTTCTGGCGTATAACAGTAAATGTGTAATAAAACATTCGTATCAAAAGAAAAAATACAATTTTTCCAAATTTCAGATAATTCTTCCGCCGTAGGTTTATAATAGCCACGAAATAAATTTCGCATATCCAGTTTCTAAATTTACGATAATAGGACTAGAATAGAAAACATTCTTGCAAAGCAGAGAAGTGCAAGGTCTTTTTTCTAGAATGTGGTAAGAGCGTATTGATTCATCAGTCTAGAGACTGAATTCGTTAAAATTTCAGTCCCTCAAGCTTCAGCTATGATCCAGAAATGAGAAGTTTCTGCCTGGTATGAGGACTAATTGAGAATTCGGCTTGCAAAAATATAATGTAATTTTATATACATATATTATGAATACATAGTAAATATACCATACTAAATATAATATTTTCATAAAGTTAATCAGCCAATTCTTGTAATTTCTGGACTCAACAGCATAGTATTCACCCTGAGAAGTTAATATGTGGGTGCTAACCTGCAAAGGCACAATGTTTACCAAGAAAGTCGTCACAGCAACTGGCTTGTACCAAGCTATTGGTAAAGGATGCAATAAAAACAAGTCTTCGATGAGTTTGAATAAAATGAGACAAAACTTAACAAAGACTACAGCCGTTGCTGCAGTTATCGGGGTTGCAACTTGTCTATTTCCGGCGATCGCTCAAGCGCAAGTGACAAGCGATCAACCTCAAGTAGTGACACCGTCCCCCGAACCACCGCCCCTCCAAGCTTCTGGGAGATCGCGTATTGATACAGATGTTACTGTTGACTTTTCTTTGAAGAACTCTGTTCAGGATACTGAACCAGACCTCAACGTAGGAGAGTTCCCTGGAGCTATTCAAGACTTTAGAGACAGTGGCAATCCAAACACAAATGTTACTCCTCTACAAGATCTTCCCCCTGGAAATCTGACGGCTTCTAAACTTACGACCGATCCTACTACTGGTAATTTCTCAGGACTTAGGATTGGCTATGACGATATCACTAACAATAACTTCCCTTTTGCTGCTTTTAACAATGACGGGTTAAGGTACGATGTTACATTTCCCGACAGCCCTGCAACATTGACTTTGTTCATTCCATCCAATGATTCTCGTCTCATTAATTCGCTATCCGATTTTACTGATTTTTTACGCTCAACAGATAATACAATACAAGGAGTGGTAAGTCGTTCCGATCTTCAAGTTGAAGAAGCATTTATAGTCACAAACGAACCTTCGAGACGAGGCTTCAGGTTTGCCACTGTGCCCGAACCTACTGCTACAGCTAGTCTGCTTGGCGTAGGAGCTTTGGGTGCCATATCACTGCTGAAGCGCAACAAGCGTTTGAGGAAGTCTGTTTAACTGAGATCTTGCAATTGCAACAGTGAGTCGTCAGAGGCTCCAAACCCTCGTTACCAGGTTCAACCTGGTAACGAGATATTAGAGCCTCTGGCTCTTGTTGGGTGCAAGATCTGAATGTGAAGTACCCCTTTTTGCTTCGCTGAAAAAGGGGCTTCCAATTTCAACTACAACAACGACGGTCTTATTCGTCTTTTGGGTTTCCCGCTTCATCCGCCGATGCCTCCTCAAACACGCCAGATACCTATGGAGGGAAACCCTCCTGCAGTACTGGCTCCCGTGTTTGATTTGGTCTTACTCCGCGTCCACAGGCAGAACCTCGCCTCCCGCAAGGTTATAACTTTACGTACATTCCTGTGTGGCTTATTTTTTACCGCTTTAGTAATAGGGCGAACCAGTGACCGGAATCTTTCCCCCTTTCTCTCGCGCTTTTACCGTGGTAAGCATATTACTGCTACTGTGACCTTTGTTTGCAGCCGAGTGGGTGGGTCAGCAACCATTTATATAGTATCATCTATGTAGATGTTGTGTAGATAAATATGAAGAAAAAAGGATTGAATTTACGGATATCCGAGCGACGGTTAAATAAGCTTAGATTATATGCAGCCGAGTATTGAAAAGACGATGACTCAACTAGTTGAAGACTGGATTGACCGACTACCGACCCCAGACATTGGAGACTCCTCTACCACCCCTCGCACTGAATAACCTGCGGTTATTATCGTTTAGGGGTGATTCGTCATCTCACGCGATCACTACCCCACCCTACGAGTACGTTGAGGGTGGGGACTTCCGCGAACTAGTTAACAATCCTCGCGGGAAGTCCCCCGGTTCCGTTCCTACACCGGGGGATGAGAGTAAGGGCAGAATTTTGGCATTGCTCAATCAAAATATGATTTTCAAAATTCTCATTATCTCATTAATGTAGAGACGTTGCATGCAACGTCTCTACAGGGATTTGCTGGAAATTGAACATCGTACTACAATCATATTTCATGCTCCAATTTAGCAACGCCAATTTTTTAATAACTCTTAATAATACCATACAAAATGTAATTTTATATTTTATAAAGTTAATTAGCGAATTCTTGCAATTTCCCCAGTCAGCAGCTTAGTATCCTGCTAAAAAGTGATTGTGGGTGTTGACCTACCCAAGCATAATGTTTACCAGGAAAATCGGGATAGCAACGGGCTTATACCAAGCTATCGGATTTATTCAAACCATTAAATAACATAGGTTTTAAGAATGGTGAAAATTCAGCTTTTGAAACTCTGCCCATTCCGATTCTCGACTTTTACTGGAAGTGCCTTGTTTTGGCTGTTAGCCTCGTACCCCGTATCAGCACAAATCGTCCCAGATACAACCGTTAATACAATCGTTACACCCTCTGGTAACACCTTCGATATCACTGGCGGAACTCAAAGGGGAAGCAACCTGTTCCACAGTTTTCAACAGTTTTCCGTCCCTAATGGTGGGCAAGCTTTCTTTAAAAATGCTGGTGATATTCAGAACATAATTAGTCGTGTCACAGGTAGGTCAGTTTCTAATATTGATGGGTTGATTCGCACCCTAGGTATGGCTAACCTGTTTTTGATTAACCCAAATGGAATTGTATTTGGACCAAATGCTAGTCTGGATATTAAGGGTTCGTTTGTAGCGAGTACAGCGAACAGTCTGAGATTTGCGGATGGCACAGAATTTAGCGCGACCAATCCTCAAGCTGACCCTCTGTTAACGATAAGTGTTCCTCTTGGGCTGCAATTTGGCTCAAATCCTGGAGGGATTGTTAGCTCCACTGCTAATCTGCAAGTTCCTAGCGGGAAAACTTTGGCGCTGGTAGGCGGTAATGTGACCCTAGAGGGTGGTAATTTAACAGCAGTAGATGGAAGAATTGAGCTAGGTAGCGTTGGGACGGGTTCGGTTAACCTGAGTGAAAACCTACAAGGCTTGGAATATTCGGGCGTGCAGAACTTCCAGGATATTAAACTCTCTGATGGCGCACGGGTTGAAGCTAGGGGTCAGAGTAGCGGCGGTATTCAGGTACAGGGCAGGAACATTAACCTTACGGGTGGTGCCCAAATTTCTTCTCGCAACTCAGGTGCAGGCACAGGAGGAACTCTGACAGTAAACGCTGCTGAGTCTGTCAACTTGAGTGGAGATAACACTAGTTTATTAACTTCCACTTCAGGCATTGCTTCTGCTGGCAACTTGACGCTCACAACTAGGAAACTAACAGTTAAAGATGGTGCATCTATAGCAACTGTTACTAATAGTCCAGGTTCAGCTGGAGATTTGCTGGTGAGAGCCACTGATGTACAACTATCAGGAACAACAACTGATGGTAATCCGAGTGGCTTGTCTGGACAAGTCCAACAAAGCGCTACAGGAAAGGGTGGAAACCTGACGATTGAAACTGGACGACTGAGAATCACAGATGGAGCTGCTGTAGATGCATCAACTTTTGGGGAGGGTCAAGCCGGGAATATACTGGTGAAAGCCACTGATGCTGTAGAACTGGTGGGGGAGGGACCAAATTTTCCCAATTTTCCCAGTGGGATTTTTGCTCAAGTCGCAGAGAGCGACATACCCAATGCAGGCGATGCAGGAACTCTGACCATTAAAACTGGACGGCTAACTGTCCAGGATGGAGCACAGATATCCACCGCTGCCCGGAAAGGCGGAAATGGCGGGGAATTGAGCATAACAGCAGATTCGATTACATTAAGCGGCGTTTCTCCACAATTTGCCACAGTCGCAGCCGACAAGCAAGAGACTTATCGCAGTGGCATTTTTGTTTCTGCTGAGAAAGGAGCTAGGGGTAATGTCGGAAATCTCAATATTACTAGTAGTCTGCCAAGGGAACTTTGCAGGGTAGCACATCTTACTGATAAGCTACTTAAAAATCAGGAAATAGCATGGCAAAGAAGTACATTGTGGATTTGAGTGAGGACGAAGTTTCTCAGCTGCAAGCATTAATTAAAAAAGGTAAGCACAAGGCAAGAACCATCACCCGCGCAAACATTCTTCTGATGGCTTCTGAGGGAGAAACAGATCAAGCGATCGCTGCCATTGTTCGAGTCCATGTTACGACAGTGGAACGGACACGAGAGAAATTTGTCTTCGGTGGGTTAGATTTTGCACTCATTGATGAACCTCATCCACCGAAGATTCGTAAACTTGAAGGAAAATCAGAAGCGTTTTTGATAGCTACAGCTTGTTCTGACGCACCGTCTGGACGGGTAAGATGGACAATGCAACTTTTGGCAGACCACTTAATAGAAGTTGGTATCGTTGATTCGATTTCAGATGAAACTGTTCGTCAGACCCTAAAAAAAACGACATTAAGCCGTGGCTGAAAGAACAGTGGTGCATTCCCGAAGTAAACGCCGAGTACGTTTTACGGATGGAAGATTTATTGGATTTATACAATGAACCATATGATCCCAAACGTCCAGTAGTCTGTTTTGATGAATGCTCATATCAACTGGTGGAAGAAGTCAGACAACCATTGCCACCTGAACCAGAGCAACCAGAACGCTATGACTTTGAATATAAACGCAATGGAACAGTAAATTTATTTGCTTATTTTCAACCTTTAGTAGGGTGGAGACATATTGAAGTAACTCAACGGCGTACAAAACACGATTTTGCAAAACAAATGAAAGATTTAGTAGATATTTATCACCGCGATGCTGATGTTATTCGTTTAGTAGTTGATAACCTTAATATTCATACTCCAGCAGCCTTGTATGAAGTTTTTGAACCTCAAGAGGCACGTCGAATTGTACAAAGATTAGAGTTCCACTACACTCCTAAACATGCAAGTTGGTTGAATCAAGTAGAGATTGAGTTATCTGTTTTATCTCGCCAATGTTTAGAGCGACGAATCCCGGATATACAAACATTATCCTCTGAAATTGCTACTTGGGAGAAACAACGCAATCTTCAACGTACAAGTGTCCATTGGCGTTTTCAAACTACAGATGCACGGAGAAAGATGGAGCGTTTATACCCGACTGTATGACCCAGCAAATTTCCCTTGGCAGACTACTAGTGGGCTAGTCACGGTTGAGAATGGGGCTAAAATCTCAGCTGAGAATGCCGGTAGCGGTCGAGGGGGAAGCCTGACTTTGCACGTTAGGCGGCAGTTAACGATTCAAAATGGGGGAGAAGTGAGTGTGAGCGGGGAAGGACCTGATTCTGCTGCTGGCAATTTGACTGTTAGAGCGAACGACCTTCGCCTCGACGGAGGAAAAATCACTGCGACAACCAACGCCGGAGAAGAAGCGGCGAATATCACGCTACGAAACTTAAACCTGTTGTTGATGCAAAATGGAAGTCAGATTTCTGCCCAAGCTTTCAACAATGCCAACGGGGGGAACATCAATATCGATGCTCGAAATGGTTCTGTGGTTGCCGTTCCTGGGCAAAACAATGACATTATTGCTAGTGCCGTTCGAGGTCGAGGTGGCGAAATTAACATCACAGCCTCTGGCATCTTCGGAATTGAGGAGCGAAAGCAAACAGAAGAAACCAATGACAATGACATAGATGCCAGTTCAGACTTTGGCTTGGCGGGTAGCGTGAATATCAACAGACCAGATGTTGAACCGAACTTAACCTTGCCGGAACTGCCCACAGTTCCAGTTGATACCTCACAACTAGTAGGCACTGGCTGTGCTGCCTTTGCTAATTCAGAAGGTAGTAGTTTTACCATCACTGGACGCGGCGGATTACCCCCCAGCCCTTACGAACCCCTCAGCCCTGATGTGGTTTGGTCAGATACTCGCCTTCCTAACATTACGACACAGCGCAACCAAGTCACCACTCCCCCACCCTCAGACAGTCATGTAGCTGCAATTGTGCCTGCTACTGGTTGGGTGTTCAACGGCAAAGGTCAAGTTACACTTATTTCCCATGCATCACGTACCCCTGCTTTAGGATCTACTCCTGCTAAATGTCCTAAACAGTAATGATTCGTGAAAAAACAAGATCCCCGACTTCTTTAAGAAGTCGGGGATCTGAAAAACTCAATATATGAATTCTGAAATCTTTTCAAAATTATGTAACCTTACATACCTACTTTTGGTAAAGTAATCTAGAGCCTCTAGAACTTCTAGACAATCCAAAACGTGGACTCATGAAAGTAATTCATGGTACATGGATACCCAACGCGGCAGTTGACTTTATTCAGCCTGGATCTTTTTACCTGTGGGTAGAAATCCCTGAACTCAAAAGACAGCGGCACAAAAATCAACAAATTCACCCCGGACATCTGGCACAAGATGATTTGGTAGGCTTTTTAGCTCAAGAATTAGGCATCAAAGAACCAGCAGCTATCTTAAACCAACGCATATCCCCCAAATACTTTGCCCTACCGACGGCTAATAATCAGCCCCTTCCTTCACCGGAATTAATTAAGTATTTGGAAATTGAAATTCCTGAAGAATATGAAGGGTTTCAATACTGGCAGGTAGATTGTTATGAGGCTGTAACATCTGTCAAAACTGATTCTTATCGAGTTTCAAAAGCCATCAATGCTATCAAACTCCTCAACGAAGTCCACTTTTTAGCATTATACAGTTCGGGTGAAATTCAACTTGGCTCAGACCTCTTGTTTTGGTATCACTACACTCAAGCCTTTAAGCAAGTTATTCTTAAAGACCAATACATTCCAGCCTTGAAATACCGTGAATTAGAAACTACCGTTACTAAGACTAGTAAAAAGGGCAAGACAAAAGCTGCCCAAACACCACCATATGAAATCTACGCCACTTGGGAAATTATTTCTGAACAATACGAATCAAACCTGAAAAAGTATATCGAATATATGCCGCTGATTTGTGTGGCGGGTTCGGTAGCATCTAGTCATTCGGTGGAGTTCTTTGATAGAGAAAAGCTTTTACGTCACTTCAGTGAATCTCTGCTTGATGATATAGTTACCCACACACCCTCAACGGCTGCTTTTGACAAACAAATTGCTGATTCCCTCATCCACCATTGCTTACATCGAAACAGCTACAACCCACAGACAACGGATGCTGCTTTAGAAGAATACAAGCAATGGTTGACATGGAAAACCAAAATTACTCGTACCCAAAGCGACTCCCCCTTTCATCTCTGCTTTCAGTTGCACTCTCCTCCCCCAGAGACAATAGACAATTGGCAGATTCAATTCCTCGTAGCCAGCAAACAAGACCCCTCGCTGAAACTAGCGCTGGCTGACTACTGGACAATGAGTCAAAAAACCAAAACAGGGGTACACAAGCAGTTTGGCAAGGACTTTGAAACGCATTTGCTGCTGAATCTGGGCTACGCAGCACGGATGTATCCTCAGCTGTGGCAGGGATTGGAAACACAACACCCCACGGGGCTGCAACTGACTCTAGAAGAAGCTTTTGACTTCCTGAGAGAAAGTGCCTGGGTCTTGGAAGATAGTGGTTTCAAGGTCATTGTACCTGCTTGGTATACACCTGCAGGTCGCCGTCGGGCAAAAATTCGCCTCAAGGCATCTGCTAGTAAACTATCCGCAACGAAAAGCAAGACAAAAAGCTATTTCAGTCTTGACTCACTAGTAGAGTATCAGTATGAACTGGCAATTGGTGATCAAGTCGTTACTCAACAAGAATGGGAACAACTCATCAACGCTAAGACTCCCTTAGTGCATTTTCGCGGTCAGTGGATGGAACTAGACCGAGATAAAATGCAACAGTTCCTAGAATTTTGGCAGTCACACGCTGATGAAAAATCAGAAATGACGATGCTAGAGTTCCTGCAACGTAGTGCTGAAGCGGGGGAAGAGTGGGAATTTGAATATGACGAATTCTTGTCTGAGACAATGGCAAAGTTGCAAGACAAGAGTCGGCTGGAACCCATTTCTGAACTGCCACAGTTGCAAGGAAATCTGCGTGAGTATCAAAAGCGCGGCGTCTCATGGTTGCAATACCTGGAAAGATTGGGATTGAATGGCTGTCTGGCGGACGATATGGGCTTGGGTAAGTCGGTGCAGGTGATTGCGAGACTTGTGCAGGAGAGAAATGAGGGAGATGGGGAAGTAACATCCTCCGTAATGCCTACACTATTAATTGCCCCGACTTCAGTTGTAGGAAACTGGCAGAAAGAAATCCTCAAATTCGCACCTCATCTTAAAACGATGGTGCATCACGGAAGTAACCGTATTCAGCAACAGGCAGAGTTTAAAGCAGCTAGTCTACAGCATGATGTGGTGATTAGTTCCTTTACCCTAGCTCGCAAAGATGAAAAACTACTCGGTAGTGTCAAGTGGCATCGACTAGTACTGGATGAAGCGCAAAACATTAAAAACCCCAAAGCTGCACAAACCAAGGCTATTTTGAAACTCTCGGCAAAACACCGACTTGCCTTGACGGGAACTCCTGTAGAAAACCGCTTGCTAGATTTGTGGTCAATTTTTAACTTTCTCAACCCAGGTTACTTGGGGAAAGAAGCACACTTTCGTAAGTCCTTTGAGATTCCAATTCAAAAGGAGAATGACAAAATAAAATCAACGACTCTCAAAAAGTTAGTTGAACCATTGATTTTGCGGCGCGTCAAGACTGACCAATCTATCATCAATGATTTGCCGGATAAAATTGAACAAAAACTCTACACAAATTTAACGAAAGAGCAGGCATCACTCTACGAAGTTGTTGTGAAAGATGTGGAGGAAAAACTAAAAACAGCAGAGGGAATTCAACGTAAAGGATTAATCCTCTCAACGCTGATGAAATTGAAGCAGATTTGCAACCATCCAGCACAATTTCTACAAGATGGTAGCGAATTTTTACCTGAGCGATCGCATAAATTGAGCCGCATAGCAGAGATGGTAGAGGAGGCAATATCAGAAGGAGAAAGCCTGCTTATTTTTAGTCAATTTACTGAGATTTGCGAAAGCCTAGAGAAATATCTAAAACATACTTTGCACTGCAACACTTACTATTTACATGGAGGTACGAGCCGCCAAAGACGCGAAAACATGATTGCTGAATTCCAAGCTCCAGAAACAGAATCGTCTGTTTTTATACTTTCACTTAAAGCAGGTGGCGTTGGCATTACCCTTACGAAAGCTAACCATGTTTTCCATTTTGACCGTTGGTGGAACCCAGCAGTAGAAAATCAAGCAACTGACCGCGCTTTTCGTATTGGTCAAAAGAAGAACGTTTTTGTGCATAAATTTGTTGCCATTGGTACTTTAGAAGAGAGGATTGACCAGATGATTGAAGATAAGAAAAAACTCTCTGCTGCTGTTGTTGGTGCTGATGAATCTTGGTTAACAGAACTGGATAATGAAGCTTTTAAAAAACTTATTGCATTGAACAAAAGCGCGATTTTGGAGTGATATATGGCTAAATTTAGTCGAACTTGGTGGGGCGATCGCTTTATTAAAGCGTTGGAAGCTTTTAGCGATGAAGCCAGACTACAACGCGGACGTTCCTATGCTCGTGGTGGTAAAGTGTTGAGCTTTGAAATTAAGCAAAATCACATCACGGCTATGGTAAAAGGGTCAGTTAATCCCTACTTTGGAGTTTACAAAGAACCAACATACAACATTTCAATAGAAATTACACCCATTGCTAAAACACGTTGGAAGGAAATTATTCAACAACTTTCTTCCAAAGCGAGTGTCGTTTCTCGACTGTTGCTTAATGAAGTTCCAGAAAATATTGAAGACTCTTTTTCTGAATTAGGATTACACCTATTACCTAATAACAGAAAAGACTTCAAAACTTCATGTTCTTGCCCAGATTATGCCAATCCCTGCAAACATATTGCTGGAGTTTACTATTTAGTTGCTTCCCAACTCGATCAGAATCCATTTTTGCTATTTGAACTGCGGGGATTATCGAAAGCAGAACTTCAGGCAAAACTAGCTGAATCCCCTTTGGGTAAAGCACTTTCTCAGGAACTCGATGCCAAAGAAATTGAGATAGAAGCTTCGACTTCTTTGTATACAAAACTTTCTCAACAGCAAATTGCCCCAAATCCAAGTGCAAGAGAATTTTGGCTAGGAACCAAGCGATTACCTCAAACGATTGAAGTTACAACTCCCAGCGCAGTTTCAGCAATTTTGATTAAGAAACAGGGTGATTTTCCAGCTTTTTGGCAAAAGGATAATTCTTTTATTGAAGCAATGGAGGAGTTATATCAGCGAGTGAAAACAAAGAATCAGAATTTGATCTGAATTCTAAAGGAACACGATCCACAAGTCACCGCAGTCGCCTCAGCGCCAGAAGCTCTCAAGGCTTTGATTCAGTTTGTACCAGATATCTTGGTTAGTGATATTGGAATGCCAGATGTAGATGGTTATATGTTGATGCGTCAGGTGAGAGCATTAGCACCAGATCGGGGAAGGCAAATTCGGGCGTTAGCGTATCCCTCACGGGACGCCTTTGGCGCTCAGCTCCTCCGCAGGAGGCTCGCTCTGACGGCGTATGCAGGAGAATTCAAAGAAAAACAAGCACTTTCAGTAGGGTTTGAGAAACATATCGCCAAACCAGTCGAGCCAGAACAACTCGTACAAGCCATTGCTAGCTTAGTTGGTTCTGATGACTCGACTCAGCCTTAGACGGAATCACACAAGTTTGTAGTGAGGAATGCGCGTCCTCTTGCTTTGAAAATAAGGACTCAAGTCCAAACTACATATAAGTTTTATTATGGGTAATTTGCTGGACTTGATATCATCTATCTTTTCGGAGATAATATACAATCCAGTCTCCAACTAATTTTTCATTAGCTCTTTTTGCTTTTTTACTCCAGTAGGTTATATCTTCATTGATCCATAGACCTCCTCCATTTGTCGCTGAGATAGGTGAACGATGGTCAATATCTAAAGAATATTCGTAGCTATGGACATAGTTAAACCACAGAGAGTCACAATAAGAATTGTAGATTGAAAGATTCGTCTTGTTAAATATAATTTCTAGGCTTTTTCGGGAGTATATGAAAAAATGACGAGGGGCATGAAATCCCCACCAGTTTTCCTGAAATTTCCTAAATTCTATTGAATCAAAATTCGGAAATCTTAAAATACATATACCTCCCACCTTAAGTAGTTGATCTATTTTGGCTGCCGCTTCAAAAGGATTCGGAAAATGCTCAAATGAGTGGTTTAATGTAATTAAATCGAATTTACCAGTCATGCTCGGTAAATCCTTCTTCAATATTTTAGCTCCATTATTAAATACAATATCAGCGTCAATAAATGGATCACATCCTATAGTATTTATAAATCCAAACTCAACCAAAGTTTGTACTAAAGAGCCACTACCACTACCAATATCAAGAATCTGAGCATCTAAGCTTGGTATAACACCAATCAATGCTCTTAATCCAAGACTTAATCTTTTTTCCAAAATACTATATATACCTTTGCTTATCAAATTATTATTAAGCATTAGGTATCTATAGTAAGGATATATAAAAAGATTTTTTATTTTTTTCTTCCATTCTTTGATGTTTAAGGTATTGGCTGAAGAAAGAGCATCATAATCTTCGTAGTACTTAGCTAGATTGTCAGGAATATCTTCTGGGAGTAAAAACAAGGTGTGACACTCAGAGCATAATCCATAACGGAATATCTCTCGCGTTCCTTGAACCATTTCTTTTACATTTAATATTTTATCAGTGTCACTTTCACAAATAGGACATTTAGACATAATGGACTTACCCCCTCAGCGATTATAAACAATGATTGGCGTTGGTGATGATTTCTTCTGAGTATCCTTGCGGTTCATAAGAATCTATAAACTGACGACTACAATCAACACAGATATGATTTTGTTTACCATACTTTTTACCGTTCTTGCGGATATGACTTGATGCACACTTTGGGCACTGCATAGCGATTGCGCGGAGCGCAGTGCCGTAAGCCCTTCGGGCACACTACGTGTTGGCGTAGCCTGTCCGCAGGACTTACGGCGCAGCCGTGCCGCACCGCGAGGGCAATCGCTCGAATTCATACTTCAATTATGCAACGCCAAAAATTTTCTTATCTCCTCTGCTCGGGTGCTTTTTCAAGTCAGGTAGGCGAAAACAAATTGAAGATAACTTCGGGTGAGTTAGGCGAAGCCGCAGGGCACCAACCCCGCCAATTGGATGCTGTACTCAAAGGAAGACCCCATCCTACAGTGATTTTATATTTAATTCAGCCCACGTACTTAGCAAAGATTATGCAGCAGCATTAACCTTTAGTGTTCGCCCGTTGCTTGCTAGTTCGGCTTTCGATAACTCGTGCAGGTACACCGACAACGACGGAGTAGGGAGGAACATCTTTGGTCACAACCGCTCCTGTACTAATGACACTACCTTCACCAATAGTTACTCCATTTAATATCGTCACTCCATGACCCAGCCAACAATCATCCTCAATCACAATTCCCTTGCGAGAAATACCTTGGGATTTAATTGGCTCTATGGGATTTGAAAAATTATAATTATTTGCATATATTCCAGAGTTTGCTGCAATAAGACATCGCTTGCCAATTTTGATGTCTCCAGGTCCAGCAATACAAACATCAGGACCGATGAAAGTATCTTGTTCGATGTGTATGTAAGTGTTCTCCAAACACCGGATATTAACGTTACGCTCAATGGTAACTCCATTGTCCAAATAAATTTTATTATTTTTGTGTCCTCGTGCATCTATACGAACACCTTTGAAAATACGCACCCCGTTTCCAATTTCAATAGAAGAAGTCCCGGTAAATTCAACCCCCTCTTGAATATAAACTGAGCTACCTATCCCTGAAAAGATACTACGATATACCAGATTTCGCAGCTTTGATCCTAAATCAATTATTGAAATGTCTCTTAAGCAAGTAGTTACTAACATTTCTTGTAAACGTATCCCTCTTGAAAAAGAATATCCTGAAGTCATGAGTGTTTCCTTTAGAAAATAATGCGGTAAATTAAGCCTTAAAAGATTTGTGAATAACCGTTGTTGAGGTCTACTATCTGACAAGGTTCCGTACCGGAACAACGCCAAAAAAGGCTTATTCAGTCAAAACTTACAGTTCTTACTGAAATAGCGGTGTAACTCAGCAGAGCAATGACTAACCTGACTTCAAAATTGAGGAGATTAAGCTAATACTCCGTTTCCACAGCTTAAAACTCTCGCATAAGTGGGAAAATGTAGTTTTAAGAAGTAATTCTTGCCAAGCAAAAAACACTTATTGGAGTATTTAATAAAAGGTTAATTCCTTAAAAAGCCAGCAATTCAAAGTCAACAGATTTCACCTAAAATCATCTCGACAAAGCCTTGGCTTAAGTTCTTCCATATCTAGGAGAACAGGCTAGAGTCGCAGATACCGTAGCAGTGTTACCAAGTTTTTGTAGCTACTTTAAAAACTCAGGTAACAACGTCTACTATAAAATTAGGGTTTTAGAAAGCTTCTGAATCATGTTAGCTAAAAAACAAAAACACTAACTGGATTTAGCTTATCTCTCGCAAGGCTGGACAGCATTAAGCCCATGCCTCTGATATCTACCACGAGAGCAATTCAAATTTTTCAACTTAGGGTGGAGTCAAACCACCAGGAATTCGTACAGCAGAGACTCTTTGAACAACGGGATTATATCCCAGGAAAAGAGAACCTTTTAACAGTGTTTGGTGGATGTGAGCCTGGAGGGTTGATGGAATAAAACCTGGTCTGATCATAGGAATAACTTCTGAGGCTCTAATTCAGAGTTGCACTATATGCACAAACTCTTTACTTTGCAACTGTCTTTAGACAATTTTAAGTACTCGGTTTAAGTGTAATGTAGGACAAATTCAAATAGCACTGGCTTCGGAGGTATTTAATAGAATTTTTACAAAGACTTTACCAAATATTTACAAAAAAATAGCTGAATTTATAGTTCAAAATCTCAACAGAGCGCCTTTGTGATTCGTTGGCTTATCTAGAATGAGATATCTAGAATGAGAAAGTAAGTCGGTTTGTTGAAACTTATCTTTGAGTGGGTAGAGTGAATTTGTGCGCCGGCAGATCGCCTGGAACTCTGACCGATAACCTCTGTGCCGTCCGCACCAACGTAGTGTTAGGTGGCTGGCGCATCACTAGACGATTGCAAAAAGTGACCTTCAAGTGATAGGAGCAAATCTGTAGCTTCAACAAGAATTTTTTTCAGGACATCAGCACGGTTACTTTCTTTCAATCCTAAAGTCTTGGCAATCTTCTTGTAATTGTTGCCCTTACGATGAGCTGCGCTACTTGAGCGAAGGCGATCGCTCCTGAAATATGTATGCTATTGACTTAGAGCGCACTCTAAGTTGTACGGTAGTTGCTATGGACACGGAACTGACAATTCAGCAGGTTGCAGTAGTCACTCAATTGAGTGTACATACTCTGCGTTACTACGAACGGATTGGATTGCTTGCTCCAATCAGTCGTGCTTCGAGTGGTCATCGTCGCTATTCAAGTCAGGACATAGCCTGGATTGAATTTCTCACTCGACTACGGGCTACAGGAATGCCGATTAGACAAATGCAGCAATTCGCTGAATTACGGAGGCAAGGTGATCCAACAGTATCTCAACGGCGGCAGTTGTTGGAAGCTCATCAGCAGTATGTACAGCAGCAGTTAGATGAACTTAGCCATAACTTGTCAGTTATTCAGGAAAAGATTCAGTATTACAAAGAACTGGAGTTGCAACATGACACAAGCTCATTTTCAGGAAGTAAAAATTGATCGTTATCAGCAGGGATGGCAAAAGCTAGCAGAAGTTGACGGTGAAGCTGGTGAACGAGTGATTGAAAGCCTCAAAGAGATTGCACCCGATTTGGCACGCTATGTAATTGAATTTCCCTTTGGAGACATTTACTCTCGCCCCGGACTCGATTTGAAATCCAGAGAAATCGCCACAGTAGCTGCACTAACAGCTCTTGGCAATGCTCAACCACAGCTTAAGGTTCATATTCATGGAGCACTCAATGTAGGTTGCACCCGTGAGGAAGTCGTTGAAGTGATTATTCAAATGGCAGTCTATGCTGGTTTTCCAGCCGCCCTTAATGGCATATTCGCAGCCAAAGAGGTTTTTGCTGAACGAGATGTAAACAAATGAGTTGAGCAATTGGCTCATTTCAAGCAAGAACTGACTCGAACTGAATAAATTACCAAGTAGAAGACATAGAGGCAACTTTGTGCGCAGATCTACTGATCGCTCCTACCGCTTTCACTATACTCTGGCAAGGAATTGAGAAGTCTGCTAGATAATATTCCAGGCGATCGTTCCTGGTTGCAGCAAAAATTTCTTGCAGTGTTACTTCTGCTCGTTCTCGACTACGCCCATGCAAAAGGACAGTTGCTCCCATCTTTGCTCGCGTCATGAGCGGTCTGTTTCCCGATACCGTCTGTTGAACCTGTTACCAGAATAACCTGGTCTTGAATGGCTGTCATAGGTTGATAGCCTCTTCTAAAGAAGGCAGCGTTTCAGTGGCTGTCCATTGACAAAATGACTCTCGACTAGTTCAGCAATATCTGCACGTTTGAGGCGACCGTAATAATGTTTGTTAGAGGCAATTTTTTTCTGAATTTTTGTAGGTAACCACGACACTTCATGAGGCTTAGGTTGAGAAATCATAGCAACAGCTCCAGCTTCACAATGGTCGAGACAACCAGAGCGACGAATTTCCACCTGATTTTCTAGCTGTCGCTGTGAAATCTCCTCCTGGAAAGCTTGATAAATTTCCAGCGCTCCACAGTTATGACAGCAGCCCTCTGCGTCATTGGCATCACGTTGTTTTGTGCAGACAAACAGGCGATATTTGGGTGAATTCATACTGGTATAATGTGAGCTATCACTCATATGTTACGAGTGATAACTCAGTTTTAGCAACTCGCATTTCATCTGGTGATTCCGATGCCTCGCAAAATTGCCACAATACCCCGAAAATTGCCGCAACAAGACCGCTCTAAAATAACCGTCGATGCGATTCTGACTGCAACTGCTCGCATTCTCACCGAAGAGGGGTACGACAAAGCAAGTACAAATCGGATTGCAGAGCTAGCCGGAGTGAGCATTGGATCGCTGTATCAGTACTTCCCCAACAAAGAAGCCTTAGTCGCCTCACTCATCGAACATCATGCCAATGAGATGATTTCGTTGGTCGAATCGAAACTAAAAGATTTGTTCAATGCTCCGATAGAAGTTGCTTTGCCCGAATTAGTCAAAGCGGCGATGGCACGAAGTGCCCGCCCAAGGGGCGATCGCAGCTCACGCAGTCAATCCAAAACTGCATAAAGTGCTGGATGAGGAAGTCCCTCGAATTGGTCGGCTCAAGCAAGTCGGGAATGCAGAAGAACAAATTAACGCTTTGCTTCGGGCTTATTTAGAGAGATGGCGAGATCAAGTTAAACCACAAAACCTTGATTTGACAGTGTTCATTTTAGGGCGCACTGTTGAATCTTTAACCCATGCAGCAGTTATTGAATGTCCCGAATTGCTGAGCGATGGGCAACTTGAGCAAGAAATTACAAATCTTTTATTGTCCTACCTGGTGGAAAAACAGAACGAGCAGAAGTCACTACCCATCAAAAATCTTTTGCAACAGACACCATGAACTGCGTGAGCGCAAAGCACTCTGTTCTAGACATCTCCAGAAATTAATTATGCCTTGTCTACAACCCTTGTAGAGACGTGCCATGGCGAGCCAGCGCTATGCAGGAGGGTCTCCCTCGTGCCGGCTCTGGCGTCACGTCTCTACATTGTTTTTTGAGAGGTCTAATAGGAATTACTGATATTTAAAACCACAGATGCACACCGATTAACACTAGTTATTTATCTGTGTCCATCTGTGTCCATCTGTGGTTTCATTTTCATAAATTTGATATCCCTTCTTAGCAACCGTCACAGTCCTAGCTATTCGTCGAGATTAGAATTTTGACTCACTGCTGGTTCAATCTCACAAACAACTTCATGTAAATAAGTCGTTGGAGCCTTGACAAACAAGGGCATCATCTGTTTCAAGATGTTATCGTAAGCCTCGCTATGATTAGCTTCCATATCTTCCACGTTTTCCCAAAAAATGACCGCAATCCCTTTGTCAGTTCCCGGTTCTTGCAGCATATATGCTTTTTTGAAGCCTTGGGTATAAGTCGAGACCGCTTTTTCGTAAAGTCTTTTGGCTTCTTCAAAGAAGCCTGGTTTAAATTCTCCTATTGCAACATAGGCAAATTGATGTTTCAAGAAGTCATGGAAATCTGACATTTTTTTCCTCCAAGAAAGTCATTGAAAAAGTTCAGATATTCCTTATTATCTAAGGGAAAGATGTTTTATTTTTGTCAGTTCTCCTTCCGAAAGGCGTAAACCAGCAATATTTGGACAGGAAAAGGTTTCTCTACCTCCACATCGGCGATAAATGAGTTCTATTATTTGCTCGGCTGAGTTGCCAAGGAACCACTGGCACAAGCAGCCATCATCTTGAGGAGTCATAGACAAGGGAATAAAACCCTTTTTCTGCCACGCTGCTGCTGCTGCATATATATCGTTAACGCGAAGGGCAACGTGATGGACGGCATTGACACCGCGCTTGCTCAACAAGATGTCAAGTTTATCGTTTGGCGCATGAGGTGCAAGTAACACCAAGATGACACCTGAAGGCATTAATAATGCCAGGAAATACATTGATATGTCTTGCGGCAATGCATCAAGCTTAGAGCAAAACTCATCGGGCCATAGTCCTGGTCCTTCAGTGATTTGGGCACCGTACTTCACCAGTGTATCAGCGTAGTTTGTCAGGGTTTCTCGGTCAGTAAACAGCAGCACAAAGTGGTCTATAATAAGTGACTCGCCAAATAGTGTTATACAAGACGATGAGTTTAAAAATTCCGGAGTCTTGCAGTTTTCCTTGTACAAGAGAAGTCCGTCAGTTTCGACAAAAGGTGACTCACCTGCACTCAAGGTTTCGTTTGAATTGTAACCTGTTGTAGAAGTATACTGATTTTTCATATTGCTCTCCTTCTAAACCAAACTGAACTGCCCATCAAGAAACTTCCATGTCTTCCAGAAAGCGTCACGATCAGGAATGACACACTTGAAAACAGAACCTGAATGAACTTTTAGGAAATGACTTTATAGGCAGGTTTCTCCTAAAGCCAATCCAGAGAGCTTTTGAACAAAATTCTGAGGAGGCTATAATTAGATTATAACTAATGTATAATTTTCAAAAAGTTTAAGAATTTAAATTGGAAATAATTAAATAATTCGGTTGCTAAATTGCAACTAAGCTTATTAAGAGGTAAAAGTATGCTTACAATAGACCCCTCAAAATTCTCCAAGGGAGAACTTCCCCATCCACCTAAGTTTGAGCGTGTGGAAGATGAGCGTCTCCATCGCAAGCAGCGTTTAGCTGCTGCCTTTCGTTTGTTCGCTCGTTACGGATTCGATGAAGGCATCGCCGGACACATCACTGCTCGCGATCCTGAGTTGCATGACCATTTTTGGGTTAACCCTTTTGGGCTGTACTTTGGTCACATCCGAGTTTCAGACCTTGTGCTGGTCAACCATAAGGGTGAGGTCGTTGAGGGTGACAAGCCAGTAAATGCTGCTGCTTTCGCCATACACTCGCAAATCCATAAAGCGCGACCAGATGTAGTAGCGGCTGCTCACGCACATTCCCTTTATGGCAAAACCTGGTCAACTTTGGGACGCCTTCTCGACCCACTTACCCAGGATGCTTGCGCTTTCTATGAAGACCACGCTGTGTTTCAGGACTATACTGGGGTGGTGCTGGATTTGGAACAAAGTCAGGATATTGCCACTACTCTGCGGCAAAACAAAGCGGTTATTCTTCGCAACCATGGTTTACTGACAGTTGGTCGCTCAGTGGATGAAACAGCATGGTGGTTCATCACAATGGATCGCTCCTGTCAATCGCAGTTGATGGCTGAAGCAGCAGGGAAGCCAGTGCTGATTAACCCTGATACCGCTAGTCTGACTTATCGCCAAGTTGGCTCACATTTCATGGGTTGGTTCAGTTTCCAGTCACTGTATGACATGATTGTCCGCCAGCAACCTGACTTATTGGACTGAATGTCCAGTAAAGGTGTGTAAAGACGTTCCGGCGTTGCTGATTCCATGTATGAAAATGATTTTCCATAATACCAAAATCCTTGTAGAGACGTGCCATGGCACGTCTCTACATCCGGATTCATACTTGAGCAACGCCGACGTTCCAGTGCAACGTCTTTACAGATAGGGTATTGCTCTACACCGCTTCTAAAAACCTACGCATATCTAGGAAGAAATCCGTAAATATGGGCAAGTCCAACTCCACGGTATAAGTTCGCTCAACTAGAAGCGCCGTTACGGCTTAGTTCCCTTGCTCCATAGCTGGTGGTTCTTTGACCACTAATCCCCAGTTAGAGGTACTGAAACGAATTTCAGTACGAGACTTAAAAAATATTCAATTTTTAATAATTAGTTCGTGCCAAGTGTTTCAAGGTTTTCATACCAAGTAAGCTTTTGCATCCCGTACTAATCAAACGTTAATTGACTATACAACAACCGACGTACAGTTAGAGCAAAAATCTCGGCAAAATTCAGATATCTGCCGAGATATGCGCCAAATTTACCGAGCAGCAACTGACCCTCTCGGAGAGTGCTTTCAACAAACGCTGAATCTCTTCAATGGTGTTATAATGTACAAGCCCAATCCGCAGAAGTCCCCCGCTTGACTCAACTCCTAACTTCTCGGTAAGACCAAGTGCATAAAAGTTGCCGTTCCAAGTAAAAATACCCTCCTCACCCAAGGCTTTGGCAATGGCGTGAGGTGGTTGCCCAGCAAGTCGGATGCCAACGGTTGGTGTCCGCCAGTCAAAGCGGGTTGGATCGGTAATACCGTATAAAGTTAGACCAGGAATTTGTAACAATCCTGTAACCAACTTTTGGCACAAATCTCTTTCGTATTGCTTAATTGCAATCATCGCTGCTAACAAGGCTTCTCGGCGGTTCTTAACACCTGGTAACACTTGGTGACCTATTTGGGTTAAGTAGTTGATTGTCGCCACTAACCCCGCTAGCCCTTCGTAGTTCTGGGTTCCAGTTTCCCAACGAGATGGAAGTTCTTCTGGAGCTGGCTGGACTTTGTAAGGACGCAGCCGTTCAAGATGCTCACGCTTTGCATACAATACTCCAACATGGGGTCCAAAGAATTTATAAGCCGAGCAAGCGAGAAAGTCGCACTCAAGCATATGTACGTCAATTGGAGCATGAGCAACGTAATGAACCGCATCAACAAAAACCATCGCCCCAACAGCATGAGCTAATTTTACAACTGTTGCTACGTCGTTAATTGTGCCGACAGCGTTGGACGCATACCCCACTGCAACTAATCGCGTCCGCTCATTAATCTGCTGCTGGAGATGATTCATGTTTAGCGTGCAGTCTTGTACGTTGATATCAACCTCACGAATTACAACACCGCGTTCGGAAAGTGCATACCAAGGTGAAACGTTGGCATAATGGTCTAGCTTGGTGACGATAATTTCATCACCGGGTTGGAGTTCGCGGCCGATCGCTCGACTCAAGGTATAGGTGAGCGTGGTCATGTTGGCACCAAATACTAGTTCGTCGGAATTGCACCCTAATAAATCAGCTATCGCTGCACGAGCTGAAGTGATGAGTGCATCTGTCCGCTGACTTGTGGCAAAAGCCCCGTGAGCATTGGCGTTTGAGTTCACTAGGTATTCGGCGATCGCATCTATCACACTACTTGGTACCTGAGTACCACCAGGTCCATCAAAGAAAATCACAGGTTGACCATTGATTTGTTGTGAAAGTGCTGGAAACTGATTGCGTATCCACCCTAGGTCAAGGTCAACCATAAAAAACTCCTTTATTTTTGAGAGAGGTAGTCTGGATATTTTATTTGCTTTTTTACTAACAGAAAACGCAGAACTCAGTTATCAGAACGAGACGCAATTTAAACATTTGGGATAGTCTCGTCGGTTGTACCGTCAAATAATTGCATTCTATATCTATATCTATCGTTCTGTGTTCTCTTGTTCTTCTTCAACACGTCGCGGTAATCGCTTTCAACCAGATTTGTATATTGGTGTGGGGAAGAACGCCGCGCAGGGACTCTTTACTGGGGAAGATGTCCTTACAGGATTTGGGCGGGGTTTGAATCCCCGTCCATAATCCTCCCAATACCCAATCCCTAATCCCTAATCCCCAATCCCCAAATTCAATTATCTTTCGGCCCAATCAATCCTGGACAAGTTAACACAAACACATCTCTCACACCGCCCTCTAAGGCTATTGCATTGATAGCAGACGTAAAATGGAAAAATTCCTTGTCGCTGAATACTAACATTTCCCCAGGATTGAGAATTTTGTTCCAAACTGGGCTGTCATCCTTAGATTTATAGAGATGAGTTTCTCCCCCTTCAATCATTTCTCTATTCACAGAGAATATACAAATCATGTCTACTCCATCTTTATGGATTCCCTCTGGGGCTGGTTCGCCTATTTGCTCTGAGAAAGCGGTGATTCTAATCTGATGAACTGCAATTTCTTTGTAGCTTGAGCACAGTTTACAAAATTCGTAAAATTCTAAAATTATTCTCTCAAAATCTTCCAATTGTATCAGTTCATTATCTAGTTCTGAATACTCCCTGATTATATTACCCAGTAAAGGATTATATTGTCTAGGTTGATAGAAAGGTCTATGTGGCAGCTTGACTATGCTATCGCCAGAAATTTTAAAATGAGAGAGTCGTCTGAAACGATAGTTGCCTGCCAAATATGGGTCTGCAGGAAGTTTGGTAAAGAAAGGCTTCAGCTTATCTAAATTTACAGAAGATATGCTTTCCAAAGCGTAACTGGTAATACAATTAAAGTCTTTTTTTCGTAATTCCAACATTTTACTATCCTCCTCAGGTTGACCAAATATAGCCATGTTGACACTTTCAAAAATTTGGGTTGGCTATATGGTCGAACCCAATGTGAAAATTTTCAGTCAAAATGTGAACCATTCTACTGCTAAGAAAAAATTTTCTTGGCGCAAAAAATACCCTTGAGCCATGCTCAATTTTTGCTAGCAGAAGGCACAAATTATTGATGCTAATCTAGTACAGTTAATTTTTTTATTTTCTATGCTCGATAATTTTCAGATGTATTTAACTTAGATTTTTGTAGTTTTATTTAAATGTTGGTGCTTTTGTTTTACACCTTTTTCCTTAATTATAAGCAAGGAAAACTTGACCTGCCATATTCATATAAATATTGTATTAATCAAGTACCTATGCCGCTATAAACTACCAAAAGCGCTTATGCTCCTCCTTTTGCAGGATTTTTTTACTGTAAACCTCTTTCCAGTTTTCTTGCCTGATTATACTCTCGCGGAAGTCACAATCAGAGTGTGAATTTTGGTAAAGATGTTGAAGAAAAAATTATTTGTCGTGTTAATCAAATAATGAAGTTAAGGCTTTAAAAGCCTAAAAAAGCAAAATAGCAGTCATCTAAAATCGCATCAAAAAGGCTTTCTAATAAACCTTGGCTCAAGCGGTTTATTCAACTGGTAATCCTGTGTAATTCTTGGGAAAGAGACTGTAGCAGAAGTGATTGGGCTGAGTGCAGGAAGAAATGATCGCCTGTGAACATCTGTAGTGAAAATGTAGCATTTGTTTGCTTCTGCCAGGCTTGGAGTTCATCGTAACTCGCTTCTTCATCCTCTGAGCCACCATAAGCAGTGATAGGACAGTTCAGCGGTGGCTCGGTAGTGTAAACATAGGTTTCCAGAACTGCAAAGTCTGCTCGTAAAATTGGGACAAGAAGTTGCATCAGTTCGGCGTTTTGCAGCACCGCTTCCGGAGTACCATTGAGACGGCGCAGTTCCTCTTTGAACTCAGGCTCTGGAAGGGCGTGGACGGGTGGCTTTGGGTCAGGGATTTGAGGGGCAAGCCGAGCAGACACAAACAGGTGAACTGGAGTAATATTATATTCTTTACGCAGTAGACGGGCAAGCTCAAAGCTAACGAGCGCACCCATACTGTGACCGAAAAAGGCAAACGGTTTGTCTAAATGTGGTAGGAGAACAGGAGCAATGGCTTGGACTAGAGGTTGTAGCTGCGTGAATGCAGGCAATTTCATCTGTGTTCCGCGTCCTGGCAATTCCATGGGACACACTTCAACAGTCGTGGGTAGACTGTGAGACCATGTACGAAAAATCAGAGAACTACCACCTGCGTAGGGGAAACAGAATAAACGCAGGGAAGCTTGAGGATTCGGTTGAGGACACGTCACCCAAGAATGAATTCGCGCACTTGTCATAACTATGAGTCTAATATTGACGCTCTCAATAGAGTACTACGTGTTGCAACCAGCTTTCTCCATCTTTTTCCCAAGACTTAGCGGTTTCATAACGAGCAAAGCAGCGACAACATCGACCGAACCTAATAATGAGGCAAAAATCCCCAGGCTTGTTTTGCTGTGTCAATGCAATTGTAGTTGCGCTTGGGCGCAACTACGAACTTATTGCTTATGAGTTTCTTCCACCGTTTCTAAAAGAAGATGAGTTTGATGTGGAATGACTGACGTTAATGCTATCGTCTCCACTTCTTTCGCCGCTCGTGCTGTGCTTGTAATACTGCTGGTAATAGTTATATGAGGCTGGCGTGGCATCTTTGGATTTATTAGCGATCACCCCTAAAATCGGTGTGCCAGATACTTGGAGTTCTTCTAATGCTTGCTGGAAGATAGTACGTTTGAGATTGCCCAATCCAGCGACTAGTATAAGTCCATTGGTATTAGCAGCCAGCAGGTTAGCATCAGCAAATCCTACGAGGGGTGGTGTGTCATAAATAACTAAATCAAAAGCGCCTTGTAACTCGCTCATCAGATCCTGCATTTTCTGAGACGCAACCAACCTGATTGAGTCAGGAGGAATTGGACCAGCACTAAGGACAAATAGGTTGTCTTCTAAGGGCGATCGCTCAATCACGTTGTTCCAGTCTAGGTCTTGTGAAATGACATCAGTCAATCCCTGAATATTCATCAGACCTACGCGATTGTGGACTGTGGGAGAGCGGAGATTGGCATCTACCAGTAGGACTCGTTGCCCCATTGCTGCAGCCGCAAGCGCTAGGTGTATTGCCACAGTCGTCTTACCATCTTCCTCTGCCGCCGAACTAATAACCAGTGAACGAATCGGTGTATCCGAGCCAAGAAGAAGAATATTAGTGTAAAGAGAGCGAAAAACTTCAAAAAACGAGGCTCGAGCTGCTTGTTGTAATCCACCAGCTGCTTCTTGCCAAGCTAATGTTCCAAGTTCTTTTCTTAAAGGAACGACTCCTAATAGTGGTAATCCTGTCGCTTCCTTAAGGTCTTTAGAAGAATATAGGACATTACTGAGTTTATCCGCAACTAAAGCTGCACCTGTACCCAACAGCAAACCTAACATTCCCCCCAAAGCTAAGTTACGTTTGGCACTGTCTGCGACAGCCTTTGGTTCTTTCACTTCCTCAAGTTGAGGGTCGAGTAACTTCCAAGATGGTAGGCTTTGAGCTTGCTCAATCTGCAATGCTTGTTTTTTAGTTGAAAATTGAGTCAGACCATCAGTGGCAATCTTTAATTCCCGCTGAATGTCATCGTATTCACGGATCGTGACTGCTAACTCTCTAAGATACTTATTGAAAGAATCAATTTTTTCCCCCAAAGATTTATCACGTGCTTCCAGTGTCCGGATACGACTTTCATAATCTCTTTTCACGCGGTTCTCTTCCCCGGTCAGCATTGGCAGTAAGTTTGCTTTCTGCTCCTGCAAAAACTGCAGACTGGGGTTGTCATTTGTTAATTTTGCTGCACCTTTTTTAACCTCAATGTCCACTGTTTGAATTTGATCGAGTATCTTTTGATAGCGAGGATTTTCGCTCAGCACTGAATTTCCAGCCCTTTCACCTGGCTGTTGCGCTAACTCCCGTTTCAAGTCCTCATAGGTTGCTTGCATTTGCTCTAGCTGCACACGATTTTCTGCTCGCTGTTGCGTTAAAGTAGCAACCTGATTAGATATTTCTTGAGCTTTTTGTGCTGGTTCTACCAAATTATTCTTTTGTCGAATGATTCGCAGTCTTTGTTGCCAGGCTTTAACGCGCTCGTCTAAAGGCTGTTTTTGTTCATCAACAAACTTAATTGCCTGCTTAACTTCGTCTTGACGCTCTTCCAGACTATATTGCACATAGGCATCTTTCACTAATGTTAAAACATCGCTTACTAGCTCTGGATCTGGACTTGTAAATTGGACTTGTAAAATATTTTGCTGTTGGGCTTGTATTTGTAAAATACCAGCGATCACATCGTAGTCCAGCTTGGGATATTTTGTCTGATATTTCTCCTGAAGCTTTTTGATCACCGGGTCTAGTATCGCACGACTCTCTAAAACTTTGATTGTTGTCTGTACGGCTTGTTCAGGAGGTGCTACCCCTTGTTGTGAACTCAAGCTTTGAGGAACATTGGCTACTGCCCGACTTTCACCAGTCACAGGCTTAGTGAGAATCTCAAACTTGCCTTGATACACTGGAGGATCTGTTTCTGCCTTCAACACCGCTGCTGTAGCCACCACGCCTGTTACACCAGCAATCAACAAGGCGCGACGGCGGAGAGTTGCTCCAACTTGACCCAGATTCAATCCACCTTCCTCATTCGACTGGGCTGTGTAGGCTTGTGACAACGGGTGAGGATATCTGTCTGACTTCAGCATAGGCTTAGTAACTTGTCTAACTTATAGTTTTACGTGGTTGCACGCTTCGATTCAATCCTGGCATACATAATTAAGTGTGTTCGATTGCCAAGTTATTCAACACACGCACAAAGGTTAATGGACATGTTAGCGAATCACATAGTTTTGACACCTAAAAGGGCAAATTGAGCTTTGTCATAAACCAAGTGATAGATACGTTACCCTGTCTGAAGTCTAAAAAAAATACTGATAAGACTGGAGCGATGCATTTATAGATACAGTATCATTACATTGGAAATTTTTGTAAGTTATTTATATTTCAATGACATAGTATTAAGATTTTATATAGAGTGACCATGCTGTTGGTATAAGGGTTAATCTGTTCATAATAAATTTAAGAAACTCAATGTTGAAATACTTAATCAGGCACAAACCTCTGTTTAGATATGTGTTGAATAGTACTTGTTTGGCATTCATCTTGTTTAGTACATTCTTCTTATGCACTTGAGACTTTTCCGGATAAAACCCAGTGGTATCGATTTGACTTTCTTATCATAAGTATACACCAGAACTTCCAGTGCTAATGAATACATTAGCCTCTTGTTTAAAGGCGATCACGGAGCGGGCGCTCCGCGATCGCCTTTATGCGGGTACTTGCTACCATCAAGTCATACGCAGGCGTTGCATTGGCGAAGTACCACCCTCACCCCTTCCCGTGTCCCAACTTGGGAGGAAAGTACTATCTTTGAGTGCAACGCGTGTATAAGGTATCCTACTGCCCAACCGCTTGAAGATCAGCAGCCCCGTTCGTTTGTGAAACGGGGGAGGGGTTGCCACAAGGGCGATTTTTTGGGAGTATACGAGCGATCGCCTGTAGAAATTCCTATGTGGGGTTTGTCAACATTGACTTGACTCTTCCCTAGTAACCGTTTTAGCGTGCCTCCTACGGAGGTTGCACGGTACAGCCGCTCTTGCGTGCCGCAGGCAAGACAACGTTCACTACAGATGACACTTACACATCAATTTCATGTTGACCGCTGAGTAAGGAAGAATGGAAAAACTAAAAAGGTAGACTTCACAGCCTACCGTTTATGATACTGGGGCGCTAGGATTCGAACCTAGGGATGGCGGGACCAAAACCCGCTGCCTTACCACTTGGCTACGCCCCAACAATTTCATCCTTACATAATATAGCAGCGACTCCTGGGGTAGTGTCAAGTACTTTGACAGATCTTTTTCGGCAAATATCACAAATCCCACTTGAAAATTCAAATATTGCAGCGAGTATCAAGCACACAGAGGGTAGTAAGGGTTTAGGGACAACAAGAGGGAGTATGGATTTTGGCGGTATGCAATAGGTTTTGGTTGCTGGCACCACGCTTACACCCTAGAGCACGTTAAATCCTGCTGCAATTTTCATGTGTTTGCCTTGATATTTTGGGTAGTTTAACTGTTTGTTCATTGCAAACACTAGATTAAAATATCTAGCGTACTATTTAGCTCTTACCCTGTTATTGTGATGAATTTCATAATTTGAGATTTCCCACTTGTAAGAGAAAAAACTCCTTAGTGTCAACACTATTTTTTTGCGAATCACTTATGTCATATACCAGGTCAGGCATCAACCTTAATATCATTTTCTTATCGTTCTATAAGTTTATACTAAAGAAAACCAAATACTCACAAACTAAGACCTACGACTATACCCAATATGTCGGTGGACGTGACTATGTTTTTGAACTAACTGATAACCAGGCGAAAGGTTACATGACAGGACAGGGTAAAGGTATCAAACGCGGCGATTACATCATCTTATGTAACGGGTCTCAATCATGTCGCTATCAAGTTGAGGAAATTGATTACTACTCTGAACCACCAGATATGTGGATAGCTTTACTTAATGATGTAAGCTCGCAATAAGCGCTGATTTATCATAACTTTAACAACGTAATAGCCAAATACCAGAATTTATAACAATTGGCATTCATAGTGTACGTAGAAGTTTTCTCTGACCTGGCTTTACCTGCTTAAAGAATCTTGAGTTAGCTAGCAGCAATTTAATATTTTTATCGAAGAATAAGCAGACTTACTATAATCAAGGTTCTCAGTGAAAATTCGGATCAATTTCTCTTAATGTGTTGTTTTTATGAACTTATGGAGAAATTGAGGAAATTTCTTTATCCTATACTAAGATAAGAAAGAAGCATCTCCAGAGTTTATACATAGGGTTGGCTATTGAAGTAGGAATCTACTACTGCGTAATAGAAAACGCAGCTATACATTCAGAATTGGAAATACTTTAATATCAGGGAAGTTTTATAAGTGCGTGCATCGATTGCATCACTTGTATCGGTACAGACCTTCAAAAATTGACAGTGTGCCTTGTTTAGGCAAGGTGCTATTTGGGTAGCCATAGCAGAATTGCACATCGATAATGACTTTAGCTATGATGAGTTCAAAACAACTAAAGTACGAAATCTCAGAATCGTCGATAGTAGTAGCTGCTGTAGAGCAAATATCTTCCGATCTCGGCGGCGAAGCGGTCATCCTGAACCTCAAATCGGGTGTATACCACGGTTTGAATGAAGCGGGAGCGCGAATTTGGAATTTGATTGAGCAACCCAAGTCTGTGAAAGATATTAAGCAGGTGCTTCTGGAAGAGTATGAAGTTGAACCAGAAATTTGTATAAGCGATCTGTTGGCACTGCTAGACAATTTGAAAGATGCAGGGCTAATAGAGGTTAAGAATGAGACGGTTGTCTAGTTTTTTCAAGCTTTCTAAGGGTAATGGCGCAGAGGGTCCGCTGAGTCCTCAGGACATGCTACGCGTAAGTCCTGCGGACAGGCTGCGCCAACGCGAAGCGTCTCCGAAGGAGATACGCGATGGGCAAAGCCCCGCCAAGGGCGATCGCCCTTTGGGCAGCTCCTTTTGGGAGCATCGCCATCTTCTTTTCATCATCACCTTTATTTTACTGGCAGCAATTAGGCTAGGGCTATGGCTTTTACCCTTTCGGAATTTATTGAAGCTTTTGCAAAAGATTAGCAAATCAAATTTTCTTGTTCCTTGTGAGGATAAAAGCCAAATTTCCGTAAGCAAGATTGTTTGGGCTGTGAACGCAGCCAGCCGCTATATGCCAGGTGGTGTTAAGTGTCTAGCCCGTGCTTTGACTACTCAAGTATTGATGAGTTACCACGGTCATACTCCTGAACTCCGTATAGGTGTTGCCAAAGGACACGAAGGAAAATTAGAAGCTCACGCTTGGATAGAGTATCAGGGGCGGGTGGCGATCGGCAATCTTCCAGACCTTTCTCGGTTCATCCCACTGCCATCTCTCAAAGGAGTCAAACTATGAGCGGCATTATGGGCATATACTACCTTGATGGTCGCCCTGTAGACAGTGCAGATTTGGGGCGGATGGTTGATATTTTGGCGCATCGCGGACCTGATGCTGCAGACATTTGGGTTGATGGATCTGTTGGTTTTGGGCATCGGATGCTATGGACGACTCCAGAATCACTGATAGAGGAATTACCTTTACTCAGTCAAACTGGCGATTTGGTGATCACATCCGATGCACGCATAGATAATCGCGATGAACTTATCTGTGCGTTACAGTTTGATAACTGTCCACCCGAAAAAATCACAGATAGCCAGTTGATTTTGACGGCTTATGAAAGATGGGGCGAGCAGTGTCCAGGACATCTTTTAGGTGACTTTGCCTTCGCCATTTGGGATAAGCGCAAGCAGAAACTTTTTTGTGCTAGAGACCATTTTGGAGTCAAGCCCTTTTACTACTATCATCAAGAGGGTAAAGCCTTTCTCTTTGCCTCTGAAATAAAAGCACTCGTTAGTTTGCCGCAGGTACCACGCCGCTTGAATGAGGTCAGGATTGCCGACTACTTGGCATTGATGATGGAAGACAAAGCCATCACGATTTACCAAGACATTATGCGGCTTCCGCCAGCCCACAGTATGGTGGTAAACCAGTCTGGTATCAGGTCATGGTCTTACTGGTCACTTAACCCCGATCATGAAATCCGGTTAGCTTCTCATGAAGCTTATGCAGAGGAATTTCGCAAAATCTTCACAGAGGCTGTAAGTTGTCGCATGCGGAGTGCCTTTCCCATCGTCAGCCACTTGAGCGGTGGATTAGATTCTTCTGCTGTGTCCTGTGTAGCGCGGGATTTACTTACGGGTGGTAACACTAAATTACACACTATTTCTAGTATTTTTGATAAAATTACTGAGTGCGACGAACGCCCCTACATTAACGCAGTGTTGGAGCAGGGGGGGTTCATTTCTCACTACGTTCATGGAGACGAGTTTGGTCCATTATCTAACCTAGATGAGATTTTCCAGTATGAAGATGAAGCTCTGTTAGGACCTAGTCATTTTTATCCTTGGAACTTGAATCGGACTGTTAAGGAACTGGGACTGCGGATTTGCCTTGATGGTTTTGATGGTGACACTACAGTCAGCCATGGCATCATGAGACTCACCGAACTCGCACGCCAAGGTGATTGGAAATTATTTATACTGGAAACCAAGGCAGTTGCACAAAAATTCAATATCCCGCCTTACACTTTGTTTCGCGGTCATGGTCTGCCATACCTTAAGGATTTGGCAAAGCGGTGGCGTTGGATAGCGTTTGTCAAAGCAGTGCAGCAAATCCACAAGCATTTCGGTGGTTCACGCAAAAAGTTAATTTTGCAGCACGGACTCAAATATCTGGTTCCAGAAGCAATGTGGCAATGGTGGCACCGTTCGTATAAACAAGACAAATCTGTCAGCCCTGTAGCCTCCCAGGCTCCCTTAGTCAATCGTAACTTTGCAGAGCGTATTGGTTTGGATGAACGTATCGAGAAATTGGGAGGTTTCCCTAAACAACCCCTGACCGTCAGAGAGGAGCAATGGCTCACTCTCAACCAAGGATTACTAACTTACACCTTGGAACTGATGGATCAATATGCGGCAATATTTTCTCTGGAAGCCCGTCATCCATTCATGGACAAACGACTCATTGAATTTTGTCTGGCATTGCCCTCAGAGCAAAAGCTTTACCAAGGCTGGGGTCGGATAGTGATGCGACGTGCCTTAGCAGGTATCTTGCCAGAAGAAGTTCAATGGCGTGGAGGAAAAGCAGATTTGTCATCGAATTTCACTGACGGTATCCTCAACCGCGATCGCCAACTTTTGGAAGAGGTCATGCGCGACAAATTAGGCAGTCTTGAAAATTACATTAATTTAGATATTTTACAAGGAGCATATCAGCGATTGCTCTGTGATGGTAACAAAGTTAGCGATGAAGACAGCATGGCAGTTTGGCAGGCAGTCATCTTGGCTTTGTGGTTCGAGTACAACCAACTGATGCCGTAAGTCCAACCTCTTGGCAGGTTGTAGATTGGCTTAATCAATAGACCTCTCCAGAAATAAAAAATCAACGACGCTTTCATCAGGGTTCCAAACTTATTTTTGGAGAGGTTCAATCATTATATAAGACCAAGACACACCGTAAGTCCAATGACCAGGGAGCACTACCACAACCAACAAGTCGTCACAGTGGATAGACAACTAGGAGTTCAACTCATGAAAAAAACTTACAACGCACCCAAGCTGACAAATCACGGAAGTGTGGAAGCAATCACCCAACTATTTGGACCGGGGTCAAGAAGGGATTTCCTCATTTTCACCGGTAATCCGAATGGCGTTGCCCCCGGTACTGTCGTGAGTGGTACCACTGGTTCTACAGACGCGGATATCGTACCTCAGGGCAGCTATACACCGAAATAACCCTAGAGTAATATTCAAAAATTTCATTGAATATCACTCTGGATGCATAAACTCGGACTTACTTCAAAAAGCAAATCATTTTTTCTGCTGCTAGTAGTTCATCGGATTAATTATGAGCCTTGTATAAGTTCGTAGTAAGGACTTTAGTCCTAGACTATTTGAGCGAAGACAGGGCTCACTACCAAGCCTTTAAAACTAATGCGATAGACCACTAGAGCAGTGATCTTGGTTTGTGGTTTGACTACAACTCGATCATGTAGTAAGTCCAACATTTTGGCTGGTTGTGGCTTTGGTTCTTGCGGTCTCTACCGCTACCAAGCCACACTCTAAGTCCAAGCATTAAGAGCACTTAAGGAAAATAGTTCTACAGCAACAATCTTTGGATTGAGTTTATAACACTTGTATGACTGCATCGATTGCTATGTGAAGAACAGTAGATTTCTGGTTTGTCGCTGTAGCAATTTAACCGGCATATCATAGCGATTTTGTAGTAAATAAAGTTGTACAATTGCTGACAACTTAAGCCTCCATCCCCACATTGCCGAAACACCCTGAAGATATGAAACTTTATCACGCCTACAATATATGCATTGCTTCAGAACTGCCCCTGCCAGAGCTGATGGAGAGCGAAGGCAAGCCAGACGTGATTGTGCAGTTTGGCAAAATCAATGATACAAGGGAGACACAACATGATGGCGGTAACACTTTTCAAGGAGAAGTGGCAGAAGTAGGCAAGTTTTTCATTCAAAGGGGACGTGAAGTTGTCATTGATCCTGTTTTAGGAGTCGAAGAAGCTCTCCTGCGCACTATAGTTTTGGGTCCTATATTATCTATACTGCTTCGGCAACGGGGACTGCTAGTTCTCCATGCTAGCTGTGTGGACATCAACAATAAGGCTGTAGCATTTATGGGTGGTTCAGGCTGGGGTAAGTCAACTTTGGCAGCAGCTTTCCATACCAAGGGATATGACATATTAACAGATGACGTCATGCCTATCGAATTTGTTTCAGATTCCCCGATTGTCATTCCTGCCTATCCTCAGTTCAAACTTTTTCCAGAAGCAGTAGCTTCTCTGGGACAAGATACTGACAGGTTATCTCCAGTTTTTCAAAATTCACCCAAACTTTCCTACAAATTTGAACGTGGTTTCCAACAAACTCCCTTACCGCTTCAGCGGATTTATGTCCTGGATAAAGGAAGCGCTCACAAGATTACTAAGTTACAACCCCAAGAAGCCTTTGTCGAGTTAGTGCGTCATACTCGTGCCATTAGCTTAGTGACAAATCCACAATTTGTGACTTCCCATATGCGTCTTTGTTCTGAACTTATTAAGAATGTAACTTTTTGTCGCTTCACTCGCAAACCCTCCCTGACAGACTTACCAGAACTTGTAAAGTTAATTGAGGATGACCTAGCACAAATCAACACTAAAGATTTTGACCAAAAAATGATAGCGAGAGTTCCCTAGCTACAACATTTAGTTATCTGTTATCCGTCAAATAAACTCGAACTGTATTCACTATCCCTAACTCAGGGGGGTTTTAGGTTGTTTAGGAAACTCCGTGGCGCAAATACAATACTATCTCATCTACACAAAACTTTCAGCTTGGTCTGGGCAGCGTCACACTACTGGACTGTAGCTTGGATGATCATGCTGCTGGTTCAAGGATTGTTGCCAGCAATCTCTATTACCCTAACCCGACAGTTGGTTAATAATCTGGTAGTAGTTGCTGGAGGTGGCTTTTCTTGGGAAAGTCTTCAGAAAATTTTGATGCCAATAGGGTTAATGGCAAGTATCTTGCTTTTGGGGGAGTTTTTCAATGCTTGTGCTGAATGGATTCGTACAGCTCAGTCAGAATTAGTAAACGACTACATAAGTGGTTTGATTCATAAACAATCACTGACTGTCGATTATGGCTTTTATGAATACTCAGAGTTTAATGACAAGCTTAACCGCGCCAGGGAGGGAGCGAGTGGGCGATCGCTTGCTTTACTAGAAAGTACTGGCAGTTTATTGCAAAACAGCGTGACTTTATTTGCGGTAGCAGCAATCTTGATTCCCTACGGTTTTTGGCTCCCCTTGCTTTTAGTCATCAGTGCCTTTCCTGCATTCTATATATTGATGTATTTAAATAAAGTTCAGTATGACTGGTCGCAGCGGACTACGACTGCTCGCCGATGGCTAGGATATTATGATTGGCTATTGACTAATAACTCCACGGCGGCGGAAGTGCGGTTGTTTGACTTTGGTGATTACTTCCAGTCGTCTTATAAGAAGTTGCGTCAGCAACTTAGACACGAACAACTCAGGCTGTTGAGGCAGCAAACTTTGGGTCGCTTCGCAGCTACCATCATCGCATTAGCTATGTTGGGTTTTGCTGTGTTCTGGATGGGACGGCAAGTATTGCTGGGAGTTTTAACTTTAGGGGATTTAGCTGTATTTTTACAGGCGCTTGGTGAGGCACAAGGCGTTATTAAGACATTGTTAGGTAATCTGGGGCAAATTTACCGTAATAGCTTATTCATTGGTAACTTATTTGAATTTTTACAAATCCAACCTAAAATTGTAGATCCGCCCAATCCTGTCCCCGTACCGTCAATACTCACGCAGGGAATTGAATTTCGGCAAGTCACCTTCCGCTATCCTGGTACAGAAGAACCAGTATTGGATAACTTTAACTTGGTGCTGCCTGCTGGCAAAATTGTGGCGATTGTTGGTGATAACGGTGCTGGAAAAAGTACGCTCATCAAGCTCTTATGCCGCTTCTATGACCCTGACTCAGGAAGCATTGAACTAGACGGCACAAATATACGCGAGTTCCCAGTAAATAAATTCCGCAGGTTAATTACTGTTTTGTTCCAGTCTCATATTCCCTACTACACCACAGCTGGAGAAAATATTGCTTTGGGTGATATATGGGCAGCGTCAAATCAGGCAGAGATTGAAGCAGCTGCTAAAGCATCGGGTATTCATGATAAAATTATGCGCTTGCCCCGAGGCTATAACACAATGTTGGGTAAGTTGTTTCCTGAGGGAAGTGAGTTAAGCGGGGGTCAATGGCAGCGTCTGGCACTGGCACGGGCATTTTTTAGACGCGCCCAAATTATTATTTTGGATGAACCTACAAGTGCAATGGACCCTTGGGCTGAACACGACTGGCTAGAAAGATTTCGCACATTGGCAAGCGATCGCACTGCCATTGTGATTACTCACCGCTTTACCTTGGCAATGCAAGCAGACATCATTCACGTTATGCGTGCTGGCAAGATTGTAGAGTCAGGTAACCATGACGAACTGCTTGGTTTGGGTGGTTTTTATGCCAAATCTTGGTTTGAGCAAATGCAAATGACTAGTGAAAGTTCAAGTGTAGAGAGTGGAGTTGTTTAGGTACGCCATTTCAAATCGGTCAACATCAAATAAACTTATTCCTCATTTCGGATGAAAACTTTATCTAAACTTAATATAAAAAATCAGGCAATTCATGCTTTGCCAGAGATAGAGCTTATTTTGTGTTGTGTTCGTCCACAAGTTGATGATGCTACTACTGCACGTATCAAAAGCTTGGTCAAAGAAAATAACATCGACTGGCAAAAATTCGTTCAAAAAGCACACAGCTATAGTGTGGTGTCCCTTGTTTATACGCGCCTCAACACCATTTGCCCAGAGTTTGTACCAGAAACTATCCTAAATCAACTCCGCAGCTTCTTTGGTGCGATCGCTGCGCGCAACTTGTTTTTAACAGGAGAACTCATCAAACTCCTAAGTTTAATGCAAGAACAAGGCATTGTGGCACTGCCTTACAAAGGTCCAGTTTTAGCGTCTTTAACATACGGTAACGTCGCTCTGCGACAGTTCGGAGACTTAGACATTATCGTTGAACAGAAAGATATTTTTGCAGTCAAGAAGCTGTTGCTGGCTCAGGGATACCGATGCAAAGTTAATATGACTCATGCAGAGGAAATTGCCTATCTGCAATGCAAAACTCAGCATACCTATGACTTTATTGATGATGATAAACACATTTTTATAGAAGTTCATTGGCGAATTGCACCAAAATATGTATCTCCCATCGAACCTCAACACTTATGGAAAGACTTGGAACCATTCTCCTTAGCGGGTACAACTGTATCTAACCTACCTAACGAAGACTGGTTACCAATTCTATGTGTACACGCATCTAGACACATCTGGACACGTTTAGCATGCCTATGCGATATTGCTACACTTATTCAAAATAACCCTAACCTGAATTGGGAGAAAGTGCTGAAACAAGCTAACGCCTGGGGCTGTAGACGGATACTCTTTCTAGGGCTTTTTTTGGCGCATCATCTTTTGGAAGTTGTTTTGCCAGAGGAAATTTGGCACCAGGTGGAAGCTGAGCCTAGGGTAACTACTCTCCTACCCCAAGTGTACAATCAACTTTTTCATGAGGTTACGAGTTCAGATAGATTTCTCGGCAGAACTTTGTACCATATACAAATCAGGGAACGCTTGCAGGACAAAGTTTTGTATTTCCAATCTTTCTTTTACTGGTTGATGACTGCTCGCACCTCAGGTGAATTCTAGGGAACTGTTTGCATCTGCATTCAGGTGTAAAGAGCGCTCACGTGCTTGACGAGCAATCTGCCGCTCCTGCCATTGCAGACCAATCAAAAAAGCCACAGTAAGAGTTTGACCAGCCTCTTCCATCTGAGTAAAAATTAGACCGAAGACAAACATAGTGAGTATCAACAGCCGGGAAAAGTCATCTTGGGCAAGACGACTCCATAGGATATAACCAAGATACAGATAAGCCCCTAGACCTAAAAACCCTAAGTCTCCCCAGATGCCAGCCCAGCTGAATAAAGGCATGAACATTGAGGACGAAAGAGCAAGCCAACTAGCGTTTACAACGTTCCAGCTTTCCATGCTTACAGGATGAGTTGTAGCCCCTAGCGGAGCCAGCAGATCCCAATAATCCCGGAAAAACCACCCTCCTAATCGGCTAACGGTATGACCGGGACCAAGACCTAACAACCAATTTAAGGGTGACTTATAGTAAGAAAGGATAAGGCGAATTCCTGCCAATTTAAGATTAACAGCCTCACCATCTGGACCGTAAAGATCTGTCCTAGAAAACCATAGTTTAAAACCATCTAAGCCTGGTATGTCTAGGTTTTGCACAGCCCAATAAAAACTTAAAAGAAAGATAACTATGCCTATAAAATACATTAGCACCTTACCAAAATTGTGGATTTTAGTAAATGACAAAAGTACCCAGGCTACTACAAATACAACCAATACCTGCTTGGAGTCGGAAATTAACATCTGATAAAACGCAGCGAGTAACCAAAATACACGCATCCAAATAGAAACCGTCTTAGCGTTTAGAAAATAGTACAAAGCAACGGCTATTGAAACGGAACAAGATACATAACCGCCAGCTCCTGACAAATAGAATACCCCTTGAATAGCGTCCTGGGGAGTGTATTGAGCAACATTAAGCTTACCAGCGTCTATAAGAGGTTTCTGGATCAAAGCCACCAATAGGTTAATCAGGGCAGAACCTAGTAGCCAAGCTCTCAATTTTTTAAAACTTGCTGTCGTTAGGGGGATACAAACTATCGCCAGCAGCAGCAGGAAAGGCTCAATAAGTATCATCAAACCCAAGAATACATTAATCACACCTGCCTTATTCAAAAGCGCACTGGCGATCATGATCCCAAGAAAGAGCAAACAAGCAGTTATAAGTTCCCATGAAATTGCAATTTGCTTCCTATCCTTCGTTGGGGTCTTAATTATCGCAACCAGGAAAGCAAATGGAACAAGCAAAAAATGTAAAAAATTGATGGCTTTAGGGGCACCTGCTGCACTAATAATGCGGGGAAAGAAAGCAGTAGCAAAGGCTGTTATTATTAACGTTAAACTGGTAATATATAATTTTTTTGTTGGTTTGAAAAACGGTTTGTTCACGGAGTTGCTATTGTACATGCTTTGACAAGCTTGTTATTTTCAATTGATTTTTAGACTATAACAGTCATAATTCAAAAAATATATAAATCTTCAGTATTAATGAAATTCATTTTAATGTAGAGTACAAAATTAGATATTGATTTGCTATTTTTTCTTTTGAAAAACGAGAATCAGGATAAATATTATCATCATGAGGCAGAGCTAGGGAGCAAATAATAGCTTGTGAAAGATTTTGGACACGCTCGCCTTGTAGTTCAAAATAAGTGCAGTTAGATGAGCCGATTTCTCTAAAGATAGGAATATCTGAGCAGACTACTTTACACGAAAGATATAGTGCCTCAGCTAGTGGTAGGCAAAAGCCTTCTGATGAAGAAGGCAGTACTAAAAGTTCACTGTTTTGATACAGCCAACACAGTTCATCATCATCTATTGATGAAAGCATTAGCACGCGATCTTGTAGAGAAAGTGCCCGTATTTGTTGACAAATATTTTCCGTTTCAGGTCCTGAGCTACCAACAAGAATAAGCTTAGTTGAACCTTTTAGCTGATTATTTTTTAGCAGTAGAGAATATGCCTGTATTAAAATATCTAGGTTCTTGTTCTTGCGATGCTGAGCAACAGAAAGTAAGAAAGGAGCATTAATACTACTCTCTATACCATTAGGAATTCTTGGTTCAAGATGACTGAAATTTACATAGTTATAAACTACAGTAGTTTTTTTTCGCTGTTCAATACCTGGAAAATAATTTTTTAGATATTCAAATGTACGTTTTGATACGCATGATAAACCGTCGCTATTGTTGATACATTGTTTCAAGAATAATTGATTAAATATAACATTTGGATAACCAAAATTTTCTGGACACTCATAGGGATACATATCATGAATGGTGGAAACGACTGGGCAGGGAAAAAGTGAGCGAACAAATGGAAGTGGAAATGAAAGATGGACGATATCACAATGGAGTTGTTTGGCAAGTTTTGGTAAATTGAATAAAAACCAGATATTTCTAAAAACTGAGTTATTTTTAATGTCTACGCTAAATAATTTTATTTTCTCTGAATAAATAGTAAAAGATTTTTCAAAGTAATCTTTTTGCCATGCTCCTACAACTAAGGTAACTTTGGTAACTTGGTCAGTATCCGCAAGACATTGAGCGAGATTTACAGCATGTCTACAAACACCAGTTGGTTTTGAAGGTCTGTGTAGAGCAGAAATCAGGATATGCATATGGGAAATAATCAATTAATGACATTTTTTATGTTATTTAACTTTTCTGCTATATAGCTACCAACCGCAGTCTCTGAACATTTATTTTTCCACCAATCTAATGATTCTTTGTGTAGTTTTTTCATCAAATAACTGTCTTTGCTCAAATTCTCTACTATTTCCTCTAGTTTATTCCAATCCTCTATTTGAATAGCAGGTGAACCATCATAAAACCATCGTGAAGGTAATGTCTCTGCTATGACAACGCAGCCATACCTCAATGCCTCAAAAAAACGAAATGTTTCAAAAGAACTCCCTCTGGGAACTAGGCATATTTTGGCATCCATTAGCTTTTCAGAGTATGTTTTTGCTGCTATGTTCCTTGCTCCTTGATAACCGAAGCTAGGCGTAAGTGATAATTCAACTTTAACCTCTGGATATTTTTCTTCAATTTTATAGACACTCGAAACCATTTGTTTTCGAGCAAGAATTTTTGGAGTTTGAAGCCAATGCCTTATAGACCACAGAGGATATGACTTGAAGGCTACACTTCCAGCAAAAAACACATCATTGGATCGTTCTTCTATATCCTTAATTGGTAAATCTAATTGATTGAAGTATCCCAAAGGAATATCATATATACATGGCAACTTGTCGTTCGACTTTGAGTATCTAAATTGCTGAAACCTGTAATTAAGTAAGCTTGGTAAGCGAATAAACCAGTTCTTCAGAAATTGAAGCAGGGTTAGCAAGTTAAGGAAAGACGGTCTGAGGAGAGGGTTAAAACCGAGTTCTGGAGAGATACCATAGGACTTGAATACAGCTCGTACTTTATGAAAGTATTTTGGTATACGACACCATTCATCTCCCAGCACAACGGCAACAACATTTTGCCCATAGGATGGAAGTTCATCGATACTCCAAGTAAGATAGAATATTAAACCTCTTTCCTTCAAACTACTTTCCATCGCCTCAAAAACTTTGCCGAAATAAATACAATCAGCATTAACTTTTTCATCAGCCTCAGGGATATTCCAAGGAATTGGATTCAAAGGTGTTTGCTGTCCACAGATAAAAAATTGATTGGAAAGCTGAGCTACACACATACAGTTATACTTCCTTTGCCAAAATCGTTTCTATCGAAAAGCGAAAATATGTAACTTAAATGTGCAGTCTTTTTATTAGGCTAATCTAGGCTTGAAGATAAAGTTACAAACATATGTCTTTCCTAAGGAGGAGAGACCTACATAATTTTTTCTGTCTTGGTGTTCTTTGACAGAAAAGTCATCCAAGCTCCTGAGTTTTCCGTCCAGAAGAAAGTAACCTTCATAGCCCAAAGCCTGAATCTGGGAAAATACTTCAGATATATCCTTATTGATATGTCTTTGCTCAATTTCAATCAGAAGATTTGGTCGTTGCTGCTTTAATAAATTAGTTGCTCCTGCAATCACTAGTTCTTCGTGTCCCTCAACATCGATTTTTACGAAGCCAACATTAGTGTGTTCTTGGTCGTCGAGCCGTTTGAGTGGAACCTCAAATGTCCTGACTGGTCCTGTGACAATCTGTTGTTGCAGAGATCCAAGTTGGTCGTATGCAAAATTATCAATAACTGGTATTGATAAAGTTGCTTGCCCTTCCCTATCGGACAAAGCTATAGAATAGCTAGTTACATTGGAGCAACCAGATTGGGCAATAAACTTTGCAAGTTCCGGATTGGGTTCGTAGGCAAATACCTGACGTGAGAGTCGAGATAGAAAATATGTATATACGCCCTTATTTGCACCAATATCGATACTGCTCTTCTTGGGATCAACGAGCGATTTGAGGATTCTAAGCTCAGGCTCTCCCTTTCGGTAATGCATTATGGACATCAAACGGATAACTACCCACGGAGGTAATAACCTTCTGAGAAACTGTTTTCCAAGCATCATAGTTAGATTGACTTCCTCTACGAACCTTATTACAGGTATAACCTGCACATTAGCTACACTCATTTTGTAGTGCTGTTTAGCTAAGCATCACATAGCTTCCAGCAATATTCATGCTAACTGCACCACTTCATCACTTACCTTGAAATTGGCGCATTACTTTGAGTAATAATGGGTTATCATATACTGTGTTTTTGATAGATGATTTAAGTTGATTACCCAAAGAATAGTCTGGCTGGTTTCGATAGAAATTGACTCCTTTGTAAGTTTTATAGCTAATATAATCTTTTGTTTTAAAAAGATTACCAAATTGATATCCTGATGGAATGTAGTGTGCAGTTAAAGACTTTCTAGAAAAGCGATTATCAATTGTTGGTAAAGCACCATGAATCGTTTTTGAATTCCAAAAGAGAACATCCCCTTTGTTCAAATCTGGGGCTTTGATATCTTGTTCATGAGCATCTACATATTCTTTGATTCGATCCAACCACTCACTATGAGATAGATTAGGTTTGTCACTGTGAAAATCAGGATTTTTGTTTGATTTTGGCAGTACATAGAACCGACCAGCCCTTTCATCGATATCTTCCAACGCTATCCAGGCAGCAATTAAATGTCCATTAGGTACGGTGTCTAAATACCACCAGTCTTGATGTGGTTGTGTTTCGGTGTTTGCGTCAAACAGCATCGTTTGCATCAAATTAAAGGAGTCAGAACCAGTTACCTGTTTCAGTGCATCCTGAATCTGGTCACTGCAATATATTTCCTTAGCAGTATCGCTAAATTCAGGATACTTGTCATAGTCATGAATATCTAAAAAAGACTGTTTGACGTAGCCAAATTCATTAAGCTGATTCACTTCATATTGGCTGGTACTCTGTCTAAAAAACGGATAGGTTGATGGAAGAATTTTCTGAAGATACAAATCTAGCAATTTCTCAATTAATTGCTGGGGTATCAAATTACGAAAAACAACGTAGCCATTCTCTTCATAGTATGATTGAGTATCCATCTGAAATTTCTCCTTTTTCAATTAATGAACACTATTTTTTTGTTTATTAAGAAGCAACTCTAGATGAGTCGCGACTAGATATTTTTCGTACCTGCTACGCTTTGGTTCATAGAAAAAGCCTGAAAACCTTATTCTGTAGTTTTATCTGCAATCTAGAAGTATCAACTCTTACTACATTTTCAGAGGTAACCTGTGAAGTCCGGATATTTTTGGCAGTCAATCAATGCTGCAAGTTTTACTTTCTCGTTTATATGCTAGCTTGCAGTTTTGCTAATGAGAGGTTATTTTGACTCACTGGAACTGAGTGCAGCTGTATCAAATTCTTTCAACTTGAAAACCTGTTGTTGATTATAAATTTCTTCATACAGCTGTGCTAGATGACTCGCTTTGACTTCCCAGTCAAACATTTCACTCACCCTTCTGCGCCCTGCCTCACCCATTCTTACACGCAGATCTGAGTCCTTAGCCAGACTTACCATCCCCTTGGAGAGATCCCGCACCGCTTGCTCAGGAGTGTGGGCAGGAACTTTAAAGCCAGTTTGCTCTGTTACCTGAACAGCTGGTCCTCCCAAATCCAAGCAGAGTACTGGACGACCTGCTGCCATTGCTTCCAAGCAAACCCATCCTCCAGAGTCATGTAAGCTTGGATGAACCAATGCAGTACACTCGCCTAGCTTACGCAGAGTTTCTTCCCGTGGTAGCTTGTTCCAAAACTTGACTTGCTGTGCAATGCCTAGCTTGTCAGCTAGACATTGAAGTCTTTTCTTCTCAGGTCCATCCCCAAAAACCCAATACTCAGCATCAGGCAACTTGGCTTGAGCAAATGCACGTAGTCCCAAGTGGAACCCTTTCCAGTGCAAAAGCCTGCCAACACTAGCAAACCTCACTGGTGAACCGCTAGACACACTGCACTGGGCAAGACGAGCGATTTCTTCTCTAGGTAAACCTGACTCTGAATAAACCTGTACATTCCTGGCACCCATTTTGCGAACTCGTGCTGCCGTGTCCTCGGTGGTTGCCTTAGCTAAAACGCTTCGCTGAGCGGTAAGGCGGGCGAAGGGGTCAGATTCAAATACCCAACAGGCAAGCATACGTACAGTTTCGTGAATTTTATTACTTAGGCTGAAATCTTGCCAAAAAGCCCTTGGCGCGAATTCACCCCCACCCACCGGACCCCAGATGAATGGAATAGGAAGTAAGCATAAAAAGCTAGGTCTTGAATACTTTACAAAAGTTACATGGTGGGCGAGGTCGAAGCCTATTTGACGGTGGAGGCGACGAGCTACAAAATAAGCTTGAATTTGCCAGAGGTAGTAGTGGAGTTGCATTGCTCCAAACTTCCACTTCCACCCACCACCCCAAATTGGCAGGGTGAAGTAAATAAAGTGCAGGTTAGGGATTGGGTTACGGGCTAGCTCTGCTTCAATAACTTCTCTACCTTCATCAGGTCGAGTTAGTACCCAGACCTCATGATACTTGGCGACTGCCCGAACAAAATTCCAGCCTACTCCAGGCTCAGAACCCTTACCTGGTTCGCACGAGTAGGCGGACATTAGAATTTTCATACTTAGAGCGCCTCTTCAAAATAGATAAAACAACCAGAAGTATTAAGCTTTAACAGAAATACATTCGTGCAAGAATTTTGTAGCAATTTAGTTTTAAGTATTTGCTACCCTAAGTCTTAGCAACTACTTGTAATTGTTTTTTATATAAAATTTTTTCATATATTTCAGCAATTTTCTCTGCACTTCTTTCCCAAGTAAATGACTTAACTCTTGCAAGTCCCTTTTCTACCAACTCCTGATAGTAAACAGGGTTTTTATGAAGATGACACACTGCATCAGCTATTGCTTGATAATTAGTAGGCTCTACTAAAATACCTGCATCTCCTGCCACTTCAGGCATAGCTGAAACATTCGAGGTGATTACTGGAGTTCCACAAGCCATCGCCTCCAGAATAGTCATGCCAAATCCTTCATAAAGTGAAGGTGCTAGTAGCATATCTGCAGCACTATAGATTTGAATCAAAGTAGATTTATCTGGTTTACCTAAGTAACTAATATGCTTTTCAAGACCTTGATTATTTATGATTTTTTTTTGCTCATCGGTAAAGTCTGCACCTACCTTCCAAAAATGGAAAGGTAGTCCTCGTTGCTGCAATGTTTGTATTGCTATGAGAATGTTAGAAATATTTTTACGCGGATGAATTGCACCAACATTAAGTAAACAAATTGTATCAGGCGAAATGCCATATTTTTGACGTATAGCCGCAACTTGTGTTTTGGGCGATGGTTGAAATATAGCGTCAACAGCGTTAGGAATTACCGAAATACGTGCTGGCTCAATATTCAATATTTGAGTTGTATCTTTGGCTGTAGCAGAAGAGACGGCAACAATATGGTCGGCATACTGCATACCTTTCACAGAGTGTTTCCAGAAAGCTGTACTGATGATTGGCAGTTGTACTGAAGTTTGGAGATTACCGGGGTAGGAAAAGTTGATTAAGTCATGACAGGTTACGACAACGGGTTTACCTCTCTTCCTCAAGCCATAAACAATATGAGCTTCGCAGGGTTCGATGATGTGAAAGATGTCGGCTGCTTGCCGCTCTACCATCTTTGGAAAGCGCCAGAAACGCTCGTAGTTTTTCCTGATTCTGACAGACAAAGAGCTACTGGTTCTGTCCACGGGTACTGGTCTGAACTCAGCAATCTGCCAATTTGGTCGAACAACTTTTAGCCCTGCAATAACACCTTCCGTATGGGCATCTATGCTAGGTTCGGGCATTGTACGCACGATCGCTACACGCATTGCTAATTTCTCATAATCCAAACAACATCAAAACCATCCTGAGCAGATTCCTGTGTCAATTTTTCCTAACTCATGGCATACTGCCTACTTTTGTCATTGAGCAGTGTTTGCCACAAGCTAAGCAACCGCTCCGCAATCCGTTCGTGTGTGTAATCCTGATACACTCTAGTCATGCAATAGCGTCCAGTTTCTTCCCACCACTCTGGTTCACGGATCATGCGCTCCAAAATTGCCGCTAGTCCCTGAGCATCTCCTTCTGGAAACACTAAATCCGGTCGCCCAATTACGTTGGGAATTTCGCCAGAACTAGAACCAATCACTGGCACACCCATTGCCATTGCTTCAATCAGCACATGACCAAACTGCTCTTTCCAAGTTGGGGCAGTCCGTGAGGGCAAAACTAGGACATCAAATTTGCTGATTTCTTCGGGGGCTTTGTGGTGAGGTACTCCTCCTCGCCAAGTAACCAAATCGGCAATTTGCTGCTTTTGCGCCTCCTGCCTCAAAGCTTCTTCACCAGAACCGGAACCGCAGAGGGTAACCCGGCACTTGAGTCCTTGCTGTTGGAGTTGGCGGACAGCTGCAAATATGATATCAACACCCTTTTCAGGTACTAACCGTCCTAAAAAACCAATGTGAAATTCATCATTTGTCCGCTCAGGCGATGTCTGACGACAAGCCGCTTCTCCTGGCGGAGACGCTGCGCGAACGCGTCTACGCATACTAGCAGCAAAAAACTGAGTGTCTACTCCCATCTGGGGCATGACTTCAACTAACCCGTTGTAGCCCCATTGACGCAGCAAATCTGCCCCGTCACGATTCCCAGCAATAATCAACTTTGCCGTACTCATCACGAATTGACGAACCCAATAGCGTGGAAGCGGCAGTTGTCGATCCATGTTTTCCCATCCAAACATGACTAGAGGCTTACCTGTAAGCCTGCTCCAAATTGCAAGCTCCAAGGCACAAAGGGAGAATACTTCTTCCTCAACCTGCACTATATCTGGTTGAAAGTCGTTCAGCACCCGCCAAATTTTCCAAGGTGCATAGATGTGAGCGCCCCCTTTACCAGCAAAGAGGACCGGTGCTGAATAGGTTTTGATATTGGGGTAGGGTGTTTCTAGTGGAAGTAGGCGATTCCACTCTAATGCTTTCCAGTTGCTAGGAGCCAGCAAACCTACTTCAGTTCCAGTTTCGGCGATCGCCTGAAGCTTTCCCTGATTTACACCGACTACATAAGCGTGACTGATAAAAAGTACGCGTAGGGATGAAGTGGTCATTACACCTTTTCTCCTCTTTGGTACATAGGTGATTGGAAATCTGAACGCTTAAGCACTAGCTTCCGCCGCTTGAAAAACATAAATACCTCGAGCGAAAGTGCATTGTGTATTTCTTTGCTTATTGTGTTGATGCCTTAAAGAATTGCCACCTCAAGCGTCTCACTAAGCGTTTCAGGGGACTTACACCATACACCTGATTAAATAGAATTGTAAAAAGTACATCAGGTAGATCCCATTGGAATAACCACCTCTTAGGATTAAACCAGTTAAACTGGGTATCAAACTGGGGGTGAGTAATGAGTTGTTGATGTGCCTTTCTGCGCTCAACCTTGCATGCATCTTTCAGGCGGGTAATTATGTAAAGATCGTGGCAGATTCCTATGCTGGACTGTAAATCTGTTAGCTTCTGTGCAATCTCTGAACCATAAACATCTGTCAGCAGCCGTTTCTGCTCTTGATGCACACGCGCATGAGAAGCTTGCTCCCGCTCAAAGAAATCTGCAGTCGAAGTCGATTGACTGGAAGTGTTTTTTCCGTGCAAACGAAACTTAGTTAGCACCTCCGGTACAGATTTGATTACCGTTAATAATACACCAACAGAGATCATCAGAGAATCTGCATTACGCAAAAACGCTTGATTAATTGGAAATATGTAGTTAGCAACTTCGCGTCGAATACTGAGTGCAGAAGCTGGCGGTATGTTGCCAACATGTCCACCATTTTGCAGAGCAAATGGTGCCATCCATCCGGAAGCCAAACTCTCAAACATCGGTGTCGATTTTATAAAGTTGCCATCCCCATCAACTTGAATCACATTGTGAATTACAAAACCGCACTGTGGGTCAGACCTAAATTTCTGTACTACCCTTTCCAACTTGTTAGGCATCCAGAGATCATCCGCATCTAATATACAGACAATCTCCCCCTTACTTTGCCGATATGCTGTATTCAAAGCGGTAGCAACTCCTCCATTTTGCTTGCGAATCAGCTTAATCCTGGGGTCTTTCTGAACATAGGTTTCTATGACTTCACAGGAGTTGTCGGTAGAGCCATCATCACAAACGATTACTTCAAAATGTAGGTAGGTTTGACAAAGAACACTTTCTAAAGTCTCACTGATATATTTGGCATAGTTGTAGTTGGCAACCAACACTGAAACCAATGGATTATCAGGAAGTTGGGGCAGTTTAATGGGTTGTAGTTTTTCAGTTTGCAGTTCTTGCATACGTTGCTCCTTGTACTTCAATTAACCCTTGATTTGAGTGTCATTTATTTTAGTATTCAGGCTACTTGATTATGACTTTGCTACAAGATCCCATGAATTTCTCACCATTGTAAATTAGGATAATAACACCAATCATGCTTGGCTGATTTTGGATTTTAAGAGCATTTTTTAATAGAATGGCGATAAAGGTAGGTAAATAATTACCGTGTTACTACTGGAATCTTCTGTAACCTCTAGAAGAATCAGGATTAATCGGAAAAAATCTTTATGTAATTTTGTAAAGTTTTTGTAAAGACTGTTGGTATAGAGCTGTTTAACGACCAGAAGAGCGAGCCACTGAGGCGGTCAGTAGACCTCTAAACCTTGATTTGCTGGACAAAAGTAGATAAATTCTGCAAAAGAATACCCATCTCGTTTATACACTAGACGGCAGTGTTTGCAATTAGGTGTGCTGAAGTCAAACTTTCCTGTGGGTCTAACTGCAATGTCTACATGAACACATTTTTTCCATACTTGTTGCCAAACCTTGACAGATTTCTATCAATCAGCATAGTATCATATCTGCACCTTGATAGATTTCTATCAATCAGCATAGTATTATACCTGCGTGGTCATAGGAAAAGGAGAATAACAACCCATGGAAGGCACGCAAAATTCTCCCCAAGCTTCAAACCAAATGTTGGTAGATCTGAGAGCTATTTTTGACGTGGGAGGTCTAAAATCTCAGGATGTGTACAGCTCCATGGGTGCATCACCGATATCGACTAAGACTGATATTAGCAATGGGCTAATGCAGCCCAGCAACCTCAATCCGTCCTTTGAGCCAGCAGTTAAAGACACTACCGTATCCAGTGCGGCTGAACCTCTTGCTGCGAGTAGTTCTTCCCTCTATGACTCCGGTAGCAGCGATCCCCTAATCGGCAAATTGAGTGACAGTTTTCCCCAAAGCAGAGCTGCCTCCATTGGATCAGATTCAACTGTGCCCGACTCTGGGCAAACCTACAATACGACTCTGGAAAATCCGATTAATTTTCCAGACGGCTTCATGAAGAGCATCCTTGACTACGGTGCTAAGCCTGACGATGGCATCGACGATACTGCTGCTATCCAAAAAGCACTTGACGATGGGCGGCGTGATGCTAACGGCAACCCGTTATTTAGTGTACCCGATCAGTACAACGGTCTGCCCAAAGCACTTTACTTGCCAGCTGGTACGTATGACGTGAGCGATACAATCGATTGGGTCGGTTGTAACGTTACCCTCCAAGGTCAGGGCAGTGGCAAGACCGTCATCCGACTCAAGGATAATGCAGCAGGCTTCAGCGACCCTGCTGCCCCCAAGGCAGTTATTCAAACGCAGGATGGCAACATGGCTTTCCGCCAGAACATCTGGAATCTCAGTGTTAACACTGGGAAAAACAATTCTGCTGCCATCGGCATCGACTACGTTTCCAACAACGTAGGCTCAATGAAGGATGTGACGATTAAATCCGAAGACGGCAAGGGTTTTGTTGGTCTCGGGATGGATCGCAACTGGCCAGGTCCGTGTCTGATTAAAGATGTTCAGATTGACGGCTTTGATTATGGCATTCGGGTTAATTCTACCGAGTATGGTCCGACTTTCGAGAAGATTACTCTAAACAACCAGCGAGTAGCAGCTATTCACAACGTTGACGGCGCACTAACGATCCGCAAACTGTACAGTAACAACTCTGTACCAGTGATTAAGCAAAACAGCTGGGCTGGTATGGTTACCTTACTGGATGCCGACTTGCAAGGGGGCGCACCCAACATTAGCGCCATTGAAACCGAAGGTCAACTCTACGCACGTAACATCACCACCAGTGGCTACCAGTCAGCGATTAAGTTGCAAGGCGTGGTGGTTCCTGGCGCAACGCAGACCGAATATGCCTCGAATACCTCCCAGTTATTCGACAGTCCGAAGAAGTCTCTCAACTTACCAATTAAGGAGACTCCGGAGTATCACGACAACAATATGGATAACTGGGCACGCTTTGACGCTGGGGCGTACGGTGATACCAGTAGGCTTCAGTCAGTGCTCAACTCTGGTAAGTCCACAATCTACTTCCCCTTCGATCACCTTGCATATGAAGGTCCTGTACAACGAGAAAAGAAGGGTGTCTACTTCTCCTATAACGAAACCGTAGTAACGGTTCCCGCATCGGTCAAGCGCATTATTGGGTTTTCATCGGTGGTCAATGGGCACGGCGAGGGCAAAAACGGCGGCGGCATTAAGTTTGTGGTCGAGGGTGATAGTTCAGATCCGCTCATTATTGAGCAGTTTGGCTATGGAGTGAAAGTGGAGCAAAAATCATCGCGACCGGTAGCGCTTAAGCATGGGAACTATAAATACACCTCAAGCCCTGGTGCAGGTGACTTATTCCTTGAGGACGTAAATATTGAACCCCTTTATGTTCAGCCTAATCAGAACGTTTGGGCACGACAACTCAATGACGAATACGACGGCGGCACCAAAATCGTCAATAACGGCGGCAATATCTGGATTCTGGGACTCAAGACGGAACACGATGGCTCAGTTCTCGAAACGCGGAACGGCGGGAAGAGTGAATTGCTGGGAGGGGTGATCAATACGGCGCATAAGTTTTCTGCTCAAGAGAAGCAGCAACCAGCATTCATTAGCAACGACTCAAGCACCTCGCTGGTTTATCGCCTGATCAACTACGATCCAGACTACACCTACGACATCCAAATCGAGGAGACGCGCAAAGGAGAGAAGCGTCAGTTTTTGACAAACAAGTCTCTTTTGACCGGCAACAAAATCCCCGAGCTGGTGCCGCTGTTTACAGGGTATTGATAATAACCAATCAACAACACTTGTTCAGCCAGAGTTGGTTGTCCGAAATATTCGGTTTCAGTACCATAAAGAGTAGCTCCGCTTTGGTAGTGGAGCTACTCTTTATCTGATGTTATTTGTCATTCCTACATAGACGTTATCTCTTTCTCAAATACACCAAGTGCTCGAACCACTGCTTGATCCGTGTCGTAGTACTTGTCATCTGCAAGTCGTCCTGCAAACAGTACTGTACCGTTAAGTTTCTCTACTTCTTTAAGGTAAATCTCCAGAGCAGCCTTGCTTCATGTAGCTACACCCTTTAGGGTGACGGCTACTGTTAACCGAGGAGTATTGGGTAGTTAAGTATCCGTGTTGCCACTAAACTTTACTGTAAATATTAGAAGAGTCTGGATGATGACCAAAAGATTTGTATATATATTATGTAAAGCCTTTGTAAAATCTGATCCTACAGATTAGGTGTAGTCAACAACCCACCACTAATCGGAGTACCGATATAGTGGGGGCTTGAAGGAGCCTAGTTGACCAGACTAAGTTTTAATTAACTACGTTAGAGGCAAGAGTTAAAGACCTACCAGGGGATGCGTAGCTAGTTCCCTGCTCTAGAACCAAACGATTAAACAGATGTAGATGGGTTAAGTCAGTGTCGTGCGTGATAGTTACCGACCTCTAACATTGTCGAAGCTAACATTACCCAGAAATGGAGGGACTTATGTCCAAAGTGTTTGTAATAGATACTGAGAAAAGACCATTAAATCCAATTCACCCAGCACAGGCTAGACAGTTATTACGGAACAAAAAAGCAGGAGTTTTCAGGAATTTTCCGTTCACAATCATTTTGAAAGAATCGCTTTCTGATTCTTCTGTATCACCTTTGAAATTAAAGCTAGACCCAGGCGCAAAAACAACTGGAATTGCATTAGTTAACGACATTACAGGAGAAGTTGTATTTGCGGCTGAGTTAAAACATAGGGGTTTTGTAATTCGAGATGCTTTAACATCAAGACGGCAACTTCGTAGAAGCAGAAGAAACCGAAAAACACGATATCGCAAACCGAGATTTTTAAATAGAACTCGTCCTGAAGGATGGCTAGCTCCAAGTTTACAAAGTCGGATTGATAACATCAAGACTTGGGTTAAGAAGTTATGCCGTTTTGCGCCAATTGAAGCAATTAGCCAAGAACTAGTACGTTTTGATATGCAACTAATGCGTCACCCAAATATCGAGGGTAAAGAATACCAACAAGGCACTCTTGCAGGTTACGAAACACGAGAGTTTCTACTAGAAAAATGGAATAGACAGTGTGCTTACTGTGGGGCAAAGGATGTTCCACTTCAAATAGAGCATATACATCCACGAGCTAGAGGAGGAAGTAATTCAATCACCAATTTGACATTGAGTTGCTCTAAATGTAATACCAAAAAAGGTACTAAGGATATTAAAGATTTCCTTAAAAAAGACCCATTTAGACTAGAAAAAATCTTAAAACAAGCTAAAAGACCTTTGGCAGACACAGCAGCGGTAAACACAACCAGATTCGCATTGCTGGATGTTTTAAAAGCAACTGGACTGCCAGTAGAAACTGGTTCGGGAGGTTTAACAAAGTTTAATCGCAGTCAACAAAATTTAGCAAAAAGTCACTGGATAGATGCTGCTTGTGTTGGTAAATTAACCGCATCTCTAAACATTAAAGGTATCAAGCCATTGCTAATCACAGCGTCGGGTCACGGTTCAAGACAGTCTTGCCGTACTGATAAATATGGTTTTCCGTCTCGATACGTTCCTAGATTTAAATTTGTTAATGGTTTTCAAACTGGGGATATTGTTAAAGCTGTTGTAACCAATGGTAAAAAAATAGGTGAATACGTTGGACGAATAGCAGTAAGAACCACTGGTAGTTTTAATATTTCAACCAAAAACGGATTAGTTCAAGGCATTAGTCACAAGTATTGTAAAGGTATTCACAGAAAGGATGGTTATTCGTATGGTGCAAACTAAGAAATTAGAAATTACTCAACTGTTCCTTTCACGGTTTCTGCATAGCAGAAAAATGTTCAAGGAACGTTTCGTAATTTCCCCTCCATTCCTCCCGCCACTGATTCTGAGTACAGAATACAGTCCGGGTCTCCTGGAGGTTTAGATGACCAACTTGTAACGGAAGCGAGGATATTCCTCAAGGGTTGGGCTAAACCTGCTCAAATCTGCCCAATCTTCATTAAATTTATGAGCGTGAGGATACGGAATTGGGGCGGCAGTGGTGCGGGTATTTATACAAAAACCCCTCAACACCCAACGATCCAAGGCGCACCACTTGCCTTGCATTGGGCAGATTTGAGTAACGAGGCGTGAAGGGGCTAACCGCCTTCAGGCGATCGCAGCGCTTCAGTGAGTAAAAATATGCAGAGAAAATCTTATTGTTCGTTAGCTAGTATGACATGGAGGTTTGGCCTCGCTTGTCTTGTTCTTCTTACGTCTTGCTTCTTCTTCTTTAAATGTGTGAACTCCGTCACCGGCGATAAATTCTTCCCAAAAGCCATCGCCATCAATGTCAAAACTCAGTACGGAGCCAAAGGCGACGGAATTACTGACGACACTAAGGCGATTCGTAAAGCCATCCGGGAAAACCACAGAAAACCCATTTACTTTCCCGCCGGCACCTATCTTGTCAGCGATCGCCTTGAGTACCGGAACGTCAACGGAAAGTTCGAGGCATTCACGTGGATTCAGGGACAAAATCGGGCTACCACGACTATTCGCTTGAAGAACAATGCCCCTGGTTACGCTGACCCCGCCAATCCAAAGGCGGTGATATACGCGGCGTCCTCAAACGACGGACACTATGTAAGCAAGGAATATTTGGAAAGAGGCGAAGGAAACCAGGCATTTGCAAACTATGTCGAGGACATCACAATCGATACCGGGAATAACCGTGGAGCGATCGCGCTTGACTACCTTGCAAGCAACCTCGGCGCTGTCCGCAACGTGACGCTGCGTGGCAAAGGGGTTGTTGGGCTTGACATGAGTCGAGGCTTAATGGGTCCCGCTCTCATCAAGAACCTTCTCGTCAAAGGCTTCGACTACGGCATCCGGGTCTATTCGGGAGCAAGCTACGGCGTGACGCTTGAACACATTACGCTTGACAACCAACGTAAGGTCGGAATTGAGAACCAAGACAACGTCCTTGCAATACGAGACCTCTCAAGCACCAACAGCGTCCCCGCAGTTCGCAACAACAGTGCCGTTGGCTTGATTGCGCTTGTTGACGGCAACCTCCAAGGCGGCAACTCCTCGGTAAGCGCGATTGAGAACAACAACGACGGTCGCCTCTTCGTCAGAAATGTTCGGACGTCCGGGTACCGATCAGCCATCAAGCAAAACGGTCAGGTGGTCAAAAAGACGACGGTGAGCGAGTACACATCGAGTGCTCCGTTTACGCTCTTCCCCAACTCACCGAAGACCTCACTTAACCTTCCTGTTGAGGAGCCGCCAGCTTACCATGACAATAACCTGTCGAACTGGGCGAACGTCGAGGACTTTGGCGCACGAAAATGGGCAGACAACAATAAAGTTGACAGCACGGATGCATTTCAAAAGGCTCTCGACTCTGGCAAGTCCACCGTATACATCCCACTCGGTATGTACTCCATACGAGGCACGTTACACGTAAGGAAGAATGTGCGGAGAATTATCGGGAGCAACGCCACGCTTGCTCCAACCGGGGAGGCGTTTGCGAACAAAGACAATCCGCAGCCGCTATTCCGCATCGAGAACGGAGCGCCTCAAGCGGTGACAATCGAGCATATCTGGATCAATTCGAACTCCCCTCACCCCGGATTCATAGGGTTCGAGCAGGCAACGTCCCGAACCCTCTTCCTCAAGGATATCCAATGCGGCACGCCGTCTTTTAAGTACACGTTCCGCAACACCAAAGGCGTGGGCAAGCTATTTATTGAGGATGTGAGCGCCATCGGGTGGCAGTTCGAGCATCCGCAACGAGTGTGGGCACGACAGTTCGATCCTGAAGGCAGCGTAACGAGGGTTTTCAACAACGGCGGAGCGCTCTGGATATTAGGATTCAAGACTGAAGGATACTTAAACACGATTATCCACACGACGGGAGGGGGCGCGACTGAACTTCTTGGAGGAGCTCTCTACTACAACGTAAACGTCTCACCGAATGACGTGGCGTTCATCAACAACAACTCGCGCGTCTCGCTCTCCTACGGGACGGTAGGTTTCGGAGTAACCCAGAGCAAAATTCACGTTCGAGAGACTCGTGGTTCCAAAACTCGCGATCTCATCCAAGACAAACTCCTCTGGCGCGGTGAAGGACGAGCCGTGCCGCTCTACGTCGGTCGATAAAACACATCACTCGTCAGTAATATAAAAGAGTAACTCCGCTTTAGCTAAATCGGGCAGAAGCCCCGCGCTGTAATCTTTGATTCAGCGACCGGGATGAATGCCCGGACAAAAACGAGGTGTACCCCCGACTTATGTTAAACGTAGTTTAGCGCGGGAGTGGGGTACCCTCGTTTTTGTCAATCTCTGGACTTGGTAACGAGTCAATGAAGTCTTCAAGTATTTGGGTCATAGTCTTGTCTTTCCAAGCCGAGTACAAACGAAACTTATTTAACCTACGTTCGCTGATTCGTATTTGTAGATATTTATTTTTCATTTTTGTCACTACATTGTCACAACTTTTATGCTAGCATAGTTGTAACAAAGGAGGTGATGAACAAATGAGGACTGCATACCAATACAAACTACGACCAACAAAGCAACAAGCAGAAGAAATAGACAGATGGCTATCTATGCTTTGCGCTCAATATAACTACTTGTTGGCCTCGAGATTTGATTGGTATGAGCAAAATCGTTGTCCGCTCAACGCTTGTCCTCTTGTATGCCACATTCCTGAATTACGAGAAAATCCAGATTACTATTCACAGAAGAAAACCTTGCCAAACCTCAAAAAAACTCATCCTCACTATGGTGATATTCATTCACAGGTTTTGCAAGATGTAGTCAAGCGAGTTAAGGTAACATTTGACCGCTTTCTAAGTGGAGATAGTAACGGTAAGCGGAGCGGTAGACCTCGCTTTAAGTCTCGTGACCGCTATCGAACTTTTACCTATCCACAAATGAAGGATGATTGCATTAAAGGAAGCGTGATATGTCTGCCAAAACTAGGAGACATCAAACTAATTTTGCATCGTCCAATACCAGATGGATTCAAGGTAAAAACAGCATCAGTTACCAAAAAAGCTGACGGATACTATGTAACCCTGAGTCTTGAAGATCCAACAGTTCCAAGTGTTAAGCCCGATATTAACCCAGATTCAATGACTGGTATTGACCTTGGTTTGAAGGAATTTTTGACCACTTCAACAGGTGAAACAGTCGAAATACCCCAGCATTACCGCAAGTCTCAAAAACGTTTACGTGTTATTCAAAAACGTGTTTCACGTCGTAAGAAAGGCAGTAAACGCAGACAAAAAGCTGTAAGACAACTGGGTAAGCAACACAAGAAAGTTGCTGATAAACGCAAAGACTTCCACTTCAAGACAGCAAAACAACTGTTGTCTAAGTATGACGTTGTAGCTCATGAAGACCTCAATGTTAAAGGACTTTCAAAGTCAAGACTAGCAAAATCTGTGCATGATGCTGGATGGTCTAGCTTCCTGTCAATACTGTCAAACAAAGCCGAAAACGCTGGTTTGCTGGTAGTAGCTGTAAATCCTAAGAACACATCACAAGATTGTTCTAGTTGTGGAGTGAAAGTACCTAAGAAGCTGCATGAAAGATGGCATTCTTGCCAATGTGGTTGTTCTCTAGGGCGTGATCACAATGCAGCTATAAATATAAAAAATAGAGCGGTAGGGCATTCCGTTCTTAAAGCTCAACGCCTCCGCGCGCAATAGCCGGATTGGTTGAGAAGCCCGCGCTGTACTCGAAGAGTCAGCGTCGGGAGTATGTCACTAGTGGAGCTACTCTTTGTCTGGGTTCAGACGTTCTCTTAATTCTTTATTTCTGTTCGCTCATTAAGCCTTATACCAATTCAAAAAATCTTTGCAACACATCCATGTGTAGAGACGCGGCATGGCGCGTCTCTACAAAATTTATTTGTCACATTATTTTTTCAAAATGGTATTAGATATTCTTTCCAAAACTCAGTTGAGGTTAAACGGCTGAAAGCATTTCGCCACTCTGAACTGACAGATGACCATTTACTACCACTTTTCATAGTAAGCACGAGCCATCTCATTAAAATTCCAATTCCTGCTGCTCTACTCATCTCATGTTTATAAACAGAAGTATTGTTTTCTCTATAAAATAAAATTTGTTTTTTTGTAAATGCTTTGGGCCACCAGTCTATATGGTCAGGAGAGATAAGGAAAAATGCATTATCATTACTCAATAAGAAGTTGGGCAATAAATGACCATTGAGAGTTGCTAGAGCAAACAACTTCGTAAAGTCAGGTTGCTGAGGTTGCTTAGTATCTAACTTTGCAAAAGGTGGGCTTCCTACCAGAGAACTAGATTGTATACTCTGACTCTTGTATGTTTTGCTCAGTTTAATAATTGTGGTATGTAGTGTTTCTGGATCATTGTTTAGAATTACTGAGGGTCCTTGCATATAGTCTTCAAAACCCTTAATAATCATTTCTGCAGAATTATAATCAAATAAGAAGATTTTTTGTAATAATCTTAATGTAAGAAACTTAACTGCATCTATATATTTTAATGAATTACGTATAGAATGTGTTATTAAGTGATTGCGAATCCAATAGTAAGTATCCCAAACAGGATTTTTTGCATAAAAAGGTTCATGCCAAACAGCTATCCCTGGTAAATAGACTATTGGATATCCGAGGCGTTCTTTAATCCTTAAACCAAATTCTATGTCGTCTAATTTTATAAAGTAAGGCATTGGTAATCCTATTTTTTCAACACTTTCTTTCGAGAAAGCGCAAAACCAAAAACCTCCAAAATCAGAACTATTATCGGTGAGCAAAAGATTAATATTATCAGATTTTTCCAAATTAAGCCCAGGATTTATACAGGCAACTTCAAAAGGGTTATATTTATATTTATAATTATTATCACTGCTAGGGGTTTTAGAATATATTGCACCTGCTTCATGCAAAATATGCTTTTTATACAAATCCAACATACTGCCAGCTACGACCAAATCTTGCTTTGCATACTCATACAAGGGGAAAAGTCTGTAAACACATTCGCTTTCTAACTCAATATCATCATCCATAAACAGGAAATGGGTATAAACCTCTTCTTGTAAAGCCTCAATGAGGCCACGAGTGAAACCACCACTTCCACCAACATTTCTATTAGTAATTAATTGAATGTTTTGATTCTTAAAATCATTATTATCTAAGGTTCCACCATTATCAACAACAAAAAACTTTAATCTTCTATTTTGTAATAAATCATCTTTAAGGATAGTTTCTACTGTCTTTTTAACGTAAGCTTCTTTTTTAAACGTACAGGTTATGATACCTAAAGAGACTTCCCTTACAGGATTTTTATCTGTTGCAATATATCCCTCTGTAAAAAAACCTTGCTCACTCAAGCAGGTGATTTCTAGGTAGACTCTACCTGCATCTTCACTCCGCCAGGAATCTGGCAGCAAAATTTTTATATGTTCTCCTAGTTGACAATTCTCAAAATTCTCCTTGTAAATCAGTTCTCTGTTATCTTCACCATACCGCTCTCTGTAGAGGGACACTAAAAAATTACCCTGAAGATTTAATAGGTAATATAAAGATTCAAGCTCTGTATATTGAGCGTAAAATTTTTCATAGAATGAATTAAAGTAGGTATTAAAAGATACTATACTATTTTTAGTAAAGATAACTTTGACATCATCTGTATAAGAACTAAGTGAAGCGTCTTCATGACATTTCAGATACAAATTGAAGGCTTCTGGTGTGCGTGGAAATTGAATTCTGTTTACTATATTCATTTATACTTTCCTCTTGTCATATTTTTTGAAGTAGACGGGGCACCCAATTTCCAAATAAAAATGCTTAGTGAACAAAAAAACTAACTTGATTTTGTAGGTTTTCTTCTTCGTCAGTTTCACTTACTTTTAAGGAAAGCTGAGGATAGATTTCGGGTAAATATTGCCTCATAGCAGGTTCTTGAGGTCCAAAAGAGAAGTGTCCAGCAAATAAATTGTGAATCACAAGTATTGGTCTAGAAAACTTCATGCAATCCTGACATAAATTCTCTTCATCTATTCCTAAGACACCTTCATGTAATGAAGTTCGCAAACCACCTACTTCCTCCCAGAATTCTCTTTCAAAAAGAATAGCCCCTATACTAAATTGATGAGGTGCTGCTGAATAATTAAAAGGCTGCGATCGCATATGATTAGCGACCTCATCAAACGGAAGGCTCTTCTGCCACAACCACTTAGCTGCTTCTCCGTCAGAATGAGCTTTAATGCCATTAACCGCGCGTTTTAGTTCGCCAAATTTATTTCTATATTCTTCATCAGCATTGATGGTTTTTAAGAAATTGATGTAGGAATAGCCATTGACATTAAGGACTGGAGCACAAAATCCAGGGTTGTATAGTCCCTCTTCCTTAATGCGTAAGTAACTTTCTAGTAAACCCTCAAAGAATCCTTCAGAGATGAAAATATCTTCATCCAGCTTATATATCCATTTTGCTTCTTTGTGTACAGCTATTGCTAAATTCTGCACAAGAGAAACCTTATTAGCCTTAGTGTGAAGATAAGACCAACCTTCACGTTCTGCTAATTCTGCTAAAGGAGCAGAATACAAGCCAGATGATAAGATACACACATCAATATCTGATGGGACAAACTTTGCTATCCTTTCTAAAGTAAGGGGCCAAAGGAAACTTTTGTAGCCTGCAAGTATGATCAAAAGACGTTGACTTCCCTTACTCCTATCAATGAAGGTGTAAGAGCCGCTAAAGTTTAACCATTTTATTCTCTTCTCTCTGAGATCATGACCTATGCTCGAGATTATGCGAAGAGGCCAGTCACGTTTATTAAGTGCCTTTTGAATCCGCTTGACCAATGCTACTAACATCTTTACCTCTGTATCTAGCTGATAACGAACAGGAGAAAACTTGGTGCTGACTTAACAACTCCTACTCATGACTGACCTGCAATTTCTTTTTCAAAAACACCAAGTGCTCGAATGACTGCATGATCCATATCGTAGTACTTGTAATCTGCAAGTCGCCCTGCAAACAGTACTGAACCGTTGAGTTTTTCTATTTCTTTGAGATAAAGGTCAAGACGCTCACGGTTTTCCTCGTTAAGAATCGGGTAATATGGGTCATTTTTCCCTGGTACATACGCTTGAGGATATTCCATCACCAAAGTGGTTTTAGGTGAGGTTTGTCCTGACAAATACTTCTGCTCAGTAATGCGTGTGATATCGTAATCGTTGGGATAGTTGACTGTACCAACCTCTTGATACAACTCTTGATCTAAAGTCTCGAACTGAAAGCGCAAGCTACGATATGGCAACTCGCCATACATATAATCAAAGAAAGTATCAATCGGACCAGTGCAGAGTATTCGGTTAAACTTAACTTCGTTAACAATCTCGCGGTAATCTGTGTTTAGTAGTACCTTAATGTTAGGGTGAGCCAGCATTTTGCGGAACATTTCGGTATAGCCAAGCTTGGGCATAGCTTGGTAGGGGTCTTGAAAATAACGGTTATCCCGACTGATGTAGACTGGAACACGTCCTGTGACTGCTCGATCCAGTTCCTCTGGTTTCACTCCCCACTGCTTCATGGTGTAGCGGAGGAAGACATTTTCATAAATGTATTCAGCTAAGAAGGTTAAGTCACCACTAGCACTCTCACGCAGTTTCAGAATGGGTACTTTGACGCCAAAACCGAAGTTTTCTAGAAGTAAATTCTCCAGCTTCTCTGCATATTTTGGAGGAAAAAGGGCATAGAGTGAATTGAGATTAAAAGGAATAGGAACTTTCTTACCCTCAACTACTCCCAGAACATGGTGATAGTAATGTCTCCACTCAGTAAATTGAGAGAGATAGTCCCAAACTTTTTTGGACTTGGTGTGAAAGATGTGGGGTCCATATTTATGAACCAGAATGCCATGCTCGTTGTAGTAATCGTAGGCATTACCGCCGATGTGATCCCGTTTTTCTACAATCAGTACTCTTTGTCCAAGCTCATTAGCAACTCGCTCAGCGATGACGCAAGCAGAATATCCAGCGCCTATGATTAACCAATCGAACTTCATGCAATTTCTCCTTGTATGCGTTCTAACACCTGTGAGTAACATTGACCAAATTCATAGGAACTATAGGACTCTAATGAATTCTTGCTCAATAATTCATAATCTTCCATAATTTTTGGCAGAACTCCTCCTATATCCTTTGGACTCTTAACTACCATGCCGCATTTTTTGTTCTCAACTATCTCACGCATTCCTGGAATGTCACTAGCAATTATTGGAACACCTGTTCTCATAAAGTCAAACAATTTACCAGATGAACCAGCTGCATATATGAAGTTTTTTGTAAAGTGTTCCTTAACAGCTTGAAAGAAAACTAAACCGACATCTGCTGATTGAAATACTTTATATTTTTGGTCACCATCAAGCAAATCTGTTGAGACGAAAACTTTTTCCTTTCTCAATTCAATTTCGTGTCTGATAAATCGTTCAGATTTTTGTTCACCAAACCAACCGTGCAATACTAAGACAAAATTATCTGGCCATTCATCTACTGAAAGTACTATCTGATCTATACAATGTTCCGGTATGAGTGAACCAACAGCTAAAACAATATATTTATCATTACCAATATTAAACTTCTTTTGTAAAAAATCATCTTTTTTAGAAAGTAGTTCTTTCCCTAAACAACTGTTATAAACAACCAACGTTTTTTCTAGTTTTAATCCGTTTTCTTCAGCTAACACTTGGCATCTTTTTTCATCTTGAGAAAAACAAAATAATGCTCTACGAGAAAACCAATCTTCTAATTGTTTTCTAAATTGTTCTTTTTTTGGAGCTACCGAAGAATGTTCATAGATCTCAAGGGAGTGGTATATGTAAGGAACACGCCACACTTGACTTAATATTCCTGCTCTTATTAAGCCTTCTGGATCAAATCCTATAATAAATGAGTATGAATTGGGTGGAATCCAAAAATGGATAGCATCTTCAAAACCTTTAACGATAGGATTAAAGAAATATGTAACTTTTGGAAATATTTTTAGCAATTTTTCTACAATTGGAGTTTCTATAAAGTATATTTTTATATTCTCATCATCAAAACTTTTTAATAGTAACCTATCATCTTGAATGGTAAATACGTCAACCAAGTACCCTTGTCTTGCCAGGTATCTGGCACTATTAACGAAAGACTGTGTTATACCTGCATAAAAATCTGGAAATATCAGTGCTACTGCTGGTTTTTCTTGAGCCTTTTTGTTGTCTCTTTTGTGAAGCATGGGCGAACCTCGTTGAGAGTTATTTTTCGAAAAAATCTTAAAATTATTACCATGACTGCAAAATAACAGCCTTATGTATCCCATCCTAGGATTTTTCCAGTCAGTGATGTCGAGTATTAATAATTTACTTAACTGAATTTCTTCTCCGGTTTCGCATCGGAAACTAGCTTAGATTTAACATATGATTAAGATTCTCTTTAATTTTTTTCAAATCGATAATTATATTAGCAAATGTGAATGACTCCCATTCTTCCATTGTTGGCTCTGAGTCTAACTGTAGAATCGAATCAGTATTATCGGTCTCAGTCTTACAGTTTTGGTAATAATATTTTATGTCTAATGCAGATGCTAGTGAGAAATAACAATTATTATGTTTATCTCCTTCTCTACGAAGTTCAAAAACAGAAGTTCCTGCTTCCATGAATAACATATTTGTTAGTCCTGCTCCATGGTTTGAAACTAGATACTTTGCATTAAAAACAATGCTAACTTGTTCATCAAATGAAAAATCTTCAAAGACTACAGGTGTGAATCCATATTCTTTCAATAAATCTGTTAACTCCTGTTCATTTAAGATTTTTCTTCTCGTTGCTTTAGCTCTACTTATATATATCTTTTCACCTAAAAATAGGGTTTGCTTTTCCAGATAATAACTTCTATACTTCTGTCTAATTTCTTTCATTATACAATCATTATAATTGCCAGATTTTGCAACATGAGTAGGCAACAGTAATTTATTAAAATTATAAACTTCATTATTTTTAATAAACATCAACTCTAAGACTGGAAACACTTTTAATGATTCTTCTATAAACTTATTTTTTTTGAAACTATAGGGTAATATAATCTTTGGTTTCTCTATCACTTGCAAGGTTGCAAAAAGTCTTGGTAGAGCATCTGCTAGCCAATGAAAATATGTGTAACTAATTTCATCAGTTATCCAAACATAATAATCTTCTTTAAAAATCTTCTTTTTCTTATGAAAGTAATTTTTTACTAAAAAAGTCAGATTAAATTTAACACTTTTCACATATGAAGGATAACTAAAATCTCTAAAAGATTCTTTGAAGATAGTGAATCCTTTAAAGATTAATCCTTCGGAACTGACATTAACATCTCGCAATGTCAATAACTTTACTGCTTCTATAGATTCTTGAATCGCATTTTCAAACAAAACTATATCATTCTCAATTAGATTCTCTGGAACCTTTCTGTAACTAATTAATGCCTCTAATAGTTTCATTATTTTATCTCCAGATAATTAAAAATTTTATTTACATTAAAATGTAGTATCGTCAGGCTATTTTAGGGTAGATATCATTTAACTAACAGATAACATTAATGAGAGACGGTAGTATGGTAATTTCTTAAATATTTATTAGTTATCTGAGTCATTCCACTAGGAATATAGAAACCATGACGCCCAGTTCTCTCTGCAATAGAACAGAACTCAACATAAAACAAGCCCATTTTCGGAAAATAGGCTGTTTACATATTTCTAAAAAAAAAGAAACTTGTACCAATATGGCATTGATGAAATCTTTCACTACTGTAATTTGGGGTTATAACACTCATCATGCTCTGCTTGTTTCGGCTTAGACAATCATAATTCCATACCAACAAAGTAGTGGAAATTGAAGTTTCGTGTTTCTACTTGACTCTTCTGTAACTTTGTATAAAGGTCAGGATTATTACACAGAATATTTATGTTGTTTTTGTAAAGGATTTTTAAGATTTTATATTACAACTAGGTATAACAAGCAGCTTATCATCTATCTGATACTAGTTAGGGGTAAGCTGCTAACGCGATTACACCACTTCATCTACCCTTAAAAATTTTGGTAAGTATCTAGATGCGTAGCAGCTTCCCGTAAGTATGACAGCAAATGCAGTCTTCTTAGCCGCATAAGTATACAGCAGACAACTTACTGTCTCAATTGTAAGCTACATTACTTTACTCAGTCTACGATAACATCGCAGAGGAACAGCATTACTGTTCCTCTACAGCAAATCCACATTCTACCTAATTAAAAAATTATTTGGTTAGTCGATTACCTGACTAGTTAGCTGTTAATCATGTCTTGAAGGAATGGTATTTCAGATGTCCCTTTTCATCCCTGTGCCACAAAATAGACACCCCAAGTATTAAATCCCGGTAAATTATTTGTCATCCATTCACGAGAATCAACACTTTTCAAGTTAGAGTCAGCCACGAATAGCTCAATCTCTGGTTGAAAAAGATAACGCATTCTGTGAGTTTCCTGAAGCTCCTCAACTGCACCACTGTTTTTATCTCTGATAAACACTTGATAGTTAACATCCACTAGATTGTCATTTGGGTGCATGACTGGTTCAGCAACACGGGTAACACTAATTTCTTCATCTTCCAGACGCTTGACACGGATAGTAGGGCGATCGCTCAGCACTGCTGGACCATACCAAACATCAAAAATGAAGATACCACCAGGCTTGAGATGAGCTTTAACGGTAGCAAATGCAGCTTGTAAATCCTCATTAGTCGTTTGATAGCTGATGACATGAAAAAGGGCAATGACAGCATCAAATTGCTTGTCTAGACGAACAGTTCGGATATCTCCTTGGGAAAACTCTAATCTTGATGCTAGTTCTGTGGGGAGTTGGGAAAGGCGATCGCTTGCCTGGTGCAGCATATCGGCACTTAAATCAACTCCGTTAACTTTATATCCCTCTTTTGCCAGTAGCAATGCATGAGTACCAGTGCCACATCCTAAATCAAGAATAGATTTTGTGTGGGGTGCATGGCTTTGTAAGAGTTGATGAACAAACTGGGCTTCTCCAGTGTAGTTCTTATCGCGGTATAGCAAATTGTAATAGCGGGCGTAGTTACCGAAGACGTTCATTTCATCACCTCTCGCACTGCAAAAGCAACCTTATCCATTTGCTCGTCCGTCAATGCCATACCACTAGGAATGTAGAAACCACGACGAGCGATTCTCTCTGCTACAGGACAAGACTCCCCAGCAAACAATCCCATTTTTTGAAAAACAGGCTGTTCATGCATTGCCCAGAAAAAGGGACGTGTCCCAATCTGATGTTTTTTCAGACGTAGCATTGCTTCCTCTGCATCAAAGGGAACTTCATCCTTCAACACTAAGCCATACACCCAATAGATGTTATCGGCGTAGTCTGTTTGTGGTAAAGGCAGCTGTAGACCGGGTATGTCTGACAATAACTCTGTGTAGCGTTTCCCGATGTGGCGTTTGCGAACCACAAACTCGTCAAGCCTTTCCAACTGCGCGACACCGAGAGCAGCTTGCAAGTTGGTCATCCGAAAATTCCAGCCCAACTCTTCATGAACAAAGCGTTTTTGGGGTTGAAAGCACAGATTACGTAAAGAACGACAGCGTTCAGCTAAGTGCTCGTCATCCGTCACTAGCATTCCCCCCTCGCCAGTGGTAACGTGCTTGTTCGGGTAGAAGCTAAAGGTACTAATAGCACCAAAACTGCCGCAGGGACGACCTTTGTACGTTTGACCGTGCATTTCGGCAGCATCTTCTATGATTTGCAACCCATACTTGTCAGCCAAAGCTAGCACTGGCTCCATATCTACGGGTAGCCCATAGATGTGAACGACCATGATTGCTTTTGTCTTGGGTGTAATTTTGGACTCAATTTGGCTGGCATTCATATTCCAGGTATGGGGGTCACAATCCACTACCACGGGTACAGCACCAGCACGCACAATAGCAGCAGCGCAGGACATAATCGTAAACGTGGGCAGAATGACTTCATCTCCCTGACCGATTTTTAAGGCTGCAACTGCTGCATCAAGAGCAACAGAACCGTTGCTAACAGCAATGCCATGCTTGCGTCCAACACGGGCAGCAAATTGCTCTTCAAATTGCTTAACAAACGGTCCTTCAGAAGAAATCCAACCCGTGTCAATGCACTCATTCAGGTACTTCTTCTCGTTGCCGTCCAATAGTGGCTCGTTGACTGGAATGAAGTTCATTGTTCTTTACTCAAGAATTTTGGCTTGTTCTGCATTGATCCCGCTAAATCGGGTTTTGTCCTGCTCGCCGACATAAGGACCTTGTTTCACCTCAATCATCTCAACTTCTTCTAGTACTTCAAAGCCATGACCACCTGTGACTAAGAGAATTACATCACCAGGCTCTAGAATGCGACTTTCTAGATATTGCTGTTCGTCGTTGTAAAAGTCTGCACGCAGCTTGCCCTTTCTAATAAACAAAACCTCCTGGGTGTATTGCACTTCCCGGAGTACAGGATTGTGGACGTGGGGTTGAATCACTTTCCCCACTGGATGACGCATGTAGGCTAACTGTTGAGACAGTTCATTTGGCGTAAAGAAGTGAATTCCTGGCTCGTTAAATTTTTGGGAAACAATCAGAGCAAGTAATTGATTGTGATAAGTAATTTGTTCAATCATGAGTAATGTTGAGTTTGGGTAGTTTATAGTCCCAGTAGTCTTGTCTTAAAATCCAGTCTAAAAGTTCTGGATTTTTACGCACAGTATGCTGATGAAATTGATACCCCCTTTCGTAAGCACTATTATACCGTGCCTTCAGTGTATATTTTTCATTCTGTATACTAATTAACTGCGTTCCTATTTGCTTTAGCGTTTTCAGGGGAGCTTTAACACTCTCTGTAAAACTTACCTGCTTTAATTGACCTTGAGATTGTCTGATAAATGAATAAGAATCACAAACTCCTTGATAAAAGTAACGCTTATCAAAGTATTCATAGGTCATTCTTTCTTTGGAAACACTATGAAATACTAACGCATTGGGTTGATAAATTGCTCTGTATCCTTTCAAATTTGCTTTTTGAGTTAATCCCGTTTCTCCATCTCCCTGTAAATACTGTAAATGTTTGGGAATACAATCTGGATGAAACCCACCTAATTCAAATAGGGTGCTTTTGCGAATTGAGAAATTCAATCCCCAAACATAATTAGCATCAACATCTCGAACTTGATCGCCAAAATCTAACAGACTCAATTCTGGACAGAGCCTACCGTAGGAATGCTCTATCCAAAACCATTTTAGCCATTCAGGTGGTTCAGCTTCATACTTAGGCAGATTACGACCACCCACCATTTGAACTTTGGGGTCGTTAAATGATTCTTGAATTGCTTGTAACCAGTTTACATCTGCCTCTATATCATCATCCACAAAGGTTAAAATGTCACCTTTTGCCTCTAATGCTCCTCTATGACGACCTGATAGCAAACCTGGTTCTGGTTCGTTAAGGTAGCGGATTTGATGAGAGGGATATTCAGCGATAGCAGCCTTTGTCACATTTTTAGTATTGTCTGTTGAGCCGTTATCTACTATGAGAATTTCAAATTGATCGGGCGAGAAGTTCTGGAAACAAAAAGATTTGACTGCTAACTCCAATGTTATGGCACGATTTAATGTAGGAATGATGATTGAAATCATAGTAGACATACTAAATTAGGATGCTGTTAGTCCGCATTATGTTTTTGTTATAATGAGACTAGTTAAAAGAGAGAAAAATACAGAAATTGAAAGAGACATTGCTGAATCTATAGTTCAATAGTTTTTGAAAGTTTTAGCTGGAATGGTACTATTGTGCTAAACGTCCTACGGATTTGATATTTTATGAGCCTTAATATTGCTTGCACTATTTGTTTAGTAACTTTGAAAGACTGACTACAGTTGAATGCTTCTCGTAGCTGAATGACTGTAGCTGTAGTATCTCCGATATCTAACATTTGGTTTGCAAGGGTAAGTATGCCTGATGCGAAAGACTCTCTAGATTTATTACAAAGCTTATTAGCAAGATCTTGAGAAAGGTGAGTAGATACATATGAGTTAATGATTTTATGAGCTTTACGCATATCTTGAGCGAACTTACCAGAGCGCACAGAATTCTTAGTCAGAGATCCGGCACGCATTACTCGATAAGCAGCCAGTGGCTCAACTTCATACCCTACTGCGTAATGAACAGCAATGCGTGCCCACATCTCCCAATCTTCACAACAGCAGACAAACCGCTGGTCAAATCCCCCCAGTTTTTCATAAACATCGCGCTTCACTACCATCGATGCTACTTGCATAGGACAATTAACAACGATTTCCTCCAACCAATTATTCAAAACACCACTCTCAGATTGCTCTAACTTAGAGATGCTTTGCCAATGTCCTTGCTCATCCATATAAATGTGGCGGCAGAATGCAGCACCAATCTCTAGGTTCTGCTCAAATACTCTTTGTAAATTCTGATAAAAGCCCTTTAGTACAATATCATCACCATGTAAAAGATGGATTAATTGACCACGAGAGCGTTGCAAGCAAGTGTCAAAGTTTTTAATATAACCAACGTTCTCCGGTTGTCGGTAGAACTCAACGCGACTACCTCCCAGTTCTTTAACAACAGCTTCGGGATCATCCTTCGTAGAGTGGTCATCAACCACTTGTATCTGCATAACCTCTGGTCCAGGATCTTGGGCTAATACACTTGCCAGTGTTTCGCGTAGATAGTTTGCACAGTTGTAAGTGGGAATCATGACCGACCATAAAGGTCGTGGTGTTCTGTCTGGAACTGGTAAAATTTTTGTGTGGTAAGAATGTTGCTCACTCATAATAATTAGCCTCTCGCTGCTGTATTTACTGTTTTTTTGAGCCAAAGTTTCCCAAGTTGCAAAACAAGGGGAGTTAATTCCTTAATTATGTTCAACGAGCAGCTACATCTCAGCGCTTCTTGAATCTGAGTAGTTACAGCGCTAAGATCACCCACAGCGAACATTTGAGGTGTTATGTCTTTAATTGCGTAAAGTGCCCAGTTCTCTCTGGATTTACGAGATAGATCCTTAGCAATCGGCGCTGGCAAGTAGGGTTGAATAATCTCTATGATCTTGCATAAATCTCGAACATTTTGACCAGTACGCGCACAACGTCCAGTGAGTGATGCTGAATGAAAGCGGTATAATGCTAATGGCTCCACATCGTACCATACTGGATAATCTGCTGCGATCCGAACCCACATCTCCCAATCTTCAGCACAGCAGCATATACGAGAGTCGAACCCCCCAAGCTTTTCATAGACATCACGCCGCACCACTATTGATGGCGGTTGTAGGAGATTCATAACAGCAATTCGCTCTAACCAATTACTCAGAATCCCGCTTTCTGACTGTTCCAGATCAGACAAAAATAGCCAATGACTATTCCCGTCTATAAAGATATGGCGACAAAAAGCCGCACCTATCTCAGCCTTCTCATCAAAAGCTCGTTGCATCTTCCAATAAAATCCATCTCGCACGCAATCATCACCATGCAGGAGATGAACTAAATGCCCACGCGATCGCTGCAAACAAGTATTGAAGTTTTTGATGGCACCTACGTTCTCTGGTTGGCGATAAAAACTAACGCGTCCCCGACCTAGTTCCTCAACTATTGCTGCCGGATCGTCCTGAGTGGAGTGATCATCGACTACCTCAATCTGCATGACTTCCGGTCCTAAATCTTGCGCTAATATACCTGCCAGTGTCTCGCGCAGATAATTCGCACAATTATAGGTAGGAATCATCACAGACCAGAGTGGACGTGTTACACCATCTGGAACTGGTGTAATTATTTCCCGATAAAGATTTTGCTCATGCATTACTGAATTCATAAATAATAAAATTCTCAAGATTGAACCAGTTCAAAAACTCGTTTATAGGCACTATGTCCTACATCTATTTGTCGCCATGCAGCTTCTAGTAACTGGGATCTTAATTGTTCGGCTGATTGCCAAGAATGATGAATAGCTGCTATTAATTTTTCTTCCAATTCCTTGTCGTCTAAAAGAAGAATTTCACAACCACAACCAAACTGATCTGCTAATCCAAAAAACTTATCTTTGTAATATTGTGACTTAGCCAATCCAATAACAGGTGTGCCTTGAGAAAGAGCAAAAACCCCCGCATGATAGCTGCCTGTGACTACCACGCGGCAACGTCCTACTTGTTCAATAACCTTAAGTGGAGTATCAAGAGCCTTTCCCCCGTCAGAAGTATCATCGTAACCTTTGATAAGTTTTTGAATTGTTACACTATCAGGCTCTGCATATCCCTCATACAATGTATGGTCTATAGGAATTGGTAGTAGGGGAGCATCGTAAGTTTTAGCAGCATCCTGTAAAGCGGAGCGAACTCTTTCAACAAGAGTTAAATTTACATCTGAATACTGAGCTACTCTCAGATTTACTCCAATCCCGTTTCCTAGTTCCGGATTACGATTTCTGTAAGCCAATTCAATTGCATCGTCACCTGTTGTAATGATGCGTTCTGAAGATACACCAATCGAATTGAGAAGTGGCAGCCCACTTAGTCTCTCCCTTGTCGCAATAAAATTTACTGAAGGAAGAATAACTTTTGTTTTTGATAATAAATTCTTATCTTGAATTGGTCCTATACCAAGCCCAAACATTGCTGTTGGTTTGCCAAATATATTAGCTAAGCTTAAAGTATTTATAACTGAAAGAGCATGTTCCTTAAATTCGTCAGTAATATATCCACCTCCAGAAGTAACGACTAAATCCGCATCGTATACTGCTTTAATAAACTCATCTAATTGCTTAATATCTTCAACTTTTTTTCTTAGTTTGAACTTAAGAAAAGAATAAGTTAAAGATGGTGAAGATTTACGTAAATACCATTCAATCTCTGACCATCGACAAGCAAGCTGTCGGCTTGGCAGAACTTTATAAACATTATTTATTAAAGGTGAAAAGAAAACTTCTCGTCCATATGTTAATAGAGGATTTGTGCTTGGGCATAATTGAATAAGTAATTCTGGAGAAGATGTAAAAACTGTAATATGAGCATTATTCCATAAATTCTGCAATCTTTTTATTGTAACTTGGAGCATTGCGATATCTCCTATATTCCGTAAACTGTATGCACCATTATCAATAAGAATTTTCATGACTATCCTATATTTTGGTATTGTTATATATTGATTCAATTCATTCTGCAAAACATTAAATAAGCTATCTACTGACTGTTTTCCAAATTTTTGGTTGATAAAAACATCCCCTACTAACACTTTCTTTTGCATTTACTATAAATCTAAAAGATTCAACTGAATCTAGATGAAATAGAGCATCTTTTTTGACATAAACATCCATAGTGTATCTTCCAAGTTTTAAACCAAGATATGGCATTTCGACTTGTATTTCATGCTCACCTGGCGAGAAAGATAATGATTGTTTATCACTAAAACTGTTCATGAGGAGAATAGTTTCTCCACCTTCGGCAAGACCTTTTATATCTAAAGTAAAACCCACATTCTCAATTATTTGGCTAATTCTACATTCAATACACAAAGAAACCGGCTCACCACTAGTAGGAGATTCAACCACTTCTCCATTAATATTTCTAAAGAAAATAGCAGTAATTTCAAAATTATCATTTTCAAGCTGAGGTTTTATGAGTGAGGAATTTGAACTTAAAGTTGTTTCATCTCCATCCAAAAACAAATCTTCCTCATACTTCCTCATCACTAAAGCAGTTTCACCAACTCCAAGCATCTGACCTTTTTTCAAGTAAATGCCAGATTCACAAACAGTTAAAATTGTGTGTGAGTTATGACTAACCAAGATGAATGCTGTATTGTTCTGGCGTAGTTGATGTAATTTACGAAAGCACTTAGCTTGGAAACGACTGTCACCTACAGCCAAAACTTCATCAATCAACAAAATATCTGGCTCAGTATGAATCGCACTAGCAAACCCTAACCTTGCAGCCATCCCTGAACTATAACTCTGCACCGGTGAATCAATAGCATCGCCAATTTCTGCAAACTCTATAACTTCATCAAATCGCTCATCTATTTCCTTTTTAGACAAGCCCAAAATCGACATATTTGCATAAATATTTTCCCGTCCTGTCAAAATGGGATTAAATCCTGCACCTAATGCAATTAATGGCGCAACTCTTCCGTTAACTTCTACAAATCCCATATCAGGCTTAATCAACCCTGCAATAACCCGCAGCAGCGTGGATTTTCCGCTACCGTTTTTACCAACTAAACCTAATGCTTCTCCTCGACGCAATTGAAAACTAACATTATCTAACGCCCAAAATTCCTTGGATCGCAATTTATCACCTTTCTCCCGCAATCCTAATACCTCAGAGCCGATATCTTGAACACCGTAGAATAAAGACTTCTTTAAATCTCGACAAAACCTTTTGGAAACCCCGTTAACTGAGAGAACAACTTCACTATCATTCTTCTGTGGCGTTTCTGAAATTTCTTGCTCGTTGATGTTCATCATAATTACGAACTAATCCTCTCAACTATATAGGGCATTGAAAGACGGTAGATAACCCAAGCTATCAACAATCCTAAGATTGCAATTAAACTCGCTATCCAAAATCCTTCGGGATTTGATATTACACCTGTTGTTGCTAACTCCCGCGTTGTCACGAGCAAAGGTGTAACAGGATTAAGTTTAACAATGCTGCCAAATGCTCCATCAGTTGGAACTGGGTAGACAACTGGTGTGAGAAATAGCCAAAAGCCAGTTGCCAAGGTAATACCTTTAGAAAAATCTTGATAAAGTGCGCTCATTGGAGCTAAAAACACTCCAATAGATGTCCCTAATAATACCAAGTGAATTAAGGCAACTGGGGCTAAAATCACGTTCCAAGTTACTGGTATTTGAAACCAGATAAACAAGCCAATAATCAGAATCAGCTTGATGCCAAAGTTAAAAAAGACTTCTCCTAATTTGGCAATAATCAAGGCTTCACGAGGAAAGCTAATTTTTGCCACCATTGCCTTGGCTGCTGCTACCGCTTGAATCGGACCTAGGAGTGATTCGACAAAGGTTTGCCATAATGTCATGCTGAACATGACGTATGCAGGATAGGGAATATCAGTATCACCGATATTTACAGCCCCACCGCTTTTGGCAAAGGTAAAGGTAGCAGCTAGAACTACCGCAGGTATAACCGCCCACAAAAAGCCTAAAAATGACTGACGGTATTGAGCGCTAATATCCCGCACCATGAGCCGCCAAGCAAGTTCTCTTGATGCGAACAAGTCTCGCCACATATCTTTAAATAATTGCAGCGGATGCCTCATGCTACTCTCAGGTCGATGCACGAGTCTAATCGGTCTGCGAGCAACTCCTCGAGTCTGCTTTGAAACTTTATCTTGTGTAGAATTCCGCTGGCTCTTCCGGATCATGATGGGATGGATAACCTCATTTTGTTACGTCGGCTTAATTAATTTGCTTTACCCTACTGTTGGACTCAAACGAAACATCCTTGCTTGTAGCGCACCAAAATATCGCGCCATGCCAGAAAGTAGAATAGCTCTCTGTATTTCCACAGGTCTTTCCAGTACTGACTCTCAGTTCTACCCGACTCTATGATGAGTTCTTTGCTGTTCATCTACTTACCTGTATGTTGCATCAATTAGAGAACGTGTGATTGTTTGCAGCTAAAGTATCTGAAGTCTTAGAAAAAACATTGTTCTTCTACTTATTTCCTTTGGTAATCTTTAGTATCAGGAAATATTTGTATATTTTTTACACCTTCATCTAATCTTTAAATTTTATTAAATAAAATTACTAGTATTTATCTGACAGCAACTCAGAACAAGCAACAGTGCTAATTATCATCAAATTGATTATGAACGTCAGGAACCAAGCACCAGCTCTAAATTTCTTTGGCAACTAGGAAAAGCTAACCCAAATGTACTAGAGGTTTTCTCAGTATCTAATGATGAATAAGCTGGTCTTTTCGCAGGTGTGGGATACTGCTCTGAGGGTATTGCTACCAATTTGTCTAGCTTATGTTCACTGCGTTTAGAGTCATATTCAAATATCACTTTTGCAAAGCCATACCAACTCGTTTGACCACTAGCTGTGAGATTGTATATCCCACTGTGACTGCTCAAAAAATTAATCAAATCTTTTGTGCTTTGAGACAAGATTTGTGCTGTAGATTCAGCAATCATCCGGCTCCAAGTTGGCGCTCCCACTTGGTCATCCACAACTCGTATCTCTTCACGCTCCCGCGCTAATCTCAACATTGTCAGCAAAAAGTTTTTACCCCTCAAGCCATAGACCCAACTTGTTCTGAAGATGAAATGAGGCACACCAACTGCTTGAATTGCCTTTTCGCCAGCTAATTTTGTTTTTCCGTATACATTTTGGGGATCAGGCTCATCTTCCTCTGTATATGGCGTTGCTTGATTACCATTAAACACATAGTCAGTTGAATAATGAATGACTCCTGCACCAACAAGCTTTGCTTCCTCTGCAATCACACCTGGTGCAGTCCCATTGACAGCCATTGCCAATTCAGGTTCTGTCTCTGCCTGATCTACAGCAGTGTATGCAGCTGCATTAATAATTAAGTGAGGCATGACTTCGCGAATCACATGACGAATAGTGTCAGGCTGAGATAAATCTATGCGTAAACCAAGGGATGAGACTTCACGTCCTACAGGAATGACTTCACCAAGAGTCATTAAAGTTCGTTGCAGTTCCCAACCAACTTGACCCGTGCTACCTGTCAGAAGTACTCTCATTACGCAAACACCTCCGCCTCTTTGAGTCGCTTACCCGCCCTATCTTTAGCAGAGATAATGGGTTCTACTTCCAGGGGCCAGGCGATCGCCAAATCAGGATCACTCCACAAGATGGTACGTTCATACTCTGGTGCATAGTAGTCTGTAGTTTTGTAAAGCACCTCAGCATGTTCTGAAACCACCAAGAAACCGTGAGCAAATCCTGCTGGTATCCACACTTGGTGCTTGTTCTTGGCACTTAAATGAACGCCAATCCATTGACCGAAGTACTTAGAATTAGTCCTCAAGTCCACAGCGACATCAAAAATTTCTCCAACAACAACTCTCACCAATTTGCCTTGAGGTTGCTTGATTTGGTAATGCAGACCGCGTAGCACATTCTTCCCTGAGCGAGAGTGATTGTCTTGCACGAATTGTTCTACAACATTTGCCTTTTCTCGCAAAACTCGTTCATTGTAGCTTTCGTAAAAAAAGCCACGTTCATCTTCAAAAACTCGCGGTTCAATGAGCAGTACATCAGGAATTTTAGTTTGTAAAATTTTCACAATGTCACCCTCTCTGTTCCTGGCAATTCCTGCTGAAAGCCATTTGCTGATGCAACTTGATTGATTCTCTGTTCCTGCTGGGCGCGGATATCATTATTGATGATGTTCATCAGGTAACGCCCATAGCTACTTTTTGCTAATGGTTTAGCAAGTTGGTAGAGTTGGTCGGCATCGATATATCTTTGACAGTAGGCAATTTCTTCGATACAAGCTATTTTTAAGCCCTGCCGTTGTTCCAAGGTTTGAATAAAGCTAGCAGCTTGGTGAAGCGATTCATGGGTTCCCGTGTCTAACCAAGCGTAGCCTCGACCTAAAAGCTCGACTTTCAGTTGCCCTCTGTTGAGATAAAGTTGGCTCAAGTCAGTAATTTCTAATTCATTGCGAGCTGAGGGTTTGAGTTGGGCGGCAATTTCACAAACCTGAGAATCGTAAAAATAAATACCAGGTACAGCATAATTAGACTTGGGAATGCTGGGTTTTTCTTCTAGACTCACTACCTGCCCTGTGGCATCAAATTCAACGACTCCATAGTGCTGAGGCTCAGCGACTTGATAACCGAAAATAAGTGCGCCCTCCTGCAATTGAGCGGCATGAGCGAGGACATCAACTAAACCATGCCCATAGAAAAGGTTATCACCTAAAATGAGGCATACAGGATCGTTACCGATAAAATCTTTGCCTAAGATAAATGCCTGTGCCAAGCCCTCAGGTTTCGGCTGCTCAACATAGCTAAACTTGAGACCCCACTGACTACCATCTTGCAAAAGTTGCTGAAACAGTGGCAGATGGGCGGGTGTAGAGATAATGAGGATTTCGCGAATCCCAGCCAACATGAGAGTGGACAAGGGGTAGTAAATCATCGGCTTATCGTAGACAGGCATCAGTTGCTTGCTGACCACTTGAGTCAGCGGGTACAACCTTGTACCAGAACCGCCAGCTAAAATAATGCCCTTCATGGTTCACTCCTGGGATGGTTGGGGTTTCGCCCTTCTTGATAATACTGCCTCTCTATCTCCATAGTTCTGCTGAATCCAGTGTGCGTAGGCACCTGATTGGACTTGCTCGACCCAAGTTGGGTTACTTAGATACCAATGAATGGTTTTCAACAAACCGCTATCAAAGTCGTCTTTTGGTTGCCAGCCCAATTCTGTGCTGATTTTACTACAATCAATTGCATATCTTCGGTCGTGTCCAGGGCGGTCTTTCACAAAAGTGATGAGAGAGGAGTGGTGAAAGTCGGGTTTAGGAGCCAACTCATCAAGGATTCCACAAATTTTTTCAACGACTGTTAAGTTTCTCTGCTCGTTGTTACCTCCAATGTTGTAAGTTTCTCCAATACGGCTGTGTTGTAAAACTGTGTAAAGGGCTTCGCAATGATCCACAACATATAGCCAGTCTCGGACATTCTGTCCATCCCCATATATTGGTAAAGGTTTACCATTCAAAGCATTAAGAATTATTAAGGGAATCAGTTTTTCGGGAAACTGGCGGGGACCGTAGTTATTAGAGCAGTTGGTTATTAAAGTGGGGAGACCATAAGTGTGAAAGTAGGCTCGTACAAAATGGTCTGACCCTGCTTTTGACGCAGCATAAGGACTATTGGGGGCGTAGGGGGTATCTTCCCGAAAGGCTGGATCTTTTGGACCTAGTGAACCATACACTTCATCAGTGGACACATGCAAGAAACGGAATTGCTCTCGCTTTTGTGGGGATGATTTTTCCCAGTATGCTCTGCTAGCTTCCAAAAGTTGGAATGTTCCAACTACGTTTGTTTGAATAAAATCTTGGGGACTTAGGATTGAGCGGTCAACATGGCTCTCAGCAGCAAAGTTGATGATTGCGTCTGGTTGGTACTGCTCTAGAAGATTACGTAATAGTTCAATATCACCAATGTCTCCATGGACAAAATGATATCCAGAATCATTATGCAAATCTTCTAGATTTTGAGGATTGCTGGCGTAAGTCAGCTTATCTATATTGATAATATTTGCCCAGTGTTCAATTCTTGCCTTCAGGATGAAGTTAGAACCGATAAAACCTGCTCCGCCAGTTACCAAAAAAGTCTGCATGTTCCTAGTTTCTTGTTAATTATACAATGGCTACATCCCCGCAAACACCATAATTGGGTAAAGCGCATCACCAAGAGACGGAAGCTTAGCTATATGCTAAACACGACTGTGAACACTACCATCGTCAAAAACGGTCAGAACTGTGCTTAAGCAAGTCTGATCGCCGTCTGCTTGTAGCGCACTAAAATATCACGCCATGCAAGAAAGTAGAACAGTTCCCGGTATGTCCACAGGTCTTTTCAATACTGTTTTTCAGTCCGACCTGCCTCGATTGTGAGTTCTTTTGTGTTCATCTACTTACCTGTATGTTACATCAATTAGACAATGCGTGATTCTTTGCAGCCAAAGTATCTTAAGTCTCAGAGAAAACATTGTTCCTCTAGTTACTTACTTTAGTAATCTTTAGGATCAGGAAATATTCGGAAGTTTTTTTGCATCTTTATCCGAGCTTTCATCCAACTGCTACTTAATCAAAAAGTATTCATTACAGGTGAGAAACAGGTGAGAACTTTTGCTCAAAAAGTCTGCATTGCATATTTACCAAAAGTTTGGACAACATAAATCGCTACAAAATCCAACGAAATCTTTGACACAAATGTATAGAAAATACCTTAATTATCCTGGATATTTTGGTATTTTTTCGGTGGAGGTGCTGTCAGATCCTTGGAAACGTTTTCCTGATACTTAGGAGATTTTCTAATGAAAATCCCCTAAGTATACTTTGCATTTTATGCAAAAGTCTAGTGTGCAAATTGTTTGTAATGCATTCTGGTGGGTATTGAACACTAAGTGATTACTCTTGCCTATTCACCATGTCTATTGGTATTAAACTTTGTTATGACAAGGAGTAAGCCACTTTAAATCACCACAGTCACCTATCATCATGAAGTTAAGGCAGAGGAAGCGAACGAAGTCTAAAACCTCAGTTAGTAGAGGTTTTGGGACGGCTTATTTGTTCTTGTATGATCAGCTCTTTGGTGCTAATCGGAAAACTTGGGATTTGAAAAACTTTGTAGATTGACTGGCTACCTTTAAGGTAGCAATTCTTGGGGTATAGAGCGATCGCCTCACCTTTGAATGAACACCAGTGACAGGGGCGATCGCCCCTGTTTGTCTAAAATCTGACGGTACAACTCGATGTACCACTGTGCCTAAGCTTGAGTTTACTTTAGACAACTTAAACCGCTACAAAATCCAACAAAAAATTTGTTGATGCGTGTAGTTAAATGCTTCCCTGATAACAAAGGTTCTTGGTATTCCCTCGGAGGACATACTGTCATATCCTTTCGGATATTTTTGCTATGTTTAGGACATTTTCATCAGAAAATCTACTGATAGTGATCTAGATTTTTCCTTTGGAAATTTGCGGTACAATTTGTGCGCAGTACATCTTGATGGCAATGAAACACTAACTGTTGAGTTTGATTAAGTCACGTAGCATCTGTTGCTACTGAACTTTTTTGTCCGAAACTGGGAACGCTTAAATCACTACACTCATCAATCTACTAATCTCTCCATCCCAAGTAGCGTTCGCGAATATGGAATGGCGTACTGATAAAAGAAGTTGATGTTAACAGTTGTTTAAAAGCCAACCAAAGAAATGCTGGAATCGTCTTAGTATAACGACCCCACAGGCGACGGGGTTCTTGTAACCACCGATATAGCCATTCCAAACCTAAATCTCGCACCATGCGCGGTGCTCTTTTATGGATTCCTGCATAAACAGGGAAAGCACCACCCAGCCCAACCATGACTGCGTGTATTTTATCCTTGTGCTGAGCCATCCAATTTTCTTGTTTTGGACACCCTAAAGAGACAAACACTAAACCAGCGCCACTGGAATTGATTCTTTCAATCAGTGCTTCGTCTTCAGTTGAAGTCAGGGGACGGAAAGGCAAGGGTTCCATCGCTGCTATTTTCAGATTAGGGCATTCCTCCTCTAACCTGCTCTTCATGCGAGCCAGAATTTCTGTTTGAGAACCCACAAAATAAACGCTGACATTCATTTTTTCAGCCAGCGCACAGGATGCTTGTAAAACATCCATCCCCGCTACGCGGTCTTGGTATCTTGCTCCTAATAGCTTCATCATCCACACAAGAGGCATACCATCAGGAGTCACTAGGTCTGCATTCTTAAGCACAGTACCAAAGTCTGGATTCCAATAAGCCTCCATCACCATATGTACATTGGCGATACATACAGTCTTACTCTCGCGAGCTAGAGCCCATCGCAACAGTGTTTGTATTTGATCGTTAAAGCGTAAGGCAGTAATCGGAAAATCTAGCACTCTTTGAACAGGTAGAAAAGCTCTTCCTACCATAATGTCACTCCTTGTGTCTAACAGAGAACAGAACATATACGAAACCATTCCAAACATTGAAAGTGTCAGGCTATATCCCTGTCTGACTCTTTCAACTCTTGAAGCATGGTCGAAAGTTAACACATGGAGATGCAGTAGCTTTTACAGTAAATCGCCGAATTCCCTGGTATTAATTCGTTTCTTTTTACCTGTATAGTAATTTACTGTAAAAACCAGCAATATTAGTAGTTAATTGTTAAGTTTTACAATAACTTTATATTCGCTTTTTGTTTGCTTTATATTTTTTTGAGAAAAGTTAACATAGATTGAATAAGCAAAAAAAATCAGCCTATTAATCAAAATTACAGACTATAAACTTGACAAGTTGTGATAATTGAAAATTGATAATGACAATTGTAATTGAATATACTTATTTTCTTAAATGAATATGCAAAATAATTTTTTTATGAAGCAAATGGCACTCTTTATATAACTTTCACGATTTCTGTGATGTGGTATCACAAACTTTTTTTGTTTTCAAACAAAACAAAAAAACAGGGGAAAGATTAAATTTTCTTCCCCCTGTCTTTGCTTTTTAGTCTTATTTAGTTTTCTACTATCTGGTTTGTTGTCTTTTTCGGGTTTGTTACCTTCTTTAAGTTTCTGCCGGAGCCTTTGCTGTTGTTTCTTAAGTTGTCGCTGCCTTGCGGAACCACCTCTACCCTTGTCATTTCGACCTTCTCGCCGGGGAGATTCCCATCTTTTCAATTGCATAGTAATTGTCCTTGCTTAACTTCACAAATCAAATAATAACTAGATAAGCAAACTTCTGTTAATGCAAAGATGCAGATAGACTTTTGCTTTTCAGTCATATTTTCTATCTCTATTATAGTTCCTAGTTATTTTGTCGTCAAATTATAAAACTAGAACTCCATAAGGACAAATATTGATATTGTGCAGCTTTCATGTCCATTCTCCAAGCTGTATGCCTAAATGCATAAAAACAGTCATATGAGTGACTCTGCTAGATGAAGAATCACCATGTACTCCTTAAGTCATTGAGGAACCAGACAATCAAGGGTTCATTTCTCAAAAGCAAAAGTCTTGTTCATTTTGCAAACCTCTAGCCTTTATACTTGGGGATATTCCAGCTTCTAACGTCTGTGATCTGAATTTTTTGCATGGGTGACGACCTCTGAATTTACAATCTTATATTTACAAATTTGAATTTACAAATTTACATTCTTTATAACTATTCATCATGTCTCAACGATTATCCGGAATAAGATGTATAAATCTATCAAAAAAATACATAAAAATATCTAATCAAGTTCATCCTCACCAGAAAAGCTTTTAACTGTGGATACCGTCCCACGGCTAGAAGCCAGTGGGCTTTCTGCTCTCAATGCCGTAAAGTTCCCAATGCGGTTTTGCCTCCAGGTAAGCTAGCCTGAAACAACGCCGAATAACAAGATTCCCGACTTCGCCAAAGTTGTCGGGAATCTGAATATGCGATCGCCCAGGCACTTTCACACAAATGCCTTGTTCCCAGTCAGAGGCTAGGAATACCATTGGGAGGCAAGCCTTGCTTACTTGCGTTACTAGCCGCTTCAAGGGCATTTCCAGGTGGAACCACCCTTCTCAAGAGCGGAGACGCTACGCGAACGGGTATGCCTGCGGCACGCCAAGGGCGTTCGCGTAAGTCCTGCGGACAGGCTGTGCCAACGCAAAGCGTGTCCCTTTGGGACTCAGCGTCTCTGAAAGAGATACGCAGTCCCCTGGGCGTGGTAAACCCGCCTGCTTTCTCTGTCTCACCGCGCACAAGATTTTAGAAGGGTTTTGGCTTAAATTGACACCAATGCCAGGATGCCCAACGCCAGTCGCCTAGGTCGGGAAAGCCGTCATTCGCGCTGGCTCCCCCACAAGTTGAATAATTTATTTCTTGGAAATCCCTAACAAGATTCCCGACAACTTTGGCGAAGTCGGGAATCTGAACATGCGCGATTTATGCGATCGCGCAGGCACTTTCATACAAATCAAACAGGATTCCTATATGAAGACATTATGATGGAATATCAATTTTTTTCTTTCTTTATTCAAGTGGGCAGGAGGAGAATCGAACTCCTATGACCGCAAGGTCGCCACATTTTGAGTGTGGTGCGTCTACCAGTTTCGCCACCCGCCCTTGGGTGCAACTTCATTATTATACTCTATTTTGTGATTTTGCAACAACTTTTGATATTCTTGGCTGCTTGCCCAGCGATCAATTTCTCTTGCACGCAGGACTGGCACTGGATGAGTCAACTGAGCCGTCCGCGCTTCTTTGACCATTTCACCGAGTTCGGTCTTGCTAATATCATCATAAGCACGAGCCTGGGCAATAAAAGCATCGAGGTTGAGTTGCGGTGCGATCCTTGGCGAACCTCCAGCAAGTTTCATCAACACCGACATGACAACTTTGGGGTTTTGGGTTGCCAACAATGCTGCGCGATCGCACGTAAATTCTGCACAGCGTACCCATTCCAAAAGTTGCGCTTGTATTGCTTGAGCTAGAATTGTTCCGACGGTGGGCACCGCTGCCGCAGCTAATATTAATATATTGACTGGAGTCAGGTAAACGCTGTGGTCACACTTGAGGTGTCCCAATTCATGGGCAATCACCGCCTGAATTTCTTCTGGTTCGAGCATATCAATCAGGGAAGTGTGCACCACAATAAAAGGCTGTTTTCCCCGCATCGCAAAGGTGTAGGCATTGGGAGCAGGATGCTGCCTAATATAGAGCTGGGGTGGATCTATATCCAGTGTTTTACAGGCTGACAATAACAGTTGATGCAGATCGGGCAGTTGTTTTTCACCCACAAGAACGCTGGAAGCGATATTTTCCACATAGAAAACCTGCTCTGCTAATGGTCCCAAAACATTCCGCACCATCATATCTATGCCTGGTATCTGCTTGAGTGCTTTGGTTGCCTCTAGGTCGAGGGGATGACGAAATGAATCTGCTTTGAGACCAATCAGTTGAGTGTTTAGCGGTAACATGGCGAATGCGAGCTTGGGGAAATAAGGGAGTTGTCAAACTTAGAACTGGTCTGTTGAACAGCCCCACACAAACAGTATAGCTATAGCAAAAAGAACAAGGAAGGTAATTCTTCCTTGTCCTGCTGCTTTTGTGGTCTTTTGTACTTATACCCGTTTTAGCTAAAGGGACTTTGACGCTTGAGGCTCGATGGTGCTCTTAGCAACTTCTCTATTTGCCTCTGTCGCTGGCACACGCTCGATTCTAGCTCCCAATTGCTTTAACTTTGTATCGAGTCTATCGTAGCCCCGATCTAGGTGATGCAATCCCTGAATGATGGTTTTTCCATCTGCTGCTAGTCCTGCTATAACTAACGCTGCTGATGCCCGCAAATCCGTTCCTAATACAGGTGCACCTGACAACATCGGTACTCCTCGAACGAAGGCAGTGTTACCTTTGACGCGAATATCTGCCCCCAAGCGATTCAACTCTGAGGCATGACGCAAACGATTCTCAAATACAGATTCGTTAATCACGCTGTCGCCTTCAGCCAGTGTCAGCAATGCCATAAATGGCGCTTGCATATCTGTAGGAAAGCCTGGATGGGGGTAAGTTTCAATATCAGTTGCCCTGAGGGTTTCTGCTGCCAAGGTGCGTAAGCAGTCAGGCGCTTCCTCAATGATCGGCACTCCAATATCTCGCAGCTTGGCAATGACTGGTATCAAATGCTCTGGAACGACTGGCGAGAGGGTAAGCTCTGAACGGGTCATTGCTGCTGCTACCAAAAACGTCCCTGCTTCAATGCGATCAGGAATGATACTATAGTCAGTAGAGTGCAACTTTGGCACGCCGACAATTGTAATTGTACTCGTTCCTGCACCGTAGATTTTTGCTCCCATTGCAATACAGAAGTTCGCCAAATCGACGACTTCCGGCTCACGTGCAGCATTTTCGATGATGGTTTCGCCATCCGCAAGAGTAGCCGCCATCATCAACGTTTCCGTTGCTCCGACGCTGGCAATGTCCAAATAAATCTTAGCTCCCTTTAATCGGCGATCGCGACCAGGAACATAGGCATTACAAATGCCATGCTCAATCTGCACTTCAGCTCCCATTGCTTGCAGTCCTCGGACATGCAGATCCACTGGTCTTGCTCCAATGGCACAGCCTCCTGGTAACGGCATCTGCGCGACTCCCAGTCTTGCCAGAATCGGACCGATGGCAAAGAAACTCGCTCTCAACTGCGTAACCAGTTCGTAGGGAGCCTTTGATGTTTTGATTTCTCTGGCATCAATGTCTAAAATGTCTCCAGTTTGCGTTAAGGGAACGCCTAAAGCCGATAAAATCTGACCGATCCGTGTGACGTCTGCCAATAACGGCACGTTGCGGATGCGACATTCGCCTGAACACAGCAAGGCTCCAGCCATGATCACCAGTGCTGAATTCTTTGCGCCGCTAATTTTGACATGACCTTGCAAACGATGCCCGCCCCATATTTGCAAGACTGAGGAGTCTGCTGTAGGAGAAGATTTCGCATCTGGTAAGCCGCTAGAAGGAATAATAATCCTATCCTCCAAAAAAATTTACTGATTTCATACGTTTAAAGTTGGTTTCGATTCTACACGATAGTTTTTGATTGTCTACATTTTTCTACGATATCTAGAGTTAACAAATTATTCTGCCGCTAGGCTTGACAAGCCAAACCCTTGCTATATCGTTATTTAGGACTTTATTTAGGACTTTTGCTAACAAATAGTACGTGCGTTATGGGAGAATCAGGAGTACAAAAAAATTTTTGCCTGACTCAATCTATTCGCCCTGGGTCGTTTTCCTAAAGTGACTTGGGGATCAAGTGATTGGTGGCATAAGCAAGGAATATTGTGATAAAAATAATAATTACTTGACACAATGAAATAATGAGGTCATAATTAAATACGGTGAAGAAATAGTGAAGTTCGCGGAACTGGCGGAATTGGCAGACGCGCTAGATTCAGGTTCTAGTGCCGCAAGGCTTCCGGGTTCAAGTCCCGGGTTCCGCATTTCAGCAGTGAGTGCCAAGTCAAAAAAAACTTAGCACTCAAAATTCAGAGATTTGATGCTAACAAGTACACAAAATCCTTTAGTCAAGCAAATCCGCAAACTGCACTCCTCAAAGGAACGGCACAAGCAGCAATTGTTTTTAGTGGAAGGAACGCACCTGTTAGAGGAAGCTTGTGCAGTGAATTATCCGTTAGAAGCAGTGTGTAGCACTCCAGAATGGCAAGACGCCCATCCTTTGCTGTGGGAAAAAGCGTGTGGTCTTTGCGAACGGGCAGAAATTGTCAGCGAGGAAATTTTAAAGGCGATCGCCACCACAATGCAACCGGATGGCGTAGTCGCGACGGCAAAACGAGGTTATCGTGTTGGCGAAGTGCCGTTTACTGGTATCGTGCTAGCATTGGAGACTGTGCAAGATCCAGGGAACTTGGGTACAATGATTCGGACTGCTGCTGCTGCTGGAGCTTCTGGATTGTGGCTCAGTGAAGATAGTGTGGATTTAGAGAATCCAAAAGTCTTACGTGCTTCCGCAGGACAGTGGTTTCGCCAAGCAATGGCAGTGAGTTCTGATTTAAAAGCGACAGTCCAGCAAAGCCAGGAAGCAGGAATGCAGGTTGTTGCAACCTTACCCAATGCGACTTTGACTTATTGGGACGTAGACTGGCGCAAACCCAGTTTAATTTTGCTGGGCAATGAAGGTGCTGGTTTGTCGCCAGAATTGACAGCAATGGCAGATTTGCAAGTGAAAATTCCCCTAAGTCCAGGAGTCGAATCATTAAACGTGGCAATTACCGCTGCTTTGATGTTGTACGAAGCGCAAAGGCAAAAAAAATCTGAATGAAATCTTACAGTGTACTCCATCCAAAAGTAGGGTGTGCCCTGCCGTAATATTATGTCCAGATTATATGCTAATGCTTTGCACGGCACACCTTATAGTCAAAAAATACATATTTGATGATTTTTGTCAATGCGTAAGTCTTACTCACCAACCCTTTCAAGGTGGGTAAAAATTTTGGTCAAAAAACTCCTTTTTAACCTCTTTACTCTGTGTACTCTGCGCCTCTGTGGTTAAATAAATAACTTATATACCGCACCAGACACAGAGGAAGACACTTCTGTGCGGGGGTTCCCCCCGTTGAAGAAAGTGTCCGTCAGCGCAGAGAGAAAAGAAGAGATTTTACGAGTCACCTTGAAAAGGTTGGTTCTACTAACTACGTAACAACCTGTGATTTTTCTATTTGCAAGAACTTCTCTATCAACATATTCGGAATTGGTCGCGGGCGCATTGTTTTGGCGTCTACCCACACCCATAAAGCCTCAGCTGTGACTAACAAATCATCTTGGTTTTGTTTGCGAATCTCATACTGGCGATAGGCACGAGTACCGCGCATTTCTCTTAACCAAGTCGTGACTTCTAGCGTGTCGCCTGCTACTGCTGGACGTAGGTACTCAATTTCTACGCGTCGCATGACAAATACACCACCAAGTTCTTGATAGAGATCGAAAGTTAAGCCCAGGTGTTCAGAGTGTTCAATGGCTGCCTGTTCTAGATAGTTTTGGTAAACTGCATTGTTGACGTGTCCCAAAGCGTCCATTTCGTAGTGGCGAACCCGCAGTAGTGTTTTGAATATTTGCATGGGTGAAATGAGTCAGAAATTATCAATAACGAGTCAGGGCGCAAGGTATTGTGACCGTACAAAGGTTATAGATGTACCTAAGTACTATTCTTGGTGACTATTGGCGGAACACCACTGACCGATTGGTTCGCAGATCGCCTGCTGGATCAATTCCACGACTTGCAATCGCTTGCATCCGTAATTATTTGCTAACAATTCCTCGGCTTGATGTTTTGCCTGATCAGCAGACACACCAAAAGTCATTATTTCTTCCTCTTGATTTCCTGTTATGCTCTCAACTGGAATTACGCAGATATATTGTGGTTCACCCGGTCTTATTTGTTGCACCATTTTTTGCTCACTTATTTGAACATATCATAGCCGTCTATTTTCAATATACTCATAATTCCAGATATCAAACTATGAAAATCAATCCGTAGAATTCTCGTGCTTTTGTGTGATTTCTATCAGATTGGAGATTCTAAATTTCTAGTTTAAACAACGGCAAGCAAGCATTAAGAATTTTCTCAAAATTGCAAAACTTGGAAGTGTAAACACTTACGTATGCGAGAATACATTCTAGAGACAAGAAATCTCTTTTGGTAAATTATTCTTTTTTAAGCAAGGGAGTGCGCCTAGAGGCACGCGTTTGCGTGCGCTCCATTAATTTACTTTCATCTGGCGTTGCTTAATCGTTGGAAGTGAGAAATTAAAGCTCTTATTTCCAAGGACAAATTTAACATAACTGAGTTCAAGCTTGATGAGTGGCGTCTGGTACTAGCGAGCGTCAAAAACGGAGGGTAAAAATGGCAATACGTAATAATTTTGTCACAAATTTGTGGCACAAATTACAACAAGATTCTGTTAGTTGGGGAGCTTTAATGTTGTGGGTTGCTGGATTAGTTGTACTACTAACGATAGTTACAATGTTTTCTACCACCTAAAACTGACGCATGCAGCATGAACCGTATTGTTCTAGCAACGACTATCGTGTTATCCACTGCTGGCTTAGTGACTCCTGTGAAAGCTCAAGATACCCCTACTGCTAGCCCAGGTAAACCAAATCAAGTTCTCAATGCCTGCATTCAGAACCAGGCAGAAACCTTACCTGTACCCTTTAGCGATGTTTCACCGGATCATTGGGCTTTCAAAGCTGTGATGACGATGCACTATTGTGGAGCTTTCCGTCAAGCAACGCCACCCACTTTGTGGGAACGGCTAAAACCAACAGAAAGTCAGCAAGTACCCCAACAAGAACCAAAAACTCCAGTGAAGGGGACTGGGTATTGGGGATTAGGGATTGGGGACCCTTGAAAACAAGCCGAAAAATTATGTCCGGGGAAACATTGCCCCTCCCAAATTTTGACATTTTTCCCCAACAACCGTCCCCAACCACGAAACAGGGAGCGCCCATTCATGAGGGCAGTGCAGTGGACGGGTTCCCCGGCATAAAGCAACTGCCCGTCCCACCACCCTTTGGGTTCGTCAGTCACCTACGGCGGGAAACCCGCCTGCAGTGCTGACTCACCAAATCAAAGATTATGGTGGGGGCAGCTCTGTAGCGACTTGGTAAAGTAGTTTGTCACACACAATTGAAGGTAAAAAAACCCGGTTTCTCTGAGAAACTGGGTTTTTTTGTCTTGTATCTAAAAAGGTATCTTCAAGGATATGGAACTGTTCTTGAAGTTCTTCGCGTTGTACATTGAGTCAAAATAACAGCAAGACAACAGATATGGTTAAAAGAATTAGTACCTACCACTGGGGAAAAGAACAATATCTATGACTTCGCCCACAGTTAAACCAAATCCAGCAAGTACAGTCAGTAGCAAAAGTGTATCTCTTTTGCTAAAGCCAGCAAAACGCAGTTCCATTTCAGCCAAAAGTGTAGTTGCTAAGGGCATAATAATGAAGGTCGAAAAAAGCGACCAAGTGGCGATTAAAGCAATTGATGCACTTAAAACCAAGACGACAACTAAAGTCTTAGAACCAAATTCAATCAAACGCTCTAACCAAGAAATACTCCTCCAAGCCACAGCTAACACTAATGCTGCTACAAAAGCTCCCACTAACCAAATAATGTGATTAACAGACAAATACCATCCCAGCCAAGCATACGCAAGACAGAGTAACACTAAAGGTTGCAAAGGAACCTTGTTAAAATATCCGATATTCATAACCGAATTGTTAACCTAGTCGGTAAACGGCTAGCAAATGTACGTAGACATAGTATCCTGATAAATTTTAGACCAAGCTTTGTGATTTATGTCTACTTCACCAGAAAGATAATTGTTGTGGTATAGGCGCTTACTTTATCGCAACAATCGCTTCTTTGGGGCTTTTTAGCTGGTTGCATCGAGAGTCATGAGCAGATATCGCCGTAGTTTCTAGAAACCAAAGGATAAAAAGCCACCATCAACCGCGATACACTGTCCAGTAATGTAAGTAGCTGTTGGCATACACAAAAATGCCACTAAACCTGCGACTTCTTCTGGTGTACCAACTCGCCCCATCGGCGTGCGCGATACAACAGAGTTCAACACATCCGAATTGCTCAACAAAGGCTCAGTCAAAGGGGTGAGAATAAACCACGGAGCAACAGTGTTTACCCGAATTTGATTTTCTGCCCATTCTACAGCCAAAGAACGCGTCAGTTGTACAAGCGCGGCTTTTGTCATCCCATAAGGTGCGCCTGTGCGAACTGCGGTTAACCCAGCAACAGAACCTATATTAACGATGCTACTGTTGTTTCCAGCTTTCAGCAAAGGGTAAGCCAGTCGGCACATTTCAAATAGAGAAGTTAAATTGGTTTGAAATATAGACTCATACTCTTGTTCTGTGTATTCCAACGCCTTTTTGCGAATGTTGGTGCCAACATTGTTGACAAGAATATCTAATTCTCCTAAAGTTTGATTGACTTGTTCAATGATTGCCTGACGACCTTTAGGTGTGGCAACATCTGCGGCAATTCCATGAGCTTTCCATCCTTGCAATTGCCAGTTCTCAAGCTGCTGGTTGACTGCTTCTGCATTTCGGGCAACAATCATAATCTCAGCACCCAGGGAGAGGAATTCTTGGGCGATCGCCAATCCAATCCCCTTAGTTGCTCCGGTAATCAAGGCTTTTCTTCCTGTTAGTGTCCAGCGGTTATTGTCCATTCAATTTCTCCTTGTACATTGTCAGAAGTTAGAAGTCTGTGCAGTCATAAGCAGGAGCAATGCAATGCTTGTGAGATCAACTCCTTTAAGAGCGATCGCCAAATTCCAAATTCTCCTTGCTCATTCTTGTATCATCGTTGCACGAGGATAATCAACCGCATCAATATTCCTGCTGATAGTATCCCTAAGCTTGTTTTAGTAAGATAGCTAAATAAGCGCTCAGTGATATTCATGAATTGCCCACCGATGTCGCCTACTATCCCTGGAGTTGTTCGGTTGCGTCCTCACGCTCGTGTTGTCAGCAAGCTGTCAATTTGGCTACACCTAGCGGTGGGATGTCTCAGTATTGGGTTAATTCCTACCCTAGCCGCCCGTCCTAGCTTGGGTGCAGAACGGTTGACCATTTCCTACGGTCTTGTGGCTCGCTCTATTCCCATTAATTCCCTGGAAACTTATGCCAGAACAGGCAAAATAGACGATGATTTGGCTGCATATGTTCAGTATGCAGGCAAGGAGCAACTCAACCTGCTACGGCAATTTTTGCTGACTCCCATTCCCCTAAATGCCGTAGCGGTTTCGCAATTTCTTTACACGCCAATTGGCAAGAGATTGTTAGAAAATTTGGGAGAAGTTGTACAGCAGGGATCTCGCATTAATGGGTTTTATGCAATTCGAGCCTCCCTGATTCTTGCAGCAGCAGACCCACAAGGGTTAACCTTATTAAACGTGCTACGCAAGTTTCCCTCAAGAGCAATTTCGATAGATTTAGCGCGCAGCTTGGAGATTGCAGGATCGTTCCAGAGGCTAGTAAATCAAACTCAACAAGCGATCGCACTGATCAATAAGCAGTCCTTGTTGGATGCAGGCACGGCTCCCACATTAAGTAATATTTCAGTGACTGACCTGCCACGACCAGGAAACTTTAGTTGGCAAAAGCGAACTATCATACTTAACGATAGCTCTCGCGAGCGCATTTTTCCTGCTGACATCTACCTACCAAATGTATCCAGCCTTCGTCCACTCATTGTCATCTCCCACGGACTTGGCTCTGATCGCAACAGTTTTGCTTACCTTGCTGAATACCTCGCTTCTTATGGCTTTGTCGTCGCCGTTCCAGAGCATCCAGGTAGCAATGCCCAACAGTTGCAAGCACTCTTCGGAGGTAGGGCGGCAGAAATCACAAGCCCCAGAGAATTTATTGACCGACCTTTGGACATAAAGTATTTGTTGGATCAACTCACTAGCCTATCTCAATCCGACCCGACTTATAGAGGGCGCTTGAATTTGGAACAGATAGGCGTGGTGGGTCAATCCTTTGGTGGTTACACGGCTTTGGCATTAGCAGGAGCAGCAATTGATTTTAAGCAACTTGACAAGAACTGCCCAGCTTCACCAGATGTACTCAATGCTTCGCTGTTACTTCAGTGCTTAGCTCTCAATTTACCACAATCTAAATATAACCTATCAGACCCACGGGTCAAAGCAGTTATTGCCATTAACCCTGTTGATAGTAGTATTTTAGGGCAAGCCAGTCTCAGCCAAATTAAAATCCCAGTGATGATGGTCGCTGGTAGTGTTGATACCGTTGCTCCGGCTTTTCCAGAACAAATTCAACCGTTTACCTGGTTAACAACCCCAAATAAATATTTAGTATTAATTAATGGCGGAACCCACTTCTCGACAATTGGGGCATCACCAAATGATGCCGTACCGGTTCCCGAACAGGTGATTGGTCCTAGCCCTGCCTTAGCGCAGCGATATATCAGAGCTTTGAGTCTTCCCTACTTCCAGACGTACGTTGCTAATGAGCAGAGTTACAGTCGCTACTTAAGTGCAGATTACATCAATGCCATCAGTCAGGAACCGTTACCACTGAGTTTGGTGAAATCTCTGAGCCTTCAAGGTTCTGCCTCAACTGCAACCCAAGAGCCAACTACTATCAGTAAGGTTGAATCTCTGCCTTCATCTGAGGTTTTTGGATCACCATATCCAAAGCAATTTGTAAATATTAAATTTTAGTAATCCAGGCAGTATCGTTAGCGACAGGTTCAATGAGTTCCAACGGGACAAAGTACTCTCAAAGGCAAGCCTTTGATGGCATGAAGCCTCAAGTTACCACACTAATAACGATAATCAACAAACCCACCAAAATATGTAACACAGAAAAAATGAAGACAACACGCCCCTTTGGTGTTTCAAGATTTATTTCGAGATTTGCAACTCTTAAGCTACCACCCACCCAAGCAATTACGCCAATTATTGCAATTACCAGTCCAACAATGGTCAAAATAGAAAAATTTGGCATCTTAATCTGTAAATCGCTTTTGTTTTTACAAAGGATTTACTATAAAACGCTTTCAATTTTTCTAACGTCTGCTAAAGGGATGAGTGAAGTATGAAATAACTTTACTTATTTTATACTTTAGTGTAGGCAAATATTAAAGGCTCACAGCTCGAGCTATATACTTGATTTGCCTGTGAGCCTTTAACAAAGTGCTAGCCTTGCTTAGCCTTGCTTATCTACAATTGGAAGACCTTGGGTATCGACGTCTAGCTCTTCACGTCGAATTGTTTCAGTCGCTTCAGCTGTCTCGTGTTCTACAACCTTCTTGACTCGAACTTCTTCCCGCACAACAGCCTCTTTGCGGATATCGGGCGTTTCTTCGTAAAGCTCCACACGAGCAACTTCACCTTCACGGAAGTTGGCTTCCCCTGGATTTACAGCTGTAGCATTTGTGGGAGTTGTACGTTCAATGACCACGCGCTCTTTTTCCACAGGTACTGCAACACGAGCTGTTTCCGTTTCCACGTGTTTGCCGATCGCCACTTCTCCAGTCTTACGGCGCTGTTTGTCAGCAATCAACCGCTCTTCATACAGCTTCAAGGTTTGCCCCTCGCTGTCATTGCTGTCATTAAGGTTATATAGCGACGGTTCGTGATCGTAGTTGTAAGTATTGCGATCGTAAGTAGGTTGAGTTAGGTCAGAAGTCGCTGCTGTAGCTGTAGTAGCAGTAGCCGCAGAAGTAGCAGCTATTGGACGGTATGCACCCCGTACCTGCTCTTCGTAGTCAAAATCAACCTTTTCCAAGGTATCGTAATTAGGCAGGCTTTCGACTTGCTCTTTGCTCAGACCATTGACAAAAATCCGTCTTGCACTATAATCAATGTTGCCAAGACCAACAGGTAGTAAAACTTTCTTGCCAAAAACCCAAAAGCCTGTGTCTACGATGAAATAGCGGAATTTACCTGTTTGCTCATCGACTAAGATATCGTAAACCGAGCCGACTTTATTATCTCCTTGAGCATAAACATCAAAGTTCTTGATGTCATCGATATCGGAGTGTTCTTCACGATAGTCAGGGTAGAAGTCACCAAGCTTTACGAGTGCCATCTATTTTTCTCCTGCATTGCTTGTTCTTTTTCATATTAGAAATATTCAAAAATTATTCATCTTTCTCTTGAATGAGAAAATGTATCCAAACATCTATACCTATTAGGTGAAATTCTGTTTTTAATGCTCTCATAGTATTAAATATTACAAATTTGTCTCCAATGAATGGGAAATTCTTGGCGTCTAGATGAAAGCAGCGGCTACGCGGCGATTCAGAGGTTCGTTGGGTTGTAGTGTTAAAAGACAAATAACTAAAAGACAAATAAAAGACAAATAACCAGACGACTGCTTCTATAAAGCCTGGGTTTTCTTAATACAAGCTCTAAGCTGTTCGGCAAGAACCTGGATATGGGGTTTTCTCAGCATGGTTAGGTGATTGCCAGGAATGTTATGAATTTCCACTCCTTTAAGAGTGAGATCACCCCAGCCGATAGTTAGATCTCGCTCAGCAATGCTTGACTGAACGCTTGTTCTAAAAATAGTTATTCGGTGCGGATAGACTTTTGGAACATAATTGAGAGTTGCTTGGCTGTTGGCATGGAAAACACGAAGCATTGGGCGAATTGTTAACTCGCGCAAAATCCGTGACTTGGACTCTTGAGGTATAAAGTGCGAGAACAGATTAGTTTCAAGGCGTCGAACAAAGTTATTAAAAATAGGATTAAAAATAGGAAAACGAGAAGTCAAACTGTCAACTTGATTCTTGTTATAAGCGGTCATGAGATAAAAATAATCGAGGAAAAATGACCATATATATCGCGCCACTGTAGTGAAAAGAAACCTGAAACTATCGCCAACAGAAGGTTTATTTCCGGAAACTGGTGCTACAGTGTCAAGCAAAGCAAGTAGAGCCACTTCATGCCCGCTTGCTTGCAGTTGCTGAGCCATTTCAAAAGCAACCAAACCTCCAAAAGACCAACCTCCTAAAAAATAAGGACCTCTTGGCTGCACTGTACGTAATGCTTCGATATAGTAACTCGCCATGTCTTCGATGGAAGTCAGTGGCGAACTTTCTCCGTCAATTCCCATAGGTTGTAGCCCGTAAAATGGTTGATTTTTACCTAACTGATGAGCCAATTCGTAATAAGGGAAAACAACACCAAAAATGGGATGGACACAGAAGAAAGGAGGTTTTGAACCACTAGGTTGAATGGCAACTAAGGGAGACCAAGGCAGAGAATCTTTTCCTGGGGATAGAGAATTTGCTAAAGTTTCAATTGTTGAATTTAAAAATAAGGAAGATAGCGGTAATTCACGCTCAAATTTCTTGTGGATTTGCTCTACAAGCCGTACAGCTACCAGAGAATTTCCTCCTAAGTCGAAGAAGTTGTCGTGAATACCAACAGATTCAAGGTTAAGAACTTCAGCCCAGATTTTTGCAAGTGTTAACTCGGTTGAGTTACGAGGAGCAACAAACGCTTTATCTAATGAGCGGCTATTCGGACTATAGAGTGTAGGTAAGGCATGGATATCTACTTTGCCATTAGACGTTAGTGGCAGAGAATTGACCACTACAAAGGCTCTTGGCACCATGTATTCTGGTAATTTTTCTTTTAAAAAGTTACGTAGTTCAATATTTGTTGCTGCTTGTTTTTCGTGGAGAACAATATAAGCCACCAAGTGCTTCTCACCCAAGACATTTTTTTGAGCAATAACCACCGTTTCTTGCACGCTTTGATGTTGTCTCAGCACCGTTTCAATTTCTCCCAATTCGATGCGTAAACCGCGAATTTTTATCTGATTGTCGATGCGATCGATAAATTCAATATTGCCGTCGCTTCGATAACGAGCTAAATCACCTGTCTTGTAAAGTCGCGTTTTTGGGAGAAATTCTGTTTCTTGGATAAAACAAGTTTCTGTTAATTCCGGGCGGTTGAGGTAGCCTCGCGCCAGTCCATCACCACTGATGTATAATTCGCCAGGAATTCCTATTGGTAAAGGTTGTAAATGCTTATCTAATATATAGATTTGAGTGTTAGCGATAGGGCGACCAATCGACGGTTTTTCACCAGTAGCGCTCATTTCTGCAACAGTTGACCAAACAGTTGCTTCAGTTGGTCCGTAAGCATTAAAAAATCGGCGACCAGATGCCCAACGTTTTACAATATCTTCGGAACAGGATTCACCTGCACAAATAATAGTTTGCAGTGCGGGAAGTTCTGCTTTTGGTAGGACTGCTAAAACAGCAGGCGGAAGGGCGACATGAGTAATAGCTTTTTCGCGCAAGAGTTGGATCAAAGCTTGTCCGGGTAGAAGGGATTCTTTCTTTGCTAAATAAAGAGTCGCTCCTGTTCCCAGTGCCATGACAATCTCAAAAATTGAGGCATCGAAACTTAATGATGCGAATTGTAGAATGCGATCGCTCGGTTGTAAGTTGAAAGTTTCAATTTGAGCTTGTATTAAGTTGGATAGTCCTCGGTGTTCGATTAAAACACCTTTAGGTTTTCCTGTTGAGCCAGAGGTGTAAATGATATAAGCTAAGTTATCAGATGTGACGCAGCTCTTTGGGTTTTCTTGGCTTTGTTGTGTAATAGTTTCCCAATCTTGATCTATGCAAATGACAGTCAATTCATCTTTGTGATCCCCCCAACCTTTGTTGGATTCCTGAGTGTAGGGGCTGTTCTGTGCCGTGCCCCTAGGAAACAAGGAGGATAGTGAAGAATGAGTTAGTAAAATGGAAACCTGAGCGTCTTGGAGCATGAAGTTAAGACGATCCTGAGGATAGCTGGGATCTAAAGGCAAGTATGCTCCACCTGCCTTAAGGATGCCCAACAGTCCGATGATCATTTCAAAAGAACGCTCTAAGCAGATGCCAACTAAAGTGTCTGGGGCGACTCCCAGTTGTTGCAAGTGATGTGCAAGTTGGTTAGCTCGGATATTTAGTTCGCGGTAGGTTAAGCGTTGGTTTTCAAAGACGAGTGCGTTTGCGGAGCATGCGCTAAGCGCGATTGCATCAGGAGTTTGTTCTCTTCGTGCTTCAAACAACTGATGAAAACACTTGTGCGGGTAGTCTCTCCTGGTATTATTCCAATCAATCAATAACTGCTGCCGTTCTCGCGCAGTCAGCAAAGGCAAATCTGAGAGGCGCTGTTCTGGATTGGCAACAATGCTTTCTAGCAGGGTTTGGAAATGTCCCAGCATCCGAGTGATGGTGGTGTCATCAAATAAATCGGTGCTGTACACCACTTGTCCTTTGAGACTTTCCAAATCCTGCCACAGGTGAAACTCCAAATCAAGCTTAGCGGTTTTGCTGTCGAACTCGAACAGCGACAGCCTTAGCCCAGGTAACTGTAGCGCTTCAATCGGAGTATTTTGCAGGCTGAACACGACTTGGAACAGCGGATGACGGCTTAAATCTCGCTGCGGATGGAGTTGTTCCACCAGTTTTTCAAAAGGCAAATCCTGATGAGCATAGGCTCCCAAAGTGACTTCTCGTACTCGATTCAACAGTTCCCGAAACGTCGGGTTGCCAGATAAATCAGTTCGCAGGACTAAGCTATTGACAAAAAAACCAATTAACCCTTCTATTTCGCTGCGGTTGCGATTGGCGATCGCTGAACCGACTACAATGTCTTCTTGCTGCGTGTAGCGATAAAGCAACGTTTGGAATGCTGCAAGCATTGTCATGAACAATGTAACGCCTTGTTGGTGGCTGAGGGCAACTAGCGCTTGACTCAAAGATTGCGGAAGTTCTAGAAATTGTCTTGCTCCTCTGTATGTTGGTACGGCTCGTCTTGGGCGATCGCTGGGGAGATTCAGCACCGAGATGCCGTCCAATTGCTTTTGCCAGTAAGCTAATTGGGTTTGGAGTACTTCTCCCACAAGCCACTCGCGTTGCCATTGAGCGAAATCTGCATATTGGATGGGTAGTTCTGGTAAGGGTGTAGAACTCTCGGATGCAACGTCTCTACAAGCAAAAGCTGTGTATAATGCCCCCAGTTCTCGAATCAGCACTCCAATCGACCAACCATCGGCAACAATGTGATGTAGATTGATCAACAGCAGATATTGTGCTTCATCCAGTTGTAGCAGCGTCACTCGCAGTAATGGACCAGTGGTTAGGTTGAAAAGACGTTGAGCCTCTGCGGTTGTGAGTTGTCGCGCTTGTGTCTCGCGTTCTGTTGCTGAAAGATGACGTAGGTCTATTAAGGGAAGGGGTATGGTTAAGGTGGGAGATATTGCCTGCATTGGTTGCCCTTCCATCAACACAAAAGTGGTGCGTAAGGTTTCGTGGCGGCGTACAATTTCGTTGAATGTCTGCTCTAAGGCAGTTAAATTGAGTGAACCAGTCAGGCGAAGTGCTGTTGACACATTGTAGAAGGGATTGCCCGATGCCAACTGGTTGAGAAACCACAATCTAGCTTGGGCAAATGATGCAGGGAAGATGAAGACTTCTGCTTCTTCAGGAATATTGAATTTTTCTTCAGCAGCTGGGGAGGAGTTCTCAGAAAAATACTGGCTCATAAGCTGGTGATTCGGGTTTTTTAAGTATGTTAAAATTTTCTTGTTACTTAGTTATTACAATTGTTATAACTATAATTTATTTAGGTTAGTTAGCGATACGCCTTTAGGCGTCTGCCGTTCGGGCAATCGCACACCTAATATCAGGTTTAGAGGTAGTATGCATTACAATTTAAAGATTAGAAAGATTGGTAACTCTTTAGGAGCAGTATTTCCTAAAGAGTTACTGCAAAAGTTAAATATTCAAGAAGGGGACAATATTTTTCTCACAGAAACTCCTGATGGAGTTCGGATAACTCCATACGATCCTGAGTTTGAAGCAGCAATGGAGGCTTTTGAGAAAACTCGCAAGAACTACCGAAACGCTCTTCGAGAATTGGCTAAATGAAGGAGCCGCGCTGGGTGAGCGAATCAGCAGTCATAGCCATGCACGAAGAGTTAATTGCAGAGCATGGAGGAGCTACTGCCATAAGAGATTCTGGACTACTTAGCGCTAGCTTAGCTAGAGCTAAGCATTTATTTACTTATAGCGATAGTGCCACTTTGTTTGATTTGGCAGCAGCTTATGCTTATGGTTTAGCAAAGAATCATGCTTTCATCGATGGCAATAAACGAATTGCTCTTGTTGTCATCGACGTTTTTTTACGTTTAAATGGGTACGAGTTGATTGCACAAGAAGCAGAAGCAGTTATCAAGATAACCAATTTGGCAGAAGGGATAGAGGAGCAAGATTCTATAGCAGCTTGGATTGCAGCAAATTCTCAGGAATTAGATTTAGAGTAGATGGCGATTCGTCCGCACAGCTTCCCCTACGACTCTGAAAAGTCAACCTTAAAAGTTTGTCCTTCCACTGTTACTTTATCGCCCGATACTAATTTCCGTCCTCGTCGGGTTTCAATTGTACCATTGACTTTTATCTCACCTTGTTGAATCATTAGCTTGGCTTGCCCACCTGTCGGCGCTATACCCACAAACTTCAAAAACTGGTCGAGTTTAATCGTATTGTCGTTTGTTGTCATAATAAGTGTTGCATCTATAAAAAGTTAATTTGGCGTTCCTGCTGCCGAGTATGAATTTTATTATGCCTCCTTCCTCGGCACGCTACGCGTATCTCAGCAGGAAATACGCGCATAGACGCAGAGCGGCTTTTCCTACAGAAGGCGCAAAGATTAGACTTCTTGCAAAAGTATGATTAATGGATATTTACAACCACAAATGCACACCGATTATTTCTTCTCTTCGAGACGCACTCTCAATACCGTTCGGTAATAACGTTTATCAAATTGTTAAACCAACTAAACTTAGCAACTTGTGCCAATTATCACCTAACCAAGCAGTAGTTTTAGTAAGGTGTGGCTGAAGTTTTGCGATCGTACAGGCAAACCCTTCGGCTTTCTTGGCATAGTCAAAAGCTCGTTCTAATGCCTTACCCACCTCGTTTTTATCTGGCTGTGGCTTATTTAGCTCCTCCTGGGCATCTTCAAAGGCATTGTCAATTTTACGACGGTCTGAGCTTTCTAACTTCCCTAGTATCTCACGTAAGGCGTTGATTTCTATTTCTATGTTGACACTTGCAGGTGTGGGTAAACTGACTTGTTGAAAATTGATGTTTGCAGTGTTGCTGTCTCCTGTTATAACCGCACTACCAGTAACAGTACCCCCAATAGAAACTGAACGATTTTGCCCACCTTTATTATCATTATTTATACCATCAGCCTTGTGAGATTTTACTGCATTTGTGGGCTGTTCTGTCTGATAACGCCGTCGCCTAATTTTGATCCTAGGGGTTAAAGATTCTGGAATTCCCTGCAAATCAATAGATGTACAACCCATTTGAAAACAATCTTCATAATTCCTGAGCGCCGCCAAAGCAGTATAAAATCCCATACTAAACTTCATCGCCGCCATATCTCCAATCGCCTGATTCATCCCCACCACGCAATCAATATGTTGATGAATTGCTGTGGCTTGTTCTTCGCTATAGCAGGCGTTAAGTAAAACACACTCCACCTGTGACTGAAATAAATCAAATAGTTTTGCTAGGGCTTGGGTACTTACAAGTTGCGTATACCCAAAATTATCTTCCAAGGCTAATCCATCAGTACCAGAGCCATGTCCGGAAAAGTGAACAATTGTTGGTTGATGGTGAGACAGGAAGCGGGTTAAATCATCCACTCGTACCGCAAATTCAGTGATGATTTGAAATTCGTCTCGATTTGGAGATAGTTGCAGTGTGTTTTTGATTTCCCGCACCTCTTCATCTAGGCGCAGATTACTTGTGTTTTTGGGGTTAGCGGAGAGGATGAGGATTTTTTTCACGGTGTTATTTAATATGGTTTTTTATATATGTTCGAGGAAAATACGTTGGTATTTAGGATTTTTATACAGATTGAGTATATATTTTTTCGAAAGATTGTAAAATATGCTGTTCAGTACACGGCATCCACAATCTTTCGATGTATGGCTCGCATTTAATTTGGGGAAAGCTATCTAATACTTGTTTTATTTCCGCGAAGCTGTACTAAGTAAGTCGGCATGATAAAACCAAGGTATGTTGAGTTTTGTAAAAACTCTGGGACGATTCATTTATATTCTCTTTACTGATTTTACACTTCTTTACATAATTGATTTTTTAACGCCGACTTATCTTGTGAACTGAAACTCCCACCATCCGCTTTTAGGACTTTCACGACCAGCAGCGTCCACTGCCCAAACTCGCCAACGTCCTGGTTGTGCGCCAACGAAATCAAAAGTATAGCTGGTAGATTGGAGGTTAAATGCTTGTATCCAGGGAGCATTGTTGGCGGTACATCCGCCAGGCTGGCAGAACTCAATCTCGACCGTGTAACTTGTTGCACCTGGCACATCCGACCATCGCAGTGTTCCCACTCGTGGCAAGTATTTGAATATCGTTTTGTTAGCTGGAAACATCTGTACTGGCGTAACTAATTTTTCTGCTGGTGCTGACCGAGGTTTGTTGTTGTTGCTTGTTTCCGAGTCAGCAGGCAAGTTGCCGCAAGTGCGCTCGTAGGGAATACCTTTACCTACAAAACGACGCCATTCTTCCAGCGTTAGATTGCGCCATACTTTCTTACATACTATGTCTGCCAAAGCCTCAGTGTTAACATTCCAGATCCGAATAGTTCCATCGTCACTACCCGATGCTAGGGACTGACCATTTGAGGTGAACGCTACTGAACTGAATCCATCTGTAGAGGATCTCAGAACGGCTCGTAGGATGGTAAGGTCAGGATTTGGCTGACGCAGATCCCATAACCGCACTGTCTGGTCGTTACTGCTGGAAGCCAGCGTGTGACCATCCGGGCTAAACGCCACCGACCTAACCTTGTCCTCGTGACCGCTTAGGATAATGGGAGCAGCGTTGGGCTGGCGTAAATTCCACAACCGTACCGTCTTGTCCTGACTGCCAGAGGCTATTGTGTGGCCATCTGGACTAAACGCCACCGATGTAATATGTTGCTCATGCCCGCGCAGGATAATGGGGGCAGCATTTGGTTGGCGTAGATTCCACACCCGTACCGTCTTGTCATTACTACCCGAAGCCAGCGTATCACCATCTGGACTGAATGCCACCGATGTAACATAGTTCTCATGACCTTCCAAGACTAAGGGTTTGGTTTCTAACTGGCGCAGATTCCATATCTGTATTTTCTTGTAACCAGCCGAGGCTAGTGTGTGACCGTCCGGGCTAAATACTAAACTGTATCCTCTTGCCTCACTGAGGACGGTGGGTTTGCTGCCGGGTTGACCCAGATTCCAAAGCTGTACACCTCCTTTTCCTTCATCCATGCTTTCTGCTGAGGATGCCAATATTTGACCATCTGGACTAAATGCCACTGAATATATCCCGGCACTATTGGGGATAGTCAGGACGATAGGCTTGGCGCTAGGCTGACGCAGATTCCATAACTGTACATTATGGTCTTTCCAGTATCTGCTTTGACTACCTGAGGCTAGCGTGCTATCTGAGCTGAACGCCACCGAACTCACTGAATCCTTTTGCGTGAGAATAGTAGGTGCGGCACTGGGCTGGCGCAAATCCCACAGCCTTACAGTTTTGTCGTCACTGCCGGAAGCCAGCATCTGACTATCCCGGCTGAACGCTACTGAACTGACTGCCTCTAAATATCCGGTCAGAACAGTTGGTTTGGCACTAGGCTGGTGCAAATCCCACAGTCGCACAGTTTTATCGTCACTACCCGAAGCCAACATCTGACCATCCGAACTGAACGCGACTGACCTAACAATATCTTCGTGTCCATTCAGGACGGTAGGTATACTATTTGGCTGACGTAGATTCCACAGTCGTACTGTGTTGTCTTGACTGCCGGAAGCTAGCATCTGATCATCCCTGCTGAACGCTACTGAACTGACTGCCTTTGAGTGTCCGGTCAGGACAATTGGTTTGGCACTAGGCTGGCGCAAATCCCACAGCCTTACAGTTTTATCGTCACTGCCCGATGCGAGCGTGTGACCATCCGAACTGAATGCTAACGACCTAACAATATCTTCGTGACCATTCAGAACAATAGGTTTAGGGCTGGGCTGGCGTAGATCCCACAGGCTCACCGTCTTGTCCTCACTGCCTGAGGCGATTGTGTGGCCATCCGAACTGAATGCTACTGACCAAATCCTATCCTTGTGGTTGAAGATGGTAGGTTTGGCGCTAGGCTGGCGCAAATCCCACAGCCGCACTGTCTTATCGTCACCCCCTGATACCAGCATCTGACCATCCGGGCTGAATGCCACCGAAGTAACCCAATTCTCGTGACCACGTAGAACGATGGGTTTGGTTCCGGGTTGGAGTAAGTTCCATACTCGTACAGTTCCGTCGAGACTACCTGAAGCCATCGTGTGACCATCCGGGCTAAACGCTACCGACCATACCCTATCTGTGTGGTCGCGCAGGACGGCGCTAAAATAACGGAAACCAAGGACTGCCCGCAGCGCATCATTAACATTAGCTTGATACAGAACTTGGTTCTGATTCCTCTGATTGAAGAGATAAGCTTGGCGTGCGAGCAAAGCACCTCGCTCATCTTGCTTAAGTTGCTCTGGCTGACGCGGTGCTTGTCCTGCGAGTGCCTGCACAATAGACCCAAAGCGTAGGCGTTGAGCTTCTCCTGTTTGGATCATTGCAAACACTCCTGTTCCTGCTGCTCCCAGAAACACCACCACCAGCCCTACTACTAACCGACGTAGTTTTCTAGTCGCTTTGGTCTGTTCCTGGGCCCGCTGGCGCTCTACTTCGGCCCGCCGACTCTGCTCTGCGGCCAACTCCTGAGCCTGTGCCAGTTCGCGCTGGCGGGCGGCTTCCTTTTCTTTTTCCTGGCGATCGCCTTCTTGGATACTCTGCTCGATAAATTCTTTCTCATCAATTAACTCTTCTGGGCGTTCCTTCAGTTTTTCTTCTGCTTCTGCTAATGCTGCACCACGCAACAAAGAACCCGGATCTCGATTCGTTGCTTCCCATTGTCTCTTTGCTGCCCGCAGTCGCTCTTGCCAAGCTCTAAAGCTACGAGCCATGCCCATCCATCCTCGCAGTTCTCCCCAATTATGTATCAGCGCTTCATGGACAACCTCTACTGTTTCTTGCCCCGCAGCATTACGACTAGTAACCACTAATCGCGCATCCGCCAACTGATTCACCAATGCCCAGCTTGCTCCACTCAATTCTGCTTTCGTCGCCAATCTTCGCGTATCTTCCGTTCCTTCCCCCGGACGCACCAACTGAATAAAAATTCGCTTTACCTGTTCTTTTTCAGTTGCACTCAACTTACCATAATTCTGATCTGCATGACGAGCCAAGGCACCTTGTACCTCACCAATTTCCTCATAAGCTGCATGAGTTAACTGTTTACCCCTTCGTCCTTTCCACAACTGTGTTAACGCAAACTCCAGCAGAGGTAAATTACCCGGTTCATCTTCCACATCCTCCAAAATGCGTTCTACTAGTCCCGCTTCAAATGTCACCCCCAATTTTTCAGCAGGCTTTTTAATCACCTGTGAAAGTTCCTCACAGTTCATTGGTCCCAGCTTGATGTCAGCATTTTGCAACACATCTACAAGTGGACGATAGGAGAGGAAATTCCCCAAGAAATCTGCCCGCATGGTTGCAACTAACACCGTAGTATTGTCAGGGGAAGATTGAAAGCAAGCTAATAACGTATCTAGGAAACCAAGGCGAACTTTCTGATCTCCACACAAAGTATAAAGTTCTTCAAATTGGTCTGCAATCAACAGCACCCGATGATTGCCGTGGTTTTGGTGAATCTGGGCAAATACATTAGCCAGAGTCACAGTACCTTCACGAAAATAACCCGCTAACTGACGAGCTTGAGCTATCTGTTCAGTAGCATTGAAATCTGGGGTATAAAGAGGAACCAGCGCCAGCGCCAGCGCATGGAAAGGGTCGGAACCCGGACGGAAGTGAGTAAATAGCCAGTGACCTGCTTGTTGCAGCTTCGGTACTAGTCCTGCCAATACGACTGACGATTTCCCACTTCCTGACGCCCCCAACACGGGTATAAAATGACTTGTTTGAGTCGCAACGAAAAGTTCTTCTACAAATACCTCACGTCCAAAGAAAAACTCTGCATCATCGGGACTAAAGTGAAATAAACCGCGATAAGGACAGAGGAAATTTTCATCAGCACTATCAATATATTCACTAGGTAATAGTGTTGTATTTTCACGGTAATAGTAATTAGTGATGGTAATAGTAGCAGTATTGCTATTACCAGGAATAATGACACTGCTGTCAGCACTCCCTCCAAGTTTGACGCTACGGTCTTCTTCTGTCATCCTTCCCTCACTTATCCATTCTCCACGGCTTGTACTGGTTTAATACGCCACAAGAATATATAATTGCAATAAAATCAACATATGCATCCAAAGCAATATTGCAGCACAAACATCTACTTCACGACGACTAGTGGGTCATTTGGCGCGCTCATAGCCATTTAAATAAGCTAGTGGCAAAGTAAAAATATGAACAGTTGAATGAATTAACGGAGGGCGATGTAGATATGTCACGTTATCCAAAAGACCCACTACTGGTGTGTCAAATTCATTTTGACGGGTTGGTAGTGCGAGCAAGATGCTCGCATTACCCATCAATTTAACCTTTTCTGTCAAGATGCGTGGTAGCAAATCCTTAATTTTACCATAAAATATTTGTGCAATAGGTCTAATGCATGCGTAAGTCCTGTGGTTGTGGCGCGACTCTTGGTTATCTCTGTTCGCTTTCTTTATTCAGCGATGATAACTTCATCCGCCGACTCTCACGAGAAAGCGGCACTAAAGCTGGAGCTTTACTTTCAACATTACTAGCTTTCAAACTTTCAACCACCTTAGATAGTTCTGCAATTGTCGGTGCTTCAAATACGCTACGCAAAGGTAACTCCACCTTAAAAGCATCGCGCACTCTAGAGACAAGTTGAGTTGCCAGTAAGGAATGACCTCCCAAGGTAAAGAAATTATCATGAATACCCACCCGCTTAACTCCCAAAACCTCAGCCCAAATTTTCACTAGAACTTCTTCAACAGCAGTTTGAGGCGCAACATAACCTCCTGCTAATTCTGGCTTAATTGGCTCGAATGCTCTTAAGGCGCGGCGATCCACTTTGCCATTAGGTGTCAGAGGTAGAGACTCCAGCACCACAAAAGCTGAAGGCACCATGTACTCAGGTAGCTTTTCTGCTAGATAAGTCTGCAATTGCGGCACTAACTTACGCGCTGCTTTGGCTTGTAGGGGATTATTGGCGTAAGATTGCCACGGACACGAGTTAGTGCTATGTGGAAAAATAGTTCTTTGATCTAATGCATCTTGCTTGACAAAAACCACGTCATACCGTCCTTCACTATCCGAACCTGACCAGTTAATATCAATGTTGTAGGGTAATTGTTTAGCCAGTGCATAAAAATCTTCTGGATCAACTCCTAAATTCTGGTATCGTTGCAAAGCTTCACGCATCTGACCGACAGTTTTAAAATCTTCTGCGCCTGACAACCATTCTGCTGTTTTAACTGCTGCCATAACTCGGGCATTAGGCACATGAGTAATGCCTAACATTTCTGGCTGATTCTCAATCAATAGCTGACGAACTGTTGCGACTGTTAAGTTATTGTCTTGCCAGTTCAGGCATTGTGATCCCCCCTGCCCCCCTTCAAAAGGGGGGTTGGGGGGATCAGTTTCACCGCCAATATGAAGAATCACATTATAACGGAACTGAGTTAATTCATTGTGATAGCGACCCGGCATGAGTTGAATTTGTACATGACTAATTTGGGGAAGCTGCTGCTTTAATGCAGTGAAAAAAGCTGGATCAATAACTAACTCTGTTTCTTGGAAAATTTGCATTTGTACTTGTTGCTGCAACTCGTGGCGGGTAACAGAGGGTTCAGCTTGATACAGTTGTACTGATGCATGGAAAGCTTGCAACAGCGGTAAACTACGGACATCTCCTATGAAGATAAAGCCACTAGGAGCAGTTGCCTGGACAGCACCTTTTAATACACGGATAAGATAATCAATACTGGGAAAATATTGTACAACCGAGTTGAGAATCACCGCATCAAAAGCTTGTGCTTCTACTCCCTCAAAGTCAGTAGCCATCTTTTGAAGTAGCGTTACGTGGTGTAGAGACGCGCCATCCGAGAGTTCTACATTTGCCAACTGCTTTTGGATGTAGTTAAGTGAAGCTGGGGAAAAGTCTGTTCCACAATATTTAGTGCAGTGAGGCGCAATTCTAAACAGTAATAAACCTGTTCCACAACCAATTTCTAGCACTCGGCTGGGTTGCAAAGCCAGAATTTGATCAACTTGGTTATTCACCCACTCGCGCATCTGTTCTACTGGGATTGGCTGATTTGTATAACTGCTATTCCAACCGATAATATTGAATGTCGGATCACAATCAGCAGCAGGTGTATTGTAAGTTTCGTTATAGAGCATCTGCCATTGCAAAACCTGCTCATCCTGCAATGGCGTCTGTTGGATTTGTTCTTGTTGACTGTTGTCTTCAGCATTCAGCGCCACATAAGCGACTAAGCGCTTTTCCCCTTCATTCTCACGAGTCATGACTACTGTTTGCAGCACTGCTGGATGCTGACTCAGCACCGCTTCAATTTCTCCCAACTCGATGCGGTAGCCCCGAATTTTCACCTGTTCGTCGAGGCGACCTAAAAATTCGATGTTACCATCTTGTCGATAGCGAACTAAATCACCTGTTTTATAAAGACGTGCTTTTGGCTGATTGCTAAAAGGATTAGGAATGAATTTTTCAGCAGTTAAATCAGGAGAGTTTAAATAGCCTCGCGCCAGTCCATCACCTGCAATGTACAGTTCTCCTGGAACACCGATGGGTACAGGTTGCAAATGTTTATCCAGTATATAAAGCTGTGTGTTGGCAATGGGACGACCAATTGCAGGTGCGATCCCCCCAACCCCCCTTCCCAAGGGGGGCAAGGGGGGATCGGCTTGATTCCTAATAGGAACCTGACCGGAAGTTGTCACAACAGTATTCTCTGTTGGTCCGTAATTATTTATAACTTGAAAAGGAAACTCAGCTAAAGGATATTGATGTAGTTTATCTCCACCTGTGAGTAATATTCGCAAAGCTGTATTATTCGACCAATCTAATAATAAAAGTTTCTCTGCTAAAGGTGTTGGTACAAAGCTAATTGTTATTCCTTTTGATACTATCCAATCTTGCAATTTTTCAGGAGAAAGCCTAGTTTCCTCATCTGGAAAATAAATACTTGCTCCAGCACTCAGATAAGGCAAAATTTCCCAGCTACAAGCGTCAAAGGCAGATCCGGCAATTTGTGTGACTCGGTCAAGCGGTGAAACTGCAAACGCCTGTTGATGCCAAAAGACAAGATTTAATAATGCCCGCTCTTGAATTTGAACCCCTTTCGGCTTTCCAGTTGAGCCAGAGGTGTAGATGACATAAGCAAGATTATTTGCTGTAACGTTGGTAGTAAGATTATCTTCACTTTCTTGAGTAATTGTCTCCCAATCTTTATCCAAACAAATCAGACGTGAATTCTGCGTTTCAAGACGGTTCACCCATCGTTGCTGAGTTAATATAACTGGAACTTGAGCATCACCAAGCATAAAGCTTAAACGCTCAGGGGGATAGGTGGGATCTAAAGGCACATACGCTCCACCCGCTTTTAGAATGCCCAACATTCCAATGACCATATCAAAAGAGCGCTCTACACAAAGTCCTACCAAAACGTCCTCACCAACACCCAGTTTTTGTAGGTAATGTGCCAGTTGGTTACTGCGTTTATTTAACTCTTGATAGGTTATATGTAAAGACGCGCCATGGCGCGTCTCTACGTCTTCAAATACCAACGCAAATGCATCAGGAGTTTGCTCTACTTGAGCCTCAAATAGCTGATGAACGCATCTATCCTGAGGATAATCTGCTTTGGTATTGTTCCATTCCACTAATAACTGATGTCGCTCAGCTTCGCTTAAAAATGGTAAATCTGCAATTCGTTGTTCTGGATGAGCGACAATACTTTCTAACAGCGTTTGGAAATGTCCCAGCATCCGGTTAATGGTGCTGTCATCAAATAAATCGGTGCTGTAAATAACAAAACCGCTGATGCCTTCTGAGCTATTTACCCATAACCCATTTTGAGGAGTTCGCTCCCATAGGTGAAACTCCAAATCAAATCGCGTTGTTTCACTATCAAATGGCAAGGGACTAAGAGTTAACTCAGGTAACTCCAACGCTGACATTGGCGCATTTTGCAGCGCAAACACCACCTGAAACAAGGGATTTTGATTCAAGTTGCGTTCTGGATGCAGTTCTTCCACCAACTTCTCAAAAGGCAAATCTTGGTGAGCATAAGCTTCTAAAGCTACGTCTCGCACTTGACTCAACAATTCCCGAAAAGTTGGGTTCCCTGATAAATCAGTACGCAGTACCAAGCTATTGACAAAAAAGCCAATTAACCCTTCTATTTCACTACGGTTGCGGTTGGCGATCGCTGAACCCACAGCAATATCTTCTTGCTGCGTGTAGCGATAAAGTAAAATCTGGAATGCTGCAAGCATTGTCATGAACAAACTCACCCCTTCCTGCTGCGAGAGAGTTTCTAGGGCTTCGCTCAGACTTTTTGGTAATTGCAGAAATTGCCTTGCACCCCGGTAAGTTGGAAGTGCTGGTCTTGGTCTGTCCGTTGGCAGATTTAGCATGGAAACGCCTTCCAACTGTTTTTGCCAGTAACCAAGTTGCTTTGCCAACACTTCCCCTTGCAACCATTGACGCTGCCAGTATGCGAAGTCTGCATATTGAATCGGTAGTTCTGGCAGAGAAGAACGTTGATTGCTGGCAAAAGCTGTGTAAAGCAGTGCTATCTCTCGAATCAGCACCCCGATAGACCAACCATCGGAGACAATATGGTGCATATTCAGCACCAAGATATGTTCTGCTTCATCCAACCGCAGCAGTGTGACTTGCAGCAATGGATCAGTTGATAAATTGAAAGGACGTTGAGCCTCCTGAGTCATGAGTCGTCGTGCTTCTTTTTCACGTTGATCCCGAGGAGTCGGTGCTACTACGACTTGTGGCAGTTGCTGCAAATCTCTGACTGCTAAGGATACATTTAAAATAGGTGCAATCACCTGAACTGGTTGCCCTTCGACTATGGCAAAAGTGGTACGTAAAGCTTCGTGACGCCGCACAATTTCGTTAAAAGTTTGTTCCAGCGCCCTCAAATTAAGCGAACCTGTGAGACGAAATGCTGCTGGAACGTTATAGAAAGGATTGTTGGGTACTAATTGGTCAAGAAACCACAGCCGCTGTTGAGCAAAGGAGAGGGGGAGATTCCTGTTTCGCGAAATAGGTACGAGGGGTGTAGAGGTGTGGCTGGTAGTATAATTAGCTGCTTTTAAAAATGCAATAATTTCTGCTTTGCGCTCTTGAATTTCTATACGCAATTCTGGTGTGAGGATTCCTTCAGGAGCGTTACAGCGAAGGCGATCGCCCTCAACAAAAACTTGAATATCTAAGCTGCGAAGATAAGATAGAAACTCAATTGTGTTCAAAATTACGCCCCTTCGCAACAGTTGTTAGTTGCTCGTTGTCAATTGACCAAGACGTTTTAACACATTCACAACTCCATACAAATCATTCCTTGGGTTGAAAATGTCGAACATTAGAGAGATTGCGTACTCTGGATTGTTTGAACTATGGTAGGAAGCTGAATGAGAAGGCAGTCAACAAGCGATCGCATGAAAGCAGAATTGCCAATACCTGAACTCGTCACCATCAAAGGCGATGGACATATGGCATTGATGGAACACAACCAGCCGTTTGCCGAAGCTGTGAGCGCGTTTTGTACTGCTTGCACGTAAATCAGCTTGAAAGCTTGGTAAAATTTTTCAAAATTCCACTTCTTCTCGCTCCTCACCCGTAGTTCCAGTCGTATCCAAACCTTTCACTACCCAAGACATTGTTTCAACATACCTAGCAAGTTGTCCCACAGTCGGTGCTTCAAACAAGTTACGTACAGACAAATCTATTTGAAAGGCGTCACGTATTCGAGAAACCAGTTGAGTTGCGAGTAGAGAATGACCACCCAATTCAAAGAAATTATCGTGGACACCTAAGAGTTCTTTTCCCAAAACCTTAGCCCAAATTTCCACTAACACCTCTTCTACCGACGTCCGTGGTGCCACATAATCTTCTTTTGTGTCGAGAGTGAATGTATCGGGTGCTCTTAAGCCACGGCGATCTACTTTGCCGTTAGGTGTCAGTGGAAGAGATTCCAGCACCACATACGCTCTTGGTATCATGTAAGCTGGTAACTTTTGTTTCAGGAATTGGCTAATGTCACTCATCAGTGCTGAGTCAGATGTTCCTCTCAGGACTCCACACTCAGGACTTGGAACAATATAAGCCACCAAAAGCTTATCACCTGGTATGTCCTCACTAGCAATGACGACTGCTTCTTCCACTGCTGGATGTTGACTCAGCACCGCTTCAATCTCTCCCAACTCAATGCGGAAGCCACGAATCTTGACTTGATTATCGATACGACCTAAAAATTCAATATTGCCATCTGGTAAATAGCGCCCTAAGTCACCTGTTTTATAAAGACGCGCTTCTGGTTTACTACTAAAAGGATTGGTAATGAAGCGTTCAGCAGTTAAGTCAGGACGATTGAGGTATTCTCGCGCTAGTCCATCACCGCCGATGTATAACTCGCCGACAATGCCAATGGGTACAGGCTGTAAATCAGCATCCAGCAGATAAATCTGTGTGTTCGTAATGGGGCGACCAATGGGAATAGATGTAGCTGATTCTGGTAATTCTTCCACACAGTAATAAGAAGAAAAAGTTGTATTTTCTGTAGGTCCATAAACATGAATCAATTGCTTTTGCAAACCATTTTTTATAACCTTTCTAACCCATCTTATATCAACAGTTTCACCACCAAATAGCAAGCATCGTAACGAAGCAAAAGCTTGCGGAAGGTCTCTGGCAATCTGTTGGAATAAGGCAGTGGTCAAAAACAAAACGCTGATGCCTTTTTGTCGTAGTTGTAATGCAAAATCGTGAGGCGAAATTATGACATCTTTGCTAATTCCAATAAGTTGAGCACCATTAAGGAGCGCTCCCCAAATCTCAAAAGTGGCAGCATCAAAGGAAGTGTTTGAGGCTTGGGCAATTTTATCAGTTCTTTCCAATTTTACATAGTTTGTGTTGCATACCAGCCGATTCACAGCTTTATGAGTTACAGCCACTCCTTTAGGCTTTCCTGTAGAGCCAGAAGTATAAATGACATACGCTAAGTTATCACTAGTTAAGCTGCTAGTTGGGTTTTCTTCGCTTTCTTGGGCAATAATTTCCCAGTCTTTATCTATGTAAATAATTGGGTTTGAGAAAGCTTCAAAATGCTTGAGCAACTTTTCTTGAGTTAGCAAGACTCGAAGTTGTGCATCTTCCAGCATGAAATTTAGGCGTTCTTGCGGATAGCTAGGGTCTAAAGGTACATAAGCTCCCCCCGCTTTCAGGATACCCAGCAACCCAACTATCATTTCTGGTGAAGGCTCTACACAAATGCCTACTAAAACGTCAGCACCTACACCCAATTTTTGTAAGTGGTGCGCTAGTTTATTGCTGCGAATATTCAACTCCTGATAGGTTATATGTAGAGACGCGACGCCAGAGGCGGCACGAGGGAGAACGCCACTTGCTACAACCGGGGGAACCCCGGCAACGCAGTGGCTCCCCTCCTGCAGCGCTGGCTCGCCATGGCGCGTCTCTACATCTTCATATATCACTGCTATGGCATCAGGGTTCTGCTTTACCTGATTTTCAAACAACTGATGGATACACTTATCGTGAGGATAATTTGTTTCGGTCTCATTCCATTCTACTAATACCTGATGTAGCTCAGCTTCGCTCAATAGCGGTAGATTTGCTATGCGTTGTTCTGGATGAGAAACAATACCTTCTAACAATCTTTTAAAATGTTTCAGCATTCGGCTAATGGTGGCTTTATAAAATAAATCGGTGTTGTACACCATTACACCCCTAATACCCTCGGAATGCTCCCAGTTTGCGCCCCATAGACTCCTAAAATCTTCAGAACACTTCCACAGGTGCAACTCCAAATCAAAGCGTGTTGTTTTAAAATCAATATTTATAAAGCTAGGCACTAAACCAGGCAATTCTAGCGCTGACATTGGTGCATTCTCGAAACCAAATACCACTTGAAATAGCGGATGGTGGCTCAAGTTTCGCTCAGGATGCAGTTCCTCAACGAGCTTTTCAAAAGGCAAATCTTGGTGACTATATGCTCCTAGTGTTACCTCTCGTACTCTGCCTAGCAGTTCGCGAAAAGTTGGGTTTCCAGATAAGTTACCACGTAGCACCAAACTATTGACAAAAAAACCAATAAGTCCTTCAATTTCACTACGGTTACGGTTAGCAATTGGCGAACCCACCGCAATATCTTCCTGATGCGTGTATCGGTAAAGTAACGTCTGAAATGCTGCCAGCAGCGTCATAAATAAGGTGACACCTTCTTGCTGCGAAAGCGTCACAAGTGCATCACATAACTTTTTCGGTAACTCTAGAAATTGTGTTGCTCCTTGATAAGTTTGTATACTTGGTCTCGGTCTGTCTGTAGGTAGATGCAGCATGGAAACGCCATTTAATTGCTGCTGCCAATAAGCTAACTGGGTTTGTAGCACTTCTCCTTGTAACCACTCGCGCTGCCATTGGGCAAAGTCGGCGTACTGGAGAGGTAGTTCCGGTAAAGGGGAAGCTTGGTTTTGTGCAAAAGCTGTGTACAGCGTTCCCAGTTCCCGAATCACTACGCCAATAGACCAATCGTCACAGATAATATGGTGCATATTCAGGACGAGAATATGTTCTGTCTGCGATCGCACAAGCAGCATGACTCGCAGCAATGGTCCAGAAGACAAATCGAAAGGACGTTCTACCTCTGCGGTAACAATGCGCTTTGCTTGCGCCTCCCGTTCGTCTACCGGTAACTGCCGCAGGTCTAATAGAGAAAGGGGTATGGTTAGGGAGGGTGCTATCGCCTGCACAAGTTGCCCCTCTAGCACTTTAAATGTGGTGCGTAAAACTTCGTGGCGACGCACAATTTCGTTAAACGTTTGTTGTAGTGCAGCTAAGTTGAGCCTCCCTGTCAAACGAATGACTGTCGGCACATTATAAAGAGCATTACCAGGTATCAACTGGTCGAGGAACCACAGCCGCTGTTGGGCAAAAGATGCAGCAAAGACGAAAACTTCTTCAGAAAACATATTCATCCTTTCAAAGAGCAGCTGCGGGGTAACAAATTAATTGTCGTCGATCAGACTCGCAGATACACACAGATGATTTGAAAACTTTAATTACCCCCATGAACTACTACTAAATTGACCTTTAGAGTGATGCAAATTTCTAGTTATAGTCTCCACGATTGAAATGATCATGCAGCATATGAGGTATTCCTATGTTTTTACCCCCTGGTTTTGGTGAGAAATATGTGATGACCGAGCTAGGAAGAATGGTGTACTATACTGCTGTCGGAAAACCGTGGTCTGACACAGATGCTGAGCAATCAAGCGATAGGACATTAGTTTTTTTGCACGCGTTTGGTGGCGGTTCTTCTGCCTACGAGTGGTCTAAAGTTTATCCAGCTTTTGCTGCAGACTATCGAATCGTAGCGCCAGATTTGGTTGGATGGGGACGCTCTGACCATCCAGCTCGAACTTATCATGTTGATGACTATATTAAGAGTATTATCGAGTTCATAGAGAAGACTGGCAATGGTTCGATTAATGCGATCGCCTCTGGACTCACTGCTGCTTTCACGATTCGCGCGGCGATTCTTCGCCCCGATTTGTTCAAGTCTTTAATTTTGATAACACCAGCAGGTCTTGCTGAATTTGGACAAGACTACAGCCGCAGCTTCTCTGCTCAAATTGTCAACATTCCAGGTGTGGATCGGTTGCTTTACATGACTGGAGTTGCTAGCGGTTTTGGCATTCGTAGCTACTTGGAACAACGCCAATTCGCTCGTGCAGAACGAGTGTATGCTGAAATTATCGAGGCATATTTGCAATCTGCTCAACAGTTTAATGCTGAGTATGCTGCTCTTGCTTTTGTACGTGGGGATTTATCCTTTGATTTATCCTTATATATCACTCAATTGACCGTCCCTACAGCCATAATCTGGGGGCAAAAGTCAGAATTCACAGGACCGGAAGTAGGACGCCGTCTTGCCGAAATGAACCCTCAGGCGATTCGCATCTTTTATCATCTCGACGATGTAGGCTTTACACCCCAACTGGAACTTCCCGGTGTCACTATTGGGCTAATTAGGAAATTTTTACCTTTACTAGAGTAGTCTGCTTGAACAGCTTTTCCTAAGTACTCGTATCAATAAAAAAGCCCGGTTGCAAATGAGCAACCGGGCTTTAAGTCAAACCTGCTTACCCTAATTACGCAGCAGATTGGTCTAAGTTAACTTTGACAACTTTGTTCTTCTCGGCTTCAGTTTTTGGCAATGTCAAATTGAGAATACCGTCTTTATATTCGGCGGTGACATTGGTATTTTGAATGCGAGCAGGAAGTGGAATGACACGTTGGAATTTGCCGTAGTGGAATTCACTCTTAGTCACACCTTTGTCTTCAGTCTTAGTTTCTGACTTGCGATCGCCACTGACTGAGACAGCGTTTTCTGTGACTTTCACATCCAGGTCTTTTGCTTCAACTCCTGGAATTTCTAGCTTGAGATGAATCGCCTCAGATGTTTCTTGCAATTCAGCAGCGGGAACTCTAATAAAGCTTCGATCCAACTCTTTTGCTGGTACAAAAGACTCATCTAACAAGCGGTTGAGTTGACGTTGCATTGCGTTAAATTCTTGCCAGGGGTTCAAACGAACTAATGCCATGATTCTACCTCGTATAAGTAGTATTTGTACTGCCAACAAATTGCAGATTTAAATCTTTGCTTTGATTCTTATGTTATTGAGAACTAGAAAGGGTGTAAATTCGGTTTTTATCACTTAATAATTGATGATTACCGAAATAGATATTATGACTAGAAAATGTACTGATAGCACTACTTTTTCTAGTTCGGAAAACTCGATTTGTACTGATTGACATAACTTTTCACTAAAATTAAGTAAAATTAACAGACAAAATATGATGAACTAGGGTGCATCACGGCTGCGCATAAGCCAATACGGTTGGTGATAAGACTTGCTCCTCCTTAACCCTGCTTAAAAAAGAGGGAATTAAGCCCCCTTTTCTAACGGGTTGGGGGGATATTCTATAACCGAACACCACGAACTGAACTGTATAGCCGTATAAGCCACTTTATGAAAGTGAGGAAAAATAAAGTTTCTAACAAGTTCAGTAGATACACAAATCACTCAAATAATTATTTACGAAAAAATACTTAATGATTTATTTTTCATATAAACACATAAAAATAAGAGGCTTTAAGATTTTTACATCATAATTTTACGAAATGCTTACAAAATATTTTTTGTTTTATAAGATAATAGTAAAAATGAATTTTATGAAAACAATAAGTTATTTAAAAATGCGCAACAAAAGTTATATTTTTGGTCTCATGTCTGTAGCAGTTATAGGAGTTTTTTCTTTACCAGTGAGAGCAGAACAAACAAGCACTCAAGGTAGTAACCAAACTGCGACGATTACAGGTGACAATAACCAAATCAACCAGTATATTATTCAAGTTAATGTCCAGAAAAATCGTGGAAACTCCAAAGTAAAGCATCAACCACAACAAAATTCTTCTCAAGGAGCGACACAATCAGCTGATGCTGTAGGTGATGGAAATCGAATTAATCAGGAGATTCAACAACTTAATACTCAACAACAGAACATCCACCCTCGATTTCATGGTCGTGGTCATAATAAAAAGTAAAGTAATTAGAAAACTTAGAAAGAGTCAATTATGTTGAAAATAAAACTACAGATAAACAATAAATAAAAGTTTTTCCTCTGTCTTCTCCCCTCTTGTAGGGGGCAATGAGAGGGGTGCACACACATGAGGGTACTACCGTGGTGAGCCAGCGCACCGAGTTCTCAAAGGAAGGTTTCCCTCCGGGAGAAACTACCTTGTGTTTAGACTAAGTAACAAGAAATGACCCAGCAGGGCTGAGTTGATAAAAGACAAGCTTTAAGCACGAAAATCTTTGATATTAAGCCGATTTGGGTTGTTGTTTGCGAAGCTTAGACGTGATTTTTTTGACAATAGGATAGCGGATTCTACGTTGTCGTGGTTGTCCTGGTTTCCAGCCTGGGGATTTTCCGCGAAGTTGAGGCGATCGTGCAGGAGTACTAATCGCCGCTAAAATTCCTCCCATAGCTTGAGCAACTCTTCCAGGAGTCAATTTGTCCATTGACTTTTGCCAAGGTAGGGGATTATCAGTAACAATATCACGGGCTAACCATAACTCCCAAGTCATCATTGGCATCAAATCACTCCAACGTATGCCCTTCGGGCACGCTACGCGAACACACTGTTTGGGGGTGCTTAGCTTAGGAAGTGTCCAGTGCAGGCGTTGCTTCAAAAAACGATACCAGTGGTCAACGCTGAAGCGACGCAAATAAAGTCGCCAAACTTGCGATAGTGGAGGCATCTCTTCTCCTATCCAAGCCAACCATAACGGTTTTGACACTCTTAAGCAACCTTTTTGGTCAAGACGTTCAACCCTGATTAATGACATCGGCGCGTAGCCGTTTTACGTTCGGGTAAATTTTCCCATAAGCTAACCCTTACCGGCCCCAGTTTTAGATCATCGTTCACCTCCAAACTTTGAGTTGCTTCACCCCAAGTAGAGGGAACATTTACGCTTGAACTTATCACCATGTTTTCTGGGACGACCTTTGCCAGAGTATAGTGGAGGTGCGCCCCACAAACAAAGATTTGAACGCAAACGTACAAGAATATCTGCTGTAAATAGTTTGGGCGCTGCTTTTCCATGACTTTTACATTACCAAATTTTGGTGGCTATTTTTACGCTCGCCCTTCTACCCCCTTGAACGGTTACGCGATATATTACTCTTCCCGGAAACTTTTCTTGGTTAATTTGAGCATATACTCGCAGATAAGCTTGTACCTCTCCTGGAATACCCCCAACCTTCAATGGCAAGTCATAACCTGAAGATAAATTCAGTACACAGAAAACTTTGGCGATCGCTATACTGACCCTGGTATTGATGCTTACAAACAACAGTATCAAGAACGAATGCTTAAAAACCTTAAGAAAAAAGCTCAAGCTTTTGGCTTATAACTCATCCCTATTTCAACATCCAACGAATGTGTTTCTTAAAAGACTACCTTAATCGTCTTGACCATACGCCTCCACAGCTGCTTACCGTTCTAAGAATTCCATCCCAAATTTGATTTTCCTGAACCAAAAGAGACTTATTGGTTAATTCATAATATAAAGTTCCATTTGATGGATTAAATTTATATTCTAATGTTGCTACATAGATATTGAAAATATTTGCCCTTATTTCAAGTGTGCCACTGTTGCCTCCGTTATAAATTGTGTAACCTCCATCACGAGCATCATTCTTTATACAGTTATCAAATTGATACTGTGTAATCTTTTGATATTCATGGGCTTCATAACTCATATTTTGCACCTCTGTGTACAACCATAGATAAAGTCAGTAGACCGACTTAATTTTCAAATATGCAGCTATCCCGATTCAATGCCCTGAAAATACTGGTTTTCTCAGAGCATATAAACTAAAAATCTCAGAACCTCTAAAAATAGGCTCTTGTTCAATTATAATTTGATTAAAACCATGCACGGAAAGTAAATTTGTTATCTTTTCGACTCTACCTTCTATGTTGTGTATTTCTACAACAATTTGTTTAATCTTAGACCAATCTTCTTCTTTAATTCCCATCAATACATCTAATTCGCTTTTTTCTACATCTATTTTTAGCAAATCAATTTGTTTGACATTATGCTGGTATATAATTTCTGATAGTGTTTGTAATTGGCAAGTAACTTCTTCTATCTTAAATTTCTTTTTTAATCCTTTATCGATAAAAAAAGACTGTAAAAAAGGTGGCAGCCGACGCAGCCAGCGTACTTCTCTTGGTAGTTCGATTAAATTTTGAAGTATACTTTCTTTGAGTTGTTGTTGTAACTCTTTCAAATCATCTTTATATTTTGTAGATAACATTGAACCGTTAGGGAACCAAGCAAATGTTGCCTTTTCAGATTTTTGCGAAAGTCCACAGAAAAATACTTTTATTTCTTCTAGGTTAAAGCGTTCGGCATTAGCTTTAAGAACATTAAAAATAGCTGGAATAGGTTCGAATGCGTATATAGTTACATTTTTTTTACATATTTGATAGGCCCACAACGTAAATAAACCAATATTTGCGCCCACATCAAATACTGTGTCATATTCGTGCACTTCTATTCCATTTCTGAAATAGTGTTGTACTTGTTCATAAAGTACATTGACTTCTTCTTTCCTTAGATAAAATATGGTCATTCCATTAGGAAGAGTGGTTTCTGGAGGAAGAGTGGTTTCTGGAATGAAAGCAGAAATTCCTCTATCATCTTTTTTAAAGAATTGAGTTAAATTAAATAACTTCTGAATATCTTTATTAGGGTTGGTTGATTGATCGTGACTTTTTTTTTCTTTCATAATGCTATTATTATTCATGGATGAAATTATTTTTTGAAGTTACAAATAGGTTTTAGTAAAGTAGTTATTTTGACATATTTTTTACATATTTACGTTTATCGACATTGTTTAAGAGATCGACTCCGCCATGTCCAGCCCCAACCTGTCTCAGTTTTGATGAATGAAACAACAGCTATCGTTGCTAGAATTAATCCACCTAAACCATTTAACCACCAATATTTAGGTGGTAAATTTAGGGCTTTTATTAACAGCTTTCGAAGCTTGTATTGTATGATGATATCTATCATGATTACAGTCAAGATATATAAGTCAATCGTTTCAATGTTTATTAAAGAAATTTTAGTAAAATTGATTATTAGTCCTATCCAGGGGATTGTGTATATAATGAGCATTACCAAAGCCAGACATAATATGATGATAAGGTTACGTTGAGCACCCACGTACAAAACTTTTGTCCAACCTTCCCAAAGCGTTGTCCAAGAAGTATACATTCTTAATGTGGCTATATTTGCTCCTAAACGGTATCCTATTTTAAAATGTCTCTTTTTTATTAGACGTGCAAGAGCAACATCTTCAGCAACATAGCTCGCAACTGCTTGATGTCCTTGAATTTCTTCGTATGCTGACCTTTTAAACAGCATAAAAAAACCTGCAGCATATGCTGTATCTGTTTTAGGGTTTTTGACAATCCTAGAGTTAAAAGAAATCAGTAGATTAATAAATATTAATGGCTGTATTAACCACTCTGCGATACAACCACAAATAATGGCTGGAATACAGTTTAAAAAGTCAATTTCTTTTACTATTGCTTCTAAAACTACCCTTTCAATTGCACCTGATTTTAGTCGTATATCAGCGTCAATAAAGACGAGAAATTCTCCTTTCGAGCATTTAGCTCCTTGAGCACAAGCCCAGTTCTTACCTGTCCATATTTCTGCTTCTGGTCTATCTAGACCAGGCAAAATTTTCAGCCTTGGATCTTGACGATATTGCTGAAAGTTTTGAAGAATTTTAAAAGTATTATCAGTTGATTGATCATCTATTACCCAGACTTCGAGGTTATCAGATGATAATCTTGTACTGTCCAAAACTGATCTTATGCAGTCTTCGATATTATCTGCTTCGTTATAGGCTGGAATAATGACTGAAACTTTAGGAAATTTGAGATCTAAAAAACCATTAGATATCTCGTTCTCTAATCGAGATAGTTGAGGTATTTCTTTTACTGCACGTCGTAAGAGAATCCAATACACAATTAGTCCAATTAAAGAAGTAAATAGTAGCAGTAATAAAATCATAGTTTCACTTGAAGATAATTAATTTTAGTAGGAAGATTAATTGTTATAAAACAAATATATTTTCATTTTTTTTTTAATCTGTTTCTTCCAAATGTTTTAGATCTATTTTTTTAAAATAATATTCTTTGAAGAATTCGTGGGAGAACTGGTATCCACCACTAATTTTCTTCAAAATATGAAGTTTGTCAACGATATCATCAAGAATTTTAACATAATTGAAGGGGATACAACCATGTATTATAAGAACAAAACGCAACACATAATGTAACCTGTAATAGGAACCACTAGTATGTATAAGGCGACTATCGAGGAGGCGCAACAGATTTCGTTGATGGCGATCGTCTTTTTGCGAAGTATTCTTGCAGCATGTTGTTAATGAAACGGTAGCGACCACCGATACGCTGAAGAAATAAGAGATCTGTGCAACAATAGTCGAGGTACTCGGCATAGTTCCAAGGGATAAAACGATTGAAGTAAAGGATAAGGCGTAAAGCTAAATGTTCAATGCAGCCACCGCCACCCCCCGCTATTCCACTAGCTAATAAGCCAATTAATCCTCCAAACAATGCACTGCTTGATTTACCAAGCAGTCCACCAGCTATTCCAAGAGTCACTCTATCAATTAACTTATCACCTTCCCCCATAGTTAACCTATTAATTAATTCAGAAACTAGCGCACAAATAAATCCACTAATCAATCCCAGAACCATAGAATTCGAAAATGATTTGTAGATTCCTTGATTAGCATATATTTTTGTTTCTACAACTTGATTAGTTAGTAGTCCACCATTAAAGCCCGCAATCAAGCTAGCAACCAATCCTATCATCAATCCTAAAATAAAACCATCGTTTAGTCTTTTACTGATTACACCAAAAACAAGCCCAAATAACTGACCAGCAATCAAAGCAAAAGTCATACTTTTTTTTGCTTTCTCCCAAGACCATGTTAAGGTTTCCATAATTTCTATATGATTGCTTATTGTAATAGTAATTATTCCAACCAATGCGCCCACAATACCACAAACTAAACCAAAGTTTAACCCTCCACCAAGCCCTGCAATGAATCCAACTACTATTCCATAAATAAGTCCAGTAAGTAGCCTAAATAGAAGTTTTTGAATAAATTTTTCTAGACAATCTGGTTGAAGTTCTTCAATCAAAAATTCAGTTTTAGATTTTATTTCCAATCGCTGACCTAACCAAACAAGCCATAACTCTGTTTTTTCGTCAGAGTATAACTTATCCTCGCTGCTAACCGATTTGAACATTCGCCTCACAAAACAATCTAGTAAATAATTAATTCTTGTATCAGTAGTTGATAACTCCTGCCAAACCTCAGTAGATATTTCTCCAAAAGCTAAAATAGTAATGTTAAGTATGAAAGGTGTTCTAACTAAATCTAATAAAATTGAGTCAGTGTCGATTTTTTGCTGTATTTCTGTATCCTTAAGTTTATTGAGATAATCGCGAATTTGATCATTAGTTAGAGGCTCTAAACAGATAGCTATCTCGAGATGAAGTTTAGTAGAAAGGTTATCATACTCGTCGCTACGACAACAAACAACTAAATGCTTAGGGGTATAGTGATGGGAGAATTTGTTGATAGCTTTAATACAATCTTTCTGAAGTTGTGGTTTTACCTCATCCAAACCATCTAGTAGTGGTAGAAGTTGCTGATTTTCTAACCACTTTTTACTAACTGCGGTTGGAATACGATATTTAGAATAGACTTCAGCAGTCAACCAATCTATAATTAATTGATCTGCATCCTTCCAAGAGGAAAGGTTCAGTAATATTGGGATAGGATGATTAAGCTGTCTTTCAGCCCGTTCAATTAGGGCTTTTGCTAGTACTAATTGTGTAGTTGTCTTGCCAGCCCCAGGCTTACCCAAAATTAGTAGCTTACCTTCATTATCATCAAAAACAGTAATGATTTCGGTTCTATCGGGAATAGGTTTATTTTCCTGTATCCCAATTTTGACTTCACGATCCCGATAACGTTTAACTCGTCCTGGTTCTAACACCTTTTCAAGTGGTATTAGTACTTTTTTAAGTAGAGAGTCTTTTAGTCGGTTTTCAACTTCTTTCTTAACACGTTCTAATAATATCTCTTGATTACTTTGTTTTTGAGAAATGTTAGAAGGTGTTTCTGGTTGCTGATTTGACAATAGTGTTTCAGCGATAGCTTGTAAGAGTTGATTTCCAGGGTTGAAATCACACGCAGCACGAATTAAATCTTCAACCCATCCCTGAGAATCTGCTGCTTGTATTAAATTAAAGACAATATTTTGTAGACTCCCTTCACCTGCAATTGCTCTTAGATTTTTCTCTAATCCAAATGACAACATCTGCTCTAGGTCTGCTAGAGTCGGAAAAGCATCAATTAAAGCTTCTTGCAATTTTTTGCGCTCTTGGCTAGATAATCGCATATGTTTAATCTAAACTTCTTAGAGAAGGTGGAGTATCTTGATAATTGTTAGTTCTGATGATAATTTAAAAACTAATTTGTTTTATTTTGGATTCCACCTGTCTCATCCTTTTTTCAAGACTGGTATCGCTCCTTGTAAAGAATTTTCTAATTTAACTGCAACTATACCTTCATTAAAAGCTCTCTGGAACACATCTTGTTTTCCTGAGTTTTTATAACTCAGCCCATCATAAAATCCTTGAGAAAAGGCAATTGCTGCTTTGTCTGTTATGGGGTTGTTCATCCCAATTACATAATTAATATGCTGCTTAATCGCTTCAGCAGATTGCTCTGAATAACAGGCATTAAGCAGAACACATTTAACATAATCATTATGTAATTCAAACAGCGATGCTAAACCTTGCGGTGCAACTGGCTTATTGTTTCCCCCATCATCCTCTAACAGCAAGCTACCATCTTTCTCCCCATGTCCACAAAAGTGAACGATTTGAGGTTGTTCCTCTGCGATCGCTCGACGAATATCCTGGGGGCGTACAGCAGTTTTGACTTTAATTTCAAATAAATCTCGATTAGTGGCTCGTCGTATAGCTTCTTCAATTTCTCTGATTTCTTTATCTAAACGCAGACTGTGGGGAATTGCTGCTAGAATCAGGATTTTTTGCACCTGATTACTTTGTTTTTGAGAAATGTTAGAAGGTGTTTCTGGTTGGTGATTTGACAATAGTGTTTCAGCGATAGCTTGCAAGAGTTGATTTCCAGGGTTTAAATCACACCCAGCACGAATTAAATCTTCAACCCATCCCTGAGAATCTGCTGCTTGTATTAAATTAAAGACAATATTTTGTAGACTTCCTTCACCTGCAATTGCTCTTAGATTTTTCTCTAATCCAAATGACAACATCTGCTCTAGGGATGCTAGAGTCGGAAAAGCATTAAGCAAAGCATCCTGTAGTTTTTTACGTTGTTGGCCAGACAAACTCATACTTATCAATTTCTCTTATATAGCAATCTGTGCAGGAGTTACAAAGATGGTACATATTGTTCCACTTTAGGAAAATTAAATTTTTGATGACTGGTTGCAAACCTAAATAGCCACTTGATAATTTTATCTGATGATAAAATGTGTGGTTGCAATTAATTCCATACATTCTTTGATTTAAGAAAATTTTCCAGTTCTTGAAGAATGAAATAATCACACAATCTATAATTACTTTTCTTGAAGTAAAAATAGAGTTTTTTGGAAGTCTCTTAACTCCTAAAAGGGACATTTTATAACCCTGACACAGCAAGGGTTTTGGTATCTCCTGCAAAATGTGCTTCTTTCATTTGTTGCTAGCGATCGCCCAAAGGGCGCTGCGCTCCGCGCAATCGCCGCTAGTTGGAGGCTCTTAAGATGCACCTAAAAATTTGAATGTCAATTCCGCGACCAAGTAGAAAAGGACGCATTCGTTCAAGGTCAAGTAAAATCAAGCACAAAAGTAAGTGGGGTAGGCAAGCGATGAATTGCAATTTGTGCAGCTTCTTCCCAATTAGGTAAATTTGTAGTAGCGAATGCCCTTTGGGCACGCTCCGTGAACGATAAATAAACCCAGTGAGCCAAAATATAAGCAATCAGTGACAGCACCAACCAAAGGTAAACACCTAAAAGCGTTCCTTCACCAAAGCGATGTAACCCGAACCGATGCTTCGCAATGATTTGATTCCCCATGCTCCATGCCGATTACTCCATGCCCATTGCAAGAATGTTTTTTCAGAGTTTATTTACTTCTCATAAACCTAGTGTAGAGCGATCGCCCCTAATTATGAACGCAGTAAAGTTCCGGTAAAGTTCCGGTGAATTTACTTTTATGGTAGAGTTTACATATAAGCTCACGTATTAGCCTATGAACGTTGAGGAAGCGTTGGAAGTTGCTGATGAAGCAGTGTTCGTGAACGTAGGAAGAAAGCTGAGTAAAGTAGAAATTGCTATCCTTAAAGGCTCTTGGGAGAATCTGACGTACGAGCAAATCGCTTCTGAAGCTAGTTACTCGGTGGCATATGTGAAGCGACATGTTGGTCCGGAACTTTGGAAGTTGCTTAGCGAAGCACTAGGTGAGAAAGTCAGCAAAAGCAACTTTCACTCTGCTCTAGAGCGGCGATGGCGCAAATTTACGAGGGCAGAGGGAGCGGGGGAAAGTCTAGAGAATTACATCCAAAATCCAAACCCCCCTCTTTCCCCCCTTGTTAATGGGGGATTAAAGGGGGGTGCAGACTGGGGAGAAGCGATTGATGTCTCTATGTTCTACGGACGCACAGTAGAACTCAACACACTCAAGCAATGGTTGATAGAGGAGCGTTGCCGATTGGTAGCGTTGTTGGGAATGGGGGGAATTGGGAAAACCTCTCTGGCTGCTAAGCTAGCCGAACAAGTTCAGGGGCAGTTTGACTACTTTATATGGCGATCGCTCTACAATGCGCCACCACTTTTTGAGCTTTTGGCTAACTTAATTCAATTTTTGTCTGCAGATCGGGTTTTAGAAGCTGATTTACCAAACAGCGTAGACGGCAGAATCTCGCAACTGCTTGAATATTTGCGCTCTTCACGCTGTCTTATTATTCTCGACAATGCTGAAACAATTCTACAAAGTGGTGCTATTGCTGGAAGCTATCGAGAAGGCTATGAGGAATATGCCCAACTTATCAGACTAATAGGAGAAGTTACCCACACTAGCTGCCTCTTGCTGACTTCACGAGAAAAACCGAAAGAAGTGGCGTTTTTTGAAGGAAAAGCACTACCAGTTCGTTCATTACAACTGAATCGTTTAAACGTGGTGGATGGGCAAAAAATCTTTGAAAATAAGGGGCTGTGTGGCTCTGAGTCAGAATTGATATCAGTAATTGAGCGCTATAGAGGTAATGCCTTAGCCTTGAAGATAGTTGCCACAACAATTTTAGATGTTTTTCATGGTAATATTTCTGAATTTATCAAACAAAATACGGCGGTTTTTGGTGATATTCACGAAATTTTAGACCAACAATTTTCGCGTTTATCAAATTTAGAAAAGGAAATCATGTACTGGCTAGCAGTTAATCGTGAGCCTGTTTCATTATCAGAATTGCAGGATGATATCTTGTCACTGATACTACCCCAAAAATTGCTAGAAGCTCTGGAATCTTTGAGCAGACGCTCCCTGGTTGAGAAAAGCTCTGGATTATTTACCTTACAACCTGTAGTTATGGAGTATATAACTAATGAATTAATGCAACAGGTTTGGTTAGAAATTACCAATCATAATCTTGATATTTTCAAGAGTTATGCTTTAATAAAAGCCACAGCAAAAGACTATATCAGGGATATTCAAATTCGTCTTATTCTTCAGCCAATTATAGATGGGTTGTTAAAGAGTTTCGGCACTCATAAAAACCTAGAGCATCAACTTAGTAAAATTTTATTAACGCTGCGAGAGACATGGACGCAACAACAAAGTTATGCACCAGGAAACATCCTGAATTTGCTTTGTTATTTGAAGGCAGATCTAAGTAAATATGATTTTTCGTATCTCACTGTTTGGCAAGCAGACTTGCGTAATGTAAATCTGCACAATGTAAATTTTGTTTATGCTAATTTAGCTAAGTCTGTCTTTGCTGAAACCTTCCGTGGTATTTTGGCGTTAGGATTTAGCCCCAATCAACAATTTCTAGTTGAGGGGGATATAAATGGTGAGATTCGCTTGTACCAAGTGAGTAATTGGAGACAGTTAAATATCTTTAGAGGTCATACTGATTGGGCAACATCAATTGCCTTTAGTCCTGATGGTAGTATCCTTGCCAGTGGCAGTGAAGACCAAACAATCAAGCTTTGGGATGTCATAACTGGTCAATGTCTTGATACATTGCAGGGACATTCCAAGGGGATATGGTCACTTGCTTTTAGTTCAGATGGGCAAGTGCTGGTCAGTGCTAGTGATGACAAGACGATTAAGATATGGGATGTCAATACTCGTCAGTGCCTAAAGACTTTGCTTGGACATGAGAATATGGTTCGAGCAGTCGTTTTTAGTCCTGACGACAAAATACTAGCTAGTGGTAGCGTGGACAACACACTGAAGCTGTGGGATGTGTGTACTGGGCAATGCTTGAGAACTTTGTACGGACACGATGAAGGGATCTGGTCTGCTGCTATTAGCCCAGATGGACGTATACTTGCTAGCGCTGGCGGGGACCAAACGGTGAAATTATGGGATGTTAACACTGGTGAATGTCTGAGAACTTTGCAAGGTCACTCTGGTTGGGTGATATCAGTTGCATTCAGTCCGGATGGGCAAACCTTAGCAACTGGTAGTTGGGATCGGATGGTAAAGCTGTGGAATGTCAGTAACGGTGAGTGTCTCAAGACTTTGCCAGGACATAGTAATATGGTTCGAGCAGTTGACTTCAGCCCTGAAGGTAATATCCTCGCCAGTGGGAGTGATGACCAATCGTTAAGACTATGGGATGTTCAAACTGGTCAGTGTATAAAAACTATACAAGGATATACCACTAGGAGCTGGTCAATTGTCTCCAGCCCCGAAGGTAATATCTTGGCTAGTAGCAGTAATCGAAACGTGAAACTGTGGGACATCAACACTGGTCAAAACTTCAAAACTTTTGTCGGACATAGTCATGAGATTACATCATTAGCCTTCAGTCCAGATGGTCAAATGCTAGCAAGTGCTAGTGAAGACAAAACGGTAAAAATATGGGATGTCAAAACTGGTAAATGCCTGAGAACATTGCTTGGACATACAAACTGTGTTTGGTCAGTTGCATTCAGTCCAGATGGTTTAACTTTGGCTAGTGGTAGCCAGGACTATACGCTCAAGCTATGGAATGTTTCGACTGGTAAGTGCTTGAGAACTTTACATCAAGAAAATCACGGAGTTTTATCAGTCGCTTTTAGTCCAGATGGTCTAACTTTAGCTAGTGGCGGTCATGACCATACAGTACGTTGCTGGGATGTCTCGGATGGTAAATGCTTAAGAACTATACAAGGACATACGGGTTGGGTTTGGTCAATTGCTTTTAGCCCTGACGGACAAATTTTAAGTAGTGGTAGTGGAGATCATACAATAAAGCTATGGGATGTCTCCAATGGAAAGTGTTTGAGAACATTGCAAGGACATATAGGTTGGGTTTGCTCGACCATCTTTAGTTCCGACGGGCGAATCTTAAGTAGTGGTAGCATGGATCAAACAGTAAAGCTATGGGATGTCTCTGATGGTAAGTGCCTCAAAACTTTACGGGGTCATACTCAACGAGTTTTATCAGTAACCTTTAATCCCAGTGGGCAGAATCTAATAAGTAGCAGTGAAGATGAGACGTTGAGAATATGGGATGTCTCAACAGGTGAGTGTATGAGAATTCTCAGAAGCAAAAGACTTTACGAGGGTATGAATATCGCCAACGTTACTGGGTTAACGGAGGCGACGATTTCCACTCTCAAGACTTTGGGGGCGATTGAATGTGAACTAGAGACAAGCAAAAATGGGTAAGCGAAAAAACCTGAGGTGGCAAAGTTAGTTCAAGTCCTTCTAGATCTAGTTGATAGTTGATACCCAACCGCCATCTACACGCAAGTTTGCCCCGTTAATGTAACCAGCAAGAGGACTAGAAACAAATGTAACCAGATTTGCTACGTCTTCAACGGTTCCCAGCCGCCCAGTGGGATTGCTCATCATCCCTTGCAGCATATACTGCTTAATCTGCTCTAAATCTGTACCCCATCCCTGCTTGAAACCAATCTGAAGCATTATTTCGTTCAAACCAGGCGTGACAATTGAACCAGGGCTTACCGTATTCACTGTGATTCCAGTTCCAGCCAATTCTTTTGCCAGACTCAGTGTCAAATTTAGGTTGGCGGCTTTGGTTGCTGAATAGTCAGGCGTAGACGTTGGTTGTGTTGCTACACCACTAGACATATTGATGATGCGTCCCCAACCAAGTTCTCGCATTTGCGGCACTAGTAGCAGGGTTATGCGTACCATAGAGACAATATTAATATTGTAAAGCTCCACCCATTGACTTGGTGTTGAGTTCATCCAGCCACGTAGTAGATAAACACCGGCATTGTTAACCAGAATATCCACAGCGCCAAGATTTGATAAAACTCTATCTACAACTTGCTCTGCCCCTATATCGGTAGCTAAATCACCAATAGCAACAAACGCTTTTCCACCATCTGCGGTAATCTCCTGAACAACGCGACTGGCTTCTTTTTCATTCCGTCCATGCACAACTACTGTCACCCCCTCTTGTGCTAGTCCTTTAGCGATACCTTCACCAATCCCGGAGCTACTACCAGTGACAAGGGCACGTTTTCCTTGCAGTTGCAAGTCCATATTCTCTCCTTAAAGTATGTTTTCGACTTTTCTTTCACACTCTGCGTAGGAATGCTTCCTTTGGAGGCTCTGCTTCCCGTGGCAAAGGAGGCAGAGCCTTCTGTAAGGCGTTACTAGGCAGAGCCTAGCAACGAGAAAAAACAGCAGGTTCGTTCAAGGAAGGAGCAGGACCTAAAGCTACATCACCCCAGCGCATGACAGTTGCAGTGGCATTTGCTGATGCACCGAAAGAATAAACGAGAACCAAATCATTTTCATGAATCTTACCCAATTGCGCGGCGTGATACAGATTAGCAATGGGAAGTACAGGTCCGATGTTCCCATACTGAGGGTAGAGATTGATTGTGCGTTCTGGCTCAATGCCCAGTATACGAGCGCTAAATTTGGCGAACCAGGCTGTTGGTGTATTAAAAATAAAGAAGTTGATTTCGTCGAGTGTCACATTGGTAGCAGCAGCAGCACCTTTGCAGCAAGTGAGAAGAAAATCGGCAGCAGTATTGCTGATGACTCGATTTGCTCCTTTGCCCGTCCTCATAAATAATCGCAGGTTGCCCAGAGAATCCTCTGCCAGTTCAGTGTGAAATGCGCCACAAGTCTGTGCTGAATGAACAATCTTACTACCAAGAATTCCTTGGTTGGCTTTAAGCTCACTCACTACAAAGGCTCCAGCACCATCACCAGCTATCCACGAGATAGTATCTCTTTCATCAAGAAGACGAGAATAGGCACAGGAAGTAATCACCAGGACATTGCGGTACTCTCCTGCTCCTACTAATGTACTAGCAGTTTGCAGCGCCACTATACCACTTGAACACATTGAATTCAGATTCCAAGCAGCACAGCCCAAGCCAAGTTCATTGGCGAGGAAAGCAGCATTACCAGCGACAACTTCCTCAGTACCAAAAGAGGTAACGATCGCAAGATCAATGTCTTCATTAGAGAGATTTGCTGCCTCAAGGGCGTCTCGTGCCGCACGACACTCAAGAGTTAACGATGACTCACCTGAGCCGAGTATTCGTCGCTCAACAGCACCACGAAAAGGATCTGATAGATAAGGCATCATCTCCTGGTCAAACTCGTTACCGGGAGTTGAATCAGCCAGCGAAAATAGCCTTGCCAAACTTTTTTGTTCAGACTGAGCAACTAGCTCTGGGTATTTCTCGCGGTAGTAATCATTCGTACATACGATGCTCGGAAAGCTTAATGCTAGCGAGCGAATGCCTACTGAATAACTTTTCATCACAAATGTCTCCTTAAGAATTGATAACGCCTTGGGAAATCAAACTGTCGAGCCGACCTTTTGTTGGTACAGCCTCCGTCGGATCGATAATCACATCAACAATGAACGGAACAGGAGAAGCGATCGCTTTCTCCAAAGCACTTCGGATCTGTGACTCATTTTCAACACGGATACCATCTGCTCCCATACCACAGGCAACCTGAACAAAATCCACCTGCGGAATCTCCACATCCATACCCTTGAACCCCTGTAACGCTAAGCCTTGACCGCACATGTTGTAACATCCATCATTGAGAATAATCCAGACGGCTGGAATCTGGTATCTCACTGCCGTACTCACCTCAGAGTTCATCAGCATGGCACCATCCCCAACAATAGCAACTGCCTTTCCATTGCGTGCCAGTGCCGCACCTACAACGCCTGTGACAAAATGACCCATAGAACCGAATCCGGTACTGGCTCGGTAACGACCAGGTTGAGTAAATTGCAGTAAGTGATTTCCCCATGCCAATGAGTTACCCGCCTCAGTCATCACTATTGCATCGCTCCCCTCAACAATCACCTGTTGAATTGCATCCATAAGGACTTTAGGTCGCACCAAGCCTTGCACACGTGGATTAATTTCCTCATGTTTAGGTCGAGGCAATACCACTGCTGACTGACTTTGACGCTGAGGGAAATGCTTCAACAACGCCTTCACAAATACTCCCACATCAGACTGAATAGCGAACGTATCGACATCTGGATAGGCAGTTCCAGGCACCTCTGGATCGATGTCAATATGCAAAAAACCTTGTTCAGGAATCATCGCACGATTCCAAAATGAGGTGAGTTCCCCAAGGCGAGTTCCGAGTACCAACACCCTTTGAGGACGATACTTTTGCATATAAGTTAAAACTGACGTATGCCCAGCAAAGCCCGTAACCCCCACAAATTGAGGATGGTTCTCTGGAAAAATACCCTTACCACGCGGCGAACACATGACAGCAGCTGCTGTCATCTCAGCAAGCTGAAGAATAGAGTCTGCTGCATCTCTTGCACCAAAGCCAACCCAGATAGCGAATGATCCTTGCGACAACAACCGCGCACATTTTGAAATAGTTTCCTCAGTTGCGGCGGCAGGAGCAAGAGAAAGGGCGACTTGTGGCAGTGATGTTCTAACTGAACTTGATTGGATGTTGGTAGGAATACTCAAATGTGCCACAAAGCCACCTGGTTGGGCTAAGCCTTTTGCAAGTCTGCAATAGACCTCTGGAAGTTCATCATCAGATTCGAGGGTAGTGGCATAATGAAACAGAGATTCTGTTGTAAAAATTCCCGTGCTGGGCATCCTATAGGTACTGGTTTCCTGGCAAGCCCACCGTCCTCGTTGGGATGCTGAGGTAGAAGCTGACAAAAAAATTACCTTTGCACCCTCCCAGCGGGCAGCAAATAAACCGGTCAAAGCATTGGTAATTCCCGGACCTGTTGTAACAAAAAGTACAATTGGGATACCACTAGAAAAGTATGCTTCAGTGGCTGCAAAAGCTGCTCCTGCTTCATGACGAAAGTGAAGCACCCGAATAGAACTATGTTGCAGAGCGTGCCATAAAGGGACAATTGCTCCCCCTGATACACCAAATGCATATTGCACTCCTATCTCTTGGAGCATCTTGGCTATTGCAGAGGCGATGGAGACAGGCGTGTGTTGAACGCTATAAATTTGCTCAAATGCTTGAACAATTGTCATGTTTTTCTCCTTTCAAAAATTGAGTTGTAAAAATACCAAAAGCCACAATTAATACCAATTCACTAAATGCTTGAAACAAATGCACCCCACCGCCAAGGGCACCTCCCTTTACCAAGGGGAGGTTGGGAGGGGTTTTTGATATGTTTCACTATTTTCGTGAAATAGTATAAGTTGCGCTCTTTTCTCCGTATACTCTTCTGGTCGTTGAGATAGCACAGACCATAAACCAGAGAACACTTTTCATCAATGTTCTGGACAGCTACATCTATATATAGATTTCGGTTTTTTAAACCTATGCAGAATGATTCTATGAATCGCAGCGCTTGTGTCAAAATGACAATGTTGTGCCCCTAACAAAATGGTATTTTTCTGCCTTCACTGCCCCAGAGCGATCGCCCGTAAGCCTTTCCTTCGGAACGCTGCGCGAACGGCACACTTCGTGAACGCGCAGCGACACGGAACGCGCAGCGTCTCCGACAGGACTACTACCAGTTTTTGCAATACAACCGCCAACAGCATCTGTATAGGTTCAAAAAACCGAAACATATATATATTATGTAGTTCTCCAGAACATTGATAAAAATGGTTTCTGGTGAAATAGCTTCGCTGTTGATGTGATGTTTGATGAGAAGCAAGGTAACTTTAAAAACTATGATGGCTCCGTCAAGATACTGGACAATGCAGATAATTGGTTCTCCTATAATAGACAACAATAAGCTAAAAGGAGGTTATAAAGCCAGGTTAATCCTTCCTGCACAGGAGTTTTTTAGGATACATTTTTCCAAATTAGCCAACCAACCCACATTATCGTCAGAAGAAAGCAGATATATTCAAGCTATTGTGTGGAAACTTTTTCACTCAGCTTCCGATATCCGCGATCGCGCCCTTGCTGGGCTTTGTTTGAGATGCTATGTATCTCAGCAAATTCTCATTACCTGTAAAAAAATCCCTCACACCTGTCAACCTGAAGTTGAGAAGCCTTTCAGCTATATCGATCTGCTTCCATTCGTTTTAAATGACGATGGTAGAGAACTGGTAATTTTGGATACCGAAGGTCAGACTCAACTTATCTTGAATCATGATGACACAACTCGACCAATAGCTAAAGGAGGAGAATTTTTTAGCTAGAACTTACGCATTGACAAATTAGACGGATTGTCTTTTTAGGGAAAATGAACGCAGGGTATGATTGTCGCTTTCCGATTGGGCGATGGCCAATCACCAGGCGTTGATTAAATCCTGTGACCTGGTTGTATTGATATCATTGCTTTGTGATTGGCGATCGCTAATTATTAGGGGCAATGGATTTGGGATAATACCTATGTTGTCTTGATCAGCAGGTTGGGACTATCAGAGCGACTACCAAGCCATCAACAGCCAAATGTGTGCTTTTTTTGACAATAGGATAGCAGATTCTACGTTGTCGTGGTTGTCCTGGTTTCCAGCCTGGGGATTTTCCGCGAAGTTGAGGCGATCGTGCAGGAGTACTAATCGCCGCTAAAATTCCTCCCATAGCTTGAGCAACTCTTCCAGGAGTCAATTTGTCCATTGACTTTTGCCAAGGTAGGGGATTATCAGTAACAATATCACGGGCTAACCATAACTCCCAAGTCATCATTGGCATCAAATCACTCCAACGTATGCCCTTCGGGCACGCTACGCGAACACACTGTTTGGGGGTGCTTAGCTTAGGAAGTGTCCAGTGCAGGCGTTGCTTCAAAAAACGATACCAGTGGTCAACGCTGAAGCGACGCAAATATAGCGGTTCTCAGTTGGATGCAATACAATAACCGCAATGTTTAAACCAGGCAAAAATGTCATTGAAACTAACTTCTTCAAATGCTGCTGTAATCGCTTTATCTAAATCTGAATAAGTACGAGCAGCTTGTGAACGTAAAAATTCTTTGATTTTGGACCAAAAATTTTCTATTGGCGAAAAGTCAGGGGAATATGGTGATAAATAAACTAAGTGTGCACCGACAGCCTCAATTGCTTCTTGAATTCCTGCCACTTTGTGAGAGCTAAAATTATCCATCACTACACAGGCTCCTTCCCAGAGATTAGGAACTAAGACTTGTTCAACAAAAGTTTGAAATGCAAATTTATCGGTTCCACCTTTAAAGGTCATTGCTCCAACAATTCCACGTAAAGAGATGGCTCCAATTACTGTCACATTTTTACCGCGTTTATCTGGGCGATCGCCATGTGCCCTTTTTCCCTTAAGTGCTCTGGCATAGAGTCTTGTCATTGCTATGTTGACACCTGACTGATCAACAAATACCAAATTGTTCAAGTCAAATGTACGGATAGTTTCCCAGAACTCTTGTCTTAATTTTTTTACTCTGTCCGTATCTTGTTCGCTGGCATGAAAGGTTTTTTTTTTCGTGTTATTTGGAGTTTTTGCAGAGTTCTTCCCATTCTGGCTCGGCTGACCTTAATTTGGGTTTTTAGCTCGAATAAGCTGCATAGTTCTTCGAGAGTCGCATCATTGTTTTCCGCTACCAATTTCTGTAATATTTCTGAATGTTTATCATTGATTTTTGGTTTTTGACCGCCTCCATGTGGTAATGGCTCAATTCTACCCATATCCTGATAGCGGTTTATTAATGTTTGTACAAAACTAAGGCTAACACCAAATTTTTGCGCTAGTTTTCGATATGACCCTTCCCGCTTTATATAAGCATTAATGATTTTTTGACGTAAATCATTTAAGTAAGTTTTCATCAAACGTACCTCTTTACACCCAGTTCTCAATTTATCATTTTTTGTATGTGACTCAACTGAGAACCGCTATAAAGTCGCCAAACTTGCGATAGTGGAGGCATCTCTTCTCCTATCCAAGCCAACCATAACGGTTTTGACACTCTTAAGCAACCTTTTTGGTCAAGACGTTCAACCCTGATTAATGACATCGGCGCGTAGCCGTTTTACGTTCGGGTAAATTTTCCCATAAGCTAACCCTTACCGGCCCCAGTTTTAGATCATCGTTCACCTCCAAACTTTGAGTTGCTTCACCCCAAGTAGAGGGAACATTTACGCTTGAACTTATCACCATGTTTTCTGGGACGACCTTTGCCAGAGTATAGTGGAGGTGCGCCCCACAAACAAAGATTTGAACGCAAACGTACAAGAATATCTGCTGGAATGTTAGCAGTTTTTGACACAAAAGGAGCACACCCATACTCGCTATCCCAAACAGAAATTGGTCTAGTCGGTAAATGCTCACACACTTGCTGTAATTGCCAAATTGCTTTCTCTATAGGACTTTCCCAACTAGTGATTCGCTCATGCCTCAAGGGTAAAGCCCAACTGCCAGAATCTTCTGGCACCCAAACAATAGTACTATATCCCTGACCAATGGTAATTGGTTTATTTCCTGCTACAGCAGTGCTGCTATGCTCAATTGTCCTTTCCTGTAGAGTTACAGCATCAGGACGAGACCAGGCAGTGTGGTCACCTGCAAGTAAAAGACGACCAACAGTCGGCATCTGTTTGATATATAACTGCATCAATTTCTGTCGCTGTGGTCTACTGTCTTGTAACGCTGAGTCCCAAGGGGACACGCTTCGCGAACGTAAATACTTGGCCACTTACGTCGAAAAATTGGAGACACAGATAAATCTGCCAAACTGTAGGCATTACGGGTCAGTAGTATTGCATCAGTCAATTCAAAGGTAGCATCATGGGCTTTGCCTAAAAGCTTGTAAGCGGCTTGACGAAATTCTTGAAGTTTGGCAAGTTTCATACTGCCAGGTGAGAGTTGGTGGTTCTTCTCTCATCTTCTGCCAAAGGGGTCTGTGTTAATCACAGACTGCCTTTCCAAAAATTTTATACCAACAATACATGCTTTGTTTTGTTTACGATCGCCTGCCTTTAGTCTAAACTCCAGTAAACCAGATTTTTACAAGAAATTTATTGTACTTAAGCTGAGGAATTAGAGTCGTCACTGCTACCGATAATTGCCTGGAAAATATTCCCTATTAGAAAGAAAAAAGCTGCACCTAACAACAGGAGCATTAGGCTTGCAAGAGTAGCAAAGGGAGAGATGATAAACAACAGTAAAAATGCAAACATCAGAGTTGTTACCAACGTCTTATTCATCTTTTTTCCCTTTTGATAATTTCTAATTCAACTTAACTCATGAATTGCACAGCTGTGCCACTTCTGTAGGAATGAATTGCTCCTCTTTCTTTGGTAGCAACTTGCTATCTACTTACCTATTACAAGTGTAAACAAAAACCTGTTGTTTGCTCACCAGAAGAAGTTTTTCAATTATGGCACTGTGTTGAAGTCATGAAAAAAGCTCTACTGTGTAGCAGCAACTCAACTGCTAGTGAGATGAGCTACAGGGTAAGTTATGAACAGTGCTAAGACAGCATACAAGTTTGTTGAGCTAATGGCTGTATAAACAGCATATTATAAAGTGTTATAAAGTGTTAATATGATTATAACTAAGCGGCATAAGTGAGGGGCATCGGGCTGTTTGGTCATAAGTATATCATTGACCATCTGTGCAGTTATCAGGTTCAAACGGGAATCAATGGCGACATCAATGCCACAAAACACAGTTATAGACATTCAGGGTTCTAACGGTGAGGCTGGTCTAAATAGAGTTACACCGATTCTTTCCAGTGAGAAAGCTGGGTGGAACAACATTCTTGTCGAGTACTGGCATATGCCGGCACACGAGTTGCCTCCACAATTGTTACCAGACTACATCATTAACATACACTTCAAGCGCCCAGCTCGGACAGAGGTGGTGTGGGATGGGCGTCTTCTTAGCAAGCGCTTTACACACGGTGAAATAACAATTCTTCCTCCCGGTTTAAATTGCAAGGGGGCATGTTTAGAGGATAGTGACTTTCTTGTGCTACGCCTTCAACCTGGGATTATCACTCAAGTTGCACAAGAGTTGGACTATCCAGATCATATTGAGATTGCACCTACCTTGGGAGTCGTTAGTCCGCAAATCCAGCATATTGGTTTGGCACTTAAGACAGAACTGGAATCTGGATGCTTGTCTGGGGGTATTTATGGAGAATCACTAGCAACGGCGCTCGCAAGTTATTTGCTACAGCAACATTCTACGTCCAAGCAACGCGTTCAGGATTTTACTGGTGGTCTACCCAAGTACAAGTTGTGTAGAACTCTGGAGTACATTAATGAAAATCTGGAGAACGAGTTAACAGTTGCTGAACTTGCAAGCGTGGTGGAAATGAGTCCCTATCACTTTGCCCGCTTGTTTAAGCAGTCAACGGGTTTTACTCCTCATCAATATCTGATCAATTCTAGAATCGAGCGAGCAAAGATGCTGTTGGCAGAGAAAAAATTGTCAATTGCCGAGATTTGTGAATATGTTGGCTTTCGCAGCCCAAGCCATTTTATTGCATTGTTTCGCAAGTTCACGTCAATGACACCAAAAGCATACAGAGATCAGCTCTAGCTGCTTACTAGGCTTCGGATATAATAATTTGTTTACAGTTTTTGTGGGGTGGGCTGTCCGGCCCAGCCTAATATTGAACTACCAACGAGAACGTTTAACGCACCGACGGCAGACACGCAGTGGGATTCATGCGTACAACCGCATGGGTTGCGCTACTGCACCCCTATCTACTTGCCTAAGCTCTATCCCAAGCCTTGTATTTACTTTTTTCAGGATATTTATCTTATGTAGGGGTCTGGGGGAGCTATAAGACCCACACCATAATTTTTGATTTGGTGTGGGATACATGGACTCCCCCAGGTTAATATTAGGGACTCGATGTCCCTAATATTAACATTTAGTACTTGTCACTAGTCTAGTAAATCCGCTACAATACTGGCATGATAACACTTACTCACCACTACCGAATCTATCCAGATGCCACTCAAGAGCAAACATTAATTGAGTGGATGGAAATTTGTCGAGGAGCTTACAACTATGCTCTTCGAGAAATAAAAGATTGGTGCGATAGTCGTAAGTGTTTGATTGATAGATGCTCTGTTGAAAAAGAGTACATTCTTCCTGCGGACTTGAAATTTCCCAATGAAGTTAATCAACTTAATAGTTTGCCAAAAGCCAAGAAAGATTTTCCCAAATTGAGTGAAGTTCCTTCTCAGGTTCTCCAACAAGCTATTAAGCAGTTGCATAGAGGATGGGAGTATTTTCAAGAAAGAGGATTTGGCTTTCCCCGATTCAAAAAGTATGGACAATTTAAATCGTTGCTGTTTCCCCAATTTCAGGAAAATCCAGTAACGAATTTGCATATCAAACTGCCCAAGATTGGGATGATTCCTATTAACTTGCATCGACCTATTCCCGACGGATTCGTTGTCAAGCAAGTGCGAATCATGAGAAAAGCCGACCGATGGTACGCCGGAGTCAATATTCAGTGCAATGTCAGTATCCCTGATCCAGTTCCGAATGGTCATCCCATCGGTGTTGATGTCGGGCTGGAAAAATTTCTTGCAACCAGTGATGGTATTCAAAGTAAACCGCCAAAGTTTTTTAAGAAGTTGCAAAGCGAGCTGAAATTGCTGCAACGCAGGCTTTCTAGAAAGCAGAAGCGATCTAAAAATTACGAGAAGCAGCGCCTAGTGGTTGCACGACTTCATCACCAAATTGACAATACAAGGAAAGATTTTCACTTCAAGCAAGCCCATGCGCTTTGTGATGCTGGCGACATGGTTTTCATGGAAGACCTAGATTACCGCACCAGTGCCAAAGGGATGTTCGGAAAACATATGCTTGATGCTGGGTTTGGTCAGTTTAGAACCATCGTCAAATATGTGTGCTGGAAAAGAGGAAAGTTTTTTGCTGAAGTTGATGCCAGAGGGACTTCTCAAATGTGTCCTGAGTGCGGTGGTTCAGTCAAAAAAGACCTGAGCGTTCGAGTCCATTGTTGTCCTCCGCAGCGGATATACAACTGACAGGGACGTAGCAGCAGGTCAAAATATTAGAAATCGAGGTATTGCCCTCATTAGTACCACTGGGCTAGTGGGAAAGGAAACTGCCTGTGCAGACGATCTACCGGGGGTTGCGGTAACTCAACCTAGGCAAGTGTCGAAACCCCGTAAGGGAAAAACCAGGAAATCTCAAAAGTGATTTTGGGAAGCCTGCATCATAATCTTTGATTTGATGCAGGAGGATGTCACTGGCAGCACCATTGAGATCCGCATTAATCTCAAGACTTTGAGCAGTTCTGTAGATTCCTTTGCATAACTCGCTTTCCAGATGGTTTGTACCCTTCCTCTGTCAAAATTTTTTAGGCATCAAAAATGTCTGAAGCTTTGTCTGGATAAAGCTTGTGACAATTGCGCTCACACAACTTGTGAGAAATCCGGGAACCTTAGTTGCCACACATTCATCCCATACCTAAAGGACGGATGTGTACGACAAGAGCCGATCGCATCCTCATGGGCTTTCTGCTTTTAAGGCTGTAAAATATGACCTTGAGCAACTTTTCGCAAACTTAAGACATTTTCAGCAAGAAGTGAATATCGTGCAATTTATGGTTTTGATACACTAACGTGTAGTAATCATTCAAACCGATTCACAAATTAAATTCTTGAAATCTTAAATTAGGTTTTTGCACAACCTAATTGTTCATTGCAACTTTGTACGATCCCTGATTCATGCCAGATAGCTAGTAATCAAGCCCAGGTTTGCCACCTGGGCTTTTTTCTTTGTTCCGCTTTAAATCTGCAATAGCCCCTGTGGATTAACTGACAACAGCGATCGCCTCTGCAAACCCTCTCGATGTAAAATTTCATTGGCTGCGAGCATTCCACTGCTTACCGCCCGTTCCATCAACCCGCAGGGAAAGGGCATTTTTACCCAATCGCCTGCAAACACCAAGTTAGGAATATTGGTGCTAGTTTCTGGGCGTTCGGCGTAACTATTTGGAGGATATCAGAAAAGTTCTTTTGATTCACCAATTCCCGATGCAGCATTTTTGCTTGCTTTAACTCAGGAACAATTTCATAGAGTTCCTGCTCAAAAGTCGTTAACTAGGCAAAACAAGGGCTGTGACGAGAGCACATTTTAATTGAATGATTACGCCACAGACGCAGTTTGATTTTTTGGAGTATTTTTCCAATATCAGTCTTAATTCTCAACAGCTATAGCTGTTGAGAATGCTGCATCATAAACTTTAGTAGCCGACGAGTTTATTTGCCAGTTTAATATAATATTTGATAGTTGACTACTAAACGTTAGGTAGGTTTGAAATTGCCAGACAACTCCCTCTCTCAAAAACAAGTCTCCCATAGTGGACGCTTACGCATTCTCGATGAGGCAGAACGGCTATTTCGCACGCGAGGCTATAATGCAGTGACCATGAGGGATATTGCTCGTGAGGTGGGAATTCGTCAGGCATCGTTGTACTATCACTTTCCCAGCAAGGAGCAACTTTTTGTGGCAGTCACTGAGCAAATGTTTGAGCGCCACCGAACAGGTTTACAGCAGGCAATTGACGATGCAGGAGATGAGTTGCGATCGCAACTTCATGCTGCAGGTGGGTGGTTTCTTTCTCAGCCTCCCATCCATTTTTTGAGTATGTTCCACAACGATATGCCTTCCTTGGGTGAAGATAATATTAAAAGGCTGGCAATTTGTAGCCAACAATGTGTTTTTGAGCCTCTGCGACAAACCTTTATCGAAGCGCAACAACGAGGTGAAATCCGCCATACCCCTCCCGAATCGCTCACTGGGTTCTTTTTGTCGGTCATAGAAAGTATTCCCTTCGTCTTAACTGGATCTGATGCAGTTTCTGGGAAAGTCGTCGTAGATGAGATGATTTCCGTTTTGTTAGATGGACTCAAGCCTCAGGTAGAAAGGGACTAGTACCGCAGGGCGTTCGTCAAAAGCGAAGGTAATAAGTCAAAAGACTTATACCGTAACAATGAAAGCTGGTTTGTAATGGTGAAGCAGCGCTCTTGGTAGGGTTTCCCGACAGCAGGCGACTGCTGTGCCTTCACCCGGTGGGAGCTTACGCGCTTGGCGTAGCGTGCCGAAGGCATACCCGAAGGGTAGCTTTATTTCCGCCGTCATGTACTAGTAGTCTGCCAAGGGAAATTTGCTGGGTCATACAGTCGGGTATAAACGCTCCATCTTTCTCCGTGCATCTGTAGTTTGAAAACGCCAATGGACACTTGTACGTTGAAGATTGCGTTGTTTCTCCCAAGTAGCAATTTCAGAGGATAATGTTTGTATATCCGGGATTCGTCGCTCTAAACATTGGCGAGATAAAACAGATAACTCAATCTCTACTTGATTCAACCAACTTGCATGTTTAGGAGTGTAGTGGAACTCTAATCTTTGTACAATTCGACGTGCCTCTTGAGGTTCAAAAACTTCATACAAGGCTGCTGGAGTATGAATATTAAGGTTATCAACTACTAAACGAATAACATCAGCATCGCGGTGATAAATATCTACTAAATCTTTCATTTGTTTTGCAAAATCGTGTTTTGTACGCCGTTGAGTTACTTCAATATGTCTCCACCCTACTAAAGGTTGAAAATAAGCAAATAAATTTACTGTTCCATTGCGTTTATATTCAAAGTCATAGCGTTCTGGTTGCTCTGGTTCAGGTGGCAATGGTTGTCTGACTTCTTCCACCAGTTGATATGAGCATTCATCAAAACAGACTACTGGACGTTTGGGATCATATGGTTCATTGTATAAATCCAATAAATCTTCCATCCGTAAAACGTACTCGGCGTTTACTTCGGGAATGCACCACTGTTCTTTCAGCCACGGCTTAATGTCGTTTTTTTTAGGGTCTGACGAACAGTTTCATCTGAAATCGAATCAACGATACCAACTTCTATTAAGTGGTCTGCCAAAAGTTGCATTGTCCATCTTACCCGTCCAGACGGTGCGTCAGAACAAGCTGTAGCTATCAAAAACGCTTCTGATTTTCCTTCAAGTTTACGAATCTTCGGTGGATGAGGTTCATCAATGAGTGCAAAATCTAACCCACCGATGACAAATTTCTCTCGTGTCCGTTCCACTGTCGTAACATGGACTCGAACAATGGCAGCGATCGCTTGATCTGTTTCTCCCTCAGAAGCCATCAGAAGAATGTTTGCGCGGGTGATGGTTCTTGCCTTGTGCTTACCTTTTTTAATTAATGCTTGCAGCTGAGAAACTTCGTCCTCACTCAAATCCACAATGTACTTCTTTGCCATGCTATTTCCTGATTTTTAAGTAGCTTATCAGTAAGATGTGCTACCCTGCAAAGTTCCCTTGGCAGACTACTAGTACTCTGTTTCATTAATTCTAATGGGTTACAAGATCCCCGACTTCGTAAGAGTTGTCGGGGATCTGACGGCTACGACATATCAAAATTAATGACATAAACTACAAAGTACAACAGGCACAGAGCGTGAGAACGCCAATAATTTTTTTGATATTCACCTAACGGCTGATAGGTAGACAAGAATGATTTACTGGTTATACTGTAATTACCTAACGGCTGATAGGTAGACAAATCCAGACGAGGGAAACTACATGAACGTCAATAACTCTCAACGCCCGCTGCAAACTAGTCCTGATATGGGAGAGAAATTGATTGAGAGCGATCTCGCCCCATCATTGAATATTGCAAAATGCAAGCACGTTTTGAGCAACAAATGTCAGCGTATTGCAATCAAATTAATGTAGAGAATTCAACATGTTTGCATCATTGAACAAACCCGGCGCTCTGTCGCTGGTTCTCAATGTTCTTCTGGCAGTTGGTGCGGCTTTAGTCATGAACGGATTGATATTTGGGTTGGGCTGGAATCAATCCACTGACTATGCAACAAAGCCATCTTTTGAACCACCCGGCTACGTAGTGGGGCTAGTATGGGAAGGTCTTTTCGCACTCATGGCTACGGCGCGTTGGCTGTTGAATTCCCCTAGTGGAACGGGTGCATCACGAGCGCGAGCTTTGGTCACGCTCCTCATCATATTCTGCCTGCTTTGGGCGTTCTATTCGCTGGCTATCGGCAGCTTGATTGGTGGGCTTTTGGGAAATATTGGAACCATAGCGATCGCCTCGTTCACCGTCGCTTGCCTATGGGCTATCTCGAAGACGGCAGCGTTTTTGATTATGCCAGTTGTCCTATGGGTCACATTTGCGACTGCGATTGTGTTGAGTGAATTGGGCTGGCTTTAACAAAACCATTGCGTAAATAGTTTGTAGTGTTTTACATAGGAGTCAATGACGATGCAACGTTCTTTATGGAGCTTTTTACTTCTAACCGCTGTCATAAATTTGACAGCGTTACCCAGTGCAAAAGCAGTGTCTAACAGTAGCCTCACCGTCACCATTAACGGGTTGAAAAACCAGCGTGGGCAAGTTTGCCTGACCCTGTTTTCCGGTGGGCGAGGATTTCCTACCAGTAGCGATCGCGCAGTGGCTGCCCGTTGCGTCAAATTAGAAAGCGCTGCGCTGACAGTTAAATTTGAAAACTTAAAATCAGGAAATTATGCGATCGCCGCCTATCATGATGCCAACAATGACGGCATCCTCAATCGCAATCCATTGGGTATCCCCACTGAACAGTTTGGCTTTTCTCAAAACCCCAAAATTCTCACAGGTCCGCCCAAGTTTGGGGATTGTGCGGTTCTAGTTGCCGGTCCACAGACCAACATTCAAATTCAATTGCTGAACTTTTTAAGCTGAAGCCAACGCAACAGCATTGCTTTGTTGCCATCCTACCGGAGAATAATATGAAACCCAGAGCGATTTAAATCCCTGGCGATCTGTCGTAAGGGGACAATTTGACTGTTACCAAAATGTGGGTAATAACAAAGTTGTAGTTATGCGTATTCAAATAGTTGTCATTTTCATTGTGGGGCTGGTGGTGTTCCAGGAAAATCAGCAAGCGCTGGCAAACTCTGAATCTAGTGTCTTGCAAACAGATAGTTTGACCCCATCGCCAACCCCTCCTTTAGTAGAAAAACTCAGAGGGAAAAGTGTCCAGACTGATGAGGTTGCCCAGAGAGTTGTCAAAGATATCCAGATCCGTTTTATCAATGATAAAGGCAACTTTGTCGATGACAAGGGTCAACCGATTGAGGGACGGACTCAGAGAAATTTTATCATCGACAATCTGAAACTAAAGCCAGGTGAAGTATTCCGTGAGGATTTACTTCAAAAAGACTTGCAACGACTGCGGAGATTAAACTCATTAGATAAAGTCAATGTTTCCCTACAAGAAGATGATACTGGTGTTAATATCATCTACGACATTAAGGAGCGTCGCTTCCCTTCTCTAAGCTTCGGCGGTGGTGATAACGGTGATGTTGGGCTTTATGGTCAAGTGGGTTATGAAGATGCAAATATTAACGGTCTTAACGAACAGCTAGAGACCAACATTCAGGTAAGCGGTAAAGATGTTCAGTTTGATAGCCAGTTCACCAGTCCTTATCGTCGTGGACAACCAAACCGCCTAGGCTACAGCTTCAGAGTTTTTCGTGAACGAGATTTATCTCGCACCTTCAACGATGATATCAAGTTGTCCAACGGTAGCACAGCCCGGGAAGGACGATTTGGCGGCTCTGTAGCAGTTTTAAAATCTTTCAATGACTGGGATACAGCTTTTGGTCTTAACTACACCAGGATTAGCCTTCGCGATCGCGATTATAATCTTGCACGAGTGGATAGACTAGGAAGCCCTCTGTCAGTAAGCGGTACTGGCATTGATGATTTGGTTACGGTATCGTTTGCTATAAGTAAAGATCAGCGCGATCGCCGTGACAATCCAACTCAAGGATCGCTCCTCACCCTTAGCACTGAACAAGCAATTCCGATTGGACTCGGTAAGATTTCCAGCAACCGACTGCGGGCAAACTATATTTTATATGTGCCAGTCACTTGGATAGGTAATGGTCGCTTAACTGAAAATCCAGAAATGTTGGCTTTTAATTTGCAAGCTGGTACAAATATTGGGGAGTTTCCACCAGCAGAAGCGTTTGATTTGGGTGGACAGAATTCTGTACGAGGCTACGGAGGTGGTAAAGTCGCCAGTGGACGTAGTTATGGCTTGGTTTCTATGGAATATCGTTTCCCGATTCTTCAGTCAGTGGGAGGAGTTGTCTTTGCTGACTTCGGCTCGGATTTTGGATCTGGCAAAACAGTGCTAGGGGAACCGGGTGTACTGCGAGGCAAACCTGGGAGTGGTTTTGGTTACGGGTTAGGACTGCGAGTCAAGTCACCGTTTGGACTAATTCGGGGTGACTTGGGGATTAGCGACCAGGGAGATATAAGATTTGAAATTACCACTGGTCAGCGGTTTTGATATGAAGTACTGGCGTGAAACAATGGCTGTGACTCAGTGTATTTTAATTGGATTATTACGAAGAAGACGCAGCCTAATTTTTTGGAGTATTTTCCCAATCTCAATATTAATTCTCAACCGAATGATTTTGGCAGAACGGGCAATTGAATATGGTTTCACGCCTCGGCGTTATGGTCACGATTTGGCTTTTTGGGTGCCAGAACAACTAGAAATGAACTACCAGCCCTTACTTCGTTGAAGGACTGGTTTCTACATCCAGTCCGGTAAGGGTAGATTTTTGACGTTTCACACGACCTAGTTGCTTCATACTTCCCGCAGACTTTCGTTTACGAGTGCCTGAAGTAGAGCCAGAATCATCTACGTCTAAGAGGCTAGTTCCTAACCCCTGTAGATTGTTGAAATGCCAAAGCAACATTACTTCTGCGGATGCGATATCACGCTGTTGAGTATATCCGCAGTTATTGCAAACGTGAGTTCTTTGGGCTAAACTCTTCTTTTCTTGATGTCCACATTTAGGGCAAGTTTGAGATGGTTTCACTTTACGAGTAGGAACCTCAACAAACAAGCCGCCAATATCTGATAATTTAGCTTTTAGAGATTCTTTTATCATCCCCATTCCAACATCAAGAATCGATTTATTTAGACCAGATTTTTGCTTTTTACGCTTGCCTTTTTTAGCTTTGGCACTCATTTTTTGAACTTCTAGTTTTTCAGTTACTACCGTGCTGTTACTGCTAATTATCCGTGTCGTTTCCTGGTGGACAAAATTCTGTCTTTGGTTAGCAACTTTACGATTTAACTTACTAACCAGTTTTTGAAATTTTTTCCATCTTCTAGAAGCTTTTACTTTCTTTTTGAAATTTGGTGAACGTTTACGACGCTTCCTTTTACTCAAATGTTTGATTGTTTGTTCCGCTTGTCTCAAAAACCGAGGTGCAGGAACTAAACCATTTTCTTCGCCATTAGTCCAAGCAATTGCATCATTACAACCTAAATCAATAGCAATTGTACCATTCTCTGAAGAACGGCTATTTTTAAGCAAAGTATCATCAATTTCTAACACTATAGAAGCATACCATTCACCATTACGATGAACGATATCTAAAGCTTTAGGATGACCCCAAAGTCTAGCTTTACCCCGTATCTGAATTTGACCAATTTTTGCTAGTTCTAAATAACCGTTATCTCCAATGCTATGTATTTTCCAACCAGTCAATGACGGATAAGTCCAGCCTGAGTAATGTCTAATTGATTTGTAGTTAGGATATTTACCAAGTCCTTTGAAAAAACGTTGAAATGCAATATCAACACGTTTCAAAGTTGCTTGTAATGTCTGAGAGTTGCAAACTTTATATTCATACCAAACTTCTTTGAAATCAGGTAAGCAGTTCTGCTGTTCAAAGTAAGATACTGACTTACCAAACTTTTTATAAAAAGTAATTCTGTTGGATACTGCGGCGTTATATAGGTCTTTGTGCAACTTTCGGTGATAATGTAATTCTGCATTCACTTTATTTGTTGGATATAGCTTGAAAGTTGCTCTACGTAACGCCATCAGCAATCACCTCCTTTTCAGTTTCTTGACTTATGTTAGACTAACACTACAGTATTTCAGTTGTCAATATGAAAACCCAGCTAAGGAAAGGCGCTCATGCCGTTTTCAAAATTCAGTTTCACATAGTTTTTGTGACCAAATATAGAAAAAACGTTATCGACCAAGCAATTCTCGCTAAATTACATGAGGTATTTAGTCGTGTTTGCGAAAAAAGAAAATGCGAATTATTGGAATTTAATGGCGAAGAAAACCATGTACATTTATTGGTGGACGCGCACCCAGACAACAATACTTCACAATTGATTAGTTCTCTCAAATCAGCATCAAGTCGTATAGTTAGAAAGGAGTTTGAAGATTACCTGAAACAGTTTTACTGGAAGAAAGAAGACCCAAGTTTTTGGACTGATGCATACTGCGTTATTTCTGCTGGTGGTGCGCCACTAGAAATAGTAAAAGAATATATAAAATCTCAAGAAACACCGAAAACATAATATTGCTAAAAACTCAACTGTCCTCAAAACTCTTTCACCTGTGGCGAAAAAACATTTTAAGGACGTTTCGTTTTTAGCTCGCTTACATCCCCAGGCTATAGAGCCGTGGGGAATTACGCGAATTTAGTTAAAGGAAATTATATCTCGCTTTGATGGCATTCCTCTCGATTCGATTGCTCGTCAACCAGTGCGGTTAGAGCATATTTATTTAGAGTTAACGCAATAAGTACCCCTCATGAACTGCGTACACCCTTCGGGTATCTCCTGCGGAGACGCTACGCCAAGCGCGTAAGCTCCCACCGGGTGAAGGCACAGCAGTCGCCTGCTGTCGGGAAACCAACGCCAGTCACCTACGGCGGGAGACCCGCCTGCATGGCTAGCGCTCCTCCTGCAGCGCTGCTTCAGCAGGACAGATGAAAATTTATTTTTTCTTCTGTGTTCCTAGCTGCGGAGTTCTATTTTCAAGCTAGGTTGGCACAATTAAACTCCTCACTACTGGGAACCTTTTCATAGTGAAGCGTGTTGCCCTCTCCCCCTAAGCGATAAACCTCTAACACTCTGTCTTCCCAGAACCACACTTGCGGAATCAAGAACAGCTTGTATGCCTCCAGCTTGCCTAAAATAGATAAATACTCACAATTAAACTAAGGATAAATTTATGCAAGAAGTCTCTAATTATACTCAAGAAGTCACAAACCGCATCTCACGAATTGTGGAGAATTTATTTAAAGGTAGTAGCTTTTACATGGTGAGATTAAAAAAACAAGAAAGGATTGAACACTTAGTCAATCTTTTTGGTAAGTTTTCGCCTGAAGAATTTAGAGCTATCCCTGATGATGAATTAACACGTAGAATTGACAAGCTTTTAGTTTTAGAAGCAGTTTCCGGAACCCTCAACGATTTGACTCCAGAACAAATCAAAATTTTTGATGAGGCAGTGGAAGGAAGATAAATAGAGTGGCACATTTACTCGATACAAACATTGTTAGTTATATTTTGAAAAAAAATATTACTCTAGAACAAAAGCTGGAGGAAGTAACTAGTCTAGGAGAAGAAGTTTTTATTAGTTGCATAACTTACTACGAGATAAAAAGAGGTTTAGTTGCTGTAAATGCTACAAAACAACTAGCTGACTTTAATATTTTCTTGCGAAAATATGAACTTTTCTTTTTAGACGATATAGAAATTATTGAACAAGCCTGCAAAATTCATGCTGATTTAAAAGTAAAAGGCAGACCAATACAAGATGCTGATATATTGATAGCTGCTACAGCAATTACACGTGGTTTAATTTTAGTTTCTAATGATTCTGATTTGCAGAGAGTAGAAGGGTTAAGTTTAGAGAATTGGTTACAAACTGATGCCTAAATATCTAAAATGTGGGGTAGACCTCTTTCAAAAGTTCATTTTCTAATATGAAATCACAGATAAACAAGAGATGTACACAGAGAATTTTTCTGCATTGGTCTGCGTGCATCTAAGGTTACAAATACTCTTAACTTGGATTTTTCCAAAACATTTCACGACTCACGGTTTAATTTCCTTCAGCACTTCATCCATTGGATAATTTGGATCATCAAATACTAGTGACACTTCACATCTTGTTAACGGGAAAGGTTCCAAAAGCTTACCTTTTTCCCAGCTTTCTAATCGCCACCAAAGAGTTTGTACAGCTATCTCTTTACCATCAACAAACTCAAAAGTGATTTCACCAATGTTATTTAATCCCACAACTTCTTTGCCTTTTCCTTTCTTACCTAGGTAATCGCGATGGTTTCTTGCCATTGATAGGTATTGTTCTAAAGGCTGCTTGCGGTCTTGTCCTGGTAGGGGTGCTTTGACAAAATATGATTGCTCGGAATGGTAGCTTCTCGGTTGATTAATTTCTTCTGCTTTCGCTGATAAAAAATCAATTCGATACCACCATTCAGGTTTTTTAGTAATTTGTAATGCTCTAAAGCAATCGCGTTCTTGCACTAAATTTACTTTCGCCGGACTACCTTTGAGCCTCCAAGGAAGATGTTGAACTGTGTTGTCTACAAAAGTATAAGAAACACCTATTTCTAGTTCCTTTCCTCCTTTGTTTTCCCACCCTAAAACCTCTACTGTTGGTATATATTTGATAATCCTAAAAGGAACAAAACCCTTTGTATGTAATGAATGGCTCCCACCTAACCCCTTGGCTTCATTCTTAAGCGAACTGCTCGTAAATTGGGCAACAACAAGTTCAGTTTTGACATTTTTTGAACTTTGGAAAGGACATATTGCCGAGTATTGCAAGCGAGCTGCAAAACTGTAGTGAACATCACCAGATAAGATAATGACACGACTTTGCCTTGCAGGTAATGCCCGTAGTGCGAGTCTGGCAAACAGCCTTTCAAATGCTGTTTCTTCCAAACCCCAAGCTTCCGGATCAAAACCCCAAGCCGCAGCACCGAGTGTTTCTGCAACACTTTTAGCAGTTTTTTGTACGGCTTCTAAAAACGGTAAGCCAACCACTGGACTGGGCGCTATCACCAAAGTCACCCGTGCATTTTGTGGGCGAACGACTTTTGATATTTGTTCATCGCAACCTTCAGCGCTTAAAAGTGCAGGAAAATCAAAGTCCTTGCCTGGGAATTCCCGCCAAGTGCGTGTGTCGAGAACTAAAACTTCATATTCTGGACCAGTTACAGTGTAGTGCCATTTCAGAGAACCTTCTGTGTGAGTGACTTGCTTGGGCTGACTTTTTCTAATATCTGCCACGCATGGCAAACCAACGCGCAGGGCAATTTCTTGTTCATGCTGTGCGTTTGTGCCAAGAGAAGCTAACCACCCCTCAGCAGCTTTCAGCAATGCATCTCCTGGTTTACCTTGTTCAAACTGTTCTGGTGTGTTTCCCCACGCTTGGCAGACAGCATAAGCAAGTAAACTATTTTGCAGCACGCGCCTACCGAGGGGTTTATTGAGGACGCGATCGCACCACGCGATATTCAAAAACCAGTCATCTGTAATTTCATGGTCATCAAATATCATGTACGTGGGAATATTAGCCAAAGCACGCCTAATATCCTTTAGGGTTGTCTGAAAATCTTGTAAATAGCCAATTTCTTCTTTAAATGAACTTCGATCCTTTCCAGATCTTGGTGCGTCGGGATGAACATCTTCATATGTTGGGAAATCTTCCGGTTTAGTCCACAGCACATCACTCCAAGCAAATAAATACATTGCCAAGAATTCACCTAATGTGAATAAATGACTTTTGGCAAGGCAGCAGAGCGTGTTAATTTTGGTAAAGCTTGCTGTCAACCCAGCAGTCTGTGTTGCTAAAATATTACGCTTTCCCGGATTTAATTCTTCAGTATTTTTGACATCTGGTAATCTTTCCGACCATCCCAAAAGTGTCTGACTGGCATCCATTAACATGAAAAGTAAAGCATCTGCCACATCATCTACATAGATTTGGTCGCCTGTGAGAAAAAGTTGATGCGGTCGTTTTTTCGGGTCTTGTTCTAATGCTTCCCTAATCATTTTGTCCACTGTCACAAGCGCATCAAGACTTTCACCGTGTGCCTTGCGACAAGAACCGTGAATAATGCGTAAATCATCTAAACGCCTTGGCACCAGTGCAAAACTTGGGAAGTCGTATTGAGGATATGTAATGTCTTTCATTGACCCTTCTGGAGTTAATACACCAGGCTGACTCAGGGTTTCTCCATGACCAAAATATAAATTGTAAAGATAATTTTCGCCATGTAAAAGTATATTTGATGAAGTTTTAGCAGTGACAGCAACTATGTGCAAGTGAGTCCCAAATTGAGTTGTTTGTCTACTACCACTAAATAGTCTTCTTTTGTTAGTATCAAAGATTTCTAGAGTAACAGTACGGCTTTCTTTCAAAGCTACCCATACAGTTACGACATTCTTGTCAGCGCGTCTGAGAATTGGTCCAGCAAGAACAAGTGGCAGCTGATTAATCCGTTTTCTTAGAGGTGTCCATGTCATGGATCTTCTGCCATCAATAATACACTTCGAGTCTATTTTGTCCCTGAAATCTGCTCAGTTTCAGAGAAAAAATATTCTACAATTGTAAGACCCAGCGGCGAAAGAGTTCCACGATAATGTGCCAGCGTCCCTCAATTTCTTCAACGACATCATGACGCTTTAGGGTATTGAGCGCTTCTTGTAAAGAAGCAATTTCTATATTTGTACTTTGAGATAATGCTTGAATAGTTAGCCCTTCTGCTGATGGTGCGATCGCCCTAAGTATTGCTTGTTGACCAGAAGCACCCCGCGCCGCCTGACCCCAAACGCCATCAAAGTAGTAGCGTCCCCGCTGGAAAAACTCAGAGTCGTTGACAACAGCCTCGACCTCCTCTATTTTGAAGATATGATCACGGGCGCGTCCTGTGTTAAAAACCTCGTCATTGTAACGGCGGACAAGTTGGAAACCTACAAGCTGTACTAAATAAGGTTGTCCGTGGGTGAGAGCGTAGATTTTATCTAAAGCTTCCGGCGTGTAGTCGAGGGGAAAGTCTTCAATAGATGGATTTGCAAGAATCTGGTGAGTAGCTCCAGCTTCGATGAAACCAATGTGGATAGGAATGACGCTGGCGAAGAAAGGTTGAAAGTAATCTGCCGTCATTTCTTCCAAGGTGTGCAACCCAGCTAAGGCAAAGGCTATTTTAGAGCTTTTGTGCGCTAACCCCCGGAGATACCCCATAAAATCTACAGGGATTTTTCCCGCCTCAATCAGTTTCTCGATTTGTTCAAACTCGTCTAAGGCGACAATTAAACCCTTAGTCCCTAGTTCTGCTTCCACCTGTGACAAGTATCTTCTAAAAGTCGGCTGCGGAAAACTCAGCAAATCTTCATTGCTTGGAGGTGGGATTTGCATCACTTCAGAAATAGCATCACAAATCGCCATCAGCACCTCTACCACTCCTTGGGGAGCATCTGCAACTTCTAGGAGGTTGACATACGCTAGCTGTACACCTGCTTCTACAAAACTGGCGACATTCCGCAGAATGGAGGTTTTGCCCATCCGCCTGTGACCGTAGATTACGACAGACTGGAGTTGAGAACCCCTCACCCACAACTCCTCTAACTGTCTCATCACATCTTCTCGCCCAACAAACAGTTGTGCCTCTACTGGAGGACCGACAACATAGGGGTTTACCACAGGCTTGGTGATGGAAACTTTCCCGACTTCCTTGGCTATCCTCTCCAAGGCTTTTCTCCAAGTCTGGGCAATGTCTACAATTAACCCGCGTTCTGCTTGCGGCAGAGTATCGGCATTATCTAGAATTTCTCTGAGTTCCCCTAAAGCGCGGTTGAGAGCTGAGGAACGTTGATAGGGTGAGTGACTACGCTGTGTAATCTTGGCATTTTCAACGACAGAACGTAGAGATGTGAGAGTTTGCCAAGTTACTGGACGCAGAAGAGGTTCTTGTGGAAAGGGAGGAATTTCAACTGTAGTGATCGTTTCTGGTTTCTTAGCTTCGTTAAAGGCAGCTAAAGTTTGGGCGAGGGTGAACATTTCTTCACCATAGAGAAGAGAACGCACTTCTGCAAAAGCCTCCTCAGCTTTCGCTGGTTCTTTTTCGTGCAGATACCACAAACCAGCTGCAGTAGCACGGGCGCAAGTGTCTAAGCGAGTGTCTGTGAAAAAACGAGCTTGGAGTTGTTCTTTCCAACGACGAGGGAAGAAAAAGAAACCTTCGATAAATTTTGACTTGAGCGTTTCATTAAGAGAAGCTGAGGTAAAACGCACGAGTTCCCAATTAAAAGGGGCTTCAGCTAGCTGAACGATACGAAAGACAACTTGCTCTGGAGGGGTTTCCGCCAGCACTTGATTGACAGCTTGAATCACGGGGATGAATTGAAGAGTGTAAGCTAGCAATTGGTTGGCATTATGCAAACCAGTCTCCCAGTCTTGACGCAGCCAATTTTTCAACGAAAAAGACAGGGAGTAAAGGGGAAGTGGAGTAACACGGGGAATTTGCCATTGTCCGTGGGGCGATCGCAGAACAAGAGGTAACCCAAAAAGCCAATTTTCCGGACGGAGTATCGCCACGGCAAACGCCACGCCGCCCGCCACGCCTAACGCCACGCCTAACGCCACGGCAAACGCCACGCCTAACGCGCTTAACGTCACGGCAAACGCCACGCCGCCCGCCACGCCTAACGTGACGCCACTCGTCACGGCTAACGCCACGCCACTCGCCACGCCACTCGCCACACCACTCGCCAGGCCACCCGTCACGCCACTCGTCACGCCATCCGCCACGCCTAACCCCACACCTAACGCCACGCCACTCGCCACACCACCCGCCACGCCTAACGCCACGCCAAACACCACACCACCCGCCACGCCAAACACCACGCTACTCCCCACGCCAAACACCACGCTACTCCCCACGCCATACGCCACGCCATACTGCACGCCATACGTCACGCCATACTGCACGCTTAACGCAACGCCTAACGCGACGCCAAACGCCACGCCTAACCATTCAACAGGAACGCCTATGTATTGAATAAGTCTACTCAAAGCTAGAGGTGTAACAACTGTCAACACCAACCCTTGGCAAAGCAAATTTTGTTGAATGCGATTTTGACGCAGCAACTCCCATCCCTTTTGCCAATTCATTTCCTCTTTAGGAATATACCCACCCCCAAGGTTGTCCACATACCATCGCAAAGCTTGGGAAAAGTAAAACACCCAGTACAACAGGCGCAGGTAATCCAGGGGGTTCCATAGCGAGAGGGGGCGGTTAAGTTTGGGGGCTAAGTCTAGGCGGGGTACGGGGGGTTGTTGGTTCATTGCAGGTTCTCCGCCATTGTCAGTCAGCCGCAAATCCCGCGCGGTAGGGGCACGGCAATGCCGTGCCCCTACGTTTGCTAGGAACAAAATAACTCATTCTACACCTCCGGTATGCCGTGCATAACTTCGATAGCACAGCTGCACGAGTTTCCGAGGATGTCCGCCGCTTTCCTCCACCAGTTGGACAATTTCCTCTTCTAAAAAACTCACATAAGTCTTAGCCAAACGGCTAGCAATAAAAGCACGCATGGTAGTTTCATTCCAAGGCTGAATATGTTCCTCCTGACAAATACCCGCCAACGGTGATGTCCTACCTTCATCATGACTATCATTAAACAAATCATTGAGTGGTTCAGTCGCAGCTAAAATCAACTTCAGTGGCGCATTGCTTCCCTCAGCTAAACCGCGCAACTTATCCCTGACTCCACGGGTAAAAAACTCCTCCCGAGTCATTTTCCCCACATTGTCTAAAGCCAGCAGCACTTTATTTTTATGTTTTTTCAAATTCTGGTTTAACTGATACCCTTTACATTCCGGAATACCAACCTCGTGACACAACGCACTGTAGAACTCATCTTCATTATCGACTTCATTCAAATCTAAAAAAACTGACTGACGCGGCGGTTGTACGCGATTTTGTGCTTGTAGGCGAATCGCCCATAGCAGCGAGGATTTGCCCATACCCTCTTCTCCTATTAAAGCCACACTACTACCGCTATTTAAAACCTCGAACATCCGCTGCATTTCGCGTTCCCGTCCAAAGAACCGTTGTGTATCTTCTACTCTGCCATGCAGGGGAGTGAAGGGGTTGGGAATTGCCCTTTCTGCTCTCGATTTTGAAGCAGGAATTAGGTCTTTTTTTACATAAATAACTGGTTTGCGATGTTCTGGAATACCTTGTAGTTGAATCTCTACACAGCTAAACTTATAAGCATCTTCAATGGAACGATTTGCTGCTAATGCTTTGTAAAAACCAACAGCAAAGTAAATCGCAGCTTGATCGCCAATTGCGTCATTCATCCCAATCACAAACGGGATATGTTGAGCGATCGCCTTTGCCTGAATTTCAGAGTAGCAAGCATTCAGCACCACACAATTTACGTGCTGTGCGAACAACTCAAACATTGCTGCCAAAGCATCAGGCTTCACAGGTTGAGCTTTGCCCACTTCATTCTCAAAGCAAAGCTCTCCCTGACTCGTGCCATGTCCAGAAAAATGTATAATATTAGGCTCAACATCAAATATGGCTTGAGTGATATCCCCTACACGAACTGACTCTCGCTGTTCTAGCTGATATTTTTCTGGCGCTTTGGGTATTCGCAATCTTTCTTTAATCTCTCGTAACTCATGCCCTAAACGTAGCCGAGATGCATCACTCGGATCGGCTGCTAAAAACAGGATTTTTACAGAAATAGCACCGCTCATTTGGGCAATTATAAGAGTTAAATTACTGAAGAATATAACACTTAATGACTGATTAGCGCTTCTAGAGTGTGATCATTTGCCAGTAAGCTAAAAATTCTATAATTTGCACACTATATTTAAATGAAACTCTTGTGGGGTGGGCATCTTGCCCGCCCAAATTGTGCTAAATAAAGGCACAACAGCTTATAACAAGAGCGATCGCCTCTTAGGCGGCTCCCTTTCGGAGCATCGCGCTCAATTTCTACATAAAAATCTTGCCACAGAACAACTAAAACCAGGCAATCGCCATTGCACAACAAGCTGTCGTTAGGAATGTACAAGTTGTCTTTAGATCACAACACGCTGTCGTTAGGAATGTACAAGTTGTCGTTAGATCACAACTAGCTGTCGTTAGATCCTAACAAGCTGTCCTTAGATCACAACAAGCTGTCGTAAGGACACGATAAAAAGTTAAAAAAATATTAAGTAGAGTGTGTTATGGCGAAGCGCAACGCACCATTGATCTCAATACCGTTCAGATAACACCAGAGTCCTTATCAGGAACACAATGTAGAACTCTCGGATGGCGCGTCTCTACACAATGGCGCGTCTCTACACACATGATTTTTTACACATCAACCTTAACAGCAACCGTATTGACATATAAAGCCGTTTTTACTTCTGACTCCTGACTCCTGAGAGGATGTCTGAAAAGTATATGAAAGGTATATTTTGTCATTCTGAGTGTAGCGAAGCGGAACGAAGAATCCAGAGTTTGAGGCGTAGGCTTGAGATGCTTCACTACGCTGTCGCTCCGTTCAGCATGACATTTTTGACTTCTCAGACATCCTCTGAGTCCTGAATTCTGCTATACACAGTTTTTAGCGCTGTAGCTGCGGCATAAACATTCATTAATTGCTTCAACCAGTATTTTGCTCAAATACCAAACTACTAAAATTAGTAAATAACTCTTAAAACAATTAAATCTATGACAATTCTCCAAGCAAAAAACCTAACACTTGCAGATGTTCACCGTCTTTTCGACTTCCAAAGACAGTACAACCGTTCATTTTCTCCTATCTTATCTCTCGAACCTTTAACTGAATCTGAGCAACAGGAACTCATCCAAATTCGGAATGATTTTGATAGTTACCTAATAGAAGGAAAAGTTTCGGAAGGACTTGTTAAAGCTTTAACAATCTTTCCATTATTGCGATTAGCTGGGTTTTATCGCTTTCCTATCAAGATTAGCTTGGAAGAAGAAATTGCAAATATTGATATTACAGATGAAGATACTAAAATTACAGGGCAAATGGATATTTTAGCTGTCACAAAAGCTCAACAGACAACAGCTAAAGCATATTTTTGGGTCTTGGTCATTGAATCTAAAAACAGTAGTATTACAGTCTCTGAGGGTTTACCGCAACTGCTTACTTATGCCTATGACAATCTTAAGCATCAAAAATCAGTTTGGGGGCTTGTTTCCAACGGACAAGATTACCAGTTTGTTTATATTTTACAGGGAAATTACCCAACTTATCATTTAATGCCGAAGCTATATTTGATAGAACCTGAAAGTGCAATTGAGTTACTACAAGTTCTCAAAGCTATTTGTAAACTTTAAAAGATATCATCATACCAGAAAAAAGATCCTCTTCTTCTCTCTGCGTCCTCTGCGCCTTGGCGGTTCATAAAAAAGTTTTCAGAATCAATCTGAAAACTTACACATCAAACTGTGAGTGCAAAATAATCTATTTCCTAATACCTAATTCTTGGATCTACATAAGCATTGATAATATCAATCACAATGCTAGCAATGACCACAATTCCCGCAAAAAATACCAAAACTCCCTGCACCAAAGGATAATCCCGCGCGTTAATGGCATCATATAACTTATTTGCCAATCCGGGCCAAGAAAATGTCACCTCAGTCAAAATTGCCCCACCTAACAAAGAAGCAAAGGTCAACCCCATAACTGTAATTACCGGAATAAGAGCATTTTTTAAAGCGTGAGAAAATAAAATATTTCTTTCAGGAATACCTCTTGCTCTTGCAGCTTCCACATAATCTGCTTGCAAAGTTTGCTTTAAATTGACTCGCACAATTCGCTCAAAAATACCACTCAGCAAAACTCCCAAGGTGATACTCGGAAGTGCTAAATAGTGCAAAGCAGTGAAAAATTGACTGAAATTTGCAGTTAATATACTATCAATTGTATACAGACCAGTGATAGCCTGTGGAGCTGGCATAGTTGTAGGAAAGCGCGTTCCCAAAGGAAACCAATTCAACTGAACTGCAAAAATCAATTGCAGAATCATCCCAGCCCAAAACATGGGTAATGAGTAAGTGATAATACCAAATAATCGCCCGCCAACATCTAAATAACTTCCAGGACGAGAAGCAGAAAGAATACCAATCCCAATTCCAACTACGAGTGCGATCGCCATACTACAAACCGCTAATTCCACAGTTGCTGGGAAATATTGCCCAATCACCTCCCAAATAGCTTGTCCACGACTCGCTATAGAAGTTCCCAAATCCAGACGCAGCAATTGTCCCATGTAATTCAAGTACTGCAGCCATATCGGAAGATTTAAACCCAGTTGTTTTCGCAATTCCTCCTTAGCACTTTCTGGCGCACGTCCACCGAGAATTGCATCTACTGGATCTCCCGGTGTTGCACGTAGTAAGAGAAAAACGGCTGTGGTTACAGTCCATAGCATCAATGGAGCTAAAAGTAAACGGGCAATAATGTAATACTGTAAGGCTTTAGAACGAGACATAATATGTATGTTAGTTGTTGGTTGATAGTTGATAGTTGATAGTTGTTGGTTGTAGAGACGCGCCATGGCGCGTCTCTACATTTGTTAGTTGTTGGTTGTTCTATTAACTAACCACTAACAACTAACCACTAAGCACTCACTTTTGACTATTTTTTGATTGTTTTGTAAATTAGATTTTGAGTCGGGTCAAGTTGCACGCCACTGACTCCGTTACGGGCAAATACATAGTCTTTGTTTTGCCATAAAGGAACATAAGGGACATCGGTGGCTATTTGTGCTTGAATGTTTGCAAAAATTTGGTTCCGCACTTGGGGGTTTTGCTCCTTACGTTGGTCTTCAATCAGCTTGTTCATGGTTTCGCTGTAGTAAAACGAACCTTGTGTCTGACTACCACCCTCTTCGCATCCCTTGGCGTCTGACCCTTTATCGCAACCCAAAAACGGTTGAATATAATTATCCGCATCCAAAAAATCTGGATACCAATCTAGCAAAGCAGTTGGATAAAAACTCTTAGCGATACCTCCATAGAAGGTAGCACCGTCTACAGTGTTGACTTCAAATTGCAGCATTCCATCCATATATTTATCGGCATAAGCTTTTAGTATTTGTGCTGCTAAACTGCGAATAGGGGAACTGGCTGGATACCAAATTTGTAGCTTGACCGGATTCTCTTTCGAGAAGCCAGCAGCCGTTAACAATTGTTTGGCTTTGTCTACATTGCCATCGCCGTATTTATCTTTAAATAATGGCTGGGAAACCTCAAATGTTTTCGGTACCATGCTGTATAAGGGACTCGCTTGACCTAATAACACCCGCTGATTCATCAGTGGACGGTCAACCATTGCAGCTATGGCTTGTCGAACTTCTGGTTTATCTAGAGGTTTTTGATTCCGGTTTAAAACAAAGTTAGTGACTACACTACCTTGAGCTGTAATCGCTTGCCAATCACCTTTTTTAGCGCTTGCTTCTAAGCTGCGAATTTGGTCTGGTTCTAAAGATAGGTAAGCGACATCGACTGCACCCGTACGGAAGGAATTATACAAATTAGCCCCACTGGTGAGAAATTGCAAATTAATGCCAATATTCGCTGGTTTTTCTCCCCAGTATTTATCAAAGACATCAAATTGTAAGGAATCTGTGCCATACCGCGCTAATTTATATGGACCAGTACCAATAAAGATATTTGGCTTAAATTTCCCCTTACCAATTTCATAAGCTTTGGGGGAAACTGGACAAACGCCTGAAAACGCTAGCAACGACGGGAACGCCGCAAACGGTTTTTTCAGTTGTATCGTTAACTCATACTCACCAGTCGCTTTGACTGAAGCTACCACATCTGCTAGTAAGAAAGAAGGTTTCCCGCCGTTTTTGATAAACCGTTCCAGACTAAACGCCATTGCTTCGGCGTTAAAAGGAGTTCCATCATGAAAGACCACTCCCTGGCGTACGGGAATTGTGTATGTTAAACCATCTTGACTCACTTTGGGAAAAGCCGTGGCTAACTGAGGTTTAACTTTAGTGCTTCCTGGTTCATAGGTGTAAAGGCGATCGCTCATGTTGTACACTAACCCAAGCGACTGCAATTCATAAGCATCAGCTGGATCAAGGGTACGGGGATTTAGCGTTGTACCTATAGTGATGCGACCATTCCCTGTTAAGGTATTTGCTGAACTAGATGATGTTGTCGTGATCTGTTGGCTTTTTGAGCAACTCACCACCAAAAGCAAACATAAACAAAATAAAGAAAGAAATTTAGTAATTTGACTCCACTGTCTCGCGGACAAGGAAACCCTGGTCATAACATTGATATTTTTAAACTTAGTGGTCAAACATTTTACTATATGTTTGGCAAAAAGCCGGAAAAAGAATTCAAAATTTAGGAGAATCCTCTAGTCGTCTTGTGTGCCTTGAGTTTTTTCTTTGTTAAGTTTATTGGCTTAAGAGTTAACAATTTGACACTCCTCGGGCTAAAGCCTTTGAGGATTCTTGGTTCGTTGACTCGCCATTAGACGACAGGTTTGCACCCTTACGGGTTCGCCAGTTGCCTGCGGAGGGAGACCCTCCTGCAGCACTGGACTCACCAATCGCCCAAGAGGGCAAATCACGCCTGCGCGACGTTCCCGTGTGCCCCACGCTCCTACGGGAAAAACAAAGAGTTTTAGACCAAGATATAGAGTTTAATGTTCCTGAATAACGGAAAATTTTTTATTTAATTAAACATATAAATAGTGTCTAAATTTGTTTGAAAATTACACTTTTCCAGTGCAAAGATTTGTTAAGCTTTTCCCGTAGCCGAAAAGGTGTAAATTAGGGATTTGTCTGCTGTGCATCTCAATACAAGCAAAAATACTTAGCGACAGGGTAACCGACTAACACTATCACGACAATCAAAAATAGTAGATTGAAAGCCTAATAGCGAGACGAAAAGTGTGAAATACTTCTTTCTATCTGAGGGTTGGACAATTGGCAGAGTGTGGGCATCTGATGGACTTTGGCAGATAACCGCATGGCGACGCCAACCAGACATTCAGCGAATGAATATCTGTCTAGTAGAACAAAACGAAGTGCTGTGGCTTTATCGGGTTGAAGATGTTGTTTTAACCGTGGAAGTGAAGCCTACAACACAAGTACAAGTCAATAAATCTGGTCAAGCGATCGGTCAAGTCGTACTCAAGCGGTTGATGAGTGCTGAACAGGTTATTGAACGCTTGGGAACGGCATCAGCTAGATGCCAGCTGCAAAACATTGAATCTGTCGTTTAAGTCTAGGGGTGTAAGGCTCAGTTAAGAACTTTAAAGCGCACCTCCACCTCACAACTCCTCCACACCGCCTGGGTTACGTAGCTTGAGAAACTGTCAAGCTACGTAAATCCTTATGTTTACAGGCTTGCAAACAGCTCCATCAAAAGTTACAATTTTTTAAACATTCTCATTTTTTGCTTGGCGATTGTTACTCTACGGGATAATGGTTCCGTAGCTTAGTAAGCCTTGCCAAATTAACCACAGTCTCTGACTCATAAGACAAAGCTGTGGATAAATTCCAGTGGCAATAACAAAAACTGAAAAATTGCTTTGTAAACATAAATCATCGAGGAGGACCGTAGTCGATGGGACTACCCTGGTACCGAGTACATACAGTTGTTCTGAATGACCCGGGGCGGCTAATTTCTGTACACTTGATGCATACAGCGTTGGTGGCAGGCTGGGCTGGTTCGATGGCTTTGTACGAATTAGCCATTTATGACCCCAGCGACCCAGTACTCAACCCGATGTGGCGTCAAGGCATGTTCGTGCTGCCCTTCATGGCACGCTTAGGCGTCACCCAATCTTGGGGCGGTTGGAACGTTACTGGCGGTCCATCAACCGATCCCGGTTTTTGGTCATTTGAAGGTGTCGCAGCTGCTCACATCGTTCTTTCCGGTTTGCTCTTCTTAGCTGCCGTTTGGCACTGGGTTTACTGGGATTTGGAATTGTTCCAAGATCCCCGCACTGGTGAACCCGCCCTTGACTTGCCAAAAATGTTTGGCATTCACCTGTTCTTATCTGGTCTACTCTGCTTTGGTTTTGGTGCTTTCCACCTTACCGGATTATTTGGACCAGGAATGTGGGTTTCTGATGCCTACGGCATAACGGGTCATGTCCAAGCAGTGGCACCGGAGTGGGGACCAGATGGCTTTAACCCGTTTAACCCGGGTGGTGTCGTCGCTCACCATATTGCTGCTGGCGTCGTAGGTATTATCGCTGGTTTGTTCCACCTGACAGTTAGACCACCTGAAAGGCTCTACAAAGCTTTGAGGATGGGTAACATCGAAACTGTACTATCCAGCAGTATTGCTGCTGTCTTCTTCGCAGCCTTCGTTGTTGCTGGCACCATGTGGTACGGTAACGCTACCACCCCAATCGAACTGTTTGGTCCTACCCGCTATCAGTGGGATCAGGGTTACTTCAAGCAAGAGATTGATCGCCGCGTCCAAGCAAGCGTTGGTGAAGGTGCAAGCCTTTCTGAAGCTTGGTCACAAATTCCGGAAAAACTCGCGTTCTACGATTACGTCGGCAATAGCCCTGCTAAAGGCGGTCTATTCCGTACAGGTCCGATGGATAAGGGTGATGGAATTGCCCAATCTTGGCAAGGTCATGCGGTGTTCACAGATGCTGAAGGTCGCGAGTTGGCAGTACGTCGTCTCCCGAACTTCTTTGAAACCTTCCCAGTCCTTTTGACCGACAAAGATGGCATTGTCCGTGCTGACATTCCTTTCCGTCGGGCAGAATCACAGAATAGCTTTGAGCAATCTGGTGTTACCGTTAGCTTCTACGGTGGCGACTTGGATGGTCAAACTTTCAAAGACCCAGCTGATGTGAAGAAGTATGCCCGTAAGGCTCAAGGCGGCGAAATCTTTGAATTCGACCGGGAAACCTTGAACTCTGATGGTGTATTCCGCACCTCTCCCAGAGGTTGGTTTACCTTTGGACACGCTGTATTTGCGCTGCTGTTCTTCTTTGGTCACATCTGGCACGGGTCTCGGACAATCTACCGAGATGTGTTTGCTGGTGTTGATGCGGATCTCGAAGAACAAGTTGAATGGGGTCTGTTCCAGAAAGTGGGTGACAAGTCAACCCGCCGGAAGGAAGCTCTCTAAACATTGTAGCGAAAAGTTAAGAATGGTCTAATCAGAGGGAGTAGCTCGTAGCGACTGGGGACTGGGTACTGGGTACTGGGTACTGGGGAAGAAACCAATCCCCAATCCCTAATCCCCATTACCCCTTATCCCCAGAGGGGGCCCCACAATCCCCAATCCCCAATCCCTAACCCCTAATTCCCTAGACCATTCTTTCCTGTAGCTTGGTACACTAATACTGGTGGGTAAATCGGCAGGAATTAAAGCTATGGAAAGCGTTGCTTACATCTTAATTTTGACTTTGGCAATAGGAACTCTCTTCTTTGCGATCGCCTTCCGCGAACCTCCTCGCATTGAAAGGAAAGAAGAGAAGTAAGTCACCAAGTTCCCTTCAGGGATGAGGTGTTAACTCGCACCGGACGTAGGGGCGCAAGACCGCCTTGCGCCCTGACCCTAAAAAGAAAAGTGAATGCAGCAATTATTGATAATTAACTATTGACTAATATAAAAGAATAGAGAATTTATGGTAGAATGTACGATCTGGAAGGTTCTGTGTTCAGATCAGCTTTTCTGCGCTAGTATGAAAAAGGATGTAGGTGTGGAATGCCCATTCGGCTCTTGCATATACATCGCGAGGAGGCATAACCTTTACGGAGAATAATAACCGGGAAACAATCAGCATGGTCAATCAGAAATTAACCGCTCCTGAAATTGGATTTACACACGACGATTTCGCCGCTCTGCTAGATAAGTACGATTATCATTTTAGCCCAGGTGATATAGTACCAGGTACAGTTTTCAGTATAGAGCCACGCGGCGCTCTGATTGACATAGGTGCTAAAACAGCAGCATATATACCTATACAAGAAATGTCCATCAACCGGGTAGATACCCCGGAAGAAGTATTACAATCGAACGAAACGCGGGAATTTTTCATCCTCACTGATGAAAACGAAGATGGTCAACTGACGCTATCGATTCGCCGTATTGAGTATATGAGAGCCTGGGAACGCGTCAGGCAGTTGCAAGCAGAAGATGCAACTGTGCGTTCTGGCGTTTTTGCCACCAATCGAGGTGGAGCTTTGGTGCGGATAGAAGGATTACGTGGGTTTATTCCCGGTTCCCATATCAGCACCCGCAAACCGAAAGAAGAATTGGTAGGCGAAGAACTGCCCTTGAAGTTCTTAGAGGTAGACGAAGAGCGTAACCGTCTTGTTTTATCTCATCGTCGGGCGCTGGTTGAGCGCAAGATGAACCGCTTAGAAGTTGGTGAGGTAGTGATTGGTACTGTGCGCGGTATCAAACCCTATGGTGCCTTTATCGATATTGGCGGCGTCAGTGGTCTACTCCACATCTCAGAAATTTCCCACGAGCATATAGATACCCCTCATAGTGTCTTCAATGTCAATGACGAAGTGAAAGTCATGATCATTGACTTGGATGCAGAACGTGGTCGGATTTCCCTGTCCACCAAACAGCTGGAACCCGAACCAGGTGACATGATTAAGAATCGCGATTTGGTATATGACAAGGCAGAGGAAATGGCTGCTAAGTATCGGGAACAGATGTTAGCTAAGCAGCAAGGTGCGATTCCTGTAGCAGCAGCAACTGAAACTACTGAAGAAGTTGTGGGTGAGGACGTACCATCGGCGATTGAAGAGGACATACCATCGGCGATCGAAGAGGATGTACCATCGGCGATTGAAGAGGACATACCATCGGCGATCGAAGAGGACATACCAGCAGCGATCGAAGAGGACATACCAGCAGCGATCGAAGAGGACATACCAGCAGCGATCGAAGAGGACATACCAGCAGCGATCGAAGAAGACATACCAGCAGCGCTCAAAGAGTAATCCATTCGCCGTTGTGGTTATCTACAGCGGCTGCTCATAAAAAAGTATTAGACCTCTCGGAAAATAAATTTCAGACCATTATGCTGTTTGATCTAAAATCTAATTTCTAGAGAAGTCTATTGGATAAACAGGGGTTACAAGCTGTCGGTTAAAATCTTCCCAAATCTGTACAAAGCTTACAGATGAGATAGTTATTCAGCCAAGCACTTAATCAATTAATACAGGTCACTCTGCTCTTAACCGTTTCTGCCAATCAGGAACGGTTTTTAGCTTGGATTTCAATAGCATTCAATGGAGTTACTACTGGTATAACATTGCCGAATTCCGTTATTTTCGGCAATGTTTCAAACTAGCCCTAATTCTTAACCACAGGCGAAGTTTGTCCCCAACCTCCAGTAAATACAAACGTCTGTGTGGGCTTACGTTGGCGTGGAGAAAACTGGCGCTGTTGGTATTGTTCTGGTAATGCTTCCGGATCGCCTGGATACCCAATGGCGATCGCAGCTACTGGCTCATACCTCTGGGGAATGCTGTACAACTCCTTCGCCTTAGCCACGTCAAATCCTGCCATTTGGTGGATAAACAGACCTAAAGAAGTCGCCTGAATTGCTAGATTGCTAGCAGCAGCTCCAACATCGTGAAATGCATGACGGTTTTCTACACCATTTTTCTCAAAGTAAAGCTTCGCCACTGAAATCATCAAAACAGGAGCGTTCTTCGCCCACACTTGATTTCCTTCTGCCAAACAACTCAACAGACGGTTGAATTCCTCTGGATTATCTTTAGTAGCAACGATAAAGTGCCAAGGTTGCTCATTATAAGAAGAAGCAGCCCAACTCGCTGCTTCTAGCAAACTCTCAAGCGTTTCTTTTTCAATAGGTTGGCTGGAAAATGCCAAGGGACTCCAGCGCCGTTTCAGCAAGTCGTGAATTGGAAATTGGGTATCAGCAGGTTTCTCCATCACAGCCTCGGTTAAGTAAAGGTGGCTAAGAGCTATTTGCTCTTGAAATAGATGTTTTTAGACAAAAATACTTAAATTTACTATTAATTGTTTTTCTAAATTCTGCAATCCTCATTGGGATAATATTTTCACTTGCTTTAATTTTGAGAGTTACACAAGGCATTGCGCCCATTGCACGAATGTGGAATCGGCGTGGTTCTCCCTCTCCTTAATCAATAATGACTGTGTTTCTAGCCCACGAAGCTTTTTGTACATCCAAAACAATTTTTGCCGAGCGATAGGCGTTGCCGCGTCCTTCGGACGATCGCTCTTAACGGCTTACCCTTCACTCATGAGTCAAACACCAAGAACAAATGACTGCTGGACGAGTGACTCAGTATTGTTGCTACGCTAGATACAGCTGAAGAAACACAGCAATTTTGATCCAAGTAGAGGGGAACTATGCCGCACACGATTGTTACTGATGTCTGTGAAGGTGTCGCTGATTGCGTAGACGCCTGTCCGGTTGCTTGCATTCATCCTGGTCCTAGCAAAAACGTCAAAGGAACTGATTGGTACTGGATTGACTTTGCCACCTGTATTGACTGTGGTATATGTATCCAAGTTTGTCCAGTAGAAGGCGCGATCGTCCCAGAAGAACGACCCGATTTACAAAAAACACCGTAGATAAGTCGTATAAACGGTTAACATTCTTGAAAAACAGGCATCTTAAAAATAAAATCTTGCCTGTTTTTACAGTAATACTACTGGATAAAGATTTAAAAAAGTAACATTAAATATTTATTGTTCGGAAATTGCACGTGCAGTTATGTATACGTAAATATAGCTGTCCTACGTAGGTAAACTCATGCAACGGTTAAGCGTACCCCTGATAGGCAATATCTTAACGTTAAGTCTGGCGACTGTAGCAATGACCCTGACGTCTGCTTACAGCGCTACAGCGGGCACACTGGGTCTCAATTTTACAAAGCTACAAGGCTTAACTGGTGGTAGTTCTGGTACGACTGGTGTCTACCGTGCCGATCTCTCCAATCTTGGCTTCGATATCATTTCCATTGATATCAGCGATATCAATGGAACAGCGGGTGCACCTGGGCAATTTAGCGGTTTTGATTTCGATGCCATCAAGATTAGCAACGTCTTGGTTGACAATGCCACAGACGCCAAAAACTTATCAGGGTTAAACGTCTTCGATTTTACTTCCTCCGGAACTTTCTTCACCCCAGGAACCCAGCGTTCTCCTGCCGATCCAGGAGAGTTATTTGGTGTAACTGGCGGTATTGTTGACAACTCACTCGCCACTCTGCAAAATTTTGATGGCAACTCCATAGCTAACGAAACTGCTTCTGGATTCGTCAGTTTAGGTGATGGCGGAAAAATTGTGTTTAACCTCAAAAATCCCATTCCCACAAGCAGTCCACTGTACTTATACATTGGAGAGGCAGGTGATAATGGTGAGACAGTCAGCGGTCAAATTACTGTCTCTGACAAACCACGTGAGGTTCCAGAACCTACAAGCTTAGCAGCTGTATCTTTACTCGGAATCTACTTTGCCGTAAGCCGTAGAAAGAAAACAAAAGCTGCTTAATTTCAAATTCAGTAGCCATTAACATAAAACTTAAGACATTAAACTTAAGACATAGGTTTTTTACCTATGTTTTTTCATTTTGGCGCTGTGTTTGTCTTGGTATATAGTTATATCGTTTAATTTTGAGCAAAATGACTGTATTTTAAAGGAACTATATTTTGAATTTATAATAAAGAACATTATGTCTGATTCGCTCACTCATTCGTCTCCCCTCCTAGAAGTGAAAAACGTCCACGCTGGATACATTAAAGACGTGGATATTCTGCAAGGTGTGAATTTCCGGGTGGAACGCGGGGAATTGGTAACAGTGATTGGTCCTAATGGTGCTGGTAAATCTACCTTAGCGAAAACCATTTTTGGGCTTTTAACCCCACATACAGGCTCAATTACCTTCAAAGACGAGAATATCACTGGGCTAAAGTCGAATCAAATTGTTCAGCGGGGAATGTGCTACATACCGCAAATTGCCAATGTCTTCCCCTCCCTCAGCGTAGAAGAAAATTTAGAAATGGGCGCTTTCGTGCGCAATGTTCCCCTGAAACCACTCAAAGATAAAATATATACTATGTTCCCCAAGCTTGGCGATCGCCGTCAGCAACGCGCTGGAACCCTCTCAGGTGGTGAACGCCAAATGTTAGCAATGGGCAAAGCTTTGATGTTGGAACCCAGCTTACTGCTTTTAGATGAACCTTCAGCGGCTTTGTCTCCTATCCTAGTAACACAAGTTTTTGAGCAGATAAAACAAATTAACCAAAGTGGTACGGCGATTGTGCTAGTAGAGCAAAACGCCCGTAAAGCTTTGGAAATGGCTCATCGAGGATACGTCCTAGAGTCTGGACGCGATGCAATCTCAGGTCCCGGTTTGGAATTGTTGAATGATCCCAAAGTAGGCGAACTGTACCTGGGAGCAGGTAAAGCCCACTAACGAGATCAGGGTAGACGAAGCGAGTATTGAGGGGGCAAACAGAAAGTGAAAATGAAAAGACAAAATTAAATTATCAAAAACCGTGTAGTTGCTCACTCTTGCATCGTTGCACAGTTTGATATGTTCCAGCTGACAACCGTTTGGTTGATAGCTGGATTCCGTTAACTGAGATAGACTGATGAGTCGAATAAATGGATTTGTAGGGCGTCGTGATTTTTTGAGGCAGTGCGTTGCGGGGGTTCCCCTGAGTGTGTATACTGCCATGAAGTTTGCAGGTGTGGGAGGCTTTGCGATTGGCGGTAGCCTTCTTTGGCAAAAACAGCAAGCTGTTGCTCTACAAGCCGCAGTTGCTGATGCAAGTCCAGCAAACCCCAATCGCATCAGTCCTAAAGACGCTTTAGAACGATTACTCGATGGGAATCAACGATTTGTACATCAAAAGCGAAAATATCCCGACCAATCGTTAGAACGCCTGCGATTAGTTGCTAAAGGTCAATATCCTTTTGCGTCAATATTTGGTTGTGCAGATTCTAGAGTACCTGCAGAAATTGTCTTCGACCAGGGGCTTGGGGATTTATTTGTCGTGCGAGTTGCTGGTAATGTCGTAAATGACATGGCTATAGGTAGCCTAGAATATTCTACAGCCATATTAGGTTGCCAACTGATTGTGGTTCTGGGTCATAGAAAATGTGGTGCGGTTACGGAGGCACTTGAGGAACAGCCTGCTCCTGGCAGAATTAGCTTGATTGTTGAGGGCATTAAACCAGCCTTAGAAAGAGTCAAGTTGAGAACAGGCGACATCCAAGAGAATGCAGTTATAGCCAACATTCAATATCAGGCAGAAAAATTACAGGAAAGCTCAACGATTTTGGCTAAACTCATCCGCAAAGGTCAACTAAAAATCGTTGGTGCTTGTTACGATATTGAAACTGGTAAAGTGTCTATTCTTACCTAGGACAATTCCAGAGGAGCATTGAAATTACAATATCCATCAGCGGTAAGCAGGAAGATTAACGGTAGCTTAAACTTGAGGAGCTACACCCTGAAATTCACATAGGACATAGATTAAGCGTGAGCACGAACAAAGTGTACCATTTGACGCAGAGCTAATAAAAGCCGAAGGTCAGAAAAGACTCGCTTAAAAATACGGAAGCTCAGACATGATCAAAGAAGTTGTTGGCTGTAATGACTCTGATTGAACAAACAGGGTACTTTGGTCGGGGAAAGGTGTCCAATTTTGGTCGGATAACGGTTCAGAGGCAATAGTAACTCGGGTCGGGTGGTTTGCATCATCGCAAGACCAATAAAGAGTAGGGGCTTGTATGCCGTAGGCATACCGACTTGCCGCGATTGCTTGACCATCACTGACAATGACATTGGCACTAAAGCTGGTGTCGTGTTCTTTAGCCAGGTGCGTCAATTTTTGTAGTGTGGCACGTAAGGCTGACAACAGGGTGCTGTTTGGAGACGACTGCCACATTTCCACCAGCAGGGCAAAGATGTGTTCAGAGTCAGTCATGCCCTTAATGAGACGGTATGTGGAATCAGAAAGGCAGTCACGTATCGGTCTATAGAGTGTTTGTTGAAAGTTTGTGATCTCGCCATTATGCACAAACAACAGGTTGCCACTGCGAAATGGCTGACAGTTGCTAATATCGAGCGATTCACCCGTTCCAGTGAGTCGGACATAGCCTACCGCACAACGAGATTGTACGTACTGGCTCAACTCTTTCAGGTTCGGATCGTTCCACATCGGGATAGTGTTCCGGTAAATGAATGGTTTACCCGCTTCATCATACCAGCCTACACCGCTCCCGTCTGCACAAACGACTCCTGACTTTAATTCAAGAGGGTTGTAACTTTGGTTGTACAGGGAATGCTCCTGCTTATAAAGCAACTCATCTAATTGGATGCTATTGCCAAGGTAGCCAACTAATCGACACATAAGAAAAACAGTTCTATTGAGCGGGATACACTCATTACATTAAGGTTCGTACATAAAAGTTTAGCAAACTAAATTTTTTTTAGCTTTCCGACTCTTAAGCAAGCAGCTAACGCACGAGGTTATTTAATGCGTAGATACTATAAGCGGCTGGTCAGTGATTTCTGCGTTTCCTGCATAAGTTCACTTAGATGCCTATTAATCAACTTTCGCAATCCAAAGGTAGAATTTCAACGTATCGTCCCAGATTTATAATTTTATCTGCGTCCATCTACTTCGGCGTCCATCTGCGGTTAAAAATTCTTCATGGTTCTCCAACTCCTCCCAAAACACCTGCAAACCATCTACACCCACGCCGAAACTACCTATCCAGAAGAGTGCTGTGGTATAATACTAGGCAATCTGACAAGCGAGGGCAAAACTCTGGTAGAAGTGATGCCAACAGAAAATGCCTGGAACGCAGAAACAGCGGCAGAGCTTCCAGGAGATGACACATTAGATTACAGTAAAAGGCAAAGGTATGCGATCGCACCTCAAGTCATGTTGCAGGCACAGAAAGAGGCACGCGATCGCAAACTAAATATCATCGGCATTTATCACTCTCATACTGACCATCCAGCGATTCCTTCAGAATATGACCAAAAGCTTGCTTGGCAGGAATACTCTTACATCATTGTTTCGGTACAGAATGGCAAAGCTAGTGACATGAAAAGTTGGACTTTGGATGATAGCCACCAGTTTCAGCAAGAAGCAATTGAAAAGTTAGGTTAAGAACAAGTCATACAAAAAGACACAAAGGGTATTGTTTTTCGGTAGGATTAAAAATCCGCTCTTCCTCATCAAACTGCTATGCTCAATCCTAATCTGGATGAAATCCAGTTAACCAAAGATGATTACGAACGTTACTCCCGCCACCTAATTTTGCCGGAAGTGGGCTTGGAGGGACAAAAACGCCTAAAAGCTGCCAGTGTGCTGTGTATCGGTACGGGTGGTCTAGGTTCACCTCTGCTTCTGTATCTGGCGGCGGCGGGTATCGGACGCATCGGTATTGTTGATTTCGATGTTGTCGATACTTCCAACTTGCAACGTCAAGTCATTCACGGTACATCTTGGGTGGGTAAACCTAAGATTGAATCTGCAAAGAATCGCATTCTAGAGATTAATCCGCATTGCCAGGTTGATTTGTACGAAACTCGCCTGACTTCGGAAAATGCCCTCGACATTATTAGACCTTATGATATCGTAGTGGATGGTACCGATAACTTCCCCACTCGTTATCTAGTCAACGATGCTTGCGTGTTGCTGAACAAGCCCAACGTCTACGGTTCGATTTTCCGTTTTGAAGGGCAAGCCACAGTATTTAACTACGAGGGTGGACCAAACTATCGTGATCTTTACCCCGAACCACCACCACCAGGAATGGTTCCCTCCTGTGCGGAAGGTGGGGTGCTGGGTGTGCTGTGCGGTATTATTGGCACTCTCCAGGCAACGGAAACTGTCAAAATCATTATCGGACAGGGTAACACTTTGAGTGGACGCCTGCTACTGTATGATGCTCTCAATATGAAGTTCCGAGAGTTGAAGCTGCGTCCTAACCCAGTCCGCCCTGTGATTGAAAAGTTGATAGACTACGAACAATTCTGCGGTATCCCACAAGCCAAAGCACAAGAGGAGAAACAGCAGATGGAAATGTCAGAAATCACAGTGCAGGAGTTGAAGCAATTGCTCGATAGTGGTACAGATGATTTTGTGCTGCTAGATGTCCGCAACCCGCACGAGTACGAAATTGCCCAAATTCCTGGTGCAGTCTTGATACCGTTATCGGATATTGAAAACGGTGAAGGCGTCCTTAAGGTGAAGGAGTTGGTCAATGGTCATCGCCTAATTGCCCATTGTAAATCGGGTATGCGTTCTGCAAAAGCCCTCGGTATTCTCAAGGAAGCGGGAGTTGATGGCACGAATGTGAAGGGTGGTATTCTTGCTTGGAGTAAGGAAATCGACCCATCGGTGCCAACTTATTAGAGAACGAACCGCAAAGACGCTAAGGACGCGAAGCTTTATTTGCGTCTTTAGCGTATTTTTTTTGGAAAAGAATCTAGATTATTTGTGTATATCTAGCCTAATTAAGCAAATTTTCCTTCGGTAGATAGTTGCTTTCTTTATATTTTTATAGAGAATTTTGCTTGCTCTCGGTTTTTGCTTGACAAATCTTGAGTCCAAAAGACGTAAGTTGATTGAGAAGTTGATGACTTTCAAAGGAAATAATACTAAAGTTAGATAAGCGGAATTTCATGAACAAGTAGAACTTAAATATGCCCACTAGGCAGCTAGTTACCAGCTAGCTCCCAGCAGGACTTCCTCCGTAATTGAGCGTGCAACCAAGGAGGCTAATCTTATCGTGTCAAATACTTCCAAAAATTGTCATCATAATGACGATATAAGTAATATTCAAACCTTAGATGGTTTACGGATAGTTGTAGTAGATGATGATGCTGACAGCCTTGTCTTAACTACGTTTATTCTTGAAAGCTACGGTGTTCAAACAATGACGGCAACATGTGCGTTGGAAGCGATTGAGGTCATCAAACAATCTGTACCAGATGTTTTAATTATTGACATTGCAATGCCGGAAGTGGATGGATATTCGTTAATTCGTAAAGTCCGAACACTCAATTCTCCACAAAATCAGATTCCGGCTATTGCTCTAACAGCTATGGATTCAGAAGAAGGTCGCGACCTTGCTCTCAAAGCTGGGTTTCAATCCTACTTGATTAAACCTACTGAACCTAATGATATACTAACAGAAATTGTAAATATTGTTACTGAAAAGCGTTAATTCTAACTGTTGACAAAATAAAAGGTTCTAGCCATAGACTGGATAAAAGCTGAAATATTGATCGCAATAATCGGGTAGAATGTAGCGTGTTGATGCCCTTAATCTGGTCTTACTTAGAGAAAGAATAAACTGACCAGTGTATAAGGAGCAGCGTTTAGGTATCGATGGAATTACGACAGACTCCAATCACAGAGGAAACCCTGTGGGAAGCAATTCTCAATCGAAACCCCAGTTTTGAAGGAAAGCTTTTTTACGGTGTCCGTTCTACAGGCATCTACTGCCGACCGACTTGTTCTAGTCGAAGACCAAATAGAAAACAAGTTTGTTTCTTTGTGTCACCACAAGAGGCTGAAACTGCAGGTTTTCGACCTTGTAAGCGGTGCCAGCCACAATATGAAACAGCGCCAAATTTGACCAAGGCTAAAATCTTGGCAGTCTGTCGATACATTGAAGAACAAGTTGCTCGCATCCCAACCCTATCAGAACTAGCCTCTCACTTTGGGATAAGTCCCAGCTACTTGCAAAGGGAATTCAAGCGAGTCATTGGCTTATCGCCGTTTCAATATGCAAATGCACTTCGTAGCGATCGCTTTAAGCAGCGTCTTCAACAAGGGGAAGAAATTGCTCATGCGCTTTACGACACGGGATATGGATCGAGTAGCCGAGTGTATGAAAAAGCATCCAAGCAACTTGGAATGACACCAAAAACTTATCGGTGCAGTGGTAAGGGAATGCATATTACCTATACCATCGTTCCATGTTCTCTAGGATATTTGCTTGTGGCAATAACCGAGAAAGGAATCTGTGCCGTTAAATTAGGTGATGAAGTAGATGAACTCGAACGTATTCTTCTCAATGAATTCAATCAAGCGCAAATCCTACGTGATGACAACTTACACCGAGACTGGCTACAAACAATCCTCAATTTCATCACAGGAGACGAGCTACACCTCGATTTGCCGCTTGATATACGCGGGACAGCATTTCAAAAACAAGTTTGGCAGGCTTTGCAGAAAATTCCCTATGGGGAAACGCGCACCTATGCTGATATCGCCCGTGAAATTGGTAAACCTCACGCAGTTCGCGCTGTAGGTACTGCTTGTGGTTCCAATCCGGCAGCACTCATCGTACCGTGTCACCGTGTCTTGCGAACTGATGGCACTCTTGGCGGCTATCACTGGGGAATTGAACGCAAAGAAAAACTTTTGGCACAAGAAGTCAAACGGACGGGCAAGATGCCCATCCCACAAGAATAATGGTTATAAAATCAGCTTTTTGGTCATTTTTAACTGCCTAGTTATTTCTGCGGCGCTGTACTAGCTACTAGAAGCAACTGGCTGTTTCTCCTGCTTTTTAATGTTTCGCCTTCCCCAAGGCTTTAAGACTGAAATGCCAATGATTGCTAAAACGCATGAGGTCTGAATAATAGCACCCACAAGTACTCCGTTCTGGTCAAATACATACAGCGGATTTTGCAGTGCTTGTATCCTTTCTGCTGCAGAGATGGCAGTTATTGCATTTGTCCAAGGACCAAGCCAAATGGTGCCAGTGACAATGAGTGCTACAGTTGCTATCCACTTGACGATCACCCAGTAGTGTTTGAAAAATCCCCAAATCGTAAGCCAGCAAAGCAATCCACCTGTTATCAGCGATAAGGTGGCAGAGGGGATGATGACAAAGTCATCCAGTAGCTTCATGACTGAGTTGATAGCGTACAGTTCATCACCGTTGGGAGTGTTTCGGTTGCTTAAAGCAATAGCAATCATGCATAAAGCAGTACCAAACCAAATTCCTCCAAAGGCGACATGAGAAGCCAGCAACCAGTTTTTTTGCTTGACGCTTAGCTTGTTCATATTAGTTTTTCCAAATTTTAATTAGGTAGCTTATAGTTAGGCTACTAACGAATAGCTTACACTAGGTAGCAATCATCCACAAGCATTTTATTTAGGGGTCAAGCATTGCTGAGGTTCCAGTGCGTACTTTGTTTAAAAGCTTGATGAGTGTCTTTTTTTCGCTGTCAGTGAGATTCCCCATCAAGTCAGTGGTGCGGCAAAAATGGTCTGGAAGCATTTGAGAAAGCAAGTCCCGTCCTTTGTCTGTTAATTGCAAGCGCAGCATTCGCCTATCTGTTACGTCAGGAAGGCGTCTTACCAATCCATCTCGTTCAAGTCCGTCAAGGAGTCCTGTGATTGTTGCTTTAGTCACATCGGCTCGTTGAGCACATTCAGAAGGTGTTAGCCCTTTCTCGTCCGTCAAATACAATTGCATCAACAAAGTAAATTTCCCCCGCGAAAGACCGTAGCGGGCAAAATGAACGTCTAAGGCTTGATAAACATCAGCCGTGGTATGTAGAAAAGCCAAACAAGTTTCTATTGAAGCAACATCTAACTCTGGGTAACGCTTGGCAAAATTCAGTATTGTCTGTTTATCAACAAAGGGACGCAGTATGACCACAGTTAAAAACGAATTTGATTAGCTTGCTAATTATAAGGTAGCCTGAAAGTCGAATTTTCTATTGTTGTGTCTATGTTGATGTCAGAATCACTCACACAAGAAACTCTTACTTATGCTTTGATGGAACTAGCCAATCGCGACAGCGATTTTGCTCAAATTTTACAAACTTTCGGACCTCCGCCTTTGTGGGAAAGAGAAGCGGGTTTCCCAACACTCCTGCGTATCATTTTGGAACAACAAGTATCCTTAGCTGCTGCAAAGGCTGTATTTAACCGTCTGTGTGCAGTGGCGGTACCGCTGACGCCAGAAAATTTTCTGACTCTGGATGATGTTCAATTGAAGACAATTGGGTTTAGTCGGCAAAAGATTGTGTACAGTCGTGCATTGGCGATCGCAATCACAAGCGGTCAGCTTGACCTCACGAACCTAGAGACAATGGACGAAACAACTATCCGGACTGAGCTAAAGCGCATCAAAGGTATTGGAGATTGGACAGTCGATATATACTTACTGATGGCGCTGCTACGCCCTGATGTTTTTCCCAAAGGTGATTTAGGACTGGCGATCGCCACCCAAAAACTCAAGCGATTGACGCTACGTCCAACACCAGAAGAACTGGCAGCAATTGCAGACAACTGGCGTCCTTGGCGTGCCGTTGCTGCCAGAATTTTATGGCACTACTACCTGAGCGATCGTAAAGGTTTTGAAAAAAGTACGCGATCGCTGACTTAATTCTGCTGAGAAAACTTAATAGGAACACTCTTTCTCGTTGAGAGCAAAAAATTAGAATGCACCCCTCAACAGGCGTTGGCTGATATCGCACTCTCTAAGCTAGCTACTTTAGTTCGTCGGGAGTTTTTGGCTTCATGAATTAAATCTGTTGAAAAAACCCAAGGGTTCAAATCAGCAGGAAAAATAAAAAATTCTATTCCATGCAGGAGTCCTTTACGGTGAAGTGAGATAGCCTCTGTCAGGCGTAAAAACATAATTGGAGTCCATAAGCATAATCTGCTGCTGTAAAAGTAGACAACGACTCGGTTCGTTGTGTACTCAGACTGCGGGAGTGGATTTTGCAAAGGCGAAATCATACTAAATAACAGTCATCTGTCAAAAGGTAGAAGAGGCTCTATCTATCATTTGACGCATTATTGGGAATGATAACAACTAGCTAAAGATAGTTGTTTTGTATGATTTTTTACGTATACTTTATTCGCTTTTCTGTGAAAATAAGAGACAATACTGCTGCGACTCACCTAATTTCTGCATAAGTCAACTTTAGTTGCGTCTATAAAAATATGTAAAAAAGTTCTCTTTACTTGACCAGAAAGAAAAAGGTACAAGCCCCCAACGCGCGGTTATGGAAAAAGAAAAAATGTATTTCATCGAGTAGGCGCAAGCGTCTACGGCGTCCGCTGACTCAAGCCCCCAACTTCAGTTATGGGGTTCTTACTTTTGAATGCGTGACTTTTGACTTTTGACTTCCCCGTTCGCGGAGCGTGTCCGTAAGGACTCAGGGGCTGACCTTATTGGGAGATAATTCCGGAATATCTCAGCATATGCAGCGTCAAATGATACTTATAAGGTCAGTTGCTCGCTGATGTTATTTTTTGATCAGATTATACTAATTTTGTCAAGAATAAATATACAAAACTTATTTTAGACTCTTTTATAAATAACAACATGCATGTCAAAACAATTTTGATTCTGGCAGCGAATCCTACCAATACCTCAAGGCTACGACTGGATGAAGAGGTACGGGAAATTGATGAGGGATTACGACGGGCAAACAAACGAGAGCAGTTCAACCTAGAGCAGAAATGGGCAGTTCGTTCACGAGACTTTTACCGAGCAATCCTCGATTATCAGCCCCAGATTGTACACTTGTGCGGACACGGTGCTGGAAAGGATGGTATTGTCCTGGAAGATGAGACAGGACAGGCAGCATTGATCCGGGCAGATGCATTGGCGAGTATGTTTAAGCTGTTTGTCACCAAAGGAGTCGATTGTGTCCTTTTAAACGCTTGTTACTCAGAAGTGCAAGCTTCGGCAATTAGCCAACACGTCAACTATGTGATTGGCATGAATCAGACGGTTGGGGATAAAGCAGCCGTTGCCTTTGCTGTAGCGTTTTACGATGCAATGGCTGCTGGGGAAGGTGTGGAGTTTGCCTATGAGCTTGGCTGCTCTCAAATGGTAACTTTTGTGGAGCAGGAAACTCCGGTACTGAGAAAAAAAGAGTTAATCACTGTCACCACACAGCCAGAAACGGAAGTTATTCCCCCCAACCCTTACCAAGGATTGTCTGCATTTGGGGAGGAAGATGCAGCGTTCTTTTTTGGAAGAGAAACCTTTGTGAATGGCTTAGTTCAAGCGGTTCACAAACAGCCCTTGATAGCAGTGATTGGTCCTAGTGGGAGTGGCAAATCTTCTGTAGTGTTAGCGGGGCTGATTTCACAGTTGCGGGAAGAGGGAAGTTGGTTGATAGAATCTTTCCGTCCTGGGAACCAACCGTTTTATCAGCTTGCTTCTGCATTAGTGAGTCAATTAGAACCGAAAATGGGTGACACTCAACAACTGCGGGAAGCCGGTGGACTAGCAGCAGATATGCAACAAGGCAAAGTCACCTTGCAGCAGGTGGTGTCTCGCATTATAGAACGCAACCCGGATAAACGTCTGTTGCTGTTTGCAGATCAGTTTGAGGAACTCTACACTCTTTGTCAGGTGAAGGAAGAACAGGAACGCTTTGCTAATACGTTGCTCGAAGCTATTCACCAGAAAAGTTTAACACTGGTTTTCACTTTACGGGCTGACTTTTACGGCTATGTGCTTTCCTACCGTCCGCTTCGGGATGCATTGCACGAGTTTACACCCCAACTGCTGAGTTCCATGAATCAGGAGGAACTACAAGCGGCAATTCAGCAACCGGCACAAAAGCTGGAAGTACAACTAGAGGATGGACTGACTCAACGAATTCTCGATGATGTGGGGCAAGAACCTGGTAACTTGCCATTGTTGGAATTTGCCCTCACCCGACTGTGGGAGAAGCAGGTTCACCGCGTGTTAACTCACCAAGCCTACGATGAAATTGGCGGTGTCAAAAAAGCGATCGCCAATCATGCTGAACAGATTTATCAACAACTCAGTGAGGCAGAACAGAAGCAAACACAGCGAATTTTTCTGCAATTAGTGCGTCCAGGGGAGGGGACAGAGGATACTCGGCGGCTAGCAACCCGTGCGGAAGTTGGGCAAGATAATTGGGGATTGGTGAGTTATTTAGCAGGATATCAAGCACGTTTGGTTGTGACGGGACGCCATGAACAGGAAGATACGGTAGAGGTGGTGCATGAAGCGCTGATTCGGGAATGGGGAACCCTGCGCGAGTGGATAAATGCTAACCGTCAGTTTTGGGTTTGGCAGGAACGGCTGAAGGTAGCATTACGTGAATGGAAAAATAGCAACCATGACTCTGGGGCGTTGTTGCGAGGTGTGCCACTCACTGTGGCGGAAGATTGGCTGCACAAACGCGCGGATGAAATGACGCAGGAGGAACGAGATTTTATTAGGGTTAGTACACAACAACGGGATAGAGAGAAGCAGCAGCGCGATCGCAGACGGCAGCTGACAATTATCGGACTAGGTAGCTTCTCTGTGGTAGCTCTAAGTTTGGCAGGGGTTGCTGGCGTGGGCTGGTGGAGTGCGGCAATTAATCAAATTAATTCTCTTACTAATACTTCAGATGCGCTTTTAAACTCAAATGGGCGAGAAGCCTTAAAAACAAGTTTAAAGGCTGTTGTACAAATGCAACGTACACCCTCGGTAGAGGCAAATACCCGGACGCAGGTGGAACTAGGATTAATGCATACAGTTCACAACGTCGCAGCGCCAAACACCTTGGGAGGACACGCAAACTCGGTTATTGACGTCAGCTTCAGCCCGGATGGCAAGATGCTGGCAACTGCTAGTGCTGACAACACGGTAAGACTGTGGGACACCAGCACCGGCAAACAAATCAAAACCCTTAAGGGGCATACAAGCCGGGTTAATGGCGTCAGCTTCAGCCCCAATGGCAAGATGCTGGCAACTGCTAGTTATGACAACACGGTGAAACTGTGGGACACCAGCACCGGCAAACAAATCAAAACCCTCACTGGGCATACACACTCGGTTTTGGGCGTCAACTTCAGCCCCAATACCAAGATGCTGGCAACTGCAAGTCATGACAACACGGTGAAACTGTGGGACACCAGCACCGGCAAACAAATCAAAACCCTCACTGGGCATACAAACTCGGTTATTGGCGTCAGCTTCAGCCCAGATAGCAAGATGCTGGCAACTGCTAGTAATGACAACACGGTAAGACTGTGGGACACCAGCACCGGCAAACAAATCAAAACCCTCACTGGGCATACAAACTCGGTTAATGGCGTCAGCTTCAGCCCCAATGGCAAGATGCTGGCTTCTGGTAGTGCTGACAACACGGTGAAACTGTGGGACACCAGCACCGGCAAACAAATCAAAACCCTCACTGGGCATACAGACGAGGTTATTGGCGTCAGCTTCAGCCCCAATGGCAAGATGCTGGCTTCTGGTAGTGCTGACAACACGGTGAAACTGTGGGACACCAGCACCGGCAAACAAATCAAAACCTTCACTGGGCATACAGAGTGGGTTTGGGGCGTCGTCAGCTTCAGCCCGGATGGCAAGATGCTGGCTTCTGGCAGTGCTGACAACACGGTGAAACTGTGGGACACCAGCACCGGCAAACAAATCAAAACCCTCACTGGGCATACAAACTCGGTTTGGGGCGTCAGCTTCAGCCCGGATGGCAAGATGCTGGCAACGGCCAGTGGTGACAAGACGGTGAAACTGTGGGACACCAGCACCGGCAAACAAATCAAAACCCTGAGTGGGCATACAAACTGGGTTTATGGCGTCAGCTTCAGCCCCAATGGCAAGATGCTGGCAACTGCTAGTAGTGATAAGACGGTGAAACTGTGGGACACCAGCACTGGCAAACAAATCAAAACCCTCACTGGGCATACAAACGCGGTTTTGGGCGTCAGCTTCAGCCCAGATAGCAAGATGCTGGCAACTGCAAGTAGTGACAAGACGGTGAAACTGTGGGACACCAGCACTGGCAAACAAATCAAAACCCTCACTGGGCATACAAACTCGGTTTTGGGCGTCAGCTTCAGCCCCAATGGCAAGATGCTCGCTTCTGCTAGTTATGACTACACGGTGAAACTGTGGGACACCAGCACCGGCAAACAAATCAAAACCCTGACTGGGCATACAGACTCGGTTAATGGCGTCAGCTTTAGCCCCAATGGCAAGATGCTGGCAACTGCAAGTCGTGACTACACGGTGAGACTGTGGCGGTGGGATTTTGATTATTTACTCAGGGAAGGGTGCGATTTTATCCGCGAGTATTTCAATACCAATCCCCCTGAGGATGAGAGTGACAGGCATATGTGCGACGGCATTCCTAGTGCAAAATGAAAGAGCGTTCCCTTTGTAGCCCAATACGGTTGGTGATAAAACCAGAACCCTTATCAGGAACACAATGTAGAGACGCGCTGAATGAAAGCGTCTCTACAAATAAGCTTAAGCCAAAACCTCTGTAAAATCTCGTTTCCAGGTAGAACCTGGAAATGCAGTTTAAGCGGCTCTGTCGCAAGTAAGGCAGGCAGAGCCTGTGCCAGTAGGCATTCCCAGCCTCAGGCTGGGAACGAGGCACCTCCCCTCCCCGAGCTTGCGGGGAGGGGATTAAGGGGAGCCAGCGCTGCAGGAGGGTTTCCCTCCGTAGGCGACTGGCGTGTGGGGTAAATCAACGTGGAATAAAGGGTTGAACATGATTGTTGACACCAATGAGCAAAAGGTGCGCCTTATAAAACCCCCCTGTAGTCCCCCCAAGAATCGGGGGGACGGCGTTAGCCGGGGGGTAAAATACATTGCAGCTTCACGCAGAAACGGTATAAGCAGGAAATGCAGTTTAAGCGGCTCTGCCACAAGTAAGGCAGGCAGAGCCTGTGCCAGTAGGCATTCCCAGCCTGAGGCTGGGAACGAGGCACCTCCCCTCCCCTTAACAAGGGGAGGGGTTGGGGGTGGGGTAAATCAACGTGGAATAAAGGGTTGAACATGATTGTTGACACCAATGAGCAATGCTGTGTCCCTACCATGTGGTTTAAAGTTTATCCTTTTAAAAGCGCTGTAAGAAGGTGAGTGTCTGAGAAAAGTTTTGATAAAGTATAGGACTCCTCCGCAGATTTTTGAACGGCACGTAAGGTGGGCAGTGCTTAGCAAAACCCGGATGTTCTCGGAAAATACGGTAAGCACTGCCCACCCTACAATACTTAAGATTTTTCTGAGAAAACTTTTGATAAACTGCCTAAGCTATTTCAACTTAAGCGTATACTCTCCGTAAACAGCAATTTTTTCAAATCCCAATCTTTGATAACTGGATATTGCACCTGTATTGTCAGCTTTGACATTCAAACCAACATAATCCACGTTGTCTAATAATGACTGGCACAATTTTGCACAAACCTTTGTTGCCAAACCTTGTTTACGAAAATCTGGGTGTGTTGTGACATTGCCTAGTGCAGCAACTTTATATTGTGGTGAATATACATGCACACCACCCACACTTACCAATACCGCTCCTTGACGAACACCATAATAATGCCCTGTTTCCAGCATTCTTGCGTCAAACCAGTTGCCTGGATAGCTCACATGATACAGCGCCTTTAGCTCCTGCAAATCTGATTGAGATATCTGTTGTACACAAGATGTATCTACTTTGTTTAAATATGAATTTAAATACAAGAGATTGGTTAAACCCATTTTGTTATAAATTCCATGAGATTGGATTTGGTAGTTTTTGGCAAAAATTTCTACTGTTTTACTATTTAAATGGGCGTAAAACCGCTTTGGCAGAAGATGTGAGATAGAGTGCAGCAACTCACTCATCTCTTCTCCAGAACCTTCAGTCAAACCTAGTAAAACAGGAAGTTCAGCACCAAGGTACAACAGTACGATTTGGCGGATACTGTCACTATCCTGAAAGGCGTACCAGATAGTATATGACCAAAAAAAGTCATCTAAATCTCCAAGCTCATACAAATGCAAAAAAGGATGACGGCGCAGAAACGCTTCTATTTTTTCCTTGTCGTGGAGACAAACTGGCTTGATAAATTGCATATGTTGGTAGTTGCTTTAGCGTACTTTTTGAGAGTTTCCAAAAACGCGAAGACTGCAGGAGTGTGTAAAGCATCTGCCAAAATCGCTACAGCAATCACTCTTTCAAAGGGGACTGGCAAAGTATATACCTGCACTTCTTTTGGAACAGGTTCAGCCGCTAGACGTGCTATAATTGCAGCCCCCAATCCTTTTAAAACCATAGTGACGATTGTTGAATCTTCTACAATAGAGGAATTAGTACACATCGGCGGTGCTTTAGCCTTGAGATGATTATGTAGTGCAAGACCACAAGGTAAACAAGGTAGCAAAACCAAGGGATAAGCGGCTATATCTTCCCATGTAATTTGGTCATTACTGATTTTTGTGTTTGGAGGTAAGAGAACAATATATTCATCACGTAGCAGTTCCCAAGCCTCAAATTCTGCAGATGTTGGTAAATAAGTAAACCCAATATCAGCTTGCCCATCACGAAGAGCTTGCTCAACTTCAATATAGCTAAGTCGTTCCGCTATGCTGACAGTAATTTCAGGATAACGGGAACGAAAATCAGCAATCACTTCTGGTAAAATGTGGGTTGCCACGCTACGAAAAGAAGCTATTCGCACGCTTCCACCGTGTAAACTTTTGTGCAAATCTGCTTCCTTTCGCATTGTTTCTATATTTTGCAGCGCCAAACGGGCATAAGGAACAATTTTTTCTCCTGCTGGTGTCAGTACTGCACCATGCCGACCTCTAACAAACAACTGTACGCCCAGTTCCTCTTCAAGTGTGGCGATCGCATGACTTACAGCTGGCTGAGACAGGTTCAATTCCAAGGCTGCTTCACTGAAGTTACCATTATCTGCCACTGCAACAGCGGCTAGAAGCTGGGAAAGTTTCATGGCAAATCCGGGAGTTCAATGTAGTACTTATTGTAATCCAAGTGTCGTACCTTGAGAGTATGGGGAGTAGAGGGAGTATTTTCTTCCCTATCTTCCCCCACTTCCTCCACTTTCTTTCACCCCTACCCCTAAGTCATTTATAAATGCCATTTATAGAAGCTATGCACGTCATGTTTTGAATACCAACACAAAAGTTGTTACCGTCATGGTTGCAATACAAATATTAAGGCTGCTGTGATGAAAGGTATCAATTTGAAGTCAGACAACTCCTGCATTGCTATTAGTCAAAACGCACAAACAAAAGCGAACTGGCAAACCTCGTTCTCTTTCTCATGGCTGTATAAAGTTTGGCAAAAATTCATTTATGCGCTAACAAGTCCTGAAGAATTGCAAGTTTGGCAAAAACGCGATCGCTTCGGTAACACCTATTGGGAAGCTTACGACCCTCAGACAGGGGGATATTTCTCCTCTGGTTCTGAAGCTGATATCCTTGCATGGGTTGAACAGCGTTATCGAAGATAGAGATTGCTGCAAAAAATTTTGGCGATATTGCTTCTTATTCTGTGTAGTCACATTAGTGGTAGAGGTAGATTAATATGACACAGCTTATTCTCGTGATTGGCAACAAGAATTACTCATCATGGTCACTGCGTCCTTGGTTGGCAATGAAGCAATTCGGATTGAATTTCAACGAAATTCGCATCGCTCTTTACACACCAGAATCCTCTTCACAAATTAGGCAATACTCACCATCAGGAAAAGTGCCTGTACTATTGCACGACAATCTAACGATATGGGATTCTCTTGCTATTTTCGAGTATCTAGCTGAAGAATTTTCCAACATATACTGGTTACCTGAAGATAAAGCTGCACGAGCTGTAGCCCGTTCTATCAGCGCTGAAATGCACTCAGGCTTTCAGAGTTTGCGGCAAAATATGCCTATGAACTGCCGTGCTAGATTTCCTGGAAAGGGAATGACTCCGGAAGTCCAAAAAGATATTGACCGAATTACTGCAATCTGGAGAGAATGCCGTCAAAACTTTGGCACAAGTGGTAATATGTTGTTTGGCAAATTTACGATTGCAGATGCGATGTATGCACCTGTTGTTTCCCGGTTTGTAACATATGGTGTTCAACTAGATGCAATCTGCAAAGAATATGCTGAAGCTGTCTTTGCATTACCAGCAATGCAAGAGTGGCTAAACGCAGCCTCTAATGAGTAGGAAATTATCTCTAGTTATGAGCTTATTGTTTAATTACCCACTCATCACAAGTTTAGGTGATTATACCATTCTTCGCGCCTAGGCTTTCACAAACTCAATAGACTTCTTGCAAAAGTATGATTAATTGATATTTAGAAACAGATGGACACCGATATTTATCGGTGTCCATCTGTGTCCATCTGTGGTTTAATCTCAAAAACATTGAATCAGTGCAAGAGTTGTAATCTCTTCTGTGCGCGTGCTACTCAAGCATTTCTTTACCCTGCCATAAATCCTTAATGTTTTCCTGAACGCAAAAGTAAAAAATAAATGTAAGCTTAAACATAACAAGCTTTCTAGAATATGTAGCGTAACTAGCACCTGTGTTGTAATACAAAACGTTGAATAACACAAGGAATTGCATCATGAGTACAATCAATTTTGTCAACGAGAATCAGGAAGTTGTAGCAGCATATGGTGCTAACTTAAGGCTAAAAGCTTTAGAAAACCGCATCCCCATTTACAAAATGCTGGCAAAACTGGCTAACTGTGGGGGTTCCGGTCAATGTGGCACCTGCATTGTGGAAATTGTTGAAGGGCTGGAAAACCTTTCTACCCGGACAGAAGTAGAAAAGGTGATGCTTAAGAGAAAGCCGGAAAACTACCGCTTGGCGTGTCAGACTTCTGTCTATGGTCCTGTCAGCGTCAAAACCAAACCTTAGTTTTGGTCAAAACTTACTTACTATCGGCGACTTGCTTCATCTAAATAGTAGTGGTAGAAGCTGGGGAAAAGCTTACTTTTTTCTATTGCTCGCTAACTAACCCAAATTTAGCAGTGTAGGGGCGTAACGCATTACGCCCCTACACTGCTAATGAACTTCTACCTTATACTTTGGGCGTTAAAGTTTTCCTCCAGATGACTCTTAAAGTGAACTTAACTTTGCTTTTATCTTCACCAATTATGATGATAGTCTAGGAAATAAGTAATAACACGGAATCCACTTGATAAAAGTGAAATTAATTTGACATTGTATTTTATTAGAGTAATTTATAAGTAATGCTATAGAGAGCAACTTCATACTTCTCTAAAGCCAAACAACAGTGCAATCTACCTGCTCAACAACATCAAAATTCCATCATTAGATTAGTTAATGACCGCAAAATCCACGCTAAAAAATGTAGTAATATACACCTTGTCCCAGGGAATCAAAAAACAGTGGATTTAAAATGGCCAGGGTAAGGTTAAGCATCTACATTCACATCTACCCTCGTCCAAATTTAGTAGAGAAATTTTAATAGCTAGTAACAACCTTCTCCTAGTGTCCCTAATTAATATGTGTCAATTTAGATACATATAAAAAATTAGGACTCGCTTTTGGCTGAGCGACAGCTAGCAGGCGGACGAGTCGAAATTGTCGTTCTTAACTTCATCCTTACTTTTTCGACTGAAACTATTCGTTTCGTTTTTATCTTTAGAGTAAATGAGGAGCTTCCATGCCCGCAATTAACCTGAACAGTCCTTATTCTCAAAACTTTGATTCGTTAGCCAATTCAGGCACTAACAATATATGGAATGATGATTCCACTATTCCTGGTTGGTACTCCACCAGACCAACCTACACAGCAAATAATGGCTCAAGCAATACAGGGTCACTCTACAGCTTTGGTACTACTGGTAGCACAGAGCGAGCTTTAGGATCTGTGGCATCTGGCACCACAGGTACTATTTATTATGGAAGTCGTTTTGTCAACAATACCAGCAGCACCATCACCTCCCTCAATATTGGCTACACGGGTGAACAGTGGCGTAATGGTGGCAATACTACCCCTCAAAAACTAGATTTTCAATATCTAATAGGCGCAACAAGTATAGATTCAGGTACCTATGTGGATTTCGATGCGCTGGACTTTACAAGTCCAGTTGCGACAGCAACTACTGCTGCCCTAGATGGCAACACAACAGCAAATCGCACTGCTTTGTCTTCAACTTTAAGTGGTCTGAACCTTGCTCCAGATCAAGAAATTTGGCTTCGCTGGCAAGACACCAATGACGCAGGAAATGACCACGGTTTGGGAATCGATGACTTTAGTATTTCGCCAGGAGGAGTGACTCCATCACCTGTTACAATTGTCTCAATTCAAGCAACAGATGCAGCAGCAGCAGAAGCAGGATCTGATCCAGGAATTTTCCGAATTACACGCACGGGTGACACCAGCGCAGCCTTATCTGTTAATTACACCGTTGCTACAGGTGCAGGTCAGGCAACAAATGGTACTGATTACACACCTAACTTAACTGGCACTGCCGCGATCGCACTAGGTCAAGCGTTTGTAGATATCACCATTACACCTGTTGATGATACTACAGTAGAAGGGAATGAGACAGTAACACTAACACTGGTTGATACTGCTGACTATGACTTGGCTGGTTCCAGCACAGCAACTGTAACTATTGCAGATAACGACATTGGTCCTGGAGCTATCCGCATCCATGATATTCAAGGTGCAGCGCACATCTCACCCCTCAACAATCAAAGTGTAACCAACGTCCCCGGTATCGTGACAGTCGTGCGGAACAATGGTTTCTACTTAGAAGATCCCAACCCAGATAGCAATGATGCCACCTCAGAAGGTATTTTTGTTTTCACCTCCTCTGCACCAACAGTAGCTATTGGAGACTCGGTGTTGGTTTCTGGTACGGTAAACGAATTCCGTCCTGGCGGTGCTGCTACCAACCTGAGCATCACTCAAATTGTCAGCCCATCAATCTCTACACTGTCGAGTGGCAATACTCTGCCCGCTCCAACGGTGATTAGCGCTGCACCAGGCAGTGGTGTTCGGACGATTCCGACTCAAGTCATTTATAACGATGCGGCAAGCGATGTAGAAAACGCTCCATTTGAACCATCTCAAGAAGGCATTGATTTCTACGAAAGCTTAGAAGGAATGCAGGTGCAAATCAACAACCCAGTCACATCTGGGCTGAGAAATCAGTTTGGGGAACTCTATGTCTTAGCAGACAATGGTGCAGGAGTGACGGGAAGAAATTCTCGCGGTGGGATCACAATTAGTGGCGAGAACTCGACTGATATTGGCAATGCACTGCGTAACAGCGATTTTAACCCAGAACGCATTCAAATTGATGACACCTTTCTACCCACTGGCTCTTCGATCCCTAATGAGAATGTTGGCACTCAATTAAGTACAATTGTCGGAGTCGTTAACTATGACTTTGGTAGCTACGAAGTTCTTCCCACAACAGCACCAACTGTTGTGACACCGAGCTCAATAGCCAAAGAAGTCACTACGCTAACTTCTGATAGCAATCAGCTCACGCTTGCAACCTTCAACGTAGAAAACCTTGATCCTGGTGATGGTCTAGCCAGATTTAACGCCCTCGCCAATGCTATTGTCAACAATCTTAAGTCCCCTGACATCATCAGTTTAGAAGAAATTCAGGATAACACTGGACCAACAAACAATGGTGTAGTAGATGCTAGCGTAACTTTCCAAACGTTAATTGATGCGATCGCTACGGCTGGAGGTCCTAGATATGAATTCCGCCAGATCGATCCCGTTAACAATACTAATGGCGGTGAACCTGGTGGTAATATCCGAGTGGGATTCATTTTCAATCCCAACCGGGTGTCTTTTGTAGATCGTCCTGGTGGTGGCTCTACTGTTAACACTACAGTCACCAACGTCAACGATTTTCCCCAGCTTTCTGATAGTCCCGGTCTCGTTGACCCTACCAACCCTGCCTTCAATAGCAGTCGCAAGCCTTTAGTTGGCGAATTCATTTTTAACGGTCAAACTGTATTTGCTATTGGCAACCACTTCACTTCCAGAGGTGGAAGTCAGACTCTTTTCGGGAGTAACCAGCCGCCAACCCAGGGGGGTCAAAGTGCGCGTGAAAACCAAGCTGCAATAGTCAACGCATTTGTGGATCAAGTTTTGGCAGTAGATCCCAATGCCAATGTTGCTGTTCTAGGTGACTTTAACGAATTTCAGTTCTTCCCTGCATTACAAATCCTTAAAGGGAACGTAAATGGTGAACAGCCTGTACTCAATAACCTGATTGAGACGCTACCTATCAACGAGCAATATACTTATAACTTTGAAGGTAATGCTCAAGCGCTAGATCATATTTTGGTGACAGGCAATTTATTCAACAGCCGGAGTGGGTATGATGTAGTTCACATTAACTCAGAGTTTACCGATCAGCTGAGTGACCATGACCCCATCGTTTCTCGTTTCAATCTATCACCTAATTTGAATAATGGCACATCAGGTGCTGATACCTTAGTCGGTAGTGCCAACCAAATTATCACCGGCTTTGAAGGGGCAGACACACTTATCGGTAGTTCTGGCAGAAACATCTTTGCATATAACAGCATCCGTGATGCAGGCGATACCATCCAAAACTTCCAACCTGGTGTAGACATTCTCGACTTCGGGCAGTTATTTGACACTCTTCGTTTAAGTAATTTAAACTACAACAGCGCTACTACGGGAGGATACTTAGGCTTTAGTTCTCAAAACAACAATACGAACGTCTTGATTGACCCTGATGGTTCAGCTGGTCGCGCTCCTTCCACATTGCTTGCTACTGTTCTAGGAGTATCTACTGAAGACTTGAATATCTCTGCCAACTTCTTAGTTTAAGCGGGCGAATTTTTAATAACGTTTCTGAGGGTAAGTGTTGTCTAACTCATCAAGTTATAGTATATACATTTAGCCTCAGAAATACTGTGATACAGTAAATGACACAGTAACAACCTCATTTTTATCCGTATCAGGGATACAGGCAAACCATTAGTGGCTTTGAAGCTAGCGCAGACGCAATCTTTCCTCACGTAGCTATTTCAAAGCCAGTCAATCCCAATTATACGAGTGCAACTACCTAGGGTTACTTGAGTTTAGAAGGCTCTAACAATTGTGCGATCTACAGTTTCTCCTCTGTTGTTCTTTCTTAAGAAAAACCATGAGGTTGGCTGAACATCTCTCAGTTGTATTTCTCCTACAAAATTTCACCCAGTAACAAAGGTAATAACTTTATGACGATTTCTCATTTCATCAAACGTTGCGCTCTCAAGACAATTGTTGTTAGTTTTGCTAGTTTTGGTGGTTTAGCTACAGTTGCTTTCCCTTCTTTTGCTGCTCAAGTCAATTTCAGTGGTTGGCAGGTTTCGGGTGATGTTACAACCCCTGGTGTAGGTCAGGCTAATCTTTCTAATAACGCTTTGCTAAATGATGATCGTCCTCAATCTGATACATTATTCAATTTTTCAGGTAATCCAGCAACAGAAGCGCTACAAACCCCAGCATTACAAAATTTCTTAGGCGTAGCCGAGAATTTTTTAGATCGTTCTGGCATAGCATTTGAAGGATCTGCAATCAGAAATACAATTGCCGCTCAAGCTGGTGATGTCTTCCGCTTTAGCTATAACTTCCTGACTAATGAAACAGCAGAAGCTTTTCCCTTTGATGACTATGCCTTCTTCTTTGTCAGAAATGCAGACACCAATGAAGTTGTTAACTTTAACGCCTTGGCTTTCCCAAATGCTGCATCTAATCCCTCTAACCCATATAACACTCAAACAGGGTTTTTAAGCAAGAGTTTTACTTTCTCTGCTCCTGGAAATTACACTCTAGCTCTTGGGGTTGTGGATGTAAACGACTATAATGTCTCCTCTGCCCTACAGATACGCGACGCCAACTTAGAACCTGTTCCCGAACCTATCACCATTGTGGGTTCACTCACGGCGCTTGGCTTCGGCGTAGGTCTGCGTCGGCGCTTCCGGAAGCAAGCGTAAGTATTGAGCCTTAATCCTTTTTTGAGACGGGCGTCTCGCCCGTCTTTTCCATATTATAGGCGGGCAATATGCCCACCCCACAAGAGCCTTTATTCAATTTTGCCACTGAACACTAGCTCAGCTGGTCCTGTCATGTAAACTCGCTGGTCAATTTCTAACCATTCAATTTGCAAAGGTCCTCCCGGAAGCTCAACGGTAGCTTTCCGCTCGCACTTCCCTGTCAATACACCCGCGACTAACGACGCACACGCACCAGTTCCACAAGCTAAAGTAATACCAGCCCCTCGTTCCCATACCCGCATTTTTACGTAATCAGGACGCACCACTTGAATAAATTCTGTATTTATCCTTTGCGGAAAAGCTGGGTGATGCTCAAACTCAGGACCAATGATTTCCAGAGGAATTGCTGCAACGTCATCTACAAAGGTAATACAGTGAGGATTCCCCATACTGACACAGGTGACATCCCAAGTTTTCCCTGCTACCTCTAGCGGTTGATTAATCACTTTTTCGTTTGCTGGGCGTATAGTGGTAGGAATTTCACCAGCGAGTAGCTTGGGGATACCCATATCTACCTTAACTTGACCATCCGGCATAAGTTGGGGTGTAATCACACCAGCTAGCGTATGAATGCGATATTGGTCGCTCTTTTTGGCGTCACCTTCTAAATCAGCTAAAAAAGCAGCGAGACAGCGAATGCCATTACCACACATTTCTGGTTCTGAACCATCGGAATTGAAAATCCGCATGGTATAATCAGTACCGTTTTCGCCAGGCAAGCCAAAAATAACACCATCAGCACCGATACCAAAGTGGCGATCGCACAACTTAACTGCTTGTTCGGGAGTGATCACGGGCGTTGATGACGAGCGATTGTCAATCAAGATGAAATCATTGCCCAGACCGTGATACTTAGTAAATTCGATTGCCATTGCCAAAATAGATGAAGTATATTTAAGTTTCTATGTCATTAGTGTATTGTGCTTTGTCAGTTGTGAGTTACGACTAAATCAATGAGTAATAACTAATGACTAATAACTAATAAGTATGATTACGGAATTTGACACCTCACTGCCTAGCATTCGGCAAATACAAAACCTGATTCAACAAGCAGCGACAATTCAGTTAAAACTGCTAACTGGCGACACATTGACTGGGAAAGTTATATGGCAAGACGCACAATGTGTGTGTCTTGTGGATGAAAACAGCCAGCAGACGACTGTTTGGAAGCAAGCCATTGCATATATACGAATCAAGAATCAAGAATAAAGATTTTCTTCTATCTTTATTCTTCTGTCTTCTTTCTTTACCTAATCCAGCACAGTATCCATCGGTAAAAACTCTTTGAGTGCTTCTGCTTCGCCTGCTTTCACCACTGGGATAGAGAGCGGTATTTCGGTTCCTGGGACAAGCAACTGTACAAGTTGATTGAGAGAAACCAAGCTACCGCACAATAAAACTTGGTCGTGGACTTGTAAGTCCTTGCTAAGATCGGGAAAGCGGATAAATTTGCTATCTCGTCGTATCGCCTGCACCATAACCCCATATTGGCTACGGATGTCCAAATCTGCAAGAGTTTTCCCAACAACTGGACTGTCGGCTGAGATAGTTACCCATTGACAAGCGCTATTTTCTCCGGGAACAGCAGCTTGACCTTTAGCGAATTCATCCAAAGCCGCCAATTCATCATCAGAACCAACAACCAAAAGGCGATCGCCCTCTTTTAAGGTAGTCTCAGCCGGAGGATAATCTATTTCTTCACCTCCTTCGCGACGAATTGCCATCAAACTCGCCCCTGTTAAGTAGCGCATATCCGCTTCGTCTAAGGTCATACCGACCAGAGGTGAACCAGATGGTAAGGGATACCAACGCTTGTTGAGGTCTTGAGTTGCTTGTTGCAAATCGCGGGAAACCTCAGACGCTGATTGTTCTGGTCGCAAATCCAAATAATGACGATTGCGGATTTCCTGCATTTCTCGCTGCACCACAGCAGTATTGAAACCCAAGTCAGTTAATATGTAAGCCACCATTTCTAAACTCGCTTCAAACTCTGGTTGCACAACTTCCCGCGCCCCAAGTTGATAAAGCACCTCAATACTTTTATCATTGGTAGCGCGAACAACGACATCCAAATTAGGAGACAATTCCAAAGCGCGTTTCAGGCAAAGACGTGTACTCATGGGGTCAGGAAGTGCGATCGCCATTCCCCGTGCGGTGTTCACTCCCGCAGTGTCCAAAACGTGAAAACTCACGCAATTACCATAGACATATGGAACCCTAGCTTCTCGCAACTGCTGAATTCGACTTTCTGCCTGGTCAATCACCACCACAGGCAAATTGTGCTGCTGTAGCAACTTCACCAAATTTCGTCCCACTCGTCCATAACCGCAAACAACCACATGGTTTTTCGTCGGTAGTTCGTCACCAACCGCCAACGGCTGACCTTCCCCGCTTAAATAGGGCTTTAACCAAGGTATTGATTCTACCCAGTCAAATAAAATTGGTACTAAACGCAGCACAAAAGGGGTAAGCACCAATGTTACTGCTGTTGTTCCCAAAATCAGTGAATAGACTCGTCGGGAAACCAGTCCCAGCGCCTGTCCTTCACTGGCAAGAACAAAGGAAAATTCTCCAATCTGAGCTAGTCCCAACCCAACAATTAACGCTGTTTTCAACGGGTAGCGAAACAATTTCACCAGTGGCGTAATAATCAAAAATTTACCAACAAACACCAGTGTCACCAGTCCTAGAATTAATTCCAGGTTGTTCCACAAAAACACTGGGTCAATTAACATCCCAATAGAGGCAAAAAATAAACTGGCAAAAATATCTCGCAGTGGCTCTACATATGTTAAAGTTTGGTCGGCGTATTCCACCTCTGAAATCATCAAACCAGCGACAAACGCCCCCATTTCAATAGAAAGCCCCATATACTCTGTCAGTAGGGCAATACCTAAACACAGCGCCACCACGCCTAATAAAAATAATTCTCGGCTTTCAGTACGGGCTAGCAGTCGCAACAAAGGAGGTATCAGCCAAATGCCTGCGGCGACTGCACCAGCAGCAAATAAACCAATCCGCAACAGCGCCAACAGCACTGCTATGACTAGTGATTCTGCTGGTTGGTGAAGAGCTGGCAGAACCGCAATCATCAGTCCCAGCGCTAAATCCTGCACGACCAAAATTCCCAGCATCACCTGTCCGTGGGGCGTTTCTGTTTCATTACGCTCCATCAAACACTTGAGGACAACTGCTGTGGAAGACAAAGACAAAATTCCTCCTAAAAATACTCCTTTAGCAGGAAGATATGCCCAAGCTCCTGTGAGTCCACATACCAAAACTGTAACTAGAATCGTCAGGGCAATTTGTAGCCCTCCTCCTCCAAGAGCGATCGCCTGGACTTTTTTAAGTTCTGTAAAGGAAAACTCAACTCCCAAGGCAAATAATAAAAAGGCGACTCCGAACTGAGCCAAAGTTTCTACTTGAATCAATTCTTTAATGAGTCCTAGTCCGGCTGGTCCTACGACCATCCCACCAATGAGATACCCCAGTAAAACGGGTTGTCGCAAAAGCGCCGCCATAAGTCCACCACAGGCGGCTACGGCGAAAACTGAAACTAAATCAACTATTAGCCTAAAATCTTCCTGCACAAGCTTATAAAAGTACTATAAAAATCTATTAACCTTCAGCATACAAAGTTTTTCATTAGTGTGGAAGTCAGTTGGTTACAGTTGCCAACGCTATTAGTATGGGGTGGACTAAACTTAGAATCAGTGGTTTTAAGGTATCAGAATTGTAGCTTCGGTGAATTTGAGTAATCGGCTTTTAACTACCACATCCGTAAAATTGACATGATATTTTGGTAGCATATGATTTCAATACTGTTTCAACAACAGTAAATTTAGGAAACTCAAACTATACTTTTATCTGTCTTTCAAAAGAAGAAGATTTTTAGTAGCTCCTCTATCTCTATGACGATCGAATATTACGCTAGAAGTTCTGGGAAAAAGTTACTGGGTTTAAGCGTGACAGCTTTCAAAACCAACGTACGTGCAACCACTGTCGTACTTGGGATATTTGCGCTACCCGGAGCTTTGGCAGCACCCGCAAAAGCCTTAGAAGTACAAGTCAATCCAGCAACTCCCCAACTTGGCGATACCATATCAGTTGTAGTCAGTTTAGATAATCCAGCTAATGGTAGCAATGTCACAGTTACTAATGGTTCGGAGACTTACCCAGCATATGAAATAGCACCACGACAGTACCGGGCTTTGATCCCAACAACGCCTTTGGAAAAAGCTGGAACCAGAACTCTTACGATTGCAGGCGAAGGTCAAGTGCAGAACTTGTCAGTACAAGTACGAAATCGTAAATTCCCCGTACAGCGCATTAATCTACCGCCAGGAAAAGCTGGGGTACAAGCCACAGAGTATGAACTCAAGCGTGCAACAGAGTTTAAGGCGGTAAAAACACCAGAAAAATTTTGGGATGGTCCTTTTATCGCACCGAATAAAGGACGTGTCAGTACAATTTATGGTGTACGTAGGTACTATAATGGAAAATTCGCGGATGATTACTATCATCGCGGTATTGACTATGCTGGTGGTGCGGGTTCGCCTGTTGTTGCTCCAGCGGCTGGACGGGTTGCTTTGGTAGGCAAGGTATCTCAAGGATTTCGGGTTCACGGTAATGTTGTTGGCATTGACCACGGGCAAGGAGTGGCAAGTATTTTTATGCATCTGAGCCGTATTAATGTTAAAGAAGGTGATTTTGTTAAACCCGGTGAATTAATTGGCGCAATCGGTTCAACAGGCGCATCCACGGGTCCGCATTTACACTGGGGGCTTTATGTCAATGGCAAATCTGTTGACCCAGTACCCTGGCGAAATCAAGGAGTAAAATAATAACTTTTTGCGTATTATGCGTATTATTGGCTCATGACTGGGCAAAATAAATAGGATTGATTGGTACCGTACCCACCTTGCTTGGATAGCTGAAAGATAATGAGCGTTATGAGTATTGAAAAAATCGTGGATCAGGCTCTCCAGGATGGTTATCTTACACCAGCAATGGAAGCAGAAGTCGGGCGAATCTGTGATAGCGCTAGTGAACTCTCAATAGAGGAGTACAAAGCGTTGGATCGGCTGATGGTGTCGCTGTTGAGTGGGGATGTGGTGGCGGTACCACGCAAACAATTTATCAACGTTATGGAAGAGTTGGTACTGACAGAAGCAATATCTCGTGTAGCGGAAATTGAAGCGACTAGCGAAAGTTCTCTGGATGTTGGAGATATTGCCGCTTACGCCCTCAACCGCCTACCACCTCTATATGCTACTACAGAAGAAGGTGCCAACTACCAGCGCCAACGCGCAAGGGCAGAACTTGAGAAATTGATTGCCCAGCAAGTTGGCGAGGCGATCGCCCGTAACCTACACCGACCAAATGATGATAGAACGCCTGTCGGAACTAAAAACACTGGCAATGAAATTCTGCGCCAAGTCAGTACCTTACTCCAAGCATACGCACCCCATTTTGAGCAAAAATCAGAGTATTGAGCAGTCATTGGTCATTAGTCATTAGTCATTAGTCATTAGTCATTAGTCATTAGTCATTAGTCATTAGTCATTGTAGAGACGCGCCATGGCGACCCAGCCCTATGCAGGAGGAGCGCTAGCCATGCAGTGAGGCAGCGCTCTTGGTAGGGTTTCCCGCAGCAGGTGAGTCAGCGCGGTCTTGGGGGTTTCCCCCATGAGCGACTGACGAACCCCGAAGGGGCGACTGCCGAAAGGGTCTCCCACGCCCAGGTGACTGGTGAGTAAGCGTCCTGTTCGCGTTGGCGTTCGCGAAGCGAGTCCTCTGGACTCAGCCTCTCCGCAGGAGACAGCGTGTCCGTAAGCGCAAAGCGCAGGCTCCTTCATGTGCGCAGCGTGTCCGTAAGGACTCAGGACATAGGCGGGTTTCCCACGCCCAGGGAACTGGCTCTCCCGTTGGGCGTTGGTCTCCCTCGTGCCGGCTGTGGCGTCGCGTCTCTACATCTTTGTCATTAGTCATTAGTCATTAGTCATTGGTCATTACTTTACTGACGTACTTCCACTGGTGTCCCCAAACTCACCTGCTTGTAAAGCAGGCGGACATCAGGATTACGCATCCGCAAGCAACCGTGGGATATTGCACTCCCTATGACTTCATCATCTGGTGTGCCATGAAAGCCAATTTGATTGCGTCCATCTGACCAAAAACCAATCCATCGGTCTCCTAAAGGACTATCAGGACCCGACGCAAATATTTTGCCAGTAATCGGGTGACGCCAGGTAGGATTGAGTTGCCTATACATAACTTGGAAAGAACCAGTGGGCGTTTCCCAACCTTTCTTACCCACAGCAATTGGGTAACTTGCTATAACGAGATCCCCACGTTGAACGTAAACACGGCGATCGCTCAAATCAACTATCAATTGATTCTTTCCAGATGCCACGCTTTGAGATAATTTCTGTTGACCGGAACCTTGACCTGAGAGCAAACTTGATATATGATACGCAATTGCATTGTGTCTTTTTTCCTGCGTCACTTGCCCTGGTTTTTCTGCTGCCCAAGCTTGCCCAGATAAAACGTTTCCACCTGCTGTTCCTAACTGGGTATGAGGGGTCATAGTCTTCATGCGCCAATGAACAGCCAGAGATAAGATTGCTGTACCAAAACAGAGCAACATCACTACACGCGTTAATGAGTCGTTTCTTACTATCGCCATCGTCTCTCTCCAGCAGACCCAGATCTTCCATTTAGCTATCAGCTTACCCTAGCTTACTCTACCCTAAAGCAGAAAGCGGCTCTACTAATAGTGCGCCATCCAAATGACGCGTGAGGGCTATGGTGTGAGGAATGCTCTTTTTTATAAAGACGGCTGGCTGAAAACCCCGCGCTTTTAAGCCGGGGATGAAAGCCGCGCTCCGTAGGCTTTAGCCTACTGTGGTGTTTTCTTTTTGTGGCTCAGGTAAAGAATCAATCCATTCATCAACAAGACTGCTAATAGTCCTGTCTAGTTGGGCAGATAATAAGACTAACTTATAATATCTGCGATCAGTGATTCTGCAATTTAATCTTTTAACTTTCATATTGTCCCCCAAAGTTATTACATTCATGATAACATAACTTCAGTTAAGCAAACCAAGGAGGTGAAGGGCGCAGTGTTGGTATTAGAGTACAAAGTTAAGGGCAAGCGACAACAGTATCAAGCTATCGATGAAGCCATTAGAACTACTCAATTTATCAGAAATAAAGCAATTAGGTTCTGGATGGACGCACCACGAGAAGCCAAAATCAACACAATAGCGCTAAATAATTACTCTACAGCACTGCGGAAAGAGTTTAAATTTGTACAAGAATTAAATTCAATGGCAAGGCACGGCTGCGACTGAAAGAGCATGGAGTGCCATTGATAGATTCTACGAAAACTGTAAATCTAAAAAGCCAGGTAAAAAAGGATTCCCTCGATTCCAGAAAGATAACCGTTCGGTTGAGTATAAGACATCAGGATGGGCATTGCACCCTACAAAACGATGTATCACCTTTACTGATAAAAAAAGTATTGGGGAAGTCAAATTGTTAGGAAAATGGGATATTCACACCTATCCTGTTAAGTCCATTAAACGAGTTCGATTAGTTCGTAAAGCGGATGGCTACTATTGTCAATTTGCAGTTGATGTTGAAGTGAAAAGTGAACACAGAACAGGTGATGGTGAGTTAGGTCTTGATGTAGGGCTTGAGTTTTTCTACTCTGATTCCAGCGGACATCATCAGGAAAATCCCAGGTTTTTGAGGAAAGCTGAAAAAGCCATCAAACACGCTCAACGTCAAATATATAAGAAAGAAAAAGGAAAAAACAACAGACGGAAAGCGAGACGAAGATATGCAAAGAAGCATTTAAGAGTAAGTAGGCAACGTAGTGAACACGCGAAAAGACTTGCGCGTTGCGTATGCAAGGCTAACGCCTTAGTCGCCTATGAAGATTTAAATGTGAAAGGCATGGTAAAAAATCATCGTCTAGCCAAGTCCATCAATGATGTGGCTTGGACTCTATTTCGTTGTTGGTTAGAATATTTTGCTCGTAAGTTCAATACTACAGTTGTAGCAGTCAATCCTAGAATGACATCTCAAAAGTGTTCGGATTGCGGTGCAATTGTCAAAAAATCTCTGTCAACTCGTACCCATAAGTGTAACTGTGGATGCGAAATCCAAAGAGATACCAATGCAGCAATAAATATTCTCAATCTTGCAAAAGCTAGGGATGGGCAATCCCGAAGTAACGCTACAGGAGTTGGAACCGCTACTCTTCTTGGCGCAAGCCTGGTAGAGCAAGTTGCGACCTAGAGTGTAGAATCCCCTGGCTTTTAGTTAAGATGAGCGGAGCGAAATCTTAACAGCCAGGGGAGTGTCAATACATCCTACTTTCCATCGCAAGCCTTTGTCATTGTGAGTTTCTACTCTCGGGTTTTGACTCCTGAATTCTTCTTAGTCAAAATTAGCTTGCAATATTAATAGCATTTACCGGAAAGACGGCGAGAAAGCCCCGTCTCTTCTAAAGCGGGGATGAATCGTCGCTCGCCGACAAGCGTCCTTAGTCATTGGTCATCAGTCTAAGGTACGAAAAGTAACGAAAAATCATGAAAAACGTACTAAGGACTAAGAACTAATGACTAAGGACTTCGATTTCCCCCCGGCTTTTTATGAAATTGAACTAGGGAACAGTTTCATAGTCGGGGGATGAGTTAAGGATAGTTGAACTGATACTCTCATGCTTCGGTCACTAAAAATTCATAAATACTTATCAGTTCCCTCATGAATTTGTCAATAGTCGCAGGCAAACTAGGGCTATGGAGATTGCGCTACTGCAATGACGATGAAAAAGTCTAGGTGAGAAACCTTGAAAAGCAAGGAACTCTTCACTAAATGTAGCAATCAATCATTATTGGTGTGGGGGAGAGAAAAACCATGTTGGAAAAACTATTACTAGCGATTACGATTACTTTTTCCTTAAATCTGTTTTTGCAAGTTCAGGTCAGCGAGCAAACAAATACAAATAACAAAATTTACCCACAAGAAGCTGAAACAGCACCAAACCTCGTAGTAACGTTGCCACGGGAATAAAGTTTTATGAAGCAGTAGTGGGGAGCCAATGCCTGCTTGTATCTTTGTCTTTATTGCGTAACTTAAATATGTCAAGGGTAGATGGTCAGTTCTTAATATTGCACAAGTATAAGTAACATTGCCGTGTCCCGATTACGTAATGACTCAAGGGTGAAGGAGGCAAGTTTCTATGCAAAAAACTCACCGAAGGAGTTGTTTGTGCCGCCGGGTATCTACCACTCGTTAGTATACCCTAGTGTTCCAGTCATAAATCCGTCACTCAATAAAGGAACTTCCTGCTCATTAGCAGGTCTAATAGATAGGGATGATTTACAGCCAGTACGATCTATGAGTCAATCGATTACTGTATCCTGGTCAACGGTTGATACGAGACTTCCAGAAGTTTCGGTGCAAGTTGACAAAATCTCAAACCACGACCTAATTTTGCGTTGTCAAGCAGGACTACGCCCTGATCGTGTGGCATTTGCCGAATTATTGCGCCGTTATCAATCCCAGGTTGATAGAGTTCTATACCATCTGGCTCCTGATTGGCCTGACAGAGCTGATTTGGCTCAAGAGGTTTGGATTCGCGTGTATCGGAATATTAACCGATTACAAGAACCCGCCAAATTCCGGGGTTGGTTAAGCCGCATCGCTACCAATTTATTTTACGATGAGTTGCGCAAGCGCAAGCGGGTTGTTAGTCCCTTGTCACTGGATGCTCCCCGTGCGGTAGACGATGGCGAAATGGATTGGGAAATTGCTGGAGATACTCCCGGACCTGAGGAAGAACTGACCACTAGAGAGTTTTACGAGCAATTGCGGGAGGCGATCGCTGATTTGCCAGAGGTGTTCCGTACTACAATTGTTCTTAGAGAAATCGAGGGATTGGCATATGAAGAAATTGCTGAAATCACTGGTGTTTCTTTGGGAACAGTCAAGTCGAGAATAGCCAGAGCAAGAGCGAGATTGCAATCTCAGTTGCAAACTTATCTAGATTCCTAATGAACAGTTTCCCTCGTTTGGTCAATGGCAGATATGATAATTCATTAAGAATATTAAAGAAATTACAGAGTGCTTCTGCCAACAGGAGAAGAATTGATTAAGTTCTCATGCTTGTCCGCTGTGTTTACCCGTGTAGGAATTGGTAATAATGTTAAGATGACTACTGATTCTCAGTTTGATGACCGTTCCCAATTGCAAGATCATAAAGATTTGCCAGATGGTTCGGCAAAGCATACCAATGAATCAACGGGTGCTGCTATGGATATGGTGAAGCGCGATCGCTTCGAGTTATTGAGTGCTTACCTCGATGGTGAGGTGACGGCTGCTGAACGCAAGCAAGTTGAACAATGGCTTGCAGACGATCCGACAGTTCAGCGTTTGTATGCCCGACTGTTAAAGCTACGGCAAGGTCTACGGACTCTTCCAGTACCGGAACCACAAGAGTCATTAGAAGAAACAGTTGAGCAGGTGATGGCGCGTTTGCGCCGTCGTTCTAGGCTAGTATGGTTCGGTGGAGGCGCTGCTGTTGCTGCTTGCGTCATTGGTGCATTGTCTGGTTTACTCGGCGGCGAATCAAGGCTGCCTCAAATGGCTCAAAACCAACCAATACAACAGGCACAATCAGCAATGCCCACTCCTGCTGTTGTCAGTTCACCGCTCATGGTTGCCATAAATAACCCGGTGATCCCAATTCCGAAAACAGCAAAATCCTCTGGTGAAAATCCAGTGAATCAGGTGGAACCTCAATCGCATGATGTCGAGCACGACCTAAATATTGAATACGATATAAACTAAACTTATGAATTATGAATTATTTTTTTAAAATTTCATAATTCATAATCTATACATCATAAATTTCAGAGCCACTCCACCAACCGTCAGGTAGGTGGACGCCTCCTAATTGAAGCGCTAGCTCTTGTGTCATTATGTAAATCCAAGCCCAACCAAGCGAATTGCCTTGTGGGTTATACGTCTCAATTTGTTTTCTATTGTAAAGATTTTCTGACGCGGCTCGGGCGGGGTGGTAATCTTCCAACTCGTCCAGAGCGTTCAAGACATCTAAATTCGTCAACGAAAGTAAGTAGCCGTGGACAAGACTATTTCCTGGTGTCATCGCCGGATAGCCCATTGGTAAGGCAAATAATTTTCCTTGTGCGATCGCTTTAGTAGTATTGACCACCTTACCAGCACAATATCTTTGATAATTTGCTTCACCTGGTTTGAGCGTGCCATAGACAAAGACTTTTAGCACCAAGAATCCTCAATACTAATATCCTACTTTTTGATTTTAGAAAATAGGGTTCGTAGCAGTAACTCTAGAGTATGCCACAATAGCGAAACAGAAGCGACCACTAGATTCAGTTAGGAGTTCTCATTGTGGAGTCCCGATACAACCCAGCAGCGATTGAGGAAAAATGGCAAAAAACATGGACTGAACAAGGCTTAGATAAAACTGTTACAGATAGCAGTAAGCCAAAATATTACGCTCTGTCCATGTTCCCTTATCCTTCGGGCAGCCTGCACATGGGTCACGTCCGTAATTATACGATTACTGATGTGATTGCTCGCCTCAAACGGATGCAAGGGTATCGGGTACTACATCCAATGGGTTGGGATGCCTTTGGCTTGCCTGCAGAAAACGCCGCAATTGACCGAGGTGTTCCGCCATCAAAGTGGACTTATGAAAATATCGCCCAGATGCGGCAGCAATTAAAGCGTCTTGGCTTTTCTATCGACTGGGATTGCGAAGTTGCCACGTGTTCCCCAGACTATTACAAATGGACGCAGTGGATTTTCTTGCAGTTTTTTAAAGCGGGGTTAGCTTACCAAAAAGAAGCTGCTGTGAACTGGGATCCTGTTGACCAAACTGTCGTGGCAAATGAGCAAGTTGATAGCGAAGGACGTTCTTGGCGCAGTGGTGCTAAAGTTGAACGTAAACTCCTGCGGCAGTGGTTCTTTAAAATTACTGACTACGCTGAAGAATTATTGAATGACCTCGACAAGTTAACAGGTTGGCCTGAACGCGTCAAGTTGATGCAGGCAAACTGGATTGGTAAGTCAACAGGGGCTTACTTGGAATTTCCTATTGTCGGGATGGAAGAAAAAATCGGCGTGTACACCACTCGCCCTGATACTGTTTATGGCGTCAGCTATGTTGTGTTAGCGCCAGAACATCCCTTGACAAAGCGCGTCACCACACCAGAACGGGAAGCAGCGGTGGAAGCTTTTATACAAGAGGTTTCCAATCAAAGCGAGTTGGAACGCACTGCGGAAGATAAACCCAAGCGTGGTATCCCCACTGGGGGTAAGGCAATTAATCCGTTTACTGGCGAAGAAATTCCCATCTGGATTGCTGATTACGTGCTGTATGAATACGGTACGGGTGCAGTGATGGGTGTTCCGGCACATGATGCACGGGATTTTAAGTTTGCGAAGGAACAGAATTTGCCTATCAAAGTGGTGATTGTGCCACCAGATACAGATAATGTACAGACGGGGGATGCCACGTCTCTGCAACAGGCATACACAGAACCGGGATTTGTGATTAATTCCGGTCAATTCGATGGTATGGCTTCCACAGACGCTAAGCAAGCGATCGTCGAATACGCCGAAAAACAAGGTTTTGGCAAAACGCGCGTACAGTATCGCTTGCGGGATTGGTTGATTTCGCGGCAAAGGTACTGGGGCGCACCTATCCCAGTGATTCACTGCCCTAACTGTGGCGTGGTGCCAGTTCCAGACGAAGACTTGCCTGTGCAGTTGCCAGAAAATGTCGAATTTTCAGGGCGTGGCGGTTCACCCTTGGCTAAGTTAGAAAGCTGGGTGAATGTTCCTTGCCCAACTTGCGGTACTGGGGCAAAGCGTGAAACCGATACGATGGATACTTTTATTGATTCCTCGTGGTATTTCTTGCGGTTTACCGATGCTAAGAATGGGGAACAAGTTTTTGATCCTGCGAAGACAAATGACTGGATGGCAGTTGATCAGTACGTGGGCGGGATTGAACACGCGATTTTGCACTTGTTGTATTCGCGGTTCTTTACTAAGGTACTGCGCGATCGCGGTTTGTTGAATTTTGACGAACCTTTCCAACGCTTGTTGACTCAAGGCATGGTACAGGGTTTAACTTATATGAATCCCAACAAATCTGGAAAAGATAAATGGGTTCCTTCCTATCTTGTCACCAATCCAGATGATCCTCGTGATCCGCAGACAGGTGAAGTGTTGCAACGCCTTTACGCCACCATGTCTAAGTCCAAGGGCAACGGTGTTGCACCGGAAGATGTGATTAAGAAATACGGTGTAGACACTGCCCGGATGTTCATTCTGTTTAAAGCGCCGCCAGAAAAAGACCTCGAATGGGATGAAGCTGACGTGGAAGGGCAATCCCGCTTCTTAAACCGCGTTTGGCGATTGGTGACAGATTTTACTAACCAGCCAAGAGTAGCCCGCAATCAGCAAGGACAACTGAGTAAAGCGCAAAAAGACTTGCGGCGGGCGGTTCACATTGCTATCAAAGAAGTCACCGAAGATGTGGAAGGCGAATATCAATTCAACACGGCTGTGTCAGAATTGATGAAGTTGAGTAACGCCTTGGCTGAAGCTAGCTGCAAAGATTCAGCGATTTATGCAGAAGGCATTCGCACTTTGGTAGTGTTGCTGGCACCTTTGGCACCTCACATTGCTGAAGAATTGTGGCATCAATTGGGTAACAGCGAATCAGTCCATAAACAAGGTTGGCCCAAGTATGATGAATCTGCCTTGGTTGCTGATGAAATCACTTTAGTGATTCAAGTCAATGGCAAAAAGCGTGCAGATCTGCAAGTTCCGGCACAAGCAGATAAAGCAGAGTTGGAAAAGTATGCCCGTGAGTCAGAAATTGCCCAGCGTTACATTGAAGGTAAGGAAATTAAAAAGGTGATTGTAGTGCCTGGGAAGTTAGTAAATTTTGTCGTTGGTTAGAAGTTTTTTCTCATTGACAAAATGAAGAAAAGGAAGAAGGTGATATTTTGTTGCCTTCTTCTTTTTCTTATAATCAAAACAATGCCTTTAGGAGATTGACACAATGACATATATCTCCCCAAAAACCCTCTCCTTAGAAGATTTTCTTGCCCAATACCGAGACAATCCCCGCTATGAATTGGCAGACGGAGAACTCATTGACATGGAACCCACTGGGCGGCACGAAACGGTGAGTGGCAAACTTGCAACCCAAATTGGTATCTACCTTGTTGCAGAACAACTTCCCTGGTTTATTCCTCGCACTTGTTTAATTTACCCCTTCGCAGATGCTGCCACAGTTCGTCGTCCTGATGTGGTGGTTCTCGATGAAACCGTTCTCCACCGTGAACCCCTTTGGGAGCGAGAACCAGTAATTACACTCTCGAGCTCAATTAAACTGGTGGTTGAAGTTGTTAGCACCAACTGGGAAACTGACTATGCTCGGAAGGTTGAGGAATACGCACTCTTAGGCATTCCAGAATATTGGATTGTGGATTATCGCGGACTGGGTGGTGTGGCGTTTATTGGTAAACCCAAACAACCTACCTTCACTGTCTGTCAACTGGTTGAAGATACTTATACTCAACAACAATACCGACTCAATCGATCAATTAACTCCCCACTTTTGCCTGGTTTTCAACTTCGCTTAGATGATATCCTTCCTCGTTAAGTGGTTGCAGGATTGTAGAACTCAGAGCTTGCACCCTTCGGGTATGCCTATGGCTAACGCCACGGCTATCGCCGTTAGCGCAGCTCCTCCGGAGGAGGCACGGCACGTCTGAGCGCAGAGCGTCCCGTAAGGGATACGACGAACGCCAGTCCCCTGGGCGTGGGAAACCCGCCTGCTTTCTCGCTTACTCACCATTCTCAACAAGAGCCAGAGGCTCTAATATCTCGTTACCAGGTTGAACCTGGTAACGAGGGTTTGGAGCCTCTGACGACTCACTGTTGCAACTCTAGGCTTGATCTCACAGAAGTGAGATGGTAGCCAAGCGGATGATTCGGCTAGGCAAGTGGCGATAAGCCGGAGGCTTGACGCAAAGCGTATAGCAAGGAAAAGCAGACGCCAAGGGCGCATTGCTATTAGAAGATAGGGCTAACATTAAGTTGTATCGATATATAAGAGAGTTTAAAGATGTTAAATGCTGTAGATTTTCTTTTTGGGATGGTTTAATTGTTGCTTGTGCGCTGTCCGCAAAAGCAAGTATTCTTTATTCTGAAGATATGCACTAGGGGATTAGTAGTAGCTGGTCAATTAGAGATTGTGAATCGATTTAAATCAAAGTAGAGAAGTTACTTGAGTAGCTATCCGCTAAACACTGGACAGAACTGGACAACCAGTACATTCCGGTGGAGAGATAGCCAGTCTTAGCCGAAAGGCTCCGTTAGGAAGGTCATGATACCAACAGGTGCTTTCCAGCCTGCCGCTCTATCGCCAAGAATTAAACAGAGTATTTAGCTAGAACCGTGTTCTTGGCGCAACAAGCCTTCCTAACGCAGCCAATTATTAGACAAGCAGCATTGGATTGATGCAGCTTGTGTTGGCAAGTCCACGCCCACTCTAAACATTAAAGGTGTCAAGCCATTGTTAATAAAAGCAATCGGACACGGCAACCGTCAAATGTGCATCACAAACAAATTTGGCTTTCCCATCAAACACCGTTCTAATATCAAGTTCCATTTTGGTTTTAGAACAGGCGACATGGTACGAGCCACCCTCCCAACAGGTAAATTTGCTGGGACACACGTTGGCAGGGTAGTAACACGAGCCACTGGAGTGTTTGAGATGGTCACTGTTAACGGTAAGATTAGCCCGATGAGGTATAAGTACGTACATAAAATCCAACGGCACGATGGGTACAGTTATGGCACATAGTCCAGCTTTGTCCACGCTCATTAATGATTAGAGGCGTCGCGATCGCCTGTTTTGATTAAAATGTATAAAAATTAACTCTCACTCATCAGCGCTGCCAGCAAAATCCTGAGTACCACTTCCAATTCTTCAGTTACTCGGTAGAGGTTAATCGCTTGTTCTATACTTTGTGTCTGTCGGTATGAGAAAACTTTAATTATAATCTAGTAAAATATAGTCATTTAACATCAAAGTAACCAGAAACATGACATGAAACTTGCGGACTACGCAAAAGCAATAGGTATTTCTTACCAAACAGCATGGAGACACTTTAAAGCAGGCAAGATTCCGTATCCAACAAGACAACTTGATTCTGGAACTGTGATTGTTGATTATAATCCTAGTTTAGATGCGGCTAAGTTACATAAAGCGGCAATCTATGCTAGGGTTTCTTCGGCTGAAAATAAAGACAATCTTGAGCGCCAAGCACAAAGGTTAACATCTTATGCCCTAGCCAAAGGTTATCAAGTAGCCTACGTTGTAAAAGAGATAGGGAGCGGGTTAAACGATAATCGTAAGAAACTAGAAAAGTTATTGAAACAAAATGACTATCAGTATTTAATAGTGGAACACAAAGACAGATTAGGGCGATTTGGTACGCACTATATTGATGTGTTACTTACTAGGTGTGGTGTCACTTTGGAAGTAGTCAATCTTGCTGAAAACGGTCGAGATGAACTGATGACAGACTTAGTTTCAATTATTACCTCGTTTGCTGCCAGACTTTATGGTCAAAGACGAGCTAAGAGAAAAACTGAGAAGATAATTGAAACTTTGCAGTCAAAAACGGACGAATAAAGTTTCATGTTATAGTCAAGTATATTGAAATATCTAAATGAGTCTTAAGTCGAAGTCAATTATGGTCGCACTTGATGCAAAATGTAGAAAAACACATAATTAAGTCAGGTCACGAGTGGTTTACTTACTGTGAGGATATTACTACTGCATCTGGTCAACTTTACAACACAGTTCAATTGACACAACGTCAAGGTTTCTTTTATGGCTGGGGTAGGCAATCTCAGGCTAAGTTAGATGTCATGTTTAAATCAGACAGCAATTACGGTGCAATGCCAGCAAAAGTTGCTCAACTGGTTTTAAAACAGAACGCTGATGCCTGGAGTGCTTACTTCAAAGCTATAGAGGCTTACGAATTAGATCCAAAAAAGTTTACTGGTAAACCTGCGCCACCAAATTATATTGATGGTAGAAACATTGTCAAGTTTAACTACCAAGCTATTGGTAAGAAGGAGTTCAAGAATGGCTACATTGTTCCTTCAATGTCTCGAATTAAGATACCTGTAAAACCGGGGTTGAAATTTGAAGACTTGTGTGAAGTGAGAATAGCACCAAAAACAGGCTGTTTTGTAATAGAAGTTGTTTATAATATTCCAGACCTTACAGAATTTTTCTGTAGCTTAAATCCTGATTTAGTAGCTTCTATAGATATCGGGTTAGACAATTTAGCAATGATTGTCTTTAGTGACCCTACCATCCAACCAATAGCCGTAAATGGTAAACCTTTAAAATCAGCTAACCAGTTTTACAATAAACAGCTTGCTAGATTTAGAGGCTTCTTACCTAACTCTAGAGGTACGTCATCACGAATTCAGAACATTGTTCGTAACCGCAATAACTTTGTTGAGAGCTACTTACATCAGTCAACCAAAATGATAGTTGATGAGTTGATAAAACAAGGTGTACGGCTAGTAGCTATAGGTAAAAATGAACAATGGAAAACCTCTCTTAATATCGGTAAAAGAAATAACCAAGCTTTTACTCAAGTACCGCACGCTAAATTTATTGAGATGTTGACTTACAAATTAGAAAAAGTTGGCATCACCGTTAAGGTTGGTGAAGAGAGTTACACTAGCAAGGCTTCACTAATTGATTGGGACATTATCCCAACATTTGACCCTAACAACAAGATAAAACATACTTTTTCTGGCAAGCGTGTAGAACGTGCGTGGTACGTTAGTAAAGATGGTTTTAGAATTCAGGCTGATGTTAATGGGGCTTTTAACATCGGCAGAAAAGTAATCCCAAACTCTTTTAATTGCTTGCAAGAGATTGTAGAGAGGGATAGGGGATGTCTGGTAGTACATCCAAGGCGAATAACACCTTTGTTCTATCGTGAAAATGATAAAAAAGGTGTTGCTTAAATCCAGGTGTAGTAGTCTGACTATATTTGACTTTGTAAACTGGAACTATAATATACCAAATTGCCAAACATTACCTGTCGTTACTGCTCCCAATATTTCTGCTTGAGTGGAATCAGTCCATCTATCAAGGGCTATCATTTCAGTCGCCAGTTGTGTAAATCCCTTGTTGATATCTGCGTGCTTGGCTTCAATCACAATTAAATGAGCCTTTGTTCGCAGGTAATAATTCAAATTTCCTTGAAGTCTATTGTCTACTTTAATAGTATATTCGATTCGTAATTTAGCGCGGGAATAGTGGATTAAATCAGCGATAATCGGCGCAATTAGCATTTCCCGGCGTGTCGCTTCGTTCTCTAAATCCACATACGGTAACACTTCTTCAATCCGCTGTTTTAAATCGACAAGTCGGTCTAATGTACCTGAATATTGAGGTAAATTGAGAAATTTACGCTCGAACGAATAGCCAAATTCAGCTACTAAATCGTCAACCGGAAACCCTAACTCAAAGTAATTGCTAAAAGTATACGAGCGATTTTTATTAGCAATGATTGGCGGCTCATTTGACTGCTCACTTCTGGGCTGAAATGCTTTCACATAAACTGAAGGTGAGGTGGTATTCTCAATCAGCATTCTTTTTAGCATGCTAGTCATGAAGCTCCCACCTAACCCCATATTCAGTTTATTTCAAACTTTATAGAGCTATGTTTAAGCTGCTAGTTGGTGTTAGCTTGCTTAACCCTGCTCCTGCTTTTGCTCGTTAGATGGAGTTGATTCTGTCTTTTCTGGTTGCTTCTCACCCGTTTGTTGTTCTTGCAGTTGGTTGAGATGAATGTTATTCACTTGAATAATAAAGTATTCTAATGCCTGGCTTGCCTTTTGTTGCTGTTGGGTTTCGTCAGACACATCGTAACAACGGTAAGGCGGAGTTACTCCCAATATAAATTTCTCTTGTTCAGCCTCTAATAATTCAACGGCTGTGTTAGCAGCAACGGAATTCTTCTGAAAAGGGAAAGAGGTAACTATACTGGCGATTATAGAAGCAATAGCTGGGCAAAGTACAGGGAGCCACTTCAGCCAGGCTTGTCCTGCTTCTAATTTGTCTACCAAAACTAAAATTGGCGTGACTCCTGATAAAATAACTGTCGCAATTTGCAAACTATAATAAAGGTTTCTCGATACACTCCGAATTCTTTTATAATCATCAATTAAGTCTTGGCAGTACTGTAAAGCCTTTCCTCTTGCCAAAGTCAGTGTATTTTTATTCCAGGAATTATGATTAGTTAATAGATAAGTATACAGTTCCGCTTTTTGGGTGAGTTCAGATTCCTTAACAGACTTCTTAGAGTCTTCAAATACTTGTCTATTGATGAGCAACAAAAAAAACAAAATAGTTAGAGATACCGCTCCAGCAATGACAATTTTTTTATCATCTGGGAAAAAAACAATAAATATGCTGGAAGAGAAGAAAGCTGCAAGTAATAAATACTCAATTACCTTCAAGGTAAACAAATTTTTCTCCCTTGAGGGAGAGGAGAAGCTTTCAACGGTCTCGAAAATTTCCCTTTGGTTTTTCTGGTCAATCTTAGTCAATTCAGAAGTAGCCATTTGCTTTTACTCAATTCGGTACGGGTCAAATGTAGCACACAAATTATGCTGAACACACTCGCCTCTACTTCGTTAGTCATTAATTAGGGAAATAACCAATCATTACAATACAATTATTTACTTAATATGGCAACACATTTTTTATCATTAGTCATTAGTCATCAATTAGTTATGTGTGGTGATCCAATTTATATATTCAATGGCTTGTGATGATTAATTTTGATTATAGATTGAGACGCGATAGTCTTTTTTTTGTAATCCTTTTTTATAACTAAAGACAATTTTACAACCAAGAAGCAAAATTAAGATGCGATCGCCCTCGTTCAGTACCCAATATGCAAAAAAAATTAGTAGGAGACAGTTAAGACAGTTAAGACAGTTAAGACAATTAAGACAGTTAAGACAGTTAAGACAGTTAAGACAGTTAAGACAGTTAAGACAATTAAGACAATTAAGATCAAAACACGCAGAGACTAGCTTAGCTAGATGAGACAATTCAAAATCAAACGAAGACGGGCTATTTTGCTGAAGGCGGAAGGGTTACAGCGGTTGCAAGCAGCAATTTTGGCTATGGAGATGGCATAGAACAATGGCGATCGCTTCACATTACCCAAGCAATAAAACCATTCCCCCTTAACCAAACTTAGTGCCATTTGGTGAAAGGGAAAAGGGAGAAAACACGCTCTCATGATTTCCTTTACCCTTTACCCATTCCCCCTTAACCAAACTTAGTGCCATTCGTTTATAAGTACTGGGTGCGGAATCTGGATCAGTCCTCAAACAGGCGATCGCCTTTATGCAACCGATATGCAATTTGATACGTCTGTACCTGCGATCGCATTGTTGGTGAATGTGCTGCTAAATACCTAGCTGCAGCAATTAATACGTGAATACCAGCAGGAGTTTCACCCAAAAAAGAATACTGGCGGAAAGCCGCTTCTACTTCTTGAATGACATGAAATTCCCGATTTTCTCGTAGCATTAATTTACCAATCATTGCCAGTAGTCTCTGCGAGTTGCCGCCACCATAAAGATATTGAGCAACTAACTGCCCTGCTTCATTCACCTGCTGTTGACGATTCAACAACTCTGGTAGTTGTTGAAGCAATTCGTCGGGATTTTCAACTGGTTGTTTTGGTTCTGGAAGTCGGGCGGGCGGTACATTCAAAAAGCGGTTGAGGTACACACTCATTGCCGCATCAAATACACCTCGAAGCAACTCTAACGACGGCACCCGGCGCAACCCTTGATGAACTGCATTGGCAAAGGTGAATGGATGGTGTGCTGTGTTCCAGTCTCCAAAGTCGTTATTGGTATTGAATCGGGCAACACGAAGGGCGGCTGTGTATGTGACTACACCAGCTAATTGCTCTTGAGTGCAACCTTTTCTCAATGCAGTCAATAGCGCGTCGGCTATAGCTTGGGCATCTTCACCTAATAGAATAGGAACCAACTCTTCTCGACCTGACCAAGTTCCCGATTGCGATCGTCCTTCTTCCAAGGCAGCTGGCAACTCCTCAAACGCAGACTCTAAAATTTCGACTAAATCCACAGGATAGCGCCAAGAATTCGACTCTTCCATCCGGGAGGCGTTTGCCAAGCTAGGAATCAAACTTGCTAAAACTTTCTCAGCACCCTGCCAATCTACAGCATCGAGTGCTTCTAACGCCTTATTAATAAAGTCGAGGGTGTGACCGACATCAATATAGCGGTGCTCTGTCGCAGCAGCAAATAACATATCTGCAATATCTTTGCGATCCGCACCCATCCGAATTGCAGAGACTAGGCACCGTTCTGCTGCTTCACTATCCCGTCGTTCGATAAACTGGCGGAACCAACCTTTGAGAGTCTTGATGTCAACAGTGGAGTTGGGCAATGGGTGAACCACAAAGTGAGGTGGCGCACCTCCACTATCACGGGCGACAGCTGAAAGTCCTTGATAAAGGGCAAGCGATCGGTCTTCTGCATCCAGATACGGCAGCAAGTTCATCATGCACGTATGAATGGTTAAGCCTGTACTCCAACCTTCCTTGTTGTAACGGGTGCCAAACTCTAATCCCATTTCAAAGGGTTCAGTAGCTTCTAGCCCCATGTCTAATAGGGCAATGACAGATTTGGCAATCACGAGGGAAATGCCTTGTTCTAACCCATCCTGAAGCCGTTGGCATTGGTGTATATAAGAGTCAACTTGGGGAGTCAGATTCACCCACACCTCGCCATCCCGAATTTCTACAGGAAAGGCACGCACATCATCTGCCCAAGAATCAAATGTTCCCCCACTAGCAAGGTCAAACCGGGCATAGTGCCAAGGGCAAGTGACAATACCATCTTTGCAAGTACTCCCGTGCAGGGGAAAACCCATGTGAGGACAACGGTTATCTATTGCATAGACTTTATTGTCGGAGTAGAACAGGGCAATGGTGTGCTTTTCTAGATTAACGAGCAAACTGCCTGCTGCTTGCACATCTGCAAGTTTGGCAGCACGAATGTATCTGTCTGTACCTGTTGTGGGTTCAAATGTTTGAGTCATATGCGCCTGATGGGATAGGGGATGAGAAGCACAGGTGATAACTTCTACTTTCTACTCTGGCGAAATTTTAAGGGTTTGAGCAGAAAGTGATTCTAAATTTTGTTAAGTCAGTCAACAGCAGATCCCCCAACCCCCCTTAAAAAGGGGGGCTTTATGAAGTCAATGTTTGCGTGTCTTTCTACAGGATACATCGGACACTTTATTCTTTAATGACTTTCTCAGTAAGTAGATTACCTTAGTTTGTTCTATGGATAGATGATAGGTTTCAAATACTCTAATTCGCCATTTTCCCCTGCAATCACTTTGTTTGCCAGGTATTAGGCGTACCCAATGACAAACAGTTGTAAAATTTTATCCTGGATAAAAAAACAATGCAGCATATCTAGAAGATGAAAAAATTTTTGGTGTCAGGTGCGTTGCTACTATTGCTCCCTTTAACAGCTTGTTCCCCCAGCACATCTGGAAATTCTGGTACAGGTGCAAAAGAGGTAAAACCTTTGGTTACAGGGGCAATTCCCGATCAAGACCCGCAGAAGTTGCAGCGACAGTACACCAAGCTAGCCTCTTATTTACAAAAAGAACTGAATGTTCCTGTAGAATATAAACCCGTTACAGATTATACAGCAGCAGTCACAGCATTTAAAGTGGGAGATTTAGATTTAGTTTGGTTTGGGGGATTAACTGGCGTTCAAGCAAGGTTGCAAGTCCCAGGTGCAGAGGCGATCGCCCAACGTGACGTAGACGAAAAATTCCACAGCGTTTTCATCGCCAACAAAAAAACGAATCTCAAACCATTCAAAAACACCACCGATCTCCAACAACTCAAAGGGCGTACCTTCACCTTTGGTAGCGAGTCTTCCACATCTGGACGTTTAATGCCACAATACTTTCTGCAACAAGCAGGCGTAAAATTAACCGATTTCAAAGGTCAACCTGGCTTTTCCGGCGACCATGACAAAACTATCAAACTTGTAGAAGCAGGAACCTATGAAGTCGGTGCGTTAAACGAAAAAGTTTGGCAAAAGCGCGTCAATGCCAAAGAAGTAGACTTAAATAAAGTAGAAGTTCTCTGGCGCACCCCTGCATACTACGATTATCACTGGGTACTCAACCCCCAAGTCAAACAGCGCTACGGTGAAGATTTCGGCAAAAAAGTGCAGAATGCATTGTTCAAACTAGACCCCAAAGTCCCAGAACAAAAAGAAATTCTCGACCTCTTACAAGCAGATAAATTCATTCCTACAAAGAACGAAAACTACGCTCAAATCGAAAAAATTGGTCGAGAAATAGGTAAGATTAAATAGTTGCAATGCTGTTGCAAACAAATGGAAACAACATTCAAACTAGCAGATAACTTTGATACTAAACTTCTTATTCAGTTCATCCAAGAGTTTTACAAGTATGATGGTCATCCATTTGATGAAGCGACTGTTAGCACAGCTTTGGCAAAATTTTTAAATGACGATTCTCTAGGGCGAGTGTGGCTAATCCAACAGAATAACCAAGCGATTGGATACATTATCCTGACATTTGGCTACAGTTTAGAGTACCGAGGACGTGATGCTTTTATCGATGAATTTTATATCCGAGAAAGTCATCGAGGACAAGGAGTAGGCGTGAAAAGCATACAGTTTATAGAAAGTGTATGTCCTTCTTTAGAGATTCATGCTTTGCATTTAGAAGTTGAACGGGAAAATACAATTGCACAAAGCTTCTATCGAAAGGTTGGTTTTACAGACCAAAATCGCTACTTAATGACAAAATGGATAGCAACCTGATCCCGCCGACGACTCCGTATAAATTTCTCTGCTCCCTCTGCGTCCTCTGCGGTTCCATTATGCATTTTCTGAGCAAAGCAGCAGGGGTGGTTCATATATCCCTTTTCTGTCACTTTCCGGAAGAAGCAAGTAGTAAATAACTGAAATTAAGCAGAAGAGAAAAAAGGTTTAAATTGGTTCATTGTACAAATTAGGTGATTAAATCCAAGCAATAAATCGGAATTTTGGAAAACATCTAGCCAGGGATAAATCAACCAAAATAGTAAGAGAGGTTGAACAATTAAACGAAGATTATTTAAAGTATTCTTCCATCCAGAACCATGATTCCATTGTTTATGATTAGAAAAATCTACACAATCAATACAAATACTGTCTTGTACCTCTGTTTCAATTTGAGGAGCTTGATTTAAGGATAAGAAAGGTGGAGAACTTAAACTAATCATTGTGTAGACACAAAAAATAATCTCCCACCATTTCTCAATATGTTGGAAATTTGTAAACCTGTAATCTGTCCAGCCCAGTTCCTGTTTACACTGCCGAAAACCATATTCTACCCATGTTCTTAATCCATATAGGTCGCCTAAAGTTTTCTTGAGGTTCCCTGAAAGATTAGTCATAACAAATGAAGTAGAATTTTCTGGCATTGTTTCTGGGTCAGTTGTTATTTCCCAGTAAGTTATGGCTCTTCTTTTACCATAAACTATTTCTCGGATATATCTAGTTTCTGATTTTTGATTACTAAATGTTCTCTCAAATTTGCACCACTTATTCGCCCTAACGCTTTGGCCTGCTGGCAGCCAGACACCATGATTACTTCTTATTGCTACGACATAATCTAATTTATATTCAGCTAGTTTTCTCAAAAATTGGCTACTTTCACCATATAAACTATCTGCTAGTACCAATTCAATATTAAAGCCCTCTTCAATTAATTCTGTAATAATTTCTGATGCCAATTCTATTTTAGTTTTATATTTATCTTCTGCTTTTAGCGTCCCTTTCGGTTTGAATACTTTTACATTTAAGGGAAATGTTATATTAGAGTAAACTCCATAAGCATTAACTGAAACTATCCCATTATCCACTTTTCCTACACTTCCTAAATATTGTCTTGCTACATAATCAGTTTTTTTACCTTTTTTTCTATCTCCTGTTTCATCTATTACTACTGTAATCGCCTGACCATCTAGTGCTTCCTTGAGTTTCTTTAATCTTCGTTTTTTTAATTTATCTACTGACCAATTTGAATTCGCTAGAAAATGATGTAATGACTGTGCAGAGTTTATACTTACCACCTTCGCTATTTCTGGTAACGATTTTCTTTTTATCGTTGATATTATTCCCAAATGTAAATATTTAAAGCACTCATAATTTCTTACCTCTTTGAACAAGTCTTTATACTCTGCACAATATTCATCTACGATCGCAACTGTTGGGTGGGCGTCTCTTGCCAAATGTTTCAGGATTTGTAATTCTACATCCATTGCCCTGCTTACCTTCCAGAGTTTTTTCTTTTAATCCTTTTATTCAGAATACTCGGAAAGTGACAAAAGAGGGATATAGCGGATTTCAACAGCGTGAGGTACAAACTTAGAACAGCTCCTATCTTGTGGGGTGGGCGTCCTCGCCCGCCCGAATGTACCTCATTGAATTGCAAATCGCTATAAGTTTCTCAAACATTCATATAGCCCCCATCAACTACAAGATCAGCCGCTGTCATGTAGGACGATTCATCACTAGCAAGAAATAGAGCAGCATTGGCAATTTCTTGCGGTTGCCCTAAACGTGCCAGTGGTGCAGTCTGCATCACATAGTTAGCAAAACCATCAACTGCTTCCTGTGGTAGGTTAAGCTTATCTTGAAAAGAAGTCCTCACTAGCCCTGGACTTAGGGCATTCACCCGAATTTTTCGTGGTGCCAGTTCAGCTGCTAAGGAACGAGCAAATGACCGTACAGCAGCCTTGGTGGCAAAATAGACACTACCTGTTGATGCACCTTTCTCATTCACAGCTGAAGCATTTACAATCACACTTGCACCTTCTTTCAACAACCCAGCTAACTTTTGCACTGTGAAGAACACACCCTTCACATTGATGTCAAACTGGTTATCGTATAGTGCCTCATCAACTTGCTCCAGAGGGGAAAAGTACCCAATACCAGCGTTAGCAAACAAAATATCTAGATCACCAAATTCTTCCTTTACACGCACAGCTAACGCCTCTAAATTAGCAAGCGATCGCACATCGACAAGCACTGGAATAACTTGCTGATCCCATTCCTTTGCCGCCGCAGCCAGCCGTTCTTCATTTTGTCCAGTAATTATCACACGACATCCCTCTGCTACAAACCGCCGCGCTGTTGCTAAACCTATACCTGTTGTGCCACCAGTAATCAAAGCCCTTTTGCCTGCTAGTTTTGCCACGATTCCATCTCCTTTCTAATTGGTTTATTTGACTGAACGGTCAAAAATTGAAGAAAAAAAATTGCTTGATTTTACTTCAGCACTGACAATGCTACTTTGAGAATGTCATCAATAGATGAACAACTGAGACTAGCTTTACCTCTGACATTGATGCCTAAAACAACATGGTAGAGAAAACAAGCTAGTTCTCTAGGATTGGTAGAAGCAGATAATTCACCAGCTACCACCGCTTTTTTTAAAGCTCGCTCAAAGGCTTGCTCCAATCGCCTGACAACTATCCCAACAGCTTCTTCTACAGCTTTGTCATGAGGGGCTAACTCCATAATGGTATTCGCTACTAAACATCCTCGATATTCAGGACGAGCAGCATTCTCAGCCAATGTCTTGAGCAAATTGCGGATGTTTTCTAGAGGTTCACCAGGAGCATCCAACTGTTGTTCAAGACTCCTCACTACAGTATCGCTATAGTATCTAATCGCCTCCAAAAATAGAGCGTGTTTACTGCCAAAGGTATTGTACAAGCTCTGGCGTTGGATACCCATATGGTTAAGCAGGTCATTCAGCCCAGTCGCGTTATAGCCTTTAAACCAAAAAAGGTTCATTGCTTTCTCTAAGGCTTCTTCCCTGTCAAACTCTAACTTTCTTCCAACCATGTCATCACACTATCAAAGCTTGACCATTCAGTCAAGTTTTCGTCAGAAAATTTTTTTGTTACTGACTACCACGCTTTTTGTGTTACCCCTGCTATTGTGCGATCGCTCTGTTGTTCAATACTATGAACTCACCTACACCAATTTTTGAACTCAAAAACGTCACCAAACAATTTGGAACCTTCCAATCTCTAACTGATATCAACTTGCAAATTTATCCAGGTGAACGAGTCGCCCTTGTTGGTTCCAGTGGTGCAGGAAAAAGTACCTTAATTAGCTTACTCAACGGTACACTGCAACCCACACAAGGAGAAGTATGGGTACTCGGTCGCAACCTTGCACATCTACGTCCCAAGTCTCTACGACAAATACAGCGGCAAATTGGTACAATTTACCAGCAATTTCATCTAGTAGACAACCTGCGAGTCATTCACAATGTCAACGCTGGACATTTGGGATGCTGGTCATTTTTTAAAGCTGCTGCTTCACTGATTTATCCCCTAGAGGTGGAAACAGCTGCAAAAGCATTAGCGCAGGTAGGAATTCCGGAAAAACTTTACGAACGTACAGACCGCCTTTCTGGTGGACAGCAACAACGGGTGGCGATCGCCCGTGTTCTCGTGCAAGATCCCGCTGCTATCCTTGCTGATGAACCTATCTCTAGCCTCGATCCAGAACGCAGCCGCGAGGTGATGAATTTGTTATGTTTTTTAAATGACAATACGGGGAAAACACTAGTTATTAGTCTGCACGCAATTGAATATGCCCGCAGTCACTTTCAGCGCCTTGTTGGTTTGCAACAGGGACGAGTTTTGTTTGATGCACCTGTTGAGGAGGTGTCAGCGGGAATGGTGGAAAAATTGTATAGAATTTAACTGTATAAGCACAGAGGACGCGGAGGAGGAGATGGGGAGAAGAAGGACACGGGGACACAAAGACGCGGGAACACGGAAAATGACTAATGACTAATGACTAATGACTAATGACTAATGACTAATTCAATATTGCCTAAACGACCTTCACCTGTGAACTGGCAGACTTTTTGGGGATTGCTGTTTATTTTGTCGGTGGTTTGGTCTTTGTCTGTGGCTGGTATGTTTGAGCAAGATTTGATAAATCAGGGAGGTTGGAATCTTGTTGTCCGTTTTCTTGTTGCTGCACTTTCACCGGATTTAAGTCCAGAATTTTTGCTGCTGACTCTGGATGCAACGCTGAAAACTCTTGCTTATGCTGTTTGTGGCACGTTTTTCTGTGTGATTATTGGGTTGGTGGGTGGTGTTTTATCGACTGAGGTGTGGTGGAAGTCAGTTTCATTCAGAGGTTCTCAAGCACCTTGGCTGGTAGTTAGGGCAATTTTAGCAATCCCGAGAGCAATTCACGAACTGATTTGGGGATTGTTTTTTGTGAATATTTTTGGACTTGATCCACTGGTGGGGGTGCTGGCGATCGCCATTCCTTTTGGTGCTATCACCGCCAAGGTATTTTCTGAAATTTTAGACGAAACTCCCCGTGGTCCTTTACTTGCAGTACTCAATAGTGGTGTTCCGACCCTAAGTGCTTTTGCTTACACCCTAATTCCTCAAGCTTTCCCCAATCTACTTTCTTACAGCTTTTATCGGCTTGAATGTTCAATTCGTGCCGCAGCAGTCTTGGGTATCATTGGTGCTGGTGGATTAGGTTATCAAATTTTCCTTAGTCTCCAGTCACTGCGTTATGAGCAAATGTGGACTTTGATGTTTGCGTTGCTGTTGTTGAGTGGTGGAACAGATTTTTTGAGTGGGTTATTACGTCAACGCTTGGGTGTCCCCAGTCGTTTGGATTTGAATGTTCTGAGTTTAAAGCAGCAAAAGTTACATCGAGAACGTGATCCAGTAGTAAGTTTATCGTTACTAGGTGCTATTGCTCTGTTAATATTTTCGTTTTGGTACGTTAAGGCTGATTTTACAAAACTTTGGGCACCACGAACTGCTCAACTGTTGGCGTCCGTGTTTCACGACTTGTTCCCCCCAGATGTTAGTCAGTTGAATCAGATGTTGACCCTTTCGGCGCAGACTTTAGCTATGTCAATTTTGGCAAGCACAGGCGCGGGTTTAGGAGGAATTTTACTTTCTTTCGCAGCAGCAAGGGAGGTGGGGAAGATGGGGAGATCGGGAGATGGGGGGACAAGGGGATTAATGAAATCTGCCTTTACTCGGTTTCTTCTGCTGTTTGCCCGTGCTGTTCCAGAACCAATTTGGGCGTTGATCTTTCTGTTTGTATTGTTTCCGGGGATTTTGCCAGGTGCGATCGCCCTTGCTATCCACAATTTAGGTATTTTAGGGCGTTTGATGGCAGAGGTGATAGAAAATTTGGATGAGCGACCTTTGCGTTCCCTGAAAGCTTTGGGTGCAACTCAATCTCAAGTCTTCCTCTATGGTATTCTTCCCTTAACTCTTCCGCGCTTCCTTGCTTACATCCTCTACCGCTGGGAAGTCTGCATTCGCGCCACGGTGATTGTGGGGTTGGTGGGTGCTGGTGGTTTGGGACGTCTCCTTACAGAGCAACTCAGTAGTTTTGATTACAAAGGTTTGCTAAGCACCTTAATCGTTTTTCTTGGTCTTACCTTTGTAGTAGACATGATTAGCGCTTCAATACGGCGGTCTTTGAAGTGATATAGCGGTTCTCAGTTGGTTGCAACACAATAACCACAATGCTTAAACCAACCCATAATGTCACTCAAATTAATATTTTTAAAAGCCTCTGTAATTGCTTTCATAAAGTGAGCGTGACAAATGTCATGTTTAGACAATGACATTTATTCGATGTGTATCTTGGCTTCTTACAAGTAAATTAAGTTTATCAAATTAAATAGCTAAAGGAGATAAAAACAATGCATTGTATTACCTTATATCAAGGTGCTAACTTTCAGGGAGCTAGCAAGGATGTCACAGAACTATTGCCATGTATAAGCAGAGATTTTAAATTTCAAATTCTAGCTGAATCAGTATTACAGATTCAAGAAAAAGATACAAGTTCAGCACAACAAAATCTTCCAAACCTCATAAATAACTTAGTTAAAAACAATGAATATTCTATAGACTTACAGTACTTTCTTTTTGCTTTAGCGCTAAATAAGCAGATTGAGGGCAACTTTTCTACCGAAAATCTCTATTTGCGAAATTATAATGAAATATCGCAAATAGACATTTTTGACTTAGTTTCTACTCAGCTTCCTCTTGCCTCATTAACTCATCCTATTGCAAACGAATTAATATGTAAAATTATTAGTAATCGCTCATCAATAGTCTTACTAAATATAGGCATAGGAAAGGGAACACAAGAAGTTGATCTGTTAAGACGCTTAAAAAAACAAGGGGTCAAACCTCAATCTTTAACTATTATTGGTATAGAGCCATCGGCTGAGGTATTAAGTCAAGCCGAATACCAGATTTTGAATGTTGCTAAAGAACTAGATTTTAATTTAAATTTTATTTCCATTGCAAAAGTTGTTGAAGAATTAACTGAACAAGAATGGTCAGAATTAGGAAATATCCCCGGAGATTTGATAATTAACGAAGCATTTTCTTTGCATCACATTGTGAGTTCTGCTCAAGAAAATGATATTCTACAGCAGGTAATATTTCAGCTATCTCAATTAAATCCTGTTGCCTTCATCCTAATTGAACCAAATTCCAACCACAATATATCAGATTTATGGATGCGCTTTAATAATGCTTGGAATCATTATGGTTTAGTATTTAAACTCATTGATAATTTGGCGATATCTCCTCAATCCAAACGGATGCTAAAAGTACAATTCTTTGGTCGGGAGATAGAAGATATTTTAGGAAATAGCGAAGAAACTCGGTGTGAAAGACATGAAGACATAGATACTTGGTTGGCTAGGCTATACAAAGCCGGGTTTAAACCATATATGCCGAATACAATAATTAATCTATCCCATCCCCTAGTGAATATTTCAGAGCATACAAGCTACATATCGATTGATTATGAACAGACACCATTAGTTGCCATTATGTCTTTACAGAGATGAAAAATATAGCGGTTCTCGGTTGAGTCCCATACAGTCTGGTAACAATAGATATTATTACGTATTATCACGCTTAACCCCACTCCGCACGCGAGGTGGGGTTAAGCGTGATCGTTGATTTAACTAGCAGTCAGGTAAGCTTCTAATGCTTCGGAACCACCGATGAGTTTGCCATCAATAAACACTTGAGGAACAGTTGATGCACCAGTGACAGCTTTTAACGTGCGAGGTGTCACACCTTTACCCAAAACAATTTCTTCGTAATCAATGCCACGTTCTGTCAGCATTTCTTTAGCATGGGCACAGAAGGGACAACCAACTTTTGTAAACAGGGAAACTAATTTAGGTTTCACTGCTTCAGGGTTAATGTATCCAAGCATTGTCTCTGCGTCAGAAACCTTAAAGGGATCGCCTGGTTCTTCAGGCTCAATGAACATCTTGTCAATCACGCCATCTTTCACCAACATGGAATAGCGCCAAGACCGTTTGCCAAACCCTAGGTCTGTTTTATCCACAAGCATTCCCATGCCTTCTGTGAACTCAGCATTGCCATCGGGTATAAAAGTTATATTTTGTGCTTCTTGGTCTTTCGCCCATTCATTCATCACAAAAGTATCATTAACCGAGATACAGACGATATCGTCCACGCCATTGTCTTTAAAAACTTTTGCCAACTGGTTGTAGCCAGGAACATGAGTTGATGAGCAAGTGGGAGTAAACGCACCTGGCAGGGAAAAAACTATTACGGTTTTACCTGCGAATAAATCATCGGTTGTTACATTTACCCACTTATTATCCTGACGCAAGCGAAAGGTAACATTGGGGACTCTTTGTCCTTCTCGATTCGACAACATTGGGTTTGCCTCCTTAGTGAATCTCCTCATTAATCATACTCATAACGAATATGACTTTTCAATAGCAAATTTCCTCAGTTATTCTAAGGCAACATACGGGCGATTGCCCAGCCGTAGCACAGGCATTGCCAATCGCACAAAGTACATGCCCCAAGGGAGCGATTGCGCTCTGCGCAATCGCGCCAAACATCAAGTTTCTTGAGTACGCTTTCGTACTGATCTTAATGCGGGTTGGAGTTATCTTGAAAGAATATGAAAAATAAATTCCATTTGTCTTTGGACACAAAGGCAGGCGAATGTTGTCTGCTCCATTTAGCAATAATCTTTACATTAAAACAAGGTATTTGGTACTAGGTATGTATAATCATTCTTTGCCACTTAACGGTCTGCGAGTGCTCGTTGTTGATAGTGACCTTGATTCTAGAGTTTTGTTGACAATGGTGTTTGAAGACTATGGTGTCGAGATGATCGCGGCAACATCGGCTTTTGAGGCTCTAGAAATCGTGAAACAAGTTAAACCAGACCTCCTGATCAGCGAAATTAGCTTGCCCAATGAAGATGGTTACTCGCTAATGCGGAAGGTGAAAGCCGTTGAGAAGGCGCGACAAGTTGAAATTCCAGCAATGGCTCTGACCGCATACAACAGCGAGGACGATCGCGCCCATGCTCTATCAGTCGGCTTTGAGAAGCACTTACCTAAACCTTTCGACATCGACGAGTTAATCAAAACAGTTGCTTGCCTAACTAGACAAGTTGAATCGATGAGTTAATCACAACAGTTGCTTGCCTAACTAAACACGTTCAATGGGTGCTTATAGCATGAATACCACTGCCTTTACTCAACAGGTCAAAGCGATGTCTGATCGCTTAGTGAACCTGTATCAAGGGATCGACACATCCTCTTCACTACCGCTATCGGCTCTTTCTGAACTCGGCATTGCCTCTGAGCGACTTCAGCTAGCGGCAAAGATGCTGTACCAGCAGAATCAGCAGTTATCATTGGCTGACCAAACTGTGGAAGCTGAGCGCCAGCGCTACCAGGAGTTGTTGGAGTTTATCCCCGATGCTTGTCTGCTGACAGATGCAGCAGGAAGGATTCAGGAAGCGAATCGGGCAGCTGCCAAGTTGCTTAACCGCCAGCAATCCTTCTTAATTGGTCGGTCTCTAACCGCTTTGCTCACTCATGAAACTCGGCAACACTTTCAGACTCAGTTGCAGCGGCTGCAGCAAAGACCTGGGAAACAGGAGTGGCAGGTCCGTTTGCAGCCTGCTCAAGGTGTAGCGTTTGATGTCAGTGTCCTCGTAGAGGTCAACCGCCAAGAAGCAAACCAACCGCTTACCCTGCGCTGGCTGTTGCGCCACGCGAGCGATTGCAACCAGGTCGAAGCACAAAAACAGCCTGACAGCAATACCGATTTGGGCTACCCTTTGCAGGTTTATCACAAGGGGGAAACAATTCCTTTAAACCCTGAGACGATTTGGCAGGTTCATTCAGGACTGGTGAAGCTAACAACGTTTTCTGATAGCGGTCAAGAGGTGTTGGTTGGGTTAGCAGGTGCAAAAGCCCCCTTTGGTTCTAGCTTGACTGCCCTGCCGCTCTATCAGGCAACTGCCCTCGCCGATACTCAGCTATGGTGCATTCCACTCACCGATTTCGCGACTTCTCCTGAACTCAAGCAGCAACTTTTACCTCAAATTAGCCAACGACTCAGACAAACCGAATTGCTACTAGCGGTTTACGGACAACCACGAGTCGCAGACCGCTTGCATAATTTATTACAGTTGTTAAAACAGGAAATTGGGCAGCCTGTAGCGGATGGCACTCGGCTTTTGGTTCGTCTCACGCATGAAGACCTTGCTACTGCTTGCTGCACAACGAGAGTCACCATCACCCGGTTGCTTAAAAAACTACAGCAGCAAAAGAAGCTGAGGGTAGACTCCAAGCATCACCTGATTTTAAACAATTTGTAGCAGACATTTCAGAAATTAGTATCGCTCAACACATTCTTTTGTTAAGAAAGCTGTTTTGCATTAGTTTTGTGGCATATCCATTTTGCTAGTTGATCACGTTATAAATAATTGACATGATTGAGAATCAATGGAGTTCTTGCACAAATACTCGAATGAGGTTGCGCGAATCGATTTTTGCTACGCAAAAATCGATTCGCGCAAGAGGTCCATTCAGTTGTGTACTTATTCCTGACCTCTATATGGCTACTGAAAACCGCCTGCTTGCCGCCCTGCCCCGTGAGCTATATGAAAAGCTCGCCCCCAACCTGAAACGAGTCTCGCTGGAACTGGGCACGATACTTCATCATCCTGGCGAGACTATCGAGGATCTCTATTTCCCTATCGATTGCCTCCTCTCGATCACCGTCACGATGAGTGACGGCTCGACGGCTGAAGCGGGTATGGTCGGCAACCGTGAAGTGATCGGCGTCAATGCCTTCATGGGCGGAAGGGAGACTACGCAGACGGAGTACATCGTACAGATGGCGGGCAGCGCGATCAAGGTGGATGCAGGGATTCTGCTAGAGGAGTTTGATCGCAATAAGCAGCTGCGCGACGTGCTGCTACGCTACACACAAGCACTGATCGCGCAGATCTCGCAGACCACCGGCTGCAACAGCCTCCACGTTCTAGAACAACGCTTGGCACGCTGGCTGCTGGAGGCGCAAGACCGCGTTGACTCAGATGACCTTAAGCTTACCCAGGAGTTCCTCGGCCACATGCTAGGCGTGCGCCGCGCTGGCGTCACCCAAGCTGCCCAAAAGTTTCAGGAGAGCGGTCTCATCCGATACCAGCGAGGTCGCGTCCAGATCCTGGATCAGCGGAGGCTGGAAGCGACTTCGTGCGAGTGTTTCAGAGTTCTCAGAGAAGAATACGATCGCTTGCTCGGAGCAAAGGACAGAGATGGCTGATGAGCTCGTTCTCACCTTCTATCGTGGGGCAGAGAGTGAAGCACCAAACTGCGGCTTCGTCTAATTGCGTACAAATTAAGTTTCTTCAGGCTGTAAGATTTCCCTTCTCCTCAGTCTGCAACTAACAGTTCTAAAGAGGAGGCAAGGAGAAACAAATGAGCGAGAAAAAAGATGCGCCACCGACAATCCTGATGATCGAACTGGATGACGATACGCGCCCGCTCCTGAAGCTAAACCTCAGTAACTGGGGCTACCGCGTGATTTCAGCGCTACAAGAAGAAGACGCGATCGCCTTGGCGCGTGGTGTGCGCGATCGCCCTGACTTAATTTTGCTCAACCAAGTCGATCTGCCGATGGACGAGGTTATTAACATGGGGCGGCGCATTTGTCAAGGTTCAGAACTCTCCAGCAGCACGCCGATTGTCGTTATGGCTGAGCACTACGGGGAGGATATGGAAGGCAAGAACGTTAAGGTGGGCGAAAGTGAGTACGTGACCTACCTGGAAGATGGGGAACAGTTGATGAATCTCCTGCACCGTCTTTGCCCAGTGTAGACGCAGCCTAATCAACCTGCGTGGGTTCGGTGATTAACGACCACTTTTAAAAGGATTAGTATAAAGCTTGTCCTGGCACTCGACACCAACGTCAAACTTGCAATCTGAACGAGGAGATGCTATGCAGAGCAGTACATAGCCCATCTCCTCCTGCCCAGGTTTGAGGGCAACTCCTTTAGACTGATCCACCTCACCCTCAATTAAACGTGCTGCACAAGTGATACAAGCACCATACCGACAACCTACAGGTAACCGCAAACCTGCTGCTTCCACTGCATCTAAAATATATTGGTTTTCTGCAACTTCAACAACAAAGTTATTGCGATTCACAAGTTCAACTTTGTATGCTTTCATACATATCTTGTAGGGCAGGCATCTTGCCTGCCATATTTTCCCTTAAATCCAAATATCAGAGGTGCAATCGCCACCAGGATAACGTATCTCATGAGCGCGAGATGGACCTGCTGGTTCTTTGCCAAAGTCAACGTAGAAATTCTCGTTGATTTTCAATCCCCCGTTTTCAGTGTCACAATCAATCTGCAATAAATATGAGCCAGTTTTGGATAAGTCAGGGTAAAACTGATTGTCCCAAGTGCTAAACAGGGAATTGGTGACATAAAGCCGCTTGCCATCAAGACTGAGTTGCAGCATTTGCGGTCCACCAGTCAATTTTTTGCCCTTACTTTCCTCAGTCTTGCCCAACAAGCCACCAACCCAAACTTGACCTGTCAGTTTGGGATGGGAGGGATCGCTAATATCATACTGGCGAATGTCTCCGTGTAACCAGTTGGAGAAATAGACATAGCGATCGTCCATTGAAAGTAAGATATCGGTAATCAACGATGGTACAGGGATCGGCCAGCCTTCCACTTCAACTGATGGGATATCAATCACTTTCTCGACTTGCCAATGACCGTTGGGCTTGTGCCAATGCCAAACATTGCTGCTGAGTGCGGCACCAACAAACCCGTGAGTGCTGTCGGGGTTATGGTGAAAGCGCACTTCTAGGGGAATTAATCCTTCGTTACCCAAGTCAAAACTTTGGATAATTTCGTGTTTTGACCAATCCCAAAAATGCAGTTGACTACCGTAATTTCCAGCCGCTACATCTTTGAGGTCAAAGCCGGGATAGTAGGTTTTGGGTGCGCCCCACTCGCTACTCACCATGATATTATGACGCGGCTGGTACCAAAAGTCGTAGTTAAAGCGCATACCGTCGGCTTGGCGTTCCCAGCGTCCAGCAATGTCAAAATTCTCATCAAGTAACAAAAAGCCACCAGGACCATTCCCTTCGCTGTCGCCCAGCATGGAAATCATCACATGACTATCAGCTAGGCAGTGTACGGTATGCGGAGCGGTCAGGTTAGTTTTTTCCTTGATTTCTTCAGGTTCAATGATTTTATGAAGTTTCGGGGCTTTTGTATCCGCTGTATCTACAATGTGAATTCTGCTGGAACGTTGACCGGGAATAACCATAAAACGCCGAGATTTGCTGGCATCCCCATGACAAGAACTGCAAGCATTCCACCCAAAATGATGCAGTTCATCACCAATATAAGGCATTGGCAGGCGGTGAATCACTTGCGAGTAGGTTGGAGAGTTGGGGTCAACGTCTACGGTGGCAAGATAATCCGGCTGTTCAATACCTGTACCCGTATAGAGTGCAATTGTATATAGTACCTTTTCGCGTTCCGCTTTCGTTGCGGCTTCTGGGGAAGCGTAGCCGGGACCGCAGCAAGCATGAGCCATATTTTTATATCTCCAACAACTTCTGAAAAATCACAATACACAATCTTAATTTATATAGCGGTTTGCAACCCGGAGTAAGGTATAGAAAGAAATAATGAACCACAGATGGACACAGATGGACACAGATAAATTTGTACTTCATTCAATTGAGTTGCGCTATATAAAAAACTACAGCCAAATTTGTAAGCCCAATTGTTTTAAATATCTTAAGCCCAACACAATCTGCTCACGTCTACCCCAAAGCTCTAAATCAAACCAGCCGTCATTTTCAGTATCTTTATCTAATATGGCTCCGGTAATGTTAACAGTTAATCCATAACAAGAAACCAGCCCTCCAATGACCGGATAAGAACTATAGTTTTTAGGAATACAAACTTGAAATTTAGCACGAGTGGTTTGTCCTTCTACCATAGTCAAAGCAGCTTTTTTTTCATCATCTTTAATCTCGTCACTTGAATTGCTACTTGCACATAAAAGCTGTAGCTTATCTCTCTTTTCTTCTGGAAAACTTTTGAGATCTAACTGCAAAATCTCTATATTCAGTTCTTGAAGATAGGCAAGACCTGCTTCTACTTGTTGAGAAATTCCTTGAATTTCAAGATTAAACCAACCATCGTCTTCTGTATGAGCTTCTAAAACAGCTGCTGCAATGTTGATTGTTAAATCGTAACGAGAAATCAATCGCGAGACAATGGGTTGGCGATAGTAGTGCTGAGGAACCGTAATGTAGATATGACCTAATGTGGTATGAAAAATTGTAGATAATGCCATCACCCTAATTCCTCAAATTATCAGCAGTTTCACGAGCTGATATAAATCAAAAACTCCCCTAGCCTTTGAAATTTCCAACGGCAGAGTTAGAAAACCCAGTTAATCTATAGAATTACTGTAGATTATCATAACTCATTTTGCTTTTTAGGAGGTAGAGGAAATTGCAGCCATTACGACTTTAGGAAGAGAGTCTTAAGGTAGATGAGTTTTAGTCGCAGTTATTTCACCTTGGTGTAGAAGGGATGCTGCACGGAGGTAGAGGCAATGGCTAATGACCGACGAGACAAGTTTGGCTTGGCACAGCAGTTTGAGAAACTCAAGCAACAAGTCTCCATCAGTTCCAACAGCGATCGCCCCTTTGGATACTCTTAGGCGCATTTTTGGAATTAAACGTACCGGTGTGATTAAGCAGTTAGAGTGCGATCGCTATCCTATACCAGACAGCAATGCTACTAGACTTCAAACTTCGACAATGGGGGTTTGAAGTTTTTGCTTGGATAAGACAACAAAGGCTTGTGCCAACGCGCGTAGCATGTCCTCTGGACTTATGTAAACAAGGGTCCCCAATCCCTAATCTCCAATCCCCAGTCCCCTTCACTCCGTAACAGGTTTTTTTTGTAATATCTAATACAGAATTAAGTCAAAGAGTGTACAACAGATGACAAGGAGAGCTTTGCAACAGAAAACAATTTTAGTCGTTGACGACGAATCGTCCGACCAATTTCTGATTCAAAGGGCGTTTAGTCAACTCAGTCCAGAATTTGATCTCCAAGTCGTGGAAACCGCAGAAGATGCGGTTCGTTATTTAGAAGGTAAGGAACCGTATCAGGATCGGGGAAAATACCCCTTACCCGTTTTGGTTCTGCTGGACTTAAGACTTCCTGGAATGTCAGGTTTGGATTTGCTCAAATGGATACGACAACAATCGTATTTAGAGGAGTTAGCAATTATAGCTTTGACGGCTTACGGTAACCGTGAGTTACCGCGCGCGTATGACTTGGGTATCGATTTTTATTTGCTTAAACCAATACAAGCTAATAGTTTGGCTGAAATCTTATATGGACTTGGCTTATATGATAATGATGGTCAAACACAGTAGGGGTAAACTAAATCTCAGTAAATCTATGCAGATTGTCTAGAAGTGTCTAATATTGCTGGTTTCATCCGTTGATGGTTATTGTTAGGAACGTTTGCGAGCATTGGGACTCTCCCAGCCACCGGAGCTTAACCGTACCTTCTACCCCTGAAGGTGATACTCCACTTCAAGACGCAATGCTTCTGCTTTAAACTTAGAATTAAGCCATCCTAAGTTTAAAGCTTCGGTCACGGTCTTTCCAATCGAAGTCAAGTATCGAATAGTCCGCAAGAGTAAAACCTTGCGGACTTCTGCATATTTCGTCCAGCGAGCAATCTCGTTGTCACAAAAAACATAAAAAAGGTTTCGTATCTGATGCGCCACTAGATCGTAGAGCATTGCAAATTAATCTAAAACCAGGGCTTAGAGAAAGAATTATGGCTATCCCTGATTGGAAGACAAATTACGAGATAAACTAGAATCCTGGCTAATCAACTGGGAAGACCAGGATTAACTAGATTGGCATAGATTTATAGCCAATAGTTAAACCGCTTTCTGCTTTTATAGCTCTAAAGCTAAACTTTTAGCGTCGATTCCATGACGACGCCCAAAAGCTAATACGATTCAGTTAAGGACTTTGGTAAGATTGGGTGATGTGTAGAGACGAGAGGTGGCGCGTCTCTACATTATGCTCTTCATAAGGGTTCTGGTCTTATCACCAAGCGTATTGCACTATAGTTGCTTTATGCTTGTGTTGCAGAATCAGAATGATTCAAGGCATAACGACTATTGAATGACAGCATTACGCGTGAAATACCGGTGGAGAGAATGCTGACACCTACCAATGTCCCAATCACCCAGGGTGCATTGAAGGGCCACTGGAACCAAATCATTGCGCCTAAGAGCAGGGTAATAACGCCGTTACCCAGTGCCCAAGTCCAGTTCTGTTGCGGACGTAACCGGAATGCCAGAATAAGCTCAAATACGCCTTCTGTAAGCAGAAAACTACCTAACAATAGAGTCAGTGTGAGAACTCCTGTTAAGGGATAAACAAACAACATCACGCCCGTTGCAAAGTAGAGGATACTGAGTAGGAGCTTCCAAACAAAGCCTCCTTCATTGCGGGTTTGAAACGCATAACTCAGTTTGGCTGCTGCAGAAGAAATCAGAATTAAAGCAATCCAAGTTTCAGCGAAAATTGTTGTAACTCTAGGCACAGCAAATGCTGCAATTCCTAAGACAGTCAGGAGAATGCCAATCAACAGCGAGTTATTCGTAGCCTTGTTGATATCACCCTTGTTGATATCACTCTTGTTGATATCACCAGAAACGTTGGTTGTCATAAAAATCTTTTCCTTGTAGTTTATTGAACTCTATGATTAAGGCTAGAAAATTTCTCAAGAACTTTGTAGAACCCTAAGATATAAGCTGTACGAGGCTCTACCCCTCGCAAAACAGATGTATGAAAACGCAAGAGGAAGTATGTTATTCCTCCACTCTCCTACCTAGCCATATTTCCAGGATGAATTCTCCCCATTCTTCTGATGTCATTTATAGGGACGAAACGGCACGATCGCAACATACGGAAAAGTTACTCCTAATTTTTCCATCAAAAAGCGGAGAAATGGAATGTCTTCACCTGGATTCGATACGTCTAATGCCTTATTGGCTTTGTCCAACAATTTAGCTGACACTGTAGAGCAAGTTGGGGGTGCTGTTGTTGCGGTGAACGCTGGTACACGTATTTCTCCTAGCGGTATTCACTGGCGCAATGGTATCATCGTTACTTCTGACGAGTCACTTCAGCGCTATGACGAAATCACAGTCACTCTATCAAATGCTAATAGTGTACCTGTGACACTCATAGGGCATGACTCTAGCACCGATGTCGCTGTCTTCAAAATAGAAAATGCAGACATCCCGGTGGCGAACATAGGCGACGCCAAAACACTAAAAGTTGGTAATTTGGTACTGGGCTTAGGAAGAAGTAGCGAAGGTGACATCCGAGCAGCTATAGGTGCAGTGAGTGTTGTTAGTGGTGCTTGGCGGAGTATGAGCGGTGGTAATATAGACCAGTTCATCCGCCCAGACATCAGGCTTTATCCTGGCTTTGCAGGTGGACCACTCATCGATGCTGCGGGTTCTGTGGTAGGCATGAACACATCGGGACGACGCGGTACTGCTCTTACTATACCCGCTTCTACAGTTAATCGAGTGGTTGACCAACTGTTGGCAAAAGGACACATTGCACGCGGTTACCTGGGTTTAGGGATGCAACCCGTACGCTTACCAAAGAACCTGAAAACGTCACTCAATTTAACTTCTGCTGCTGGAGTGATTGTCGTTAATGTAGAGCCAAATGGACCTGCTGACAATGCTGGTGTCCTGATTGGGGATGTTTTGGTAACTTTGGATGGGACTCTTGTGAATGATACGGGTGATGTGTTGGCGCTTTTGAACAGTGGCGATCGCGTTGGCAAAACTATCAAAGTGCAGCTGATCCGAGCTGGTGCGTTAGTTGAGTTAGCAATCTTCATTGGCGAAAGATCCGTGCTTTGAAGAGTAATACCAATTCAAAATTCACCCATTCAAAATTCACTCATCGGAATATGAGTATTGCAACAATGACACGCATAACTGATGAATTGGCTACAGTGGCTGAGAATGTACGCAAAGTGACTGTACAAGTGCGTAGTAGCTCTTATGGAGGTGGTTCCGGCGTTATCTGGCAATCTTCCCTTCACCCCCTCCAACTCCCCCGCCAGCAGGGGAGAGATAAGGATAAACTTTTATTGCCGGGAACTGAGGGGGGTAGTTTAATTATCACGAATGCTCATGTTGCTACCAACAACCGAGCAACTGTGGAACTGTGGGATGGACGGGTATTTGAGGCTGTACGTACCAATATAGACCCCACAAAAGATTTAGCTGCTCTTAAAATTGATGCGACTGACTTACCGACTGCAACTATCGGCAATTCGGATGCTTTGCGAGTGGGTGAATTCGTCTTGGCTGTCGGGAATCCTTTTGGTGATAGCGGTGCTGTGACAAGCGGGATTATCCACGCGAATCATCAACGTATGGTTATGGCTGATATTCGGCTGTTTCCTGGCAATTCTGGTGGTCCACTTGCTGACTGTCTTGGACGAGTCATCGGGATTAACACCATGATTGTAAACGGTTTGGCTGTGGCAATACCAAGCCTTGCCGTAGAACGTTTTTTGCGTGGAAATCGTCAAAAGCTTGGTGTCACTGTGCAACCTGTATATGTAGAGACGCGCCATGGCACGTCTCTAGAAAACAGCAGTGGCGCGTCTCTAGAAAACAGCAGTGGCGCGTCTCTAGAAAACAGCAGTGGCGCGTCTCTAGAAAACAGCAGTGGCGCGTCTCTAGAAAACAGCAGTGGCGCGTCTCTAGAAAACAAACGCACCTTAGGTTTATTGGTGTTGTCTGTCAATTCTGGAAGTGCTGCTGAAGCTGCTGGTGTGCTTGTTGGTGATGTCCTCATGGGAGTCTCAGGACAAGATTTTACCAGACTTGATGATTTAAGCAAGTATCTTGAGCGTACCGACAGCACCAAACCGCTACCGTTACAAATTCTGCGTGGCGGACAGCAATTAGTTTGTCAGGTGGCGGAGGTGGTATGATACGTCGGGTGTTTGTAGTTGCTGCTTCCCCAGTGGTGCGAGCTGGATTGTCAGCTGTAGTGGCTACTAGTTCCAAACTCACAGTCGTAGGCAGTGCATCAGATTTGGATGCACTTACAACGGAATTTGAGCAATTACAACCCGATGTTGTGCTGCTGGATGTGAGTGGCAACTTTCAGGAATTAGTCTGGGAATTGCTTTCCTCACAACAGCAGCAAGACCCAGTTGCAATGATTGTTCTTGCTGATGTCGATAGTATAGACTTTCAAGCAGCGCTGCGTGCTGGTGTACGCGGCATATTACCAAGTACTAGCACAGAGTCAGAAATTGTCGCGGCTGTTGAGGCGATCGCTCTTGGGTTAGTGGTGTTGCATTCTGATACTATCGAGTCTCTGCTTCCTTTAAAAGAGTCGAGTGTGCGGCAAAAAGAAACCGCAAATCCTGTGCAAGCACTGACACCACGAGAAATAGAGGTTTTAGATATGCTTGGTTCTGGACTGGCTAATAAGGCGATCGCCAAACGTTTAAACATCTCAGATCATACTGTTAAGTTTCATGTCTCATCTATTTTTCAAAAGCTGGGTGTCTCGACACGTACAGAAGCTGTTGCTGTTGGTGTAAGGCTGGGTTTGATTATGCTGTGAGACTACTGTGAACTACCACACACTCATCGGAGTACCGATTGAGTGTGGGCTTCCAACTTCACGGAGGAATGCCGCATCTTAGGCTTACGCCCGCGAATTGGTCTTACTTCCTCTCCATTGGCGTTAGCCTCCCCCGTCCCAGAGGAGGACAGCATTCTGATACCTTCTGCTCTAATATTTATTGCAGCATTGCCGTCCCGGTCATGATGAGTACCGCAACTGGGGCAAGTCCAACTTCTCACGTCTAGTGGTAATTCCGAGATTTGGTAATGACAATTAGAGCAAAGTTTGGAGCTAGGAAACCATCGATTAATTTCTATCAATGTCCCACCACTACGTTCTAGTTTGTAGGACAAGAAGTTGACGAAAGTTCCCCACCCCGTATCAGATATAGCATGAGCTAGTTTATGATTACGAACCATGCCCTTGACGTTTAGGTTTTCAACTACCACAACTTGATTGTTATCAACTATCTTTCTAGATAACTTGTGTAAGTAGTCTTGACGGACATTGCTAACTTGTTCGTATACCCTAGCGACAATCTTATTAGCCTTTCTACGACGATTACTACCTTTAACTTTACGTGCAGCAGTACGCTGTTTCTTGGCTAGTTTTTTCTCATATTTAGCTAAGTGTTTAGGATTCGGATATTTGGATACTTTTTCCCCATCATAGGTAATTGCAAAATCCTTTATTCCCAAATCAATACCAACTACATTCCCCTCTGATTTTGACGCCGGGTAGTCCCCCTCATACTCCATCAAGACAGAAGCATAGTACTTACCAGACGGGCATTTACTAACAGTGACTGTTTTGATGGTTCCGTCAAGTGGTCGATGTAGTTTAGCTTTGACAACACCTAATTTACCTGGAAATTTCAAACATTCATCAACCTGTTTTATTTTCTGTGGATACTGAATTGATTGACGGTGATGTTTTGATTTGAATCTAGGATATTTTGCTCTACCTTCAAAAAAGTTTTGATATGCACGGCTAAGGTTGAGACTCACAGACTGCAAAACTTGTGAGTAACACTCTCCTAACCATTCAGTATCTTTGTCTTTTTTAAGTGCTGGTAACAAAGAATTGAGTCCAGATTGAGACAAGCCTTTGCCTGTTGCTTTATAGGTTTCAATGCATTTATTCAACCCATAATTCCAGAACCATCTAGCACAACCAAAGTGCTGTGCAAGTATTTGAACTTGCTCCTCAGTAGGATACAAGCGAACTTTTACAGCTTGTCTTCTCATCTCAACTATTCCAAATATCGACCTGTTACTATTATATACATATTTCAGTAACAACACTCCGGAAATATTTGGCTATTCCTCATACATCTTCTTCCTCTCTTACCTGTGGTAAGAATTGGTCGAAGATGCAATCGTCATAGCCCGCCTTATATCCCGCCACTGAATGGAGTACCATTTCAGTGGGGGACGAGGGCGCGAAAAAGTTAACCGCAACTTGAGCCTAGAAAACACTTGCGCAACTGTCAACCGCAAGTTTAGAAATTCTCCTACTGGCACTTTTGGATAAAAAACTAACAGATACTTCTTAAGACATATCTTAATTCTAATTACCTATGTCTTAAGGGGTATTTTCATCATATCTATTATTAACCTAAGGTTAAGGATACTTCGGTTTTCATGGAGAACAGTTCATTTTTGAAAGTTGTGGATGAGGAGTGCCATAGAGCCCAAAGTTGGAGAGAAAGTGCTGATTCTACGTCCAGCATATGTAGCTGGACGAGTTGGGAAAATCTGTGCCAAAGAAGTAGTATCAGGCGCTCACCCTAGTGGGCGCTGGCTAATTCAGGTAGATTCAGAAGACATTGTGGTGTCTTTGAGCCCAAAAGAATTTGAGCTAGTCAACGATGATTTTGAGATACTTTAGGTTATGTCTTTAGTTATGTCTGATGATCCGTTGCCAATTCCCAATTCTTTTTTGCTGCGTTTTAGCTGTTTCCAAAGTGCCTTAATCTTGTCATAAGCTTCTTGTGGTGCTAATTTCCCTGATGTTTCTAAATAACTGATATAGCTTACCTTCTGAGAAAATTCTTGAAGATTGGCGTTAAATACTAGATTTTCTGGCTTTATTTGACCGTAGTAGCGAGCGTGAGGGTAGAGAAGTTTTTCCTTGTCTCTTTGATTAGAGTTTTCCATTAATCTACCTCCTATTTATAATTTACTTTAATTGTATTTAATTTGAATTTAACTTCTGTAAATTTTATAACAACTTAAATCAGTAATAATTACCTTGCATCCTCCGAAAGATATATTTTTACCTACTAATTAGGTAAAAGTATGAAAAATGAGATCGACAAATAATTTCTTTTGTACATCTTGTTTTGATTAATCTGTCTTCTAAATTAACCGTTTGTGTATAAGCTTTTCCGATTATTTCACCACAGATTCGTTTCTTAACCTAAAGTTAATAATTAAAATACAATAAGTCGGCAGATTTACCGTATTTTAATAAAGTTCTTAAGACTATAACATGCCAGCGTCAAACACAATCTAGCTACCTTTAGCTTGTTTCCACCCAAGGCGCTGGTCAATTGAAAGAAAATATACCACCAAAGATGATTTGGAGAATAGGCTTTGTTAAGGCTGGGTAGGTAGGGGTCACCTTGTGACAAACCGTAACCGAACTGTATTAGATGAACGCCACCCAGTGGAGAGAATACCTGAGAAAATGGTAATCGCAATCGCTTTCAGTTATACCCAATCGTGAATCCTACAACTCCAGCAGCAACCCAATCGCGCAAAGCCGATCACATCCGCATCTGTTTAGAAGAAGATGTACAATTCCAGCAAACCACAAATGGACTAGAACGCTATCGTTTCACCCATTGTTGCTTACCCGAACTCAACCTTGATGAGATTGACATCAGTACTACCTTCTTGGGGAAACAGCTTGGCGCGCCACTGCTGATTTCTTCTATGACTGGAGGAACCGAACAGGCGGGAATCATTAACCATCGTTTAGCGGAAGTTGCTCAGCATTATAAAATAGCGATGGGTGTTGGTTCCCAGCGTGTGGCGGTGGAAAAACCCCAAGTTGCTGATACCTTTGCCGTTCGCAAGTACGCCCCTGATGTTCTGTTGTTTGCCAATTTGGGTGCAGTCCAACTCAATTACAGTTATGGTTTGGATCAGTGTTTGCGAATCATTGATATCCTAGAGGCTGATGCCTTAATTTTGCACCTTAACCCGCTACAAGAGTGTATTCAACCTAAAGGTGATAAAAATTTTAAAGGATTGCTTGACAAAATAAATATTTTATGTAGCAAATTACCAGTACCCGTAATTGCTAAAGAAGTGGGCAATGGCATCTCTTGGGCAATGGCAGAGAAACTGATTGCTGCTGGAGTCAAGGCGATTGACGTGGCAGGTGCTGGTGGCACATCTTGGGCAAAGGTGGAAAGCGAACGGGCAGAAAATTCTTTGCAACGCCGTTTGGGAAGCACATTTGCAGACTGGGGTTTGCCAACGGCGGAGTGTATTACTAGTATTCGTGCGATCGCTCCTGATGTACCTTTGATTGCCTCGGGCGGATTACGTCATGGATTGGACATAGCAAAAGCGCTGGCACTGGGAGCAGACATTGCTGGGTTGGCAATGCCTTTTCTGCAAGCTGCTGCTGTTGGCGAAGCTGCTGTTTCTGACTTAGCTGAGGTGTTAATTGCCGAAATAACCACTGTCTTATTTTGCACTGGTAACGCTACACTAGAACAACTTAAGTGTTCAAAAAGTTTACAAGAAATAAAATAATAATAAGAACCGCTCCGAAAAACCTATACAAAACTAGTCAATTGTAGACAAAGCTGTACAAAGTCGGAGCGTGCAGACTAAGACTTTAGAGGTCTACGATTTTTGGGTCATGACACCTTGATGTGAACGCCAGCATCAAGCTCTGTCGAAGGTAGTTAAGTAATCAGCAAACAGGTTTATAGCTGTAGTGCTGCCTTCCCAACAAGCTCTTAAATCATTGTCGAGGCAAACATTACTTAGAAATAAGGATGACAGAATATGTCAAACTACGTTTTTCTTATTGACCAAAATAAAACACCTCTCAATCCAGTGCATCCGGCACAAGCAAGAAAGTTACTGGATTCTGGGAAAGCAGCAGTTTTTAGGCGCTATCCGTTCACCTTAATCTTAAAGCGAATTATTGAGAATCCAAATGTATATCCTCTCACACTCAAAATTGACCCAGGTTCTAAGTTTACAGGGATTGTTTTAGTTACCAATCAGGGTAATGTTATTTGGGGAATGGAGTTGCAGCACCGTGGTCAACAAATCAAAGATGCTCTGGAGCATCGTAGAGCAGTTAGAAGAGGACGTAGAAACCGTAATACCCGTTACCGTAAAGCTCGGTTCCTCAACCGCAAGCTCAATCATGGTTGGTTAGCTCCGTCTCTCAGACATCGTGTCTTAACAACCGAAACCTGGGTAAAACGTCTTCAAAAGTTCGCGCCAATTGGTTCTATCGTTCAAGAACTGGTTAAGTTTGACACGCAAGTAATACAGAATCCAGAAATCTCTGGAACTGAATACCAGCAAGGAACTTTGCACGGTTATGAATGCCGTGAATACCTGTTAGAGAAGTGGAATCGCCAGTGTGCCTATTGTGGTGTCAAAGATGTTCCACTAGAAATTGAGCATATTCAACCAAAGTCAAAAGGAGGAAGTGACCGCATATCCAATCTTTGCTTGGCTTGCCATAAATGCAATCAACGCAAAGGTAATAAGGATATAAAGGATTTTCTCAAAGGTAAACCAGAAGTGCTAAATCGCATCCTTAAGCAAGCAAAAGCACCGTTGAAAGATGCAGCATCCGTTAATAGTACTAGGTGGGTACTATTCAACATTTTGAAGTCTTTTGGTTTGCCAGTTAGAACAGGAACCGGAGGTCAAACCAAGTTTAACCGGATTCAGTTTGATTTGCCAAAAGCGCATTGGATTGATGCGGCTTGTGTTGGTCAGTGCAGTGCTGTAGACGGGTTTCCCGTCGCAGGCAACTGCCGTTCGCGTAGCGTGTCCGAAGGACTCACCCGTAAGGGCGTAGTCGAAACCATCAAACTCGCTACTACCAAAATTCTTCGAGTTAAAGCAACTGGTTTTGGTGGTAGACAGCGATGCCAAACGGATAAGTTTGGTTATCCACAAAAACATCGCCCATTGCGCCCAATACTCGGATTCTGCACAGGTGATATTGTTCGCGCTGATGTCTTGAAAGGCAAATATGCTGGGACTTTCACCGCACGAGTCTGTCCTATGTCTCACGGCTATGGTGAGTTTGTTATTGACAAAAAACGGAGGTCAATTAAGTTGGACTACTTAACACCTGTTCATCGAAAGGATGGATACGACTATGCCTAGACCTCTACAAAATGACTAGAAATGTACAGATGTGTACAGAAAACAACTTACAGTTTCTAACCCTTAGTGTTTAGGTTGTTGGGTGATTGGTGTGAGAAATTGAGTCTAATAGAGTGGAAATATCAAGAAGATACAGGGTGAAGTCATTAGTTCTCAATTCCTAAGTCTAAACACTAACGACTGACGACTAATGACCAATAATTAATGACTAAATATCGAATATGCGTAATTTTCTCAAACAAACTTTTGCCAGCTTAATCGGAAGCCTACTGGGGCTGTTCATTTTCTGCGGTATGGGAACGACTGGACTATTGTTGCTAATATTTGCAGCAGCTTCATCCAAAGATACGGGTCCTGTTGTCAAAGATAAGTCAGTGCTGGTTTTTGACTTGTCAACAAACATCACTGATGGTCAGCCAAGTTCTAGCGAATTTCTTGAGAACGCATTATCAGGTGAAGAGAACAAAAGGATGTCACTCCGCACTGTTTTGAACACGTTGGAAAAAGCACAACGTGACAAACGAATTGTGGGAATATATTTAGATGCTAGCCGCGGGACAGAAGGTAGAAGCACTGGCTTTGCCACTCTTAAGGAAGTTCGTCAGGCGTTGGAGAAGTGCCGCGCTGCTGGGAAAAAGATTGTGGCATATGGCATGGATTGGGGGGAAAGAGAATATTATTTAAGTTCGGTAGCTGATAATATTGTTGTTAATCCGTTAGGAGCAATAGAAATTAACGGTTTTAGCACGCAACCGTTATTTTTTGCAGGAGCATTAGAGAAGTACGGTATTGGGGTTCAGGTCATACGAGTTGGCAAGTTTAAAGGAGCAGTTGAACCGTATTTACTTACAAAGCTGAGTCCAGAAAACCGTGCACAAACTCAGCAATTGTTGAATGATGTTTGGGGTGAGTGGCGTGCTACGGTAGGAGCAAGTCGCAAAATGAAGCCGCAACAATTGCAGGCGATCGCCGATAGTCAGGCTTTGTTGTTGGCAGATGAAGCGAAAACCAATCGTTTGGTGGATAAGGTAGCGCATTTCGATCAGGTAGTTGCTGAACTCAAGCAGTTGACCAACAGCGACAAGGAAGATAAAACATTTCGTCAAATCAGCCTCAGAGAGTATGCGGAAGTTCCTGGCAAGTCCTTTGGTGTAGAACGCGACTCGAAAAATAAAATAGCAGTAGTTTATGCAGAAGGTGAGATTGTTGAGGGTTTAGGAGATGGTGGAGATGTAGGAGGCGATCGCTTTGCCAAAATCTTCCGGCGACTGCGACAGGACAAAGATGTTAAGGCTGTCGTCTTGCGGATCAACAGTCCAGGTGGTAGCGTCACGGGTTCTGAACAAATGCAACGGGAAGTGCGGCTGACGAATCAGGAAAAACCAGTTGTGGTATCGATGGGTAATGTCGCAGCCTCTGGTGGCTACTGGATTGCAACAGACTCCAAACGCATTTTTGCTGAACCAAACACAATTACAGGTTCCATAGGTGTATTTGGACTACTCATGAATGCCCAAAAGCTAGCCAATAACAACGGTATCACCTGGGATTCAGTGAAAACAGCCCGTTATGCTGATAATCAAACAGTTGCTCGTCCCAAATCACCGGAAGAATTGGCACTATACCAGCGCAATGTTAACCGCATCTACAGTCTATTTTTGAATAAAGTAGCACAAGGTCGTAAACTCCCACAGCAAAAAGTGGCTGAAATTGCTCAAGGACGAGTTTGGTCGGGTGCAGCGGCGAAGCAAATAGGTTTGGTGGATGAAATTGGCGGTTTGGATGCTGCTATTAAATACGCTTCTGTTGCGGCGAATCTGGGAGAAAATTGGGAATTGCAGGAACATCCCAAAGGAGGCACTCTTAAAGAACGCCTGTTTGGACGAGTTAGTGAAGAAGCGCGAACTGCTTTAGGAGTGAATAAAGCGCAACTCAAAGCACCAGATCCGTTAATGGCTGAATTCCAAAAACTGCAACAGGAATTAGCAATATTGCAAAAAATGAACGACCCACAGGGTATGTATGTTCGCTTACCCTTTAACTTACGGATTGAGTGATATCTAGAGATTGGAGGGCAAGGGAACAAAGGGAAAAGGAGGAATTTTCTCCCTCATCCCCCTCATCTCCCTCATCTCCCTCATCTCTCTACTCTCGATAAAGAATGAACACCCAGCTGACAAGAGCCGCGTGGATGTGTAAAGTAGTTGTGGACTACTTACCATGCACAACAATTTATGCAACTGCCTAAAGACATAAAAACTAAACGCCTTTTGCTTCTCGTTGTTTCCTGTAGTTTAGCTGGTGTGATTGTAGGAGGCACCACAAGTTGGGCAGAGAGCAATTCGTGTTTACAAGCCAGTACAGTTACTAGTGAATGTCTGACCCAAGACCAAACGAGTAGAACTATAGAGGGAATGAGTACCGGTTTGATAGTTGGGGCTGGGGCGGCTTTTGGTGCAGCATGGCAACATCGGCATGAAGATTGAAAGCGCTGATTATATTTATTAACTTGTAGCTGCGCCCAAGCGCAACTACAAACTCATTACTTGAAGCAAATTAGATGCGTTTACCCTAGCGCTGAATATTGGCATCTTTTAATTCCAAGTCTTTGCGTAGCTTCTCGTTTTCTTTTACTAGCTGATTAATGAATACTTGGTCAATCAGATCGATGTTAGCGGTGGTGTAGACGTTGACGCCGCGCTGTTGAGGTGGTTTCTCGTTATATCGGCTTACGTACAACTGCTCTAACTTGCGCCCGACGTCTAACAGCTTAGACTGAGTACAGTTTAACTGTAACTGCTGACACCTTTCACTAATAGTGATGCGAGGAGCTACAGTACTTACTTCTGCATAGGATTTTTCGGCTACAAAAGCTGATGTGCAGGTCATAAGTAAAGTTGCAAATATCACAATGACGGTTTTCATATCTCAGTGCAATGAGAAAACTTATTTCATCACCTACTGTAACTTACCAAAGCACCATAGCAATCCTCCGCAGATCCCCGACTTCGTAAAAGTTGTCGGGGATCTTGTTTCTCAGGGGATCTTGTTTCTCACGAATGATTTAGGATTGCTATAGCAACTGCCGTAATATTTATGCATGCTGATAGTAGTCCATACCAGGATCGGCATACTGATCACGAGCCGTCCAGATTCAGTACAATAAGCGTGCTAGCTTGTGCGGGGTAGCCATAATCGCTTTGGAGACACCTTTATTAACTAAAAGACTATTAGGGCTATATTGGCAACATTTTATGGAGAAAGCTTCTAATTTATTACTTAAAGTTTCGCGCCGTTTATTTAAAAATCTAGATGAACAAGAGAAATTTATTGATGCTTTAATTCATCCCAAACCTTTCCATCCCTGCATTCTTTGGTGTCAACAAAAGCCTGAAAAATCTCCCTTTTCTGTGGAAACGCCCACGGCTTGGCAACCAGAATTCATAGACCGTTTATCCTTTGGAGAAAAACCTGGTCAACATCCGCTGCACGCACAGGGATATTTTTATTGTCTAGATTTTTCTTCTGTGTTTGCGGCTTCTATTTTGTTAACAATTCCTAGTCCTGTCAAGTTAGTTTTTGATATGTGTGCCGCACCTGGAGGAAAGAGTGTCTTTGCTTGGAAAAGCTTGCAGCCTGAATTGCTAATAAGTAATGAAGTCATTGGCAAACGCTTAGGAATGTTAATCTCTAACTTAAAGCGTTGTCATATTAACCCCTCGGCTGTGGTTAATAAAGATTCTAGTATTTTGGCTGAAAGGACACCTTTATCTAGTGGTTTAGTAATAGTAGATGCGCCTTGTACTGGGCAATCTTTACTTGCTAAAGGGGAGAAAGCACCAGGATGTTTTCATCCGACTGCTATTAATAAGAGTGCAAATCGGCAAAAGAGGATTATAGCCAATTCTGCTCAAATTGTGGCACCACAAGGGTATCTAGCTTATATGACTTGCACCTATTCTCCTGAGGAAAATGAGGAAGTTTGTGAATGGTTTTTGGAAAGATTTCCTCAGTTTCAAGCGGTGGAGATGAGTCATTTACAAAGTTATCAGTCGCATTTAACTTCTGTGCCTTGTTATCGGATGTTTCCTCAGGATAGGTTGGGCGCAGGTGCGTTTACAGTGCTGTTTAAAAATACTCAAGAGGGTGAGATAAAGGAGATAGATGTAGAGGTTTTATCTACGATTTGGATGAACACAAACCGGGAGGACATTAAGGATTAATATCATATCTGGAAGTTCGTAGTGAGGAATGCGCGTCCTCTCCACTCAAGCAACGTGAGTTCGACGAAACCTAACCCCAACCCCTTCCCTACAAGGGAAGGGGCAAAAAATCCGCAACGCACGTACGAAAAAATAGGCTTTTTAAGCCTCTCTCCGCTTCGGGGAGAGGTTTGGAGAGGGGTAAAATCAGGATATATCGAGCTCACGTTAAAGCAAGGACTAAAGTCCTTACTACAAAAATAAACCACAGATAAATACAGAAAAACACAGATATGTGAGATTTATCTGTGTCTATTTGTCAGAAGCACTTTGCACGAGGCTTCAGCTTCTGTAAAATTTTTAGCTAGCTACAACTTGAATGTTGACTGTTGCTGTCACGTCAGAATACAGCTTAATTTCAGCCTCATAAGTACCTAACTGACCAATATCGGGTATGGTAATACCACGCCGATCTATTTCCAGTCCTGTGCTTTGTTGAATGACATCTGCCACGTCTTGGCTGGTAACAGTACCGAAAATAGCTTCGCCTTCACCAGCCTGCTTAGCAATTTTGAAGCTTTCAACTTTTTCCAAAGCTGCTTTTTGCTCTTGGGCTTGTTGCTTCAATTCTAATTGCCGCTGACGTTCTAACTCGCGGCGACGTTCGACTTGCTTAAGAATACCAGGAGTGGCACGAGTTGCCAAACTTCTGGGAATGAGATAATTACGAGCATAGCCAGGAGCAACTTCTACTAAGTCGCCAGATTTGCCTAGCTTGATGATATCTTGAGTTAAAACTAACTGTACACGTTTCGCCATCGTTGTTCTTTTTTCTGTGCTTTCTCTAAAATCTTAATTGCTTGGGCAACAGCCGGATAGTTCACCTGAGTGTAGCTGTCTTCCAAGGAGCTTTGCGTATAGCCCGAAACTTACAAATGATAGCGAAATGTAGGGCGCGATCGCAACTGTTCCCTACACGAAAAATAAACCTAGTGTCAGAAGTCAGAACTCAGAACTCAGAAATCAGGAGTCAGAACTCAGGAGAAAAAACTTACATCACCAAGGTTTGAACCTATTTCTAACTGTCTAGTTATTTTTGTTGTCCCATACTACTTTCTAAGCGTCCTTGTATTGTATCCTTTAGCAAAGACTAATGACAAAGATGTAGAGACGCTTTCATTCAGCGCGTCTCTACAATGACTAAAATTTATCTTTCATTCCTCGTATCCACGCAAAGGTTTGCACGGAGTCACGATTGTTAGCAGCTGATTGTAATGCTGGTTGCTCCCAGCGTAAAAACGGATTTGTGCGCTTTTCCACGCCCAAAAGCGAGGGAACAGTCGCTTCTTTCCGATTCCGGGACGCCTTCACCTCGTCGTAACGCCTTTGTAAGTCGGCGTTTTGTGCATCTACGGTGAGGGCGAATTTTAGATTGTTCAGAGTGTATTCGTGGGCACACCAGACGCGGGTATCATCAGGTAATGAGCGGAGTTTGCTTAAGGAGTCTACCATTTGCGTTGGTGTCCCTTCAAACAAGCGACCACAACCACCAGCAAACAGAGTATCGCCGCAGAATAACTCACCCGTCTCACCTGGATTTTCTGGAGGAAAATAATAGGCAATATGAGCGCGAGTATGTCCAGGAACGAAGATTACCTCAGCTGTTCTTTTTGCAAATTGGACGCGATCGCCTTCTTGTAAAAACACCTGCTGTCCTGGTATTCTCCCTTTATCTTCAGCCCCACCATAAACTGTCACATCAGGGAATTGTTGCATCAGTTCGCGGTTCCCTCCTACATGGTCATTATGATGGTGCGTGTTAAAAATCGCCACCAACGACGCTTTTAATTCGTTCAGTTTCTGCAAAACTGGTTTTGCTTCGGCTGGATCGACAACAGCAGCAATATTTTGGTTTGGATCGTGCAGCACAAAGATGTAATTATCTGAAAGTGCTGCTAAACGGATGACCTGCATTTCCTCTGCCTCCTTATTGAAACGCTCCATAATGCTAGTAAAGTCTCGTTCGGACGCAAATTCCATTCGCCTACGCAATCTTGCACAAGTGTCATCTATCATATTTTTTCTTTGACGACAGCTTGAACAGCCCATGATCCATGATAATTTATGACCGTACTTTTACTGAAAACCTATTTATCCCTGGTACTAGTGCAGCGGGCGCGGAAATAACTATCCACTTGAAAAAGGTTAAAAAGCTTACTGTACAAGCAATATTCCTACTACGGCAATAGCTCTGCCCTACAGCTCCCGCTGACGAATTGGACGAGTACCATCAATTTATGAGTAAAATTTCTCTGGGAGTAACAGCAAATACAAAGTTATAGTTATTTCGTTTATTTTGTCTTTTAAAGATACTCAAATTTTGCAGAATTAGGAACCAAATAGCAAAAAGCAATATGCAATGAATTATACTCTATAATAATGCAAAAATACTATGTTATACCTTGAATGTAGAAAAAAAGTTCATGAAATCTTAACTAAATAGGTTTCCGGTTAGAAATATGTTAGTCATATCTGCAAAATCTGGACAATTAGGCAATAGGCTGCTACTTTTTGCTAACTTTATAGCTTTCGCTAGAGAAAATAAATTCACAGTATTGAATCCAGCATTTGAAGAATATGCTGAGTTTTTTCAGTCAACAGCTAAAGATTTTCTCTGTTGCTATCCTGCTCCTCTATTGTCAATGCCAGGAAATAAAAAAATACGCCAATACTACTATAATTTCAATCGTTCTCTAGCTGAAAGCGGACGCTTCAATACCATTGACATTAAGCGAGATAAACCATTTAATTGGAGTCGGTCTAATATAGTTGAACAGTTAAAACCGAAGTCACTCAACTTCTTCAAAGGTTGGCTATTTCGAGATGGATGGTTTGTCGATGAGACAGCAAATCTCCGGAAACACGGTGATGCTATTCGTGCATACTTCCAACCTCTAAAAAAATATCAAGAAAATATTGCAAAACTGATATCCAGTATCAGGAATGGAACCGATATCCTCATAGGAGTTCATATTCGTCAAGGAGATTATCGACAGCATCAAGATGGCAGGTATTTTTATCAAGCTGACCAGTATTTAAAGGTTATGGAGTCAGCGCGATCGCTATTTCCTCATAAAAAAGTGACTTTTTTGATTTGCTCTAATGAGAAGCAAGACGGGGATTATTTCCAACATTTATCTTATGTCTATGGAAATAATCATATTATTGAGGATATGTATGCCTTAGCAGAATGCGACTATATTATCGGTCCTCCCAGTAGTTATACTATGTGGGCGTCTTTTTATGGAGAGCGACCACTTTATATGATTAGGGATGTGAATAAAGCTTTAGAACTTAAAGATTTTGTTCATTATTATCAATGGCAAGGGGTGTTTCACTATAACGATGACTGGAGCAAAAGTTTTTGGGAATGGACGCATTAATAATTCAAAAGTCAAAATATGCCCTACGGGCACGCTACGCGTTAGCGCAGCTCCTCCGGAGGGGGCACAAAGTTCAAAATTATCTAGATAAATATTAAGTGGCTAAAATTTTTATGGCAAAAGAAAGGCGAGGATTTATTACAATCTTAACAGGTATGTACTCTTTTCAAGATTGTGTTCATTTTTTAGCTTCAGTCAGGAAGTTTCATCAAGAACCAATCATTATTTTAATTGACCGTGTACCCAAAGTTCTATATCCTTCCCTGCTCGCTTTTAAAAATGTCATCTTGAAGCCTGCTCCCACCAATGAAAATACAGTTTTGGCATCACGGCTAGCAAAATTAGCTTTGTATGAATCTTCGGAATTTGACAAAACAATCTACTTAGATTCCGATATTTGCTTACTGACAGATATTAATGATGTCTTTGAGTATTTGGATGATTATGATTTTTTATTAACTGAAGATGTACAACCTTATATTGTTAAAGCTACAAATTTGTTAAGAGGTAATCAACAAGAAAATTTACCCTATGTTTTGCCAACCCTACAATCTGTTGGTCTACCGCTCAAGGAAGATAGCATTCAGTATAATGGGGGTTTTATGGCTTTTCGGAAAACAGAAACGACCAAGGTATTTTTTGAGGAATTTAAACGTTATTTTGAAATAGTGAAAAACAATCAAGATAAATTGTTGCTAAAAGACCAAGGGGCTTTTGCTTCGGCTATTGAAACTGTCCGCCCGAAAATGAAAATATTACCACCTACATATAATTATCTAAGTAAATGGAAGGATTATTATAAAATTGAAGGACAAATTAAGGTGCTTCACTGTACTTATCCTTACAGACCTCAGTACGCTAAAGATATTACTCGTTCTTTTTATACTCGAGTGTTTGACAAATTGGCAAAAGTATTTTTACCCAATCAAGTGAGAAATCCTTGGCGTGTTAAATAAAAATAAGTATTGCCATGCAATATTTTTTTTGATTACGTAAATATAATGAGAACAAAAGTTTCACTAGTTGTGAGCGACTTGTCCGGAGGTGGAAGTGTTCGGGCATTTTTACTAGCTCAAGTACTTAAAAGTCTTAATTATCAAGTAGAAATTGTCGGTTTTCTTTACGGGAAAGAATTGTATGCAATTCCTCCTTCTGGAATTGAGATTATTTCCATTCCTGGTACAAATTATCCTAAGTTTTTTGGCTCCATTCCGAAGCTTTTAGAAAAATTAGATGGAGATATTATTTATGCAGTAAAACCCAAGCCTACGAGTTTTGGTGTATCTTTACTTAAAAAATTTAGGACTCGTCGTCCTTTACTGTTAGATATGGATGACTGGGAACTGAGTTGGTATGGTGGTTTTGAATGGAAGTATCATCCTAGTCTCAAGCAATTTTATCGGGACATTTTCAAAAAAAATGGTGCATTGAGATTTCCCGATCATCCTTTGTATCTACAGTGGATGGAAGCAAGAGTGCAAAATGCAGATGCAGTAACCATAGATACTGCGTTTCTTAAAGAACGTTTTGGCGGTGCTTATTTGCCTAATGGCAAAGATACTGCAATGTTTGACCCTGATAAATATAACCCAGAAGCAAGCAGAGAACGTTATGGTCTTTCTGATTACCGAGTTCTCATGTTTCCTGGCGCACCACGACCTCATAAGGGGGTTGAAGATGTTTTAATAGCATTGGATCAGTTGAATCAGCCAGATATAAGACTCGTCATTGTCGGTGGTAGCCCTTACGATGATTATGACGATAAACTCATTCAAAAATGGGGACGTTGGATTATAAAATTACCAAAATTCCCTGTGGAGGTTATGCCTGAGATTGTAGCAGCTGCTCATATCGTGGTTGTTCCTCAGCGAGATACTCTGACTGCTCGCGCCCAGTTTCCGCTAAAGTTGACAGATGGGATGGCAATGGCTAAACCTGTATTGTCAACACGAGTTGGAGATATTCCAGAAATTTTAGGCGAAACTGGTTATTTGGTTGACCCCAGTTCTCCGGAACAAATTGCACAGCAAATTCAGTGTATATTTCAGGATTTAGAGTCAGCTAACGAGCGAGGCTCAAAGGCGAGAGCAAGATGCATAGAAAAATATAGCATAGAGACTATGGCATCTACCCTAAAGTCGGTGATTGCTAAGTTGTGAGCTAAAAGATAAGTTCTGTTTTTCATTTGAGATGAAATGATTGAAAATAAGTTCACAAATAATAAGTACATTGTGATAAAAATTCCTGATGTCAACCAGTAAGCTACTACTAAGATTTGCTAAACCTTATCCAGTTGTAATTTTCCTAACAATTCTATTAGGATTTTCTGGAGCTTTATTTAATGGTGTGAGTACGGCTCTGATTGTGCCAGTCATTCTCAGGATTGTGGGACAAGAAGTAGATTTAAGCGGTGCTCCTGACATTATCAAAAAAATCATGTATCCATTTGATAATGTTCCAGAAAATTACCGTTTATTGGTCATGGCGGGGGCAATTATATTCACGATTTTCTTGAAAAATTTAGCGAGTTACGCGAGTACGTTGGCTTCTAGTAATTTAACGCGCCGGCTGACTTCTGATATGCGCGAAGCAGGCTTACAGTTATTGCTAGAAATAGATATAGATTATTACACCAAGATGAAAGTTGGTGATTTAATTAACAGCCTTGGTGGAGAAATTGGTCGTGCCGCCACTGCTATAGGTAGTATAGTTAAGTTAATTATTCTTGGAATAACAATTATAGTTTTCGTCGGGTTGCTGCTGTCAATTTCTTGGGAATTAACAATTGCTTCTACAATTTTGCTGTCTGTTGTAACGTTAGTCAACCAATATGCTATTTCTCGTTCTAAGAACTTTGGCAAGCAGTTGAGCGATATGTCTAAAGCATATTCAATCTCTGTGCTAGAAACCCTCAACGGAATTCGTTTGGTGAAGGCAACGGGTAATGAACAAAAAGAATTTTATCGGATTAAGAAGCTGATTCGCGATCGCGAAAAAGCAGATTTTCAGTCTCAAATCAATTCTGAGGCAATAGCACCCGTGAGTGAAGTCATGGGTATTACAGCAATACTCCTGATTGTCTTTTTAAGTCGCACGTTCTTTGCACAGCAAATTACGTCGCTTTCCGCTGTCATGCTCACATATTTATTAGTCCTGTTGCGAGTACTACCTTTGATTTCTCAGCTTAATACCATTCGTAGTAGCTTTGCCAGTACCGCTAGCAGCGTGGAAGTTGTTGCTGACTTTTTACGTCTGGATAATAAGCCGTTGATGGGTAACGGTAAAATACCGTACACAAAATTACAAAACGGAATACATTTCAAGTGGCTTTCCTTTGCCTACCCTGGTCATGATAAGTTAGTGATAAAAGATGTAAATTTATACATAGCACGCGGTACAACACTGGCTTTGGTAGGAAGTTCTGGTGCAGGGAAATCTACACTGGTAGACCTTTTACCCAGATTTTATGACCCCACATCTGGCTGTATTACTATCGACGGCGTGGATTTACGCGATTTCGAGTTGAAATCGTTGCGAAAGGCAATGGGAATTGTCAGCCAAGATACCTTCCTGTTCAATGATACAGTGCGGAAAAACATTGGGTATGGACGACCGGAGGCGACAGACGAAGAAATCATGATTGCAGCGAAGCGGGCGAATGCTTATGAGTTTATTATCAAATTGCCTCAGGGATTTGATACCTTGATTGGCGATCGCGGTGTGATGTTGTCTGGAGGACAAAGACAACGCCTTGCTATAGCCCGTGCTTTGCTACAAGATCCGGAAATTCTGATTCTAGACGAAGCAACCAGCGCTTTAGATACCGTTTCTGAACGTTTAGTGCAAAGTGCGCTGGATGATTTGAGCCGCGATCGCACAACCTTAGTGATTGCTCACCGCCTTTCCACAGTGCAAAAAGCTGACCAAATCGCCGTACTCGATCAAGGACGCGTGGTAGAGGTGGGAAACCATAAAGAACTTTTACAAAAGGGTGGTTTCTACTCGCGCCTGTACGCAATGCAATTTGCCGACAAGTCAGAAACAGCTAGTAAACGTAAGCAAAGCTTAATCCGCGTTTCTCACGAAATTCGCACGCGGCTTAACTCAATGCTTGGCTTTTTACGCTTATTAATTGATGATATGGCAGACAATTCCCAAGAGCGGCAGGAATTAATTGAAGAATCCTACAAATCTGCCTTGAGAATTCTCAATACTCTAGATGTTTTTGATGATATTGTTAACCTAGAGAAAAACTGGCAATTTTCAGCAACAGAAGAAAATAACGGCGTCGCTCCGGGACATGAAACTTTGAAGGTTGTAACTGAGGATCTGAGAACAAACCTTAATCCTATGGTTGGCTCTCTCCGCTCCCTTGCCGATAATTTAGTAGACACGCCCCAAAAACAAAATCAAATCCTTTCAGAAGCTTATCACTATGCGATGCATCTACTTGATAAATTAGAGCATTTTGAGGATAGTGTTAAAGTCTAAAATTATGAAAAATATTGCTTTTAAAAAATACTATATTTTTTTTATTAGAGAAGAGTTACCAAAACCAGAAGCTCACTTAGTTCAGTCTACAAATTCGGCAAACGCTGCTGCAAACTTGGGTTACTTAACGATTTTGGTGTATCCTTACAAAGGATTAGCAGCATTCAACCCAATTGATTTAGTTCTGCCTTTTCGACCTAGAAAAACACCAAAAAGTTTGGTGAAATATTACAACCTCCAGGACAAACTAAAAGTTGCCCCCCTACCGATGCCTTGGCCAATTGACCATTTGCCAAGCAAATTCACAGACTCTAACACCATCGCCTCAAAGTATTATTTCCCGTTTCACATATTGCCCCAAACCAAAATTGTCCATAGTCGGGACTGGAACTTTGTGAAAGCTGCTGTTCAAAATGGAGTTCCAGCAATTTACGAACACCACCACCACGAAGAAAAGTTATTTGAACCAGAAATAGTTAATAGTCCGCTGTTTCAAATTTCTATCACAGTTGCAGATACAATCCGGGAAACCATGATTCAAAATGGTATGCCACCGGAAAAAGTCATAAAGCTGCACAATGGCTTCAATCGCCTGTTTATGATGAGACAGCCTCAAAAAGCAGCCGAATGGCGTCAAAAACTTTTGGTTGATGGGCGATTGCATCTCGTTGTGTATTCAGGAGCACTACAGCAATTTAAAGGCATCGAAATCCTGATTGATGTAGCTCGTGAAATGCCAAATGTTCAATTTGCTTGTGCAGGAGGTAAGGAAAACGAGGTAGCACACTATCAGCAATTAGCAAAAGAAAAGCAGGTGAACAACATTATATTCTTGGGGTACATCTTACAAGAAGATTTGGCATCTTTGCTCCAAGCAGCTGATGTTTTAGCTCACCCTCATTGTTCAGGAAAAGCAGCAACTTTCACCTCTCCTCTAAAATTGTTTGACTACTTTGCCTCTGGAACTCCGATTGTGGCGACGGAAATTCCCTCGTTAATGGAGTTTAGAAATACGAAGGCGATCGCTGCTTGGTGTGAACCAGATAATCCCAGCAAATTTGCCGAAGCAGTGGCGCAGGTTTTAGAAACTTATCCTAGGAAAATTGAAGGTTATCAAGATAGTGTCAATTTTGTGAAACAATTTTCTTGGGAAAACCGAGCAGCAAAAATTTTGAGTTACGTTAATGAATCTTTTCGTCCTCCTCTTATTGCATAAGCAATTCGTAACAAATGTAGAGACGCGCCATGGCGCGTCTCTACAACTAAGACGTGCCATGGCGCGTCTCTACAACTAACACCTAACAACTAAAAAAATGGCTATAAAAACTGTTGGCATGATTAGCAGCTATCAAAATCTTGATAAAAGATGCGATTGGCTGTGGCAACAAACGCCTCATCAATTTGGTGTTTGGGGCAATATACAAATGCAGGCGCTTGCACCCAAGCCAGATTTTTTGCTAATGTATCAATTTGATTTTCCCCAACCTACACAGGAAAAATCTTGGTTAAATTCGTTTCGTAAACAACAGCAAAAATCGGAATTAAACATCGATTCTTTACTACGCGGGGTCAGCAAAGAACAAGGAATTTATCTGCTGCGAGAACCACCATTAGATGAAGTTGTTGAAAGAAACAAACAGAATTATCAGCAAGCGCAGAAATATTGTGGCTACGTTTCCGGACCCGATGATTTTGCTCCCACGCCTGATTATATGCCTGCAATTTGGTATCACAGCAACTCATTTCGGGAATTAAATGAAATGCCACCTCCCGAAAAGGTTGCATCTTGCAGTTGGATTACCTCCGGAATCAGCCGCACAGCTAACCATCGCCAACGATTACAGTTTTTGCAATCCTTACAAGCCAGTGAAATTAAGTTTGATTTGTACGGGCGCGGCTTACCTGCATGGGCGACAACACCACGAGAGTTAGGTAACAAATGGTATGGCATGGCACCCTATTATTACAATCTGGCAATTGAAAACTATGCCGACAATAATTGGTATGTCAGTGAAAAACTTTGGGATGCAATTCTTGCATGGTGTCTGCCAATTTACTATGGTGGACCAGCTGCTGATAAACTATTGCCACCAGGAAGTTTTCTGCGGTTACCCAGCTTGGATGAAAAAGGCATTGCCTACATACAAGAGGTGACTGCTACCCCTGATGCTTGGTATGCAGCAAAGGAAGCGATAAGCGAAGCCAGACAAATTATCCTCCACAAACTAAATCTGCTCAACTGGCTTTCAGAATTTGTTGCCAAATTCTCGTAACTTATTCTTACTTCCTTCCCAGTATTTCTTGGCGTCCTTGGCGTCTTGGCGGTTTATTTAATTCAATATTCTACCCTGTGGGTTCTCCTACGGGGTACAGGCAGGATAGGAGTAGTTATTTAGCAAATTTTCCCCTTGTTCCCTTCCCTAGAAAAATATGGATGGTATTTGTACCCTCGCTAATGACCGAGTTTACGACCAACTCGTTGCCCTACTCAATAGCATCGAGGCAATTTATGGGCAAAAAATGCCGGTTTGCGTCTATCCCTACGACGACAACACAGCCCGAATTGCTGCGGAAATTGCTCGCCGCCCTAATGTACAACTTTACGATCATCAAGATTCAATTCAGCAATGGGATGAGTTTGTCCGCAATATTTGGGATGCTCATCCTACCGCGCAAGAGCATTGGCGGCAAATTGGTAGTGACAAATATTATCGAGTCGGCACCCATAGGCGTTACTGTGCCTTTGATGCTCCTTTTGACCACTTTGTATACATGGATGCTGATACTTTATTAATGAGTTCCTTAGAGCAAGTTTTTGCTCAACTCAATCAATATGACTGGGTGGTGTATGACTTCCAGTTCAAGGATTTATCTCATGTTTATAATGCCTCATCGACTAAATTAAAAGAATTATTTACACCAGAAAGACTGCAAACAGAAATATTTTGTTCAGGCTTTTATGCCTCCAAAAAAGATATATTTGATACTCACAAGCGTTCATGGCTCCTAGAGCAACTACGGCAAGGAGAAGCAGAAATTCTTTATGATATGGCTCCTGACCAAACAATTCTTAACTACATGGTCATGCGGTCAGGCATCTCTAGCTATAATTTTGCTCACTCTCTTCCTGAAAGTGAAAAAACTGGCTGTTGCGTTACTTCTTCTCATTTTCAAGGAAAAGACAATATCTTGTATGACAAAGGTAATCGGTTAACTTATATTCACTATATCGGTTTGTCGTCTAAGTTATTTAGCCGGGTTTGTGCTGGGGAAAATATTGATTTTCCTTACCGGGAAATTTTCTTGCACTATCGCTATCTGCACGAACCAGACAAGCGACCAAAGTTCAAGAGTAAGCCAAAAGCTTACAATGCACCTCCAAGTTTAGCTACGCGAATTTTAAGAAAGATAGGATTAGCAGGTTGAGGATTATTCAATGACTAGGGGAATTTATATTATTGCTAACGATAAGGTGACTGACCATGCGATCGCACTACTCAATAGTATCCGGTTGCATGATGCAGAAACACCAATTGTCATGATTCCTTACGATGACAATTATCACGGCATTGCAGATACGCTTAACCAGCATTATGGAGTAACAACATACGAAGATTTAGATTTCATCGATAGATTATCAAAAAAATTACATGATGTTTTTGGAAGTAAGTTTTTTGCCCGTCCCAATCAATTTCGTAAGCAAGCTTGTTGGTTTGGACCATTTGATGAGTTTTTGTACATAGATACAGATATAGTTGTCTTTGAAAAAATAATTGACAATCTTAACTATCTGGCTGAATATGATTTTATTTGTTGTGATTATCAACATGCAGGAGGCATTAATAATGTCTTCACACAGCAAGTTTTAGAAGAAAAAGTATTTACTGAAACTGAAGTTAAAGATATTTTCAACGGTGGTTTTTGGGGTTCAAAGAAAAACATCATCTCAGAACAGGATTTGTATGAAACCTTTGCTGAGTGCGCCGCCCATCCACAATACTTTGATTTTTCCCAAAAAACTTCCGACCAACCGATTATTAATTATATGCTCCTCAAACGGATTCCACGCCGCTTCAACATTGTCCGCAGAGAGGGTAAAGCACCAGGAAATTGGGGAGGAAGTCCTCATTTTCAAACTCAGGGAAATATACTGATTGACCCTTCAGTTAATCAACCCCTACAATACCTTCACTGGGCTGGTATTCGGATTGAACCTGGTTGTCCCTACTGGGAGATTTGGGAATATTACCGCAATCTTAATCCTGCACTCCCACCTGCAGTTTTCCCACCAAAACCAAAGAAAAGTCAGTGGCAGCAAACATTCGATAATCTGAAGAATCAATTAAGGCAAATCAAAGCTAAATTATAGCTCAATACGCTTGGTGATAAGACCAAAACCGTTATCAAGTTTTGTAGGGGTGTGTTGTCGCGTAGTGCAACGCACCATCCCAAATTTTCGGCGCGTTAGGACTAATTGCTAGGATTCTACGTACATGACTTGGTTTTTAAAGTCTTAAGCATTCTTTTAAGTGAGTTTTTCCTAACGCAGCTGATTGCTTGAGTGACATCTAACCATTGCCGCTTTCTTTGATTTGCTTCTGGATAATCTTCCAAAACATTTTCGACAGGCAACAAAAACATTCTAACTTGGTAAATGTTGCCCCGTTTACGATAGTTATAGATGCCAATTTCCTCAGTCTCCACCTGACCGACAACTCCAGCTTCTTCCCACGCCTCTTTTGCTGCTGATTCGGGTGGACTCATTCCATTGGAGATACCCCCTTTCGGGACGACCCAGTCTTGACGGTTACGGCTTGTAATCAGCAAAACTTCAATTTTTCCGTTTGTGACTCGATATGGAATTACCCCAGATTGCTTAAGTACTTTATTATCTTTTTGGCTCATGCAATTCTGATTCCTTTGATATCAATGTTGTTTTTCTTAAAAAAGTACCTTTTTGTGGATGTCCTTGGCTTTGTATCAAAAGAAGAGTTTAATGTTAAGTTATTATGTAATCACCTATACAAGTATTGAGGTTTTATACTTAGCTGATGTCACTAAACTGATTTCTCAAACGTAATATAGCAATCCTAAACCATTTGTGAAAAACAAAATTCCCGACAACTCTTACGAAGTCGGGGATCTGTGTCTTCAATTTTACAAATCAAATAGGATTGCTATGTATGCTTAAGATAACTGCTAAAACTACCAACTTCACTCAGTAAATATCTATCTTAAGGTAGTTTTTTTTACCCAACTCTCTTAGTTACAATCTCTACGATATAATGCTAGCAAGGATAATAGAGGCAGAATCTTATGAGTCAAAAGCAAAAATCTTTTTGCTTCTGCACATTAGCCTTGGGCAAAAAGTATCGCCTGCTTGCTCAACAGTTAGCTAAGGATTTAGAAGAAAATTCGCCAGGGATTTGCATCGTAATTTACACAGATGAACCAGAAGATTTTAAAAGTTACGGTAATACTTTAGCCTATAAACATCAACAACAAGGCATTCTTCTTTGTTATCATGATAAACGTTTTGTTCTAGCCAAAGCTTTATCAAATTTTCATGCTGCTATTTATATTGATGCAGATACTAGAATATCATCTAAAGTTTCGGATAATGTAGACTGGCAACCTGGAATTACGGCAGGTCATTGCGAGAATTTAATTGAACATATCAGCAAATATAGCCCTGAGAGATTAGAAGCTTTCAAGAAGGTAGCATCAAAGTTAAATTTACCTTTAGAAAATACTGAATATATCGGAGAATCTTTATTTGTTATTGCTCGAGATGAGGGAAGAGAAAGCAAATTTTTCGAGCAATGGGGGATGATTGGCAGGTATTTGGAATTGAAAGGCATTCACTCTGGCGAAGGCAATGCTATGGGATTAGCTGCTGCTCAGGTAGGATGGACTGTTAAACAAGAAGGTTGGCAACCAATCAAACAAGCTGTTAAGCATATAGGGGCTTCTATGACCTACACGCAGCAAACATATTGGGATAAATGGAAAATGAGGCTTGGTTATCACTACCGACTCAATTTAGCTAGGCTAATGGCATTGAAGGATTATGACTTTTTCTATAAATAAATACAAAATTAATCACCATCTTTCTTTATGACTAACTATCGGTAGTAGAAATCAAAATTCTTTAAGGTTTGAATTCTTAAATTTAAAATCTTATAAGAAAAGTTTATATATTTAACGATTTTCTCTACAACTCGTTCAAAAAAAGAGCGATTTGGGTGTTCCAGCATTTGCTGCTGCTCAAAATAGACGGACATTTCTTCCATCTTCGACTGTCCCTTTTGAATTTTAATGAATTCGGTTCTATCCTTAAAAAAGGTAATGCCCTCCATCGCACTCCATCTTACTGGCAAACCTGCCTTAGCAGCAGCCAAACCTATTGCATTTCCTTCTGCATCATACACTCCATTTAATTCATAATATAGTGCTATTTTTCCCCATTCCCTAAGAAACTCTATCTCCCTTCCAGAATCCTTTGTAACGGCAAACAAATACTCGTAAACAAATTTAACTTCTTCACTTTCTAGTTGTAAATTTAACTTTTTTGCAGCTTTATGAGTCAGTTGAAACTCTTTACAAACTTTGGCATTAGCAGTTCCAGCAAGAACTTTGGCATACTTTTTGGGCATATTCTCACACCCTCTTGCCGTTATTCCTGGTAATTGAAGCCATGTCAGTTCTTGTGGAATTGGTGCTAAAATTCTCATATCCGCATCTATAAATATGCAGGAATTAAACAGAGACAAAGATTTTTCTATAACGAATCTTTTATCGTGATAAGATTTCACACCCTGTTGTCTATGTTTGAAGGCAAGAACATTAGATTGCTCGCTAAAGTTATGGGGATGATCAGTTAAAACTATAAAAGAGGTGTGAGGTGAATATTTTTCTATATCTTTTGCTAGTAACAATGCAAGACCACGATATTTTGTACCTAATGCTAAGGTACAAAAGCAAAATTTTGGTTCTGCTTGAGTCATAATTTTTATTTAAAAAAGTAAATGTTTTTAAAAAATTATCTAATAATCTTCTTTTTTTATATATAAAACACCTATCTAATTAGGTATTTTTCATTGTTAGTCAGAAAATAATGATGATATAAAAATATTTTTAAATATAAACAGGGTAGGCACTGTCCAGCCAGCAATCAACTGGTTAGCAGCGCCCACCCTATATGTAGATAGTCATTCTACTAAGAATCTAAATCTAGAGCTTGTATTCCTTGGCGTTCTACGAAAGTCAGCATACTTCCCAACTGTAACCAAATGAGCAAGCAAGTCAGAATAGCGACTGGTACACCAACTGCATAGGCAAGTAAGGGCGGAAAGCCAAATATCTCAAAACCGGAACAGAGAAATAAACCAACACCAGCAGTTATTCCTAAAAATGGTACAGACAAATTTCTGCTTGCTATACGAGATCCAGAACTTTCTGCACCATCGTTTTGCCATTTCTGCACAATTGATTTAAGTGTTCCGGCTAACGCTGCACCCGAGGTTAATGCTGCAAACAATCCAACAACTAACAGAACATAGGGCGGTTGTTGAGGATAATAGTACATGAAAACTCCTGATAGGTATTGGGTAAGGAATTATGAATTAGAAATCATGAATATAAATTTTTTCATAATTCATGACTGATAATTCATAATTCTTTCAAGGTTTTCGGTAAAATAGCAGCCACTCCCTCTTTGGAGAACCCTGTTAAAACTCCAATCGCTACGTTTAACAACCGAGTCGGTTTTAAGTCATCTTTAACCAGATTCCACAAGCGTTGGACTTCTTCTGTATGAAGGCGATCGTCTTCAGTCAGCGCAAGCACCAACTGTTTCTGGAGAAATTTGCCTTCATCAGACAGTAGATATTGCAATCCCAATTGAGCCGTGGGTAATACGTCAAAGTTACTATCAGTACGGGCGATCGCAATCAAATTCTCTAACCGATGCCACTGGAATTTCCCATCTTTGAACAGCACATTGAGCAACCGTCGCCGCAGTTCTGGAGATTCTCCTGTCAGCAAGCGCCTTGCCACATAAGGATACGCCACTTCAACAAGCTTGAATTTTGGGTTGAGGGTTAGGGCAATTCCTTCCTGCGTCACCACAGAACGAATAATTAAAGCAAACTGTGCGGGGATTCGGAAAGGATATTCATACATCAGTTCCGAGAAATGATCAGTGATGGTTTTGAGGTTAAACTCCCCTACGTTTTTGCCAATAGCATTTTCCAAAACTAGCTCTAATGCTGGTATAATCGGGCGAATATCCGTATCTCGAGTCAGAAAACCTAGCTTGACAAAGTCTTGGGCTAATTCGTCGTATTCTTTATTGACTACATGTACGAGTGCATCTACCAAAGTTTCTTTTGTGGTTTCATGCAACTGATCCATCATCCCGAAGTCTATGTAAGCCATACGACCGTCGGGCATGGCAAATAAATTGCCTGGATGGGGGTCAGCATGAAAGAAACCGTGTTCTAAAAGCTGTTGCAAACCTGCGGTAACGCCAATTTGGATGATTCTCTCTGGATCTAAACCTGCTTCGCGGATACTGTTTGTTTGGGTAAGTTTGAAGCCGTTAATCCACTCTAGGGTTAAAACGTGGGTATTGGTGTAACGCCAATATATACCTGGTACTTTAACCTGAAGGTCGTCGCGAAAGTCATTGGCAAATTTTTCCGCATTGCGGGCTTCGTTGATGTAATCTATTTCCTCAAATAACTTGGTGCCAAACTCGTCCACAATCATTGTTAGGTCATGACCTAAGTTTAAGGGCAACCAAGGACCTAACCAACCAGCCGCCCACCGCAAAAGATAAAGGTCAAGTGTGAGAGTTGGGCGTAAGTTGGGGCGTTGTACCTTCACCGCCACTTCTTCGCCGCTGATCAAACGACCACGATAAACTTGACCCAAGCTAGCCGCAGCCACGGGAGATGGGGATAACTCGCTAAAAATTTCGTCAATTGAACGTTCTAGTTCGGTTTCGATAATTTTGTAGGCGAGTACATTATCAAAAGGTGGTAACTGGTCTTGCAGCTTCACCAGTTCGTCTAAGTAATCTTTGCGGATCAGGTCTGGTCGCGTTGACAGGGCTTGACCAACTTTAATGAAGGTCGGACCGAGGCGGGTTAGCAACTGCCGCAATTGGATAGCTCGTTTTAACTTGTTTTGCTCCTCTTGATTTCGCCATTCATCCCACTTGAGACTAAGAATAAATACCGCAAAAAACCAAACTATCTTGATTGCCCGCGCCCAAGCGAGCCAGGGACGGTAGCCGTAGTAACGGGCGATCGCCTTGGGGTCGTAGCGTCGATTCTCTTGTTGTGTAAGGGTCTTTTCATTCACTCCCTTATCTTCCTCTTATATTGAAAAAGGTTTTGCTTTTTTTGAGCCGAACAAGGGCATCCTTCAAGCTAAACAATTGCTTTGTAGGCATTTGCTGTGTTGTCCCTTGTCCGAACAGACTAATCTTTACTTAACGTTACTTTTTATCTTTTATTTTATATTAGTACATAAAAGTATAAATACTTATTTTACCTTATAGAAAAAATGTTTATTTCAGTAAGAGAATCATATAAATGTGCGCTTTTTATCTTAAATTCTGACTATCAAAAGCTATAGAGAAACCTAACTTGAATTCTATTGACAGAAATTACCCTTTCTGTTAGAACAATAATAACGTTGAAAGGTAGTATACTTTTACACTCAGATAATCTTTACCTGGAGTGAGGTTGCGCTAAGGGTACGTAACAACAGAAAAAATAAAGCAAAAGTACCCAATCACTAAAATCTTGGCATCTCTATTCATCTTTTAAACAGGCAATGTGTCCGTTGCAAATAGAGAAAATAAGTACACATCCATGAAACTTGTGGAGGTGGAATTGGTTTGTGTGGTTGCACTCTTTGTTGTAAACCACCTCAAACTAAAAGTTTTCTTTTTTGTGTAAATTTTTCTTTATAGGAATATAATTTTTGAAAAATTTGCATTACGTTGTGTACGATGTTACGGACTCATTGACAGACATATTATTTGATGAGCCATGCCAAGAGCTAGCACTATTGCAGTAAATCATTGAGGAATGGCTTTTTCATGAGCATTATTCAACCTCTAACAAGCCGTAAGCGGCTGCTTTACATAGTTGCATTTCTCACTAGTGTCATTGCCGCTCTAGTTATTGGCTGTTTTGCAACCCCTAGTCTCAGCCAAACCCCGACACGCGACAAATTTCTTTGGCCATTTGCATCCACATCACCTTGGAATATGCCAATTGGCTCGAACGCACGTTACATAAGCGCAAACATTGCAAAAGCGGGCTACGCTGGGGCAGATAGAGAATATTTCTTCAAACTTAAGGATGGAGATCCGTTGCGTCCAGTTTATGCTCCTGGTGCTTGGGGTGAAGGACGCTGTACAGGTAAGAAATATTTGGATACCAAGCTACCAATTCCAGACGACCTCATCGTTCCAGACGCCACGAGCAAGCCATATAGCACCCCTAACAACGCATCAGCCTTTCTGATGCCTAATGGAAGAACCCTAGTGCAGCTTGAACCTCTCGCACGCTGTCAAAAGGGAGGTTCTATCTACGGTTGGCGTTTTCCAGATGTTGATATTTACGGTGATGGCATCGGTGGAGCACATTTTGGTTCTGGTCTTTCTTCGATTGGTGGTTCTATTCGCCAAGGTGAACTCACGAGCAACCAACCAATTCGTCACGCCTTAAAAGTTGTGATTTGGGGGGAAAAATACCTCTACTACTCTGCGTCTAATCCTGGGTACCGCTGGCCTGCAGACCGGGCAGATGCAAATGCCGCCAAGCAATACCACGGTAAAAACCCATCTTTAGTACAGGGGGCACTATTGGCAATTCCCCCGAACGTAACCGAAAAAAATCTCAACTTGCAAACACCTGCTGCAAAAAAATTGTTTCGTGCCTTGCAAGATTATGGTGCTTACGTTGTTGATGACGCAGGCTGGGATGCTCACTACTTTGCAGTCGAAAAAGGAGTCACAGAAGAGTTTCGTAAATCTTTCGGCTACGATTTTGAGGGTTCAAATGGTCAGTTTTATGAAGACTTTATGAAGCTATTCCAAGCATTTTCCATTGTTGATAACAATGGACCAAAGAGCATTGGTGGTGGTGGAACTCTCCGTGTCGCTCTTGCTCCGCCTATTGGCAACTAATCAGCGAGTGGACAAATCCATAAGGGGTGGCTGATGCCGTTTGATTAGAACCGGAAAAATCCGCGTTCCCTTATTACTGATTAACTGTTGACGCTCCCACGGCTACCACATTAAAGCGTAAGCGCAAAGCGCCCCCGAAGCGGGGTACGCGAAGCGTGTGCTTTGGCACTCAGCGATACAGGTGGTAGCCCTGGGATTCTTGGCTCATCGAGTCCAACCAATCATTTTCCTGAGAAATCAAACTTGTCTTTGAGTCCACCGAAAATATAACGACCTTAAGTGCTATGAAGAGTTTGAAAAAGGTCTAAAACAGATCGATTGCTCATAGTATAATGTTTTCCCTAAAGTTTAAAGCGATACTTCCAAAGATTTAGCTAGTTTAACCACGTCAAAACTTTATAATTCTATAAATCTATCTTTACTAAACTACAAATGTTTACAAGTTTGCACTACCTTGTGTACGATCTTACGGATTCATTGGCAGGCACATTATCTATGAGGCATGCCAAGAACTAGCAGTACCACGGTAAATAGTTGAGGAGTGGCTTTTTCATGAGCATTATTCAACCTTTGACAAGCCGTAAGCGCCTGTCTTATACAGTTGCATTTGTAGCTGGTGTCATTGCCGCTCTACTTATTGGTTGTCTTGCAACCCCTAGCCTAAGCGAAACCCCGACACGGGACAAATTTCTTTGGCCATTTGCATCCACATCGCCTTGGAATATGCCAATTGGCTCGGATGCGCGTTACATTCCCGCAAACATTGGAAAAGCACACTATGCTGCGCCAGATAACGAATACTTCTTTAAACTTAAGGATGGAGATCCGTGGCGTCCAGTTTATGGTCCTGGTGCTTGGGGTGAAGGACGCTGTACAGGCACGAAACCTATGGAGATCTGGCTGCCAGTTCCAGACGACATGATCATTCCAGACGCTACGAACTATCCATATCACACCCCTAACAACGCATCAGCCTTTCTGATGCCTGATGGGAAAACCCTAATACAGCTTGAACCTCTTGCTCGCTGTCAAAATGCAGGCCCCATCTATGGTTGGCGTTTTCCAAATGTTGATATTTACGGCGATGGCATAGGCGGAGCACATTTTGGTTCTGGTCTTTCTTCGATTGGTGGTTCTATTCGCAAAGGTGAACTCACGAGCAACCAACCAATTCATCACGCCTTAAAAGTTGTGATTTGGGGAGAAAAATACCTCCACTATTCTCACTCTAGTCCTACTCCTGGGTATCGCTGGCCTGCAGACCGGGCAGATGGCAATGCAGCCAACCAATACCACGGTAACAACCCCTCTCTTGTACAGGGGACACTACTGGCAATTCCCCCGAACGTAACCGAACAAAGCCTCAACTTACAAACACCTGCTGCGAAAAAGTTGTTTCATGCCTTGCAAGATTATGGTGCTTACGTTGTTGACGATGCAGGTTGGGATGCTCACTACTTTGCAGTCGAGAAAGGAGTTACAGAAGAGTTTCGCAACTCCTTTGGCTACGATTTTGAGGGTTCAAGTGGTCCGTTTTATGAAGATTTTATGAAGCTGTTTCAAGCATTTTCCATTGTTGATAACAACGGACCAAATAACATTGGTGGTGGTGGAACTCCCCGTGTCGCTCTTGCTCCGCCTATTGGAAATTAATTAGCGAAAAAGACAAATCAATCAGGAGTGGGTCATGCCTACCCTAAAAATGCTACAACCAACAGGAATTTACCTAACAAGGAACAACCGAAGATTTGTGGTCTAATCATAAGAATAAGGGCTGTAAATTCGCTTGCTTGTGACCAAAATGCTTATTTAACAGTGCGAACATCGCGCTTGCTTGCCCGCCAAACCCAAGTGCGTCTTTGCTACTGACAAGGCGATGATCTACAGGAGCTGCCCTGCATGGCGGTTGCGATTCGCTTGTGTGGCAAAGCCAATCGCGCTTTTCTCCCGCGATCGCGATGCTCCCGTTCGGCGCAGCCGTGCCCTAGGCATAGGGAGCCTTTGCAAGGCGCGATCGCCCTTCGTTCTACTCTGTATTCAGCATTGACAAAGGCAAACCAGACTCATTATGAGTTACATTAATCTCTAAGAAAGCGCCAGCCTCGTTATAAATTATTAATATCCGTGAACAACTGACTTACTCAGGCTTGGTTTCAAAAACAAAGGTTTAAAGATGTTGAATTCATCAGAAACACCTATTATTGCCACAATTGTGCTGGCCGCTTTCGGAATTTTAGGTTGGGGCTTTTATCGCGCTAGACCTTATGGCAAACTGGGAATCTTAGCCTGGTTACAGTCGGTGGTATTGATGGGTCCTTGGTTATTATTTTTTGGCTTGTTTGCTGCAGGGGTTTACATCAATATAGTAGGCATACTGTTCTTGTTGGTGGCATCCAGTGTTGTGTACATATTTTTAGGAAGACAGCTGCGAGCCGCCGGACAGGATGCGATACTTAGGCAACGAGCAACTCAAAGGCTTGAGGCTGATGCCTCGCTACAAGTCCGTCCCACAGATAATTCCACTGCTCCGGAAGGATCTGCACAATTAAAACTTGAAGTTCCGCCGATACCTGAAGAAGACTTAAACATCATTAAAGGTATTTTCGGCATTGATACATTTTTTACCACAGAAACGATTGCTTACCAAGAAGGAGCCATCTTTAAAGGAAATTTGCGAGGAGAGCCAGAAGCGGTTCATAACCGTCTCACTACAAGTTTGCGAGAACGAATAGGTGATAAGTACCGTCTTTTTTTAGTGGAAAACACAGATGGTAGACCCGTGGTCATTGTCCTTCCTAGCCGCAATGACCCTCGTCCGATGACTTTACCACAGAAAGTCTTTGCTGTTATCCTGCTGGTGGGAACAATCGTCACGAGCTTGGAGACTGGGGGCTTACTCCTGAATTTTGATTTCTTTACCAACCCAGAACGCTTCCAAGAAGCTTTACCCATTGCTGCTGGTGTCTTAGTGGTTTTGGCAGCTCACGAAATCGGTCATTGGTTACTCGCCCAGCGTCACCAAATCCGCCTCAGCTTGCCTTACTTTCTCCCCGCTGTGCAAATAGGTAGCTTTGGTGCCATTACCCGCTTTGAATCTTTGCTACCTAATCGTAAAGTACTCTTTGATATTGCCTTAGCAGGACCTGCGGCTGGAGGAATTGTATCTTTATTAATGTTGGTGGCTGGATTACTGCTTTCTCATCAAGGTAGTCTATTTCAATTGCCAAATCAGTTTTTCTCTGGTTCAATTCTTGTAGGGACTTTGGCACGAGTTATCCTCGGTTCTGCATTACAATCATCTTTGGTAGATGTACATCCACTTGTGGTGATTGGTTGGTTGGGCTTGGTCATTACTGCTTTAAATTTGATGCCAGCAGGTCAACTAGATGGTGGTCGCATTGTCCAAGCAATTTACGGACGCAAAACTGCAGGACGAACAACACTAGCCACACTCATTGTGCTGGGGTTAGTGTCTCTGGGTAATTCTTTCGCTATGTACTGGGCAATTGTGATTCTGTTTTTACAACGAGATTTAGAACGTCCCAGCTTAAATGAAATCAGCGAACCTGATGATGCACGCGCTGCTTTGGGTCTTTTGGCTTTGTTCTTGATGGTTGCTACTCTCCTTCCACTCACTCCCGGTTTAGCTGGGCGTTTGGGGATTGGCGGGTGATGCTTCGGGTACCCCACCCTAACCCTCCCCCTTCGGGTATGCCTTCGGCACGTCTTCGACGAACGCCAGTCGCCTACGGCGGGAAACCCGCCTACAGCGCGCTTACTCACCGCAAGCAGGGAGGGAACTAAATTTTCCCCTCGCTTGCGGGGGGAGTGAGGGGTTTAATGCTGTTACTCTTTAAGGTTTCCAACCAGCCACTAGATTCGGATAAGCAGCTGGTGTTGGGAAAATTTTCTGGAAACCAGATTGACGTTGTTGTGATGTTTCGCCAGTCATGTTCCAGAGAGTTTCGTAGAAAAAGAAGGAGACTCCTGCAAAGTTGCGTTCTCGCACTTTTTGTACTTGTGTCTGTATTTGTTGCATAGGTACATATTTGCCTTTTAACCCAGATATAATGCCTATGCTTACTGGAATATGACTTTGTGCTGCTTTCACTTCTGGGTTCTCTAGTTCTTTAACGAAGACATCTGGATCATCACGGTATAGTTGTATAATCAGTTCTTCAACAAGTCCCAACCGTTCCCACTGTTCCCAGTCTGCTAAAAAGGATTCGTAGGAAAAGCGCTGGGGATTAGGCGATACAGAGACAAGACAATTTTTTTTAGTCGCTTTGATGGCTTGGAAGACCCGCTTCATGTAGTCAGTTATTTTATTAGCTCTCCAGCGTACCCATTCTGGGTCTTGAGGATTTGTTGCAGGAGCTTGACCACGGTGTTCTTTTTTGTACAATGCAACTGTGTAGGCGTCATATCCCAATTCAGCAGGCAAGCCAAAATGGTCGTCAAATTGAATACCGTCGATGTCGTAGTTTCGGACGATTTCGACAATTAAATCTTGGATAAATTGTTGAACTTCAGGGTGAAAGGGATTTAGCCAAACTCGGTCGTGGGTGCCTTCTTTCCAAATTTTGCTACCATCGCGGCGACTGGTTAGCCATTGCGGACGATTTTTGGCTAGTTGTGAGTCAGCTGGTGCCATAAAGCCAAACTCGAACCACGGAATGACTGTTAAGCCTTTTTGATGTCCGACTGTGGCAATTTCTTTGAGTATATCTCGCCCTTGCAGTTTCGGGGCTGGGTCGAGCGATCGCCCGATCACTCTTTGTGCTACTTTGCTGGGGTACAGTGTCCAGCCCCAATTCCATACTGTAGGATAGACAGTGTTAAAGTTCAGATTTTTCAGGCTTTGCAAAGAGCCTTGGAGACGATTGCGATCGAACAGCACATCGCTATCTATATTAGTTAGCCACACACCCCGTAACTCAGACATCTGCGGACGGTAAGGAGTATTTTTTTGAGCATATAAGGGAAACGAGAGCAGCACCGCAGCTACCATGCTTAGGGCTACCACGAGTGCAAAAAATCCCTGTTTTTTGATTGCTTGAGCTTCCCGAACTAGAAATATATTATACCATTTGAACAATTTTTTCATCATCTACTTGTTAGAAAAGTTAAATTTTGTATGAGAAAACGATCAGTAATGACTTAGGTCAGTGGGCAAAAGTTGCTCTTGCGCCTGCACATAGCATTCCCACTGAGGTCAAGCTTTAGCATGATTGTTTATCTTTTTTAAAGATTCCTGGTTTTTGCGGAGAAGTTTCTCCTATTTCTTGATTTATACTACTACCGTTAAATGCCCTCACTGGTCTTGATAAAAGGCGGGCAAAAGGCTCACTCCACAAAAACTGTATCTCATACATATGAAATACACTATTAGTATAAAGTAACACAAATAAACAATTCTAAAGTGAGAATGGCTGCATAAATTCTTTACGGCTGCGTGAAGCAAAACGCTTGCGAAGTCATACGTGGAGATACAAAGAGCTCCCCTTTATGAATCCCCTTAATTTCTTCGTGGCTCCTTGTGGGTTCCTAGCTGCGGAATTGTGAGTTCTTTTCTTTTCTAAATCACCCAATCAGATGGCTCTCCTGGGTGAGGTATTTTCACCCAGCATAAATTTAGTATAAAGAAGAAGGAACAATAGACAATCATAGTAGCGTCTATCTTCACATCTGCCTCGTCAAACAGGCGCTTTAATTATCCCAAGTCGTTCTTATTATATGGGATGATAAAACCATTTGTTCTTTTCATAGTTGCTAGTTATTAGTTTTGGTCTGTTGGCTCATACTAATATCTATTAACTAATATACAAACGTTAAATTTACTATTTTCACTATAGCTAAGATTATCATATTGCTATGAAAAATACTCTAAAAAACTATTGTAATACGAAACAAGCGCGAATATTCACAGCGTTAGTTTTATCTGGAATGTTATCTATTGGTAGCAGTTTATCAGCGATAAAAAGCGCAACGGCTGCTCCAGCCAACTACTTTGCCCAAACAGCTAACGAAGTCCTAAAAGAAAACATTAAAACAAACAGCTTACCGAGTCGAGTTGCTTCTGCGGTACTGCGAGATTTATCTGACAGAGAGCAAATTTCCAACAGAAAAGTGGAAATCGTTGATTACACTCAACGGACTTGGCGTGACGGATGCATGAATTTGCCAAAACCTGACGAATTTTGTACACAAGCATTAGTTCCTGGCTGGCGCGTTGTCCTTTCAAATGGTAGTCAAACATGGATTTATCACACTGATAATAACGGGCGTTCTGTACGCTTGGCAAATCCTTATATTCTGACAAGAAATCTGCCACAAAACTTTCCAAATTATATAGAGGATGCTGTTCTAGAAGACGCATCTGGGCGCTTGAATTTACCAACTTCTCGGCTAAATGTTATTCAAGCTCAAGAGCGGACTTGGGGGAATGGCTGTTTGAATTTACCAAGACCAGATGAAAGCTGTACCCAGGCTTTGCAAAAAGGTTGGCGGGTCGTTGTCAAAGCAGCTGACCAAACCTTGGTTTATCACACCAATACAACTGGTTCCAAAATCAGGTTGAATAAAAAGGAAAGCGAAGTCACTGAAGCCAGATTACCTGCAAAAGTCAGAGATGCGGTATTGCGTCGAGCAAGTGAAGAGTCGGGTTTACCTCAAAGGTCGCTGAGTATTGTTGAGTCTAAACCAACACAATCGACATATGGCTCGCTTTGGCAAGTTACAGTAGCTGCTGGGCTAAATCGTTGGGTGTTTGTCACTGACGACAAAGGTTCGCGAATTCAGCTTTCAAGCCAGTATGGTGAAACGCCTAATGCTAACTTACCCAGAGATATCGCTGAGAGAGTTTTGGTACGAGCCTCTAAGCGTTCACAAGTGCCAATTTCGCAATTACGGATAGCTGAGGTGGAACGGCGACAATGGCCCAATAGCTGTTTGGGTATAGCAGATCCGCTGGCTTTGTGCGCCGCAGTTGTTGTACCAGGTTGGGAGGTGAGTGTGAGCGATCGCCAACAACGCTTGGTTTATCGTGTAAGCGAATCTGGTACTGTTATTTTAGATGAAAAAGCTAGCTCAGCTGATAACAACACACAGATCAAGCCAATTTCCATTCCTAGAAGTGAGTTACCACTACCTTTGGATAGCGGCGTGATTTTTCGGCAAATCTCCAGTGGTGGCTTTGCTGGTAGAACGTACGAAACTGTTTTGCTCGACGACGGGCGTCTGATTCGTGTTCGGATTGGTGATAGCAATGATTCTGAGCGTAGCGTTCGCCGCATTCCCCTAGAACAAGTCCAAAGGTTTCAGCGATTGCTAGAACAGCAAAGCGATGAATTCAACAATGTGAGTTATCCAGCACCAAGAGGCGCTGCTGATTACATCACTTACACCCTTACTAGCCGCGATGGTACGGTTAAATACAACGATGCTTCTCAAAATAGCTTACCCGAAGATTTACGTGTCATAGTCAACACTTGGAAGCGGATAAGCACAACCTCTCAGTAGGTGTAATGTCGGGGCGCGGCTACCTTCATTGGTGTCAATTTAAGGTGAAACCCTTCTAAAATCTCGTTTCCAGGTTCCACCTGGAAATGCTCTTGAAGCGGTGCCTCAAGTAAGGCAGGCAGAGCCTCTCAATAGGCATTCCCAGCCTGAGGCTGGGAACGAGGCAATCTCTAAAAGCTTGTTCTATACTGCTTTTCAGCTTAAGTTGACACGCATGGGCTACCTTGCGCCCCGATATTCTACACCCTGTTAAATCTACGGTTTAGCCGTCGGAATAAGTTGCATTTGATTCTAGGATATAATATCATATGTAACGTAGTCGATAATACTTGCAATCGATGAGCAATCAGACTGGACACGTACACCACACTTGGGTACAAACTCTTCATCCTGTCAACTCAGATTTGAGAGTGCAACAAGTACAAGAGAAAGAGCCGATGTTTTACTATTTTGCTTACGGCTCGTGTATGTGTCCTGTTGATTTGAAGCGCTCCCTTGGTGAAAATACGCACCCCTATGTCATCGGTCATGCGACACTCAAAGGTTATCGACTGGGATTTTATCGTATTTCACCTACTCGCAATTGTGGCGTTTTGGATGTGGTGAAAGACCCTAAAGCGAGTGTGAATGGTGTACTCTATCAGCTACCTTGGCGATTAAGCGAACACTTAGATAAACGAGAAGATGTTCCGCATGGTGGTTACCGCCATGAATTTGTAGATATCCACTGCCAAGAACAAGTATATAAAAATGTGCGTACTTACGTGGTAGTAAACAAACTCTTAGAGGAAGTCGCCCCCAACGACTGGTACTTTAATATTGTCCTGCGGGGCGCTGTCACTTGCGGATTGCCAGAGGAATATTGTTGGAGTTTGTTTAACCATATGTACAAATTGCAACAGCGCCATCAGGCACAAGATTGCGTGCGATCCGCTTAGGAACGACTTGAAGTGGGGATTGGGGATTAGGGTAAACGCAAGAAAAATGAAACTGTAATATGCTAAGGAAAAGCAGTTTCTACAGGTATTTCCAATGGTGGCAGGTTTTGACCGAAGGTTGGAGGGCGCAAGCCCCTAAATTCTATTTATGGGGATAAGCCCTGAGGGGAATTTATTCCCCGTCCTAGTCTCCTCACGGCATCACGAATTACGTCGTTGTAGTCAATACCTTCAGTCTTCGATATTTTTTGAACTATTTCCCACTCCTGCTCACTTAGTCGAACAGTTAATTTTTTAGCTGCATATTTCCTTGCCATGAGGAACTTTTATCCTGTACTATAGGTCTAGTAGACTTATATTAACAAATCAAGGAGGTGATTCAACAGTGTTGGTACTGGAATACAAAGCGGCAGTTAAGAAGACTCAATCACAAGCCATAGATGAAGCAATTCGTACAAGTCAGTTTGTACGGAACAAAGTATTACGTTATTGGATGGATAACCGTGGAGTAGGCAAGAAGCAGCTATATCAGTACAACACTCAGTTGCGAGCGGAGTTTGAGTTTGTTAAAAGCTTGAACAGTCATGCAACTCAAGCATCGGTCGAGAATGTTGAGCGTGCAATCAACAGATTTTTTGATAATTGCAAAAACAATAAACTAGGAAAAAAAGGGTATCCAAAATTTAAAAAAGATAGCCGTTCTGTTGAGTACAAAACAAGTGGATGGTCATTACATCCAACAAAGCGTAGAATCACTTTTACTGATAAGAAAGGTATTTCAGAGCTAAGATTGTTGGGGAAATGGGACATCCACACATACCCAGTCCAGTTAATCAAACGTGTTCGGATTGTACGTCGTGCTGATGGGTACTACGTTCAGTTTTGCGTCAAGGTTGATGTAACCTGTGAAACTAGAACAAGTGATGGTGAAGTTGGGCTAGATGTAGGTTTGGAGTATTTTTATTCTGATTCCAACGGGCATCACGAGGAAAATCCAAGATTTCTCCGTAAAGCAGAGAAAGCCATCAAGCACGCTCAACGCCGAATTTATACTAAAGAAAAAGGTAAAAACAACAGACGAAAAGCTAGAGGGAGATATGCCCGGAAACATTTAAGAGTAAGTAGGCAACGTGAAGAACACGCCAAGAGATTGGCACGTTGCGTATGCAAGGCTAACGCCTTTGTCGCCTATGAAGATTTAAATGTGAAAGGACTGGTAAAGAATCACTGTCTAGCCAAGTCTATTAATGATGTGGCTTGGGCTTCTTTTCGTCGTTGGATTGAATACTTTGCTTTAAAGTTTGATACCAAAGTAGTCGCAGTTGCGCCTCACTACACAAGTCAAAAATGCAGTAATTGTGGAGAGACAGTTAAGAAAGGATTGTCCACAAGGACTCATAACTGCCAGCATTGCGGAACAGTGTTGCAGCGAGATGTGAACGCGGCTATCAATATTTTGTGTAAAGCAAAGTCTACCGGAGGGCATCCGGGAAGTAACGCTTGGGGAGACGTTTCCTCTACTTCTATTGGTCGCAAGACCAGTAGAGGCAAGAAAGGTCGATGAGCCAAGAATCCCCCGGCTTTTTGTTAAACTGAGCGGAGCGAAAGTTTAACAGCCGTGGGGAGTGTCAAACATCGTCTAACTCTACAGTTTTGAGTAGACAATCTGGGTCAGTGCTGCCTGCAACGGATTACTCCCAAGTCCATCAACAATTGACGCATCACTTGCCCGCCGCATTCATGCCAAGGGCGCAGATTATGTGCTGGCACTTAAAGCGAATCATCCCACTTTATTAACACAGGTTAAGCAATGGTTTGACGCTGCTGTTGAGAATAACTTTCAGGGTATTGAGTACAGCTATGATGTACGGGTAGAATCGGGTCACCACGGTAAGGAAAAGCGACAGGTCTGGGCAATTTCTATTGACCAGATGAGCGATTTGTACTTGCAGGCGCAGTGGTCTGGTTTGCGAACCATCGTTAAAGTCGTTCGCACCCGTCATCTGTGGAATAAGACTACCCAGAAGGTGATGTTTTATCTCAGTTCTCTGGCGCCTGATGCTCAACAACTGGGTAAAGTCATCCGACAGCATTGGTCAATTGAGAATCAACTCCACGCTCGTATTAGATGTAACCTTTGGTGAAGATGCTTGCCGCATTCGCACAGGATATGCACCTGAAAATATGGCTCTATTGAAGCGATGGAGCATCAATCTACTCAATCAAGAAACATCCTACAAGCGCAGTACTCGGCAAAAGGCTAAACGAGCCAGCATGGATGAGGTTTATATGCTCAAAGTTTTACAAGTTTCGATTCCTTTACACTCTAGCTCATCCAACGCATAAATTTTCTTGCGTTTACCCTGCAAAATATTTTTTCAAAAAATATAAAATAAATTTTACCATTTATACTGCAACGATTAACATATGCAGAACGCTTAATTATTACTTAATATTTTGACGATAGGCTTTCTATAAAAATTCTTTTCAAAACTCCTTGAATTTATCAATTAACTTGCTATAACTAATCCAGGTGTGTTTATCAACCTCCTAGCTTAGGAAAATTGCAAAATTAACCTTTGTAAACTCTAGGGCTTACGACTTTACAAAGAAATTATTGTGTGCATCTATTCCACTAGGTCTTGCACTAAACCTGTTGACTGACTAGTGGTTTCAGTCTATAAGCGATTTGCTGACATTCTTTTCCTTATCTATCCCATAACTGCATAAGTTTATTTTGCTTACATCTATCAAGAATACAGCAAGGTTAGCGCGTAGGAGTGCTTAACTGACCTTCAGCAAATCAGGTAGGCTTACCCACATAATCAAATTTCGGTTAATGCGTAAGTCCTAAACTCTAAAAAGGTTAATAAAAGTTAACTCTAAACAAGTTAATTAAGAAATCTATACTGTACTGTTCAGCCAAAAGTCTTGCAAATAATTTGGCAAGGTTGATCATGAGCGAAATCACGGCACCAACTGTTTTTTTTGACATTGGTGATACTCTTGGAACTGCAAGAATCTCACCTTTGTCACATCACCTAGAAGGTTTAGATGTTTACCCTTATGTGGCAGATGTACTGAGTCAACTTCGCGATAGCGGCGTTCGCATCGGGATTATATCGAATATCGGAGATGATACACCCGAAAACGTGAAGAGAGTCCTAGAAGCATGCAAAATTTATGAGTTTTTCGACCCACATTTACTCATTTATGGTCCAAAAGACTCCTCAGAAATATTTGAGCGTGCTGCACGTCAAGCAGGTCATTCTGATAGCCCTAACCAGTGCCTTTTTGTTGGTGAGGATAGTCAAGAGCGGAGCTATGCAATACAAGCGGGTTGGCGCGTAGTTCCGCATCCTTGTTTAGTACTTGAGGTACTCAATGGCAGCCATTTAAGATATATTCGCGTCACCGCCCCAAGCGATGAAAGTGAAAAGAGATGGCGGCAAGTTATGAAAGCATTGCCTGTCGTGCCATTGTATGTAACAGGTGAGAGAGGAACTAAGGTTTACGTGATCGCCACCACAGGAGCTGCTGCCAGACTTGATGATTTAGGATTTGAGGTGGATCGCCTTGGTATTGAGGATCAGCCTCTGACAACAGAGTTGTATCTTCTGCGAGACGATCGCCAAACTCGGACTGGTTTTCTGGCTGCTGAAGGGCATTCCGCCCATTTCTTCACCAAAGATGAAGAATCCAAATGGGTATTGTCTTCGTCGAGTGAGGGACTATATGTTGCTTTCCCAGCTGGGCGATCGGTTGAGGGATATCACTTTGAGGAAGCTTATCACGGACATAATCTCAAGTTGCTGCCGGATATGAGTTTGCTCGAACCATTTGGAGAGGGTAACAACCAAAGAACCGCAAGCTTTCTAGAAATACCTAAACAGGAGCCATCTTTAACCCTTGAGGAATTGGAGAAGCTTGGCAAAATTACTCCTGAAGTAATTAACACTTACCTTGACCGTTACAGTGGCATCAAACCACTAGATGCAACAGGTCAAATCAGGATTAAGAGTCGGCATATTCAAAATCCCGATAATGCGGTGGCGACGGAAGCACTGGCAAGGGATTTCATGGAGATAGGTGGCGACAGCTTGACTGTCAGATTATACCCATTCATTCATGAAGGTCGGCTTCTACATAATGTAGAAGCACAATTGCGCGGTAGCGAATCTGATGAACTTGTCCTGATTACTGCACATTTAGATTCCACAGCAGCCTCCAGTGACCACTTCGATCCGCAAACAGATATTGCCCCCGGTAGAGACGATGATGCCAGCGGCGTTGCGGCGGTCTTGGCAATAGCGAGTGTCATGAAAGAGTTAGCTGCTGTCAAACCGCCCAAGCGCTCAATTCGTTTCGTGCTGTTTAATGCAGAAGAACATGGCTTGATTGGGAGTAAAACCTACGCTAGAGGACAGGCGGCGATCGCAGCTCCCATCGTCGCCGTCTACCAGATGGATATGATTGGCTATAACGTCAATCCGCCGCGTTCTTTTGAGGTTCATGTCGGCTATTTGCCTTCAAAAGACGTTCAAGATAGGTCTTTGGTGCTTGCAGAACGCCTTGGTAAGGTAACAAAACAGATATCTCCAGAACTTCAGCCATTGCAAATTTACACCAGTAAAAGCTGGCTAGATAAAGACACAGACCCAGCAGAAGGCAGGAGCGACCATGCCAGTTTTCATGAGCGGGGATACGCTGCCTGCGTTGTTTCTGAGGATTTCTTTGCAGGTCCCCTGCTAGATTCACCTGCTGCTGAAGCAAATCCAAACTACCACATGAGAACCGATACCTTTGTCGATACGGAATACGCAACTGACATTGCCCGTGCGATCGCGGGAGCTGCTTGGGTAACTGCCAATCTGTAAGACTGCATAAAACCACTTAATCGCACCCATTACAACTTAGGCAGTTATAGTTAGACCCAAAACAAGAAACTCATACCAATTTGAAAAAAGAAAGCTACAGATTCAAGCATGTGGAAACCCAGATAAAATCTGACGCCTCTTAATTACGAATTACAAATTGGTATCAAATACGTAATTTACATCAGGTTTTGCTGATACATACCGTTAACAGTCATAACCATCTGTTTATAAAAATGTAGGAGGAAAAATGCATACTTGTCACCACCATTGTTGTCACAATCCTTTACATTGCTTCGTTCCACCACATGTCTTAGATCGCTTGATTGAATCGGATGACCCGGAAATTCGCAACCTCGCTCTTGATGCCATCAAAAATTCAGTTGCATCTCGGACTAAGCGAATTACTTTTGCCAGCATAGCAACGATGGCGGCAATTCCTTCACCAGCAGGGACAAAGCATCGTCTTGTCTACGATATGGATCATTGGCGGTGGGAGCAGATGCTTCCAGGGAAACTCGTCCGTTCTGAGGGTGAATCTCCAGTCACTGATGACGCTGTGAATGAAGCCTACAATTACTCTGGGATTACTTACGATTTTTACAAGGAAGTCCTCAACCGCAACTCATTAGATGACAAGGGAATGACCTTGATCTCCAGCGTTCATTTTGCCAGAAATTACAATAACGCCATGTGGAATGGACAACAGATGATTTATGGAGATGGAGATGAAATCGTCTTTACCAGATTTACCAAAGCCTTGGACGTAGTTGCCCACGAGCTAACGCATGGAGTCGTCCAATTTACCAGTAACTTGGAATATTGGGATGAATCAGGAGCATTGAACGAACACTTTGCTGATGCCATGAGCGCCTTAGTTAAGCAGTGGTATCTCAAGCAGGATGTCACTCAAGCTGACTGGATGATGGGCGATGCTATTGTGGGACCCAAAGTGGAGGCAAAGTGCATTCGCACCTTCAAAGCGGAAAAAGCTTATGAAAACGATCCAATTTTAGGAACAGATCCCCAGCCGAAACACATCAAGGACAAATACACTGGGGATGATGACCGTCGCGGCGTGCATATCAACTCTGGCATTCCCAATCATGCTTTCTATCTGGTGGCGCTAGAACTTGGTGGACACTCATGGGAGAAAGTCGGACCAATTTGGTATCAAACACTGAAAAATCTCAACAATAATAGCAATTTTCAAGAAGCTGCCTCCATGACACACCAAGTTGCTGGTGCAATGTTTGGTAGCGACAGTTTGGAGTCACAAGCAGTGAAAAAGGCATGGGATGCTGTCGGCATCTCGGTTTAGGGAAGGAGAGAAATTAGGTTCTTTACGGAGACTCATCGCTTTCAACGACAAATTTTTGTAAAGAACCTGGTTTCCACTGAGAAATCAACAGGTTTGAACAAGTAGTTGATCGGAGTTTATCAGCTACATACTCGCACCTTAAACCCAAAGGTGTGGATCGTAGTACTTTGCCACCAAATTCACCATATCAAGGAGAATGACTATGACAGCTAAATCGGAAGCTAAATCGGGAACTAAATCAACTGCATCTAAAGCTGAAGAGTTCCACAAGGTCGTTGCTGAAAAAGGATATGTGCGCGCCGTGGCAGAAAAAATGGTGGAACTGCCTCCAGAGGTAGATCCGCCTGTTTTAGGTTCACGTATGCGGATTTGGAAGCAAGATCCTTCTGTGAAAGGACTTGAACTGCCAAGAACTGTTTACATTCACACCCAAGTCAACGATGGTCCCAGCGACTCCCAAATTACTATTCAGGGTATTGATTCTGTTGCTGCGGATGTCAATCGGGATTTTCTATTAAATCCTGATGGAAACGCGGCAGCTTTTGATGCGGTACATACTTATACTATCGTCCGCCAAGTGCTGACAATGTACCAGCGAGTTTTGAACGATAAGCTGGATTGGCAGTGGAATACAGATGGCAACGAGGAAGTGATCAAAGTTTATCCCCATGCCGGAGAGGCGGAGAATGCTTTTTACGACCGTCAGGAAAAAGCCTTAAAATTCTTCTATTTCACTCCCCCCAGAGACTCAGGGTTAACATCGAAAGTCTTTACTTGCCGCTCAATAGATGTTGTCGCCCACGAAACTGGACACGCAGTCCTAGACTCATTAAAACCTGATTGGATCTTAGGGAATGCGCCAGCACAAACAGGAGGGCTGCATGAGTCATTCGGCGATTTGACCTCCATCTTCTTGATTCTGTCTCAGATGGATTTGGTGGAGTATATTGTGGCTGAGACAAAGGCAGATTTACATCAAAAGAATATAGTGGCAGCCCTGGCAGAAGAATTTGGACTAGCTTTTAAACTGAACAATGGGTTACGAAATGCGGATAATGACCTGAAACTCAGCGATGTTACTTCCGAGGTGCATGATGTGTCCCAGGTATTTACAGGAGGAGTTTTCGACACTTTGGCAGATTTATTCACCTCACGCAGAGATCCGCGTGTGCGAGATAGTGCCGAAGTTCTCTACCAAACTGGCAAATACATCGCTGGACTCTTGCTGCGTGCTATCATTCAGTCACCTGATACTGGTGCTACCTTTGCAGATGTAGCCAACGCTATGATTACAATTGCTAAGGCAGACGGCGAGGAAGATTGCGCTAAGTTTGTGCAGAAACACTTTGAGTTTCGGAAAGTTTTGGGACCAAAAGCCTTTGCCGGTCCTATTGATTTGTCTGACTTTGGTATGTATGCCAGTCGCCGTTGCTCTTGCGGTACGATGCAGCACCCACAATATAGGCCAAAAGCTCCTCACCTAAATGGAAAAACTAGCAAGTAAGCTTGAACACTGTCATCTTGAAGCAGGACTGTAGGAGTTAAGAGGAGGCATCTAACTTTCCTAGCAAGAATATATCCCAAGCAATTCTCTATTTTCTGTGGGGAAATAAAATCGCCCTACATCTTCAAGAGGATGGCAAGAAGTAAGGACAGAGTGTGAAGTATGAAGTATGAGGTGTGTAGACGCCTACAGGGCGGCTTCCCAAAGGGGTAGTATGAAGCATTTATCTTTATATCTTTTATCTTTCATCCTTCTTCTTTTCCTTACTTATCTGCCAATCAGTGAGGTTTACCCAACCATGAAAGTCAAGTTTTCTCAGTCAGGAGGATACGCAGGCTTGAGAAGGGGTTGCGAACTGGATACAGACTCGCTCTCCCCCGCCGAAGCCGCTAAGTTACAGTCATTGGTGGAACAAAGCGGTATTCTCCAAGCTCAAAGTAGGCACACGCCGCACGCTCGCGATTTATTCAACTACAACATCACCGTTGAGACTAGTGAGGGCGCTCCCACTGTTTCATTTGATGACCTGAGCTTACCTGAAAATGCACAACCTCTACTTGAGTATCTGCAAAGTTGCGCGAAGCCACTTCCGCTAAGGTAATGGAGTTTCTGTAATGGGGATAAATCAATTAAAAATTTTTAATTTTTTAGCCCCTAATCGCTTTTTAGCAATTCAGTATTAACACTATTGATTCTCTGGATTTACTGTATAAAAAGGTAAAATAATTCATGAACATACCCCGTGACTCTCAAAGTCAAGGCTTTGAAAAAACACGTCAAGGAATGCGTGCTTTCTCGAAATTTGGGGAAATACCTCGTCTTGATGGCAAGGGAACGCGCGCACTTGAGGCATGGTTTCTAGGACCGAAAGCGGAAAATGCTGATGAACTGGAACGCCTAGTCGTGGAAGCAATTCGCGACCAAGCATTTTGGAGAAGAAACTTTCATCCAGGCGACCCGACTCACATCAGTGAGGAAATTAAGCGATCGCCCGAATATTTGCAGGCGATGGATGCTCTCAAAGAAGGTTATGCTTCATTGCTGGCATTTCTCAAGAAGTCCGTGCCCTTCTTCAGTATGCGCTATCAAGGGCACATGAACTGGGATTTAACAATTCCAGGTATTCTAGGCTACTTTGCCGCCATGCTATACAATCCCAACAATGTCGCTTTTGAAGGGTCAACGGCAACAACGATTCTAGAAATACTTGTGGGAGACGACCTCTGCAAAATGCTGGGTTACAGCATCCCCACGGAAGCAGAGATTGATAATGGGGCGATTAGACCTTGGGGACATATCACCTGTGATGGCACGGTGGCTAACATTGAGGCAATCTGGTCGGCGCGAAATCTCAAGTTCTATCCTCTTGCCTTACAAGCGGCTTTAAAAAATGAAGCTTCACTAGCAGCTGCAAAAGATATTACCGTTTCCCTAGCAACGGGTGAAATAGCACCTCTAATTAAGCTGGACACTTGGTCACTACTCAACCTCAAAGGCGATGATATTCTCGCATTGCCAGGTCGTCTTACTAAAGAATATCAAATTCCGCGCGAGGCGATCGCTCAAGCCATGTCAAAATATTCCTTACAAAATCTTGGCATCCAGGAGTTTAGCCGCCAATTTCTCAGTGATATTCCCAAATCACCTATATTTTTTGTTCCAGGAACGAAACATTACTCATTTCCCAAGGCAGCGGCCCTACTGGGAATTGGAGCGTCGAACATGATTGACGTTCCCGTTGATACAAATGCTCGCATGAGTATTTCTCACTTGGAAAAGTTTCTGCAAGACTGCCTTGCCGAACATAGACCAGTCTATACAGTGGTTGCTGTTATAGGCAGCACTGAAGAAAGTGCCATTGACCCAATTAAAGAGGTTCTTGCCCTGAGAGAAAAGTTTCGCTCTTTAGGCTTAGAATTTACCATTCATGCCGATGGGGCTTGGGGCGGTTATCATGCCTCTGTGATTCGAGAAGACTTTGATATGCCAGAGCCAGATGCTTTCCTAGCACCTCCGCCGGCAATGCCATTAAGTCGATACGTGACCGAACAATTCAATGTCCTTGGTCATGCTGATTCTATTACGGTCGATCCGCACAAATCAGGTTACATTCCATACCCTGCCGGGGCACTTTGCTATCGGAATTCAGCGATGCGCGATCTGGTAACTTTCAGTGCTCCAGTAGTTTTCCACGGCGACGCAGAGCCAACCGTTGGCATTTATGGCGTAGAGGGATCGAAACCTGGTGCGGCGGCTGCGGCAGTATACCTGAGTCATCGGGTGATTCGACCCTCCAAGAGTGGGTATGGGAAAATCATTGGTGCGGCTTTATTTAGCTGTAAAAAACTTTATGCGCGTCTTTTGTGTATGGCGCGTCCTGAAGATCCTTTCATTGTCGTTCCTGTTCCGCAACTACCAGCTGAAAAAATTGCTCTTTCCGATATCAACCAACAAATTCAATTCATTCGCGACAGAATTGTTGGCAAAACCAATGATGAAATCATTGCAGACCACGAGGCAATAGCGTTGCTAAGAGAACTCGGACCAGACCAAAACATCTTGGCTTATGCTTTTAACTTTAAAACTCCATCGGGGACAGTTAACACAGATTTAGCTCTGACAAATCGTCTTAACAAAGCTATTTACGACAGATTGAGCATCAATCCTGGCGAGGATATCTACGGTTATGACTTAATAGTCAGTACCACAGATTTGCACAGCGATCAATACGGAAAGGTTTTCATCGAAAATTACAAACACCGTTTGGGAGTATCTAGTTCAGCAGATCCCTCGATTACAGTCTTGCGGTCTGTGGTGATGGACCCGTGGATTACCGAAACGACTAAGGGGTCATTCCTTGATGTGCTGGAAGATGAGTTTCGCAAAGCAGTTTACGCAGCTCTTGAAGAAATTTCACCAATCCAAACAAGGGGGTACTAACCAATGCCAGGTCGAAGATTTGCGCTTTATTTTTCTTGGAACCGACCCAAGGAAATAGGGGCTGAGTTGGGTAAGTTAGAAAATCGATATTCAACGCTGTTTGAATTTCGTCGTGCTATTTGGCCTTTGTACGAATGGGCAAGCAATCCGGCTAATTACAATCAAGACATTTCTGGATTCTTAGATCATGTCGTTTTGTTCGATTTTCAACATTTTAGTGATGTTGTTTCTGAGGCGACAGGAAAGCCTGTAAGCTTAATTCAAAGAGGAGGAGACGCGCCTCCCGTACAAGAACTTGATGAGGATTTTCTCAAAGATATTGATACGCTGATTGTGGTAAGTTTGGATCACTTTGAGACTGGACAAAGAGCTACTCAGGGCGAAATCGAAGCAATTCGACATTTTTTAGAACGTGAAGAAGCCTGTTTGTTGATTTCTCCCCAACACGATGTAGGTGCGAGTGAAGATTTAGCTGCCCGTGAAGTAGAGTTTCAGCATCACGGCGATCGCCTCGTTCCTGCTCAACAGCGTATTGGTGGATTTGCTAGATCGCTTTTAGCAGGGCTTGGGTTCAATATCGAAAACCATTTTGGGCTCAGTCCGGCTAAATCCAAAGACAATTCACCTGCACCCTTACAGATATTTTCCGATTATGATGAACTGAAGATTCTTGAAGGCGTAACAACATTTAATCTACATCCACATTTGCCGCACTATCATATACCGGATCGTCTTTATAAATCTGTCCGCATTCTTGCCAGACAATTAATTAATCCAGCAGCACCTAAGCATCCATTTGTTGATGCTGGAAACACTTATTTCAATGCACTACTGTGGATTCCCCCAACCGGCACTCAAGCTGGTAACTTGTTTGTCTGCGACGCAACTTTATGGAGTTCAGCTTTTGGTGGAGTCAAGAGCCTTGAAGTTTTCTGGCAAAATTTGGCTCACCTGAAGTGATACAAACCTCACGCTCTATTTATGGTTCAGGAAATTCAACATCCAATTGCTGATTATCTGCCGTTGCTCATCGCCGGTGAACTGAATAAACTCCTTGACTTGTTTGCTGGCGAACCCTTGGTGAACGAGCCGCACTTTGGACAAATTAAGAACGTAGACCAATTCAAAAAATTTGTCTCGACAACTCACGAGTGGCTTACACAACGAAGGGCGCGGATAGAAAATGTGGCGATTACCCAAAATGAGATGCGGGCGGTTTTGGAATGCATCTTGCACCTAGTACAGGACAATAGGGCAATCCCTTTACCCGTAGCAATAGTAGGCGATGTGAGTGGTGATAAATTGACCTTTGTTCGGGTCTATCACAGTATGTACCCACTCTTAGGAAAACATATGGTTCGCCCGCCAATTCTACCATACCTTCATGAACCCAGAATGCCCGACGTGATTAAACGTTACCAAAATGCTCTTGCTCAGGCCGACTTAGAAGCTGTAGTCGAACAATTTGAGCCAAGCGGTTCCGCCCGCGAACCTAGCGGGGCTGAGTTTATTTACCAAGGTTTAGAACAGTTGCGTCAGTTTTATGGGATGTTGTTCTCAAATGATGGTGGTATCCCGCTGGAGCATTGCTCGGTGACAGACGATGGCATACGCTGCGCCATAGAGTACAACGTCATCTTTTGGGGTCGCACACAGTTACCACCGCAAACAGGGGTTGCAGTTTATGAACGGGGAGCCAGTGGTCTTTTACTGGCAGCACGGATTTACGATGATGTTGACCCGCCGCTTGCCATAGAATGAAAATGCTTTCAGGGTGGGCATTGCCCACTCATTCTATAAAGGTGTGAGCCAAAAAATACCAGGGTAAACGCAAGAAAATTTATGCGTTGGATGAGCTAGAGTGTAAAGGAATCGAAACTTGTAAAACTTTGAGCATATAAACCTCATCCATGCTGGCTCGTTTAGCCTTTTGCCGAGTACTGCGCTTGTAGGATGTTTCTTGATTGAGTAGATTTATACATAGAGGTAGTATATAATACCATTGATTTTTATATATTTTTCCGTATTCCTTCAAGAAGCTTAAAGGTCACATTTCGCGCCTAGTATTCTCACATATATAATATGTAAAAAAACAAAGACTTGTAGGGTGTCGCGCCTGCCACAGTACTGAGGGCGATCGCCTCCGGCACTGCGCTCTCGTCCCTTTGGGACACGCACTCGCATACGCGTACTCGCCCTGAGGTATCACTCCCTAACAAGCCAGGATTGTGAGAAGCTTCTTATCGTGGTTTTGACAAAGCTTTGAACTAACTATGAAACCAGCGGTAAAGAATTGTAAATAAATCTTTGGATAGGTATTTCTTTGTTGTGCCGCCCAACAAATGGAAGTTTTGCAACAGCCGTAGGAATTTTCAATGCCACACGTGTAGTAAATAGTAAGTAAATAGTAAACAGTTTATTTTCGACTCTTTATTCGTCAAGCAGCTATGAAAACCTTTGATGAAATCAAGCAGGAAACAGACGTACCAGTTGTGATTGCGGATCATCAAGGGTTTGTCACCTACGTGAATGACTGCTTTACCTCTGTTTTTGGTTGGAGTACAGACGAAATTAAGAACCAGCTGATTACGGTAATTATTCCTGAAGGTTTTCATGCCCCTCACCATCTCGGCTTTTCCCGCTTTCTCACCACCGAAAAGTCCACTATTCTCAATCACCCGGTGCGTCTGGTTGGAATTACCAAAGATGGTAGAAAAATAGAAGCAGAGCATCTGATTATGGCAGAGAAACATCAGGGGGAGTGGCTGTTTCTGGCAAGGCTGCGTCCCCTAAACCCCTAAACCCGGCTTAACTATACTGTCAAAGGAACCCATAATGAGCGCTAATTTAACTAATTTAACCAGCCAATTACGGGCAACTCTGGGCAAAATGGAAGTAGCGCTGGGGGCGATCGCTGACGCTATTGTTTGGACGGGCAGGGATGGACAGGTGCAATGGTGTAATGCTGCTTTCGACAAACTTGTAAACCAACCCCATATCTTGGTGCTCAACATGAAGCTGAGCGATTTGTTACCCCTAAAACAAGCGGGTGAAGCAGTTGCGCCAGAGTCCTATCCAAATATGCGGGTACTAGGGGGAGAGTATGAAGTAACGGAGTACGAATTTCAACAGGGCGACTGCTCCGTTATTTTAGAAATATCGGGGAATTGTGCCGAACTGCCAGGAGGCGACAGTTCGGCTGTACTGGTGATTCGAGATACAAGCAAAGCAAAGCAGCGGGAAGAAGAACATAAGCAAGTAGATCAGGAACGAGCGGAAACTCTGTCTTTACTGCAAGCGACACTGGAGTGTACGGCTGATGGAATTATAGTTGTCAATCAAAACTTTAACGTGTCGGTTTATAATCAGAAGTTCCTCCAGATGTGGTCATTGCCTGAGTTGTTGCTGGAGCCTTCTAGAAGCAATGAACGATTCAGATTTATGGCTGAACAAACGCGAGATCCCGAAGCTTTTATTGCCAGGGTAAGGGAACTTTTCTTTGATCACCCAGAACAGGAAGCTTTTGATTTGGTGGAGATGAAGGATGGACGTGTTTTTGAACGTTACTCTCAACCGCAATGGAGGAGCGATAAAATTATCGGGCGCGTTTGGAGCTTTCGGGATATTACTGAACGCAAGCAAGTGGAGCAAGCCCTTCTCAAAAGCGAACAAAAGTTTCGCCACATTTTCGAGAATTCTCAGGTAGGCATCTTCCGTAGCAGAGTTGAGGATGGGCTGATCCTGGATGCAAATCAACGTTTTGCCAACCTATTAGGCTACAGTTGTGTAGCAGACATAATTGGGACAAAATTTACCAGCGATTTTTATACCAATCCAAGCGATCGCCAGTTGATCATAAATCAATTGCGTGAACAAGGTTCGCTTAATAACTGTGAAATTCAGTTTCGTCGCTGCGATGGTGAGATGCGTTGGGGGCTGTTTTCATTACGTCTCAATATTCAAGAAAACTGCATTGAGGCAGTAGGTGCCGATATTTGCGATCGCAAGCAAGCAGAAGCAAATTTGCGCCGTAGCAATGCCATACTTAAAGCTCAGCAAGAAGCTTCAATTGACGGAATTTTAGTCGTTGATGAAAATAATCGAGTTGTATCCTACAATCAGCGCTTTTGCCAGTTATGGCAAATTCCAGAAACTCTGATCCACAACAGCGATAGCAATCGCCCATTGCTGCAATGGGTATTCAATAAACTCCAACAGCCAGAGGAGTTTCTGGCAAAGGTCGAGTATTTGTACACGCATCCAGAAGAGATCAGCCGTGATGAAATATTCCTTAAGGATGGACGGACTCTAGACCGTTATTCTGCATCTGTACACTCACCAACAGGAGATTATTACGGCAGGATTTGGTACTTTCGTGATATCACGGAACGCAAACAAATAGAAGAATCCTTGCGACAATCAGAAGCTAGATTCAGAGCACTTTATGAATCAAACAGTCTTTCTGTCGTACTAGCAGATGAAAGCGGCATATTTGATTGTAACAGTGCCGCTGTACAGCTCATTGGCTATCCTCGTCAAGAGATTTTGGGCAAGCTCCCTGCTGAATTGTCACCCCCGATCCAGCCAAATGGTCAAGATTCTATGAGTTTAGCCAGTCAACATACCGCTGTGGCATTTGAACAAGGCAGTCACCGCTTTGAGTGGATTCACCGTCGTGCAGATGGGACAGAATTTCCGGCGGAAGTCTGGTTAACTGCGGTAGAGGTGGGCGATCGCAAGCTATTACAAGCGGTGGTGCAAGATCTGACTGAACGCAAGCAAGCAGAAGCAGTACTTCAGCACAGCCTTCGGGTAGATAACCTGCTCACGAGTATTTCCCGGCAGTTTATTGACCAAGATGTAGATACTGCAATCAATTTTACCCTGCAAGCGATCGCCGAGTTTCTCGGAACAGAACGAAGCTGTATTTTTGAATACTCAGAGCAACAGGGGCAGTTTAATCTTGTCCGTGAGTGGCGTGCTGATGGCATCAAGCCATTATTCAGCGGTGCTACGAGTTCATTTGTCGAGCCGTTTCCCTGGTTGGACAATCAGATTCTTAGGGGTAACTCCGTACAAATCTCCAATGTTGCAGAGCTACCTCCAGAAGCAGCATTTGAAAAAGCAGTGTTCCAGAGCGAATCAATTCAGTCGGTTGTTGTTGTACCTACGATCCACTCTGGCAAAGTCGTAGGGTTTCTGGGAACAGATGTCGTTAACTTCTCTAAGAACTGGAAGCAGGAGGATATCAACTTACTACAACGACTGGGTGAGTTAATTGCCATCGGGCGATCGCGATACAAAGCAGAGGAAGCACTGCGAGTTGCAAAAGTTGCCGCCGAGACTGCCAACCGTGCCAAAAGCGCCTTTCTAGCAAATATGAGCCATGAACTGCGAACGCCACTCAACGCTATTCTGGGTTTTGCCCAGTTGATGGAGCGAGACACCACCCTCACCAAGCGTCAGCGAGAATCTCTAGCAACTATCAACCGCAGTGGGGAACATCTGCTCAATTTGATTAACGATGTCCTCGAAATGTCCAAAATTGAAGCTGGACGCATTGTTCTCAACCCTGCACCATTTGACTTGTATCAGTTGTTGCAAAGCATTCAGGAAATGTTCAAGATTCGAGCCGAGGCAAAAAAGCTATCATTACAAGTTGAACTTGCCCCGAATTTGCCTCAATATATCCTCGCAGACGAAGGCAAGCTCCAGCAAGTCTTGATTAACCTTTTGGGAAATGCTATCAAGTTTACAGATACAGGACGAGTAACGCTAAGAGTCCGAGTGGGGCAAGGGACATTGGAAATACAGAATCCTAAAGACATTTTGCCCACTGCCCATTTGTTATTTGAAATCGAAGATACTGGTAAAGGAATTGCACCAGAGGAATTACACAATCTCTTTCAACCTTTTGTTCAGACTGCAAGTGCAACTCAAGTTAAAGAAGGTACAGGGTTGGGACTGACTATCAGTCGCCAATTTGTGCAGTTGATGCGAGGTGATATCCGCCTCAAGAGCGAAGTAAATCGTGGATCTACCTTTGATTTCGATATCATAGTTGAACTGGCACAATCCTCTGAAGTTGCGCCACCAATACGTAAAGAAAAAGTGATTGGGCTGGCAAAAGGTCAAAAAGTATACCGAATTTTGGTGGCGGATGACCGCAAAGAGAATTGCGACCTATTGACACAGTTACTCAACTCCATAGGTTTTGAGACACGTGCAGTCGCTAATGGTCAAGAGGCGATCGCTCAGTGGCAAACATGGCATCCCGACTTGATTTGGATGGATATGCGTATGCCTGTGATGAACGGATATGAAGCAACTCGACAAATTCGGGCAGCAGAACAGAGATTTAGCACAGTAACAACTCAAAGTCAATATCCCCGGACGGTGATTATTGCGCTCACAGCCAGTGCTTTTGAAGAGCAGCGTTCCAGTATCTTAGGCGCAGGTTGTGATGACCTGATCCGCAAGCCTTTCCGGGAGGAAATCATCTTTAACAAGATGGCTGAGTATCTGGGAGTACAATATGTGTACGCAGAGGAACAAGAGAATTTTGTACAGACGCGATTCATCAGGCAGGGCTTTACAGAGGTTTCTCAGCCAGGGGATTGCGAGAATCTGCTTTCAACCGAAGCCCGTGATTCTAACGACTGTCGTCCTGTTGTCGCAACTGGATTTGAGGAGCTAACACCACAAGACTTACTGATTATGCCTTCGGAGTGGATTAGTGCGCTACATCAGGCAGCAGTTCAAGTTGATGCCGAACTGATTTTGCAGTTGATTGATGTGATCCCCAAAACCCATCATACTGTAGCTCAGGAACTGACTGATTTAGTAGATCGTTTCTGTTTTGACGAAATTATCGATCTCATACCAGACGAAAATGGACAGCCAGCCGTTTAAAACACCATTAGCCAACATCTTAGTGATTGATGACACCCCTGAGAACTTGCATCTCCTTGCTGCTATGTTGACAGAACAAGGTTACAAAGTTCGCAGCGTCACCAAAGGTTCGGCTGGTTTGCGCGGAGCTGCCGCAGCACCACCCGACTTAATTTTGCTTGATATCAATATGCCAGAAATGAATGGCTATGAAGTTTGTCAGCAGCTTAAAGAAAGCGATCGCACTCGCGATATTCCAGTGATTTTTATCAGTGCAATGAATGATGTACTAGATAAAGTCAAAGCTTTTTCTGTAGGTGGTGTGGATTTCATCACAAAACCGTTTCAGGTGCAAGAGGTGCTGGTACGGGTAGAAAATCATCTGACGATTCGCAATTTGCGTTCATCACTCCAAGAACAAAATGCGCGGTTACAGCAGGAAATCTACGAACGCAAACAGGCAGAGGAAAAGTTTGCCAAAGCGTTTCGTTCCAGCCCTAGCCCGATCGCGATCGCCACTCTTTCAGAAGGACAGTTTATTGAGGTCAACAATAGTTTTCTGAGAATGAGCGGTTATTGCCTAGAAGAAATTATTGGTCACACTGCTGCTGAACTCCAGCTTTGGATTTCCTCACAAAAGTATGCTACTACCATTGCCAAACTGTTAGAAATCGGGTCGTTGCAAAACTATGAAATGGAATTTCGTACCAAGTCCGGTGAAGTCAGAATAGTCTTGTTTTCTGCCGAACTGATTGACCTTTCTGGCACTCAATGCGTCTTAAATATTATCAACGACATCACCGAACGCAAGCGACTAGAAAACGAATTTATCTCTCTGGTGAGTCATGAACTGCGTACTCCGCTCACCTCCTTAATTGGATCGCTCGACCTTTTAAGTACAGGACAGTTAGGAACGCTCACTGCCAAAGGGCAGAAAGTTCTCAATATCGCCCTCACCAATACCGAACGCTTAAACCGCCTTGTCAACGACATTCTTGACTTGGAGCGGATGAAATCAGGCAAAATCACAATACAAGCTGTGAAGTGCAATGCTGATCATCTGATGATTCAGGCAGCAGAAGCAATGCAAGCAATGGCAGAACGGGCAGGAATCACCCTAGTGACCGAACCTGTGATGGCTGAAATTATCGCAGATTCAGACCGGATACTACAAATTCTTACTAACTTGCTGAGCAACGCCATCAAATTTTCAGAACCAGGCAAGAGTGTTTGGCTGCGTGCTAAACTCCGGGGCGATCGCCTGCAAATCGAAGTGCAAGATCAAGGACGCGGAATTCCAGCAAATAAACTACAGACTATCTTTGAGCCTTTTCAGCAGGTTGATGTATCTGATTCCCGTAAAAAAGGGGGAACAGGTTTAGGACTTGCCATTTGTCGCAATATCGTTGAGCAACATAATGGCGATATTTGGGTTGAGAGCGTTCTCAATCAAGGCAGCACCTTTTATGTCACGCTGCCATTAGCATAAGGAGGCAGAAGCCGGGGAACCTAAAAGGTAGGAGATTAAAACAGTGAACAGTACCAGCCGCAGTGACGCTTTCTCGGGCTGGTGTGGTTGTACTGACACCAACGCTTTCTGTGCTCTTGGTGTGGTGTTTCCCCCGGAGGATGAAACTGATAACTGATAACTGATAACTGGTAAAGGAGCTGGGTAATGAGCAAGTGTGTATTAATCGTTGATGATGAGGAAGATGTGCGGGCGATCGCGCAAATGGGTTTGGAAATGGCGACTGACTGGAACATACTGTGCGCTAGTTCTGGTGAAGAAGCTTTGGCGATCGCAGCAACCAACCAACCGGATATAATTCTGCTAGATATGATGATGCCCGATATGGATGGTCGCACCACGCTGCAAAAACTCAAAGCCAATCCTACAACGCAGCACATTCCTGTTATTTTGGTAACGGCAAAGATTCAACAGTCAGAACAAGAGAGCTTTGCCGATATGGAAGTCGCTGCTGTACTCGCTAAACCTTTTCGTCCCTTGAAATTAGCCGACCAAATCAACGCTGTATTACCTAACAGTCTCTAACTCGATGCCCAATTTGCTTCACCAATATTTTGGGTATCTACTTTCGCGGATAAGATTATTATAGAGAAGCGCAACAAAGATTAAAACTATTGCCCCAAAAACTGTGGGAAACAGCAGAAAACTCCATGCTGGTTTGGTTAGGTAAATAATAACTGGATTGGAGCCTGCTGGTGGGTGAGTTGTTCGGGTAAGCATCATCACAGAAATGGCAGTACTAACCGCTATAGCAACTGACCACCACGTTGCTCCAAAAAGTGTCAGACATACCAAACCAATAAAAGAACTCAAAAAATGACCTACAAGCACATTTCGCGGTTGTGAAAAAGGCGCATCTGGAAAGCCAAAGACCAAAACGCAGGATGCTCCAAAAGATCCTAGTACAAGTGTTGCAGAAAATGTATGGGAGAGAAGCGCAACCGCACTAATTGCCAAAAATCCTCCTAACCAAGCAAGTATTATTGCTCTAGCTGAATGCTTAGCAGGTAGTTTCGTATTATCCCCTTTTAGCTTCTGAAAAAAAGTTGTCCAAGACGCTGTTTTTCTATGTCTTAAACCCAGATCCTGAATTGTCATTGCGAGCGCAGCATAGTGGAGCGAACCCATCCCACATCTTGCGATTGCTTCACTACGCTGTCGCTTCGTTCGCAATGACAAACATGTTCTTGTAGAATTGGGATGCTCCCTTTTTCTAGTACTACGAGCATACTTGTTCAATTGCTTATTTCTAGTGCTAGGAGCATAGTTTTTCAATTGCTTAAACATGGAGATTCCACCTCAAATTGTTAGCTGTTTTATACAGATCACTCTGTCTAAAACAGTCAAAAAAATAAATACTTAACTAATTAATTGCCTAACTGCTTCTCGTGCAGCTTCAATAGACCGTGTTGATCTATAAATTTGACTCTTAGTAATTGCTCCTTCAAACAGAAGATGGATGAGCGAATCAGTTACCAGTTATCAGTTATCAGTTACCAGTTACTGTTCACTATTAATTGGTACAAGCCCCTGTTTTTAAACATGGAAGTACATAGAAAGATGTCGGTGCGAGATACGTAGTACGAGAAATACGGCGTCCTTATACAAATCCCCTCAAGAAGATTGATGGGTGCGGCTGGTACTTGTTCACTGTTCACTGTTCACTGTTTTAAATGGGCAAGCATTGTTGTGCTGTTTTTCTCGGTTGAAATATTCAATTTGTCAACAAGTTGCCTAATGTAATCCTGCAAAGCATTTTTGTGGTTTACAACTAAGTACATGATTCCATAAGTTCATAGCGAAAACTTGAACGAAGACTCTGTGTACCTTTGCGTTTACCTCAGCGCCTCTCTGCGTTTAAAAACGTTACGAATTAATGAAATGCTGTACTAAGAGCCGAATTTTACTGTATTTTTAAATTTTCAGTTCGTAGAGCTTCAGCGCCTCCCCTATTAACAAATCTTTGCGAACCTTGCCTGTCGCTGTCTTGGGCAAGTCGGTGAACAAAAACACTTGGGGTTGCTTATAAGAAGCAAGTTGAGACCCACAAAAATGGCGCAAATCTTCTCCGGTGAGGGTTTGGGAGTCCCTTGCTTCAACGAAAGCCACAAGCAAGGTACGATTTTTTCCGAGTTCTTCAGGTGAGATACCGATGACCGCAGCTTCTCGCACCTGTTCGTGCCGACATAGGACATTCTCAATCTCGATAGAGGAAATATTTTCCCAACCGTAATCGGTTTCTACGTAAATTAAGTCCTTCAGGCGGTCTCGAATTTCCAAATAACCATCTGGATGCATAATTGCCATGTCGCCGGTGTGGAACCACCCATCCCGAAAGGCTTTTTCGGTCGCTTCCGGATTGTTGTAGTAGCCACAGGCTACTGTATTACCTGCCACGATCACTTCGCCCAACGTACGACCATCCCAAGGAACGTCTCGCCTATCAGCATCAACCACCCGCAACCCCGTTCCGGCATGGATAGTTGCCACCCCTTGACGGGCACGCTTCTTGGCACGGCTTGAAGGGGGCAATGCTTGCCATTCTTCTTGCTCCTCACAAACGACGTAGGGACCAAAGGTTTCATTCAATCCATATTGGTGGATGAAATTGACCCCCATCTCATCTAATTGTTGGATCAGGGTGGGAGCAGGAGCAGCTCCTCCCGTAGTAATTGTCAGCCCCCGAAACCCTCTTTTGTCCCCAGGGGCATTAGCTAGCGATCGCACAAGGCGGGGAGCACCACACAGGTGAGTAATCTGGTACTGGGAGAGTGCTTGGATCAGATCCGCATAGCCATCTCCAATTTGGTGATCTGGCAGGACAACTTGGGTGGCTCCCACGGCAACATTAGCCCAGATATGTCCCCACCCATTAACATGAAACATGGGGAGCAGCCACAGATACTTCGAGGCTCGGTTGAGTCCAATCATCAACGCCTGCCCCAGTGCATTCAGGTAAGCGCCTCGGTGATTGCATATTACCCCTTTTGGACGACCAGTGGTACCGCTCGTAAAGTTGATGGCGAGGGGATCGAGTTCGCTGACAACAGTTTGGTCCAGCCTAAAATCTCCATTTTCACCCGCTAGACAGGTTTCATAGTCGAGGACTCCAGAATAGATTGGGTTGGCAGCGTGATCGATAACAATAACTTGTTGCAAGTGGGAAAGAGCAAACAGAGGGTTAAGGAGGATTTTCTCGCTCAAGGAAGCATCCACAATCAAGACTTTCGCCTCGCAATAGTTAAGCAGAGATAGGAGATCCTGCGCTGCTAACCAAGGATTGAGTGCCACGATCACAGCACCGATCGCTGGAATGCCGAAGTGGGCTTCGATTGTCTGCTGGTTGTTCTGTGTCAGGAGAGCAACTCGATCTCCATACCCCACCTGGAGTCGCTTCAGCACTTGTGCCAGACAGCGAGAGCGGTGCAATAGCTCGGCGTAAGTTACTATTTTATCAGGGTAGGCGATTGCCCAAGGGGCAGTGGCAAAGCCAATCGCGCTTCGGTTAGGAAATGCCTGACCACTGCGCTCTAAGAAAGTGGTTGGACTCAAGGGTATATAGGAATGCATAGCTTTTCTTTTAGTACGAAGTGATATAGCAATTGGACTTGATTGGTTAACATATGAAGATGTTGGTACTCTGATCTCAAAATCAGAGTACTTGACAGCAATAACTATCTTGAAACAGGCTTAACATCTTCGTGCAGTACAGCAAACTCGTTCCATAAATCAGGGCGCTGCTTGACTTTGATATAACGCGTAGCCAAAATAGTGCAGCCATTGATGGAAGCCATTGTATGAAAGGTACCTGGTGAGCGAAGTATTAATGATCCGGGCAAGAACGTGACGCCATTCTCAATATAATCCCCAGTTAAGACTAGGACCATTTCATACCCTATATGTTCATGCAAGGCAACAAATGCGCCTGGCTCATATTTAAGAATTGCGGCATCAGGACCTTGCGGATCTTGGTCTACCAAACTAAAGATTGTGTGAATTTCAACACCTTTTCTCACATCTGGTTGATAGGGCACGAACTCAAGATCCTCCGGTAAGGAAACATTTTCCATGCCCAGGAACTTAAATTCCCTATCGTTGATGGAATTGTATGGGAATGGGTCGAACTTTATTTGACCATTGCTCATCAATTGACCATTTCTTGGAATAGGACCGTCACCTTTGTTTATGCCGTTGTATCCCGATGGGGATCTTTTTGACATTTGGTCGTTCTCTAACATTTGCTTCTCCTCAATATTTATGTTGAATTTATGTTGATTGAATCTTTCTTTGTTCCTGGCTAAGACCGTTGTAACCCCAGCTTTTTCCATCTATTTCCTGAATCGAAATATAGTTGGGGTGGGGGGCACTGCCAAGAGCCTCTGTAACGATTTTCCAGGCTTGTGCTATCCAAAGAGCTTTTTCTTCGTCGGTATTCGTTCCTTTTGTGACAATAATGCTCAACTCAAAAATTCCTGCATCATCACTTTTAACAGCACCGCTTACATACCATTGCGCTTGCTGATTGGCGACTTCAAAACGAACAACAATTAATTTCTTATTTTTGCGAAGAATTTCCTCAGTGATCAGAGATAAACTTTCAGCAAGGCTATCTCTGATCTTCTCAGAAGATATCTTATTAGCCCTTAGTGTTATGAGCGGCATAGCTTGTATTCCTTGTCGTAATTGTTGATACTGCCACCAATGCTTAAGCCGTAATCGCAAATATATGCACTTAGGCTTTAGCATTTCAAACACCACACAAGGCGTTTAGGTACCGGAGAGTCTTTTGTCGGCTTGGTTGCGGCGTTCTAGAATGCCCTTAAGAATGCCATCATAAACTCCGGCTCTAGCTTCAAGCATTCGCATCGCCGCAGAGAACACCTTTTGCAAGTCTTCAGAGGTGTGCATATAGGGCATTCCCGCAGCGAACCACCCCTCCCCGTGGTCTTCATCAAGTTCGCAGTGAACGACAAAGAATTTCACCATGTCTTCACTCAAACCGCGACGGCGCAGGTGTGCCAAAACTCGGCGCTGTTGGAGGGGAATTGCTAATTCCAAAGCTCCCATCCCGCCAATACCGTAATGGAGTCCATCGGCAAACCAGCAGAGGTTAATCTTGGTATTGAGCAGGTTGCAAGTTTCTGGGTTAATATCCTCTTCCCGCGCTCCGCCGAAGTAATCCATTAGGGGTTCAAATAAATTGGGATGAGCTTCGGCGAAATTCCCCTGACCAAACTCGTCATAGAGATTGTGATAGAGTTCTTCGCGCATCTCAAAGGGCACAATCAAGCTGAAGGCAGCAACGTGCAGGTGAAAGCGTTGCATATTGACTCGGTAATTGGCAAGGAAGTAGCGGACTTCTTCATCGCTCAAATCATCGCGATCAAACAGTTTAAATAATGGATGATGATTGACACGATGTTGGCTAATCCGCTCTTTCAGCCACGGCATGAAAAGTTCAACGCTCGCGACTTCAGCAGGAAGTCGCTCTTGGGGTAGGTATTGCTGCTCAACTTGCTCAATCAAGTGGCGAATTTCCCATTCTCTGAAGAAGCGAGGAGTTCCTAACCCAAACCCGTCTTGCATCAAGCGCAAGTTCATGTCAAACAAAAGGAACTGAATTTTTTCCCAAGCAAGACCTCCTTTATTTTGAAAAGCTTCATGTACCAAATTTTCGACTTGCTCGATGGGGGATACATACTGCTTAACGGCTTCCCAGGAATTGGTCTGTGAATTGTTAGATTTCGCTGCTAATCTTTGAATACTAGACATTGTCGTTTCTCCTTAAGAAAATTGAGTAAATTGAGTTAATCTGTGGTAAGATTGGCTTACTTAAAGCAGCAACTAGAGCCTGACTACCGACTTACGGTGATAAGACTTGAGTCGTGCAAAAAGCCAAAATTTGTAGAAAAATGAACTGTTAGCCTTTAGCTGTTAGTAGCATTTGGCTAAGTTGTCTTTACTTTAGAGAGAAATCGAGAAGAACCAGGGAAGGTTTGATTTCTCCATCGAGTAGAGCGTTGCATCTTTGAGAGTATTAATGAGAAGCAGCCGGATCGCGCTTTGCGGGTTGCTGTCTGGTCATCTCTCAGGTTTGATTTCCTCTCTGCCTTCGATAGTTTTAACTTTAGGGAGCAATCGAGAAGAACTAGGGAAAAGCGATCGCTATTTTTTGCTCATATTTTCGGCAACTTAAAAGGGAGCATCCCAAATGTGCAAGTTTATTGTCATGCTGAACGAAGCGAAGCGTAGTGAAGCATCTCGCGAGATTCTTCGCTTCACTTCGTTACGCTCAGAATGACAAACAGAGGTATTTTTGCCAAATTGGGATGCTCCCACTTAAAAAGCCCATACCTTGGGTTGTTCAGGTATGGGCTGACTGTTAGAAGTTTGTGATAAGTTGTACAAATCAAAAAATCGGTTTCAAGAAACCAGCTGATAACTCAATAACATTCGGTTAAGGGTTATTGCTCAAAGAAGTGGATTTATCAAAATGGTAAATCCACTTCTCTGTCGCTATCTCCCCCTGCTCCCCCTATTTCTTTGGAGGAATCAGCACCGTGTCAATAACGTGAATGATACCGTTGTCAGCTTCCACATCCGCTTTCACAACCGTAGCATCATTCACCTTGACGCCATTAGAAGCATCAATCTTGAGGGTTGAACCTAACACTGTTGTAGCTTCTGTAAGTTTGACCACTTCAGCTGATGTCACTTTGCCTTGGACTACATGATACTCTAGTATTTCTCTTAGCTGTGGGATATCTTGCAACAGTGACTCAAAAGTTCCCGATGGCAGCTTGGAAAATGCCTCATCAGTTGGTGCAAAAACGGTGAAAGGTCCTTGTGTCTTCAGCGCAGTATCCAAACCAGCGGCTGTGATAGCATCCGCCAGAGTATCGAAAGAACCGGCGTTAATAGCAGTATCTACGATGTCAGGCATGTGTTTGGCGTTAATTTCTAAAGAGTTCTCTTGAGCAAATACTACCATTGGCATGGCAACACAGTCGCATGGTATTTTTGGCGAAAAGACTAGTCGTGGCGATCGCGTTATTCATAGCAACTGCCTGCCAATTGTCTCATCCACTTATAGGACGGGGTTTTAGGCACGATCAATAAAATGACGCCATCCTCATTGATCCCTTGTTAATTGGGTATAACCCCATCCAGATTTGGTCTTGGGCTGATTACCGAGTTGCCAAACTTTCCAATTGTTGCTGGCTCATACTGTAACGCTTCAGCCAAGCCTGCTTTTGAGCGTTGTCGGTCAAATATCTTCAATGAATTAATAATTACTGAATCGTGAATTCCGACGATAGAAGGACTCTTCTATCCATATGCGTACTTCTTGTTCAGAAGCAAGACACCCAGTATGTCCAGTCTTGGGGTCATAGGCGTACCACCAAACATTTCCTTGGCGGTCTTTGCGTTTGCGAATTTTAAATTCTGGCTCTGCAAACAGAGCATTTATAACCAATTCCCCAATTTGCTGAAGATGAAAAACTAGTTTTTGCCGATAGTTCTGGGCTTTAGATACTGAAATTAGTTCAATTTCTTTGTGGCATTGCGATCGCATTTTCATGGTAATTTCCTGATTTTGCGTAAATTAGTTAATTAAATAACCTGAAAATTCATATTGCCAATTAACGGCTTTATTATGCTGCTTGCTGATTGGGTGTAACCCTTCTCGAGATTTGATATTGAGTAGAAAATTGACCGAGTTGCTCTTGAAACCAAGCTTCAAAGTTCTCGCACAGCAGTAGTCATTTATCAGTTACTCTTTTTAATAAGGCGAAGTTAAAATTGATGCAAATAAAATTGCATCAATTTTCTTCAAGGTTCAAGTCATGAACCATTTACACACTAATTTGCCATCTTCCATCTCCCATTTAGCGTTTAAACGACTGTGTTGAAAATTATCGGTAAGCAAGTTAAGATTGTTATTGGTTATTTTTTCAGATAAAAAAGAATTTTCAGATTTTTTTTTAGATGAAGAATAGGATTTAAACAACAGATTTTTGGTGTTAAGTAGCATGATTGAGTACTTCCTTGTTTGAATGTTTGCGAGGTAATAAGAATGATAAATTTATTTTTCAACAAAGTGTTTGAAATAGTTCTTGATTGAATGGCTTGTTTATAACTTGTATTTAGCTGGTTATAAACATTCAAAATTTACGCTAAGTTGAATAAAAACTTAAGCTGTCTCTTGTTGAAAAATAAGCTGTTAGTAGCTTTTGGCTATCACTGTCTGTAAGTTTAGGGAGAAATAGAGAAGAACCAGGGAAGGTTTGATTTCTCTATCAAAGCATAGTAGGAGGGTGAGAACCCCTTGCTTTTAATTCGGGGATGAAACCCGACACAACAAGTTTTAACTTGTTGTTTCTCTGGTATAATTGTTGAAGGTACTGGGTGGCGACCCATACAGGATATCCATAACTGGACTCCGAGGGTAGAAACGTAGTCTTTGGGCTGTACCATAGTCTGCGGTGGGACGCGTCGTGGACGTAAAACCAAAATGCTTGTGGAGACGGTCTGGCGGGGACTGATTTTCAGTCTAGCTAAGAGTCTAAGAAACAGGAATTAAGGTGGAAATGTATGGCTAATGCCTACATTGGAACATCTTTTAAGAATCCTCGTGCATTTATGCCGAGGAGTACGTCAATAAGCGGAGTGTTGCATCAAGTAGAGTATTGGTTAGAAGCAGCGTGATCGCGCTTTGCGGGTTGCTGTCTGGTCATCTCTCAGGTTTGATGTCCTCTCTGCCTTCGATACTTTTAACTTTAGAGAGCAATCGAGAAGAACCAGGGAAGAGCGATCTATTTTTGAAGAAATTTCTCAGGCTGTGTCAGCTACATTATTTTTATTGTTACTGGTATAATCCGTGCCCCTAGCTGAAGAACTCGCCCGAGATCATCAGCGTTTCGCCAGGTTTCTAAGATCTTTCCATTAGCAATCCAATGAATGAACGTTGCCGTGAACGTCTGTTGGTGACCGTGACCAGGTATTCCTAAGAAACTCTCTTGGACACAGGTGTTGGTTGCACGCACGACAACTTTGTCACCCTCAGCAATGACGTCTTCAATCGTCCATTTCTGCTCGATAGGTCCGATTGAACGAAACAGTTCACGCACCCCTTCTGGTCCTGGGGGAAGCCCTGGCGCACCACCGTGCATCCTCCAAGTCGGGGCGGTCATCAAGCAGATATCCTCGATCCTCTGTGCGTTTATGAATTCAAGCCACTGTCGAGCAATTCTTTTGTTGTCCTCAATGGAAGACATCACTACTTCTCCTGATAAAGTTAGTACTTGCTAGCTAAAAAATTGTAAAAGGCTTTCACCACGGTAATGTCGTTCTTTTTTCTTTTAATCTTCGCCTTGTCCGTGAATAAAATTTCCTAAATAAAGTGGAAGTCTCTAGCGAAGTTTACATCTGTACTGTCTTGAACTATAGCGATCAAGTCCGATTTGCCATTATTCCCGTTGTAGAAAATAAAAGTATCTCCATCAGCTTTACCAACTTGGGTTGGAGAGCCTCCATAAGAATAGGTGATCTCGTATTGGTTGGCATTGCCTTTAGCTTCAATGTAATCAGCAGCAGGATTCCAATCTTGAATAACGGCGTATCCACCGCCTTCGCCTAGGTGGTCTGCACTCGTGTAAGAAATACCCCAACTTCCGCCAAGTACGAAGGTATCAGACCCAGCACCACCAACCAAGGTGTCAATAACCAAACTGTCCAAGTCTTGAAAAGAACCAATAAGGCGATCGCTGCCATTACCACCAGAAATGTAGTCACTGCCAGTGCCTCCGTATATACTGTCGTTGCCATCCATACCATAGAGGTTGTCATTGCCCGCGCCGCCAAGGAGGTAGTTGTTGCCACTGTTGCCACGTATGAAGTTATCTAGCTCGTTGCCAATTCCAGTGCTGTCAGCAGTACCAGTCAGGTAGAGAGTTTCAACGTTTGCTGGTAGTCCGTAGGAGATGATAGAAGAATAAACTTCGTCTAACCCCTCGTTGGCATACTCGACAATTAAGTCACCAGCATTATCGACAATGTAAGTGTCACCTTCAGTACCACCGTACATTTTGTCTGCACCAGTACCACCGTCTAAGTAATCATAACCACCGCCACCATACAAAATGTCGTCTCCTGCTAGACCATTGATGCTATCATTTGACGAAGTGCCATTAAGGGCAGGGTAGTATACCCCGTTCTGAGTTGTGTTGTTGTCGTTGAAATTTGTACCGTTAGTCATTTTTTTGCTTGTTGTATTTATTTGTTTATTGTTTGATAGACTTGCGTTGAGGCTGGTTTTTCAGATTTTCTCTGGGGTTTGATTCAGTCTCTTCGCTTGATAGTTTTAACTTTAGAAAGCGATCGAGAAGAATTAGGGAAGAGCAAATCTTTTTCAACAAACGCGGGAGCGATCGCGAGCGTTATGAGAAGATTGTCAAAGGTAAGTACGCATAAATGCCATGCGAATTTTGTTGATTGAAGATGACGAAGTTTTGCAAAAGATGCTACTGCAATCTCTCACCAGTCAGCACTACGTAGTGGATACAGTTGAAGATGGTCAAACTGGTTGGGAGTACGCCGAAAGCACAAACTATGACCTGATTTTGCTCGACGTGGGGCTGCCCAAAATTGATGGTATTACTTTATGTCAGCGGTTACGCGCCAAACGTTGCTCCGCGCCTATCCTACTGATGACTGCTCGAGATGCCAGTAGCGATCGCATTCGCGGATTAGACGCAGGTGCAGACGACTATTTAATCAAGCCCCTCGATTTAGGAGAACTGCAAGCACGGGTACGGGCGCTATTGCGGCGCGGCGAGGTTTCCCCTACAACTGTGCTACAGGTAGGTGATTTGCGTTTAGATCCTTGTAGCTGCGAAGTCACCTACGGCGAGAAACTCGTGGCATTAACTTCCAAAGAATACAGTCTACTGGAAATATTTCTGCGTAACCCTTCACGAGTCTTCAGTCGCGGACAACTCGTCGAGCATCTCTGGACGTTTGATGATCCTCCTTTAGAGGAGAGTGTCAAAGCACATATTAAAGGACTGCGGCAAAAATTAAAGAAAGCCGGAGCTGTAGATTGGATCGAAAATGTCTACGGTCTAGGGTATCGATTACGAGAAAATATTGCCACAAAAGAGGACGCACCGCAGACACGCGAAGACACCCAGGATTTGTCAAAACAACTCTCCTCCTTGCCCTCTGATCCCAACTCTGAAACGGAGTGGGAATCCCGAGTTTCCCCTCTAGCCACATCTCCCGAATCCATTGAACAGAAGTTCCAGCAGGGAATGAATAAACTGTGGCAGCAATATCAGGGGTTGATGACCGAACGCTTAAACGCTCTGCAAATAGCGGCGACGGCAGTACAAACGAGGACGTTGACTCAGGAGTTACGCGAAAATGCTAGGCAGGCAGCACATAAGCTGGCGGGTGTGTTGGGGATGTTTGACCGGGAAGCAGGAACGACACTGGCGCGGCAGATTGAAAAGATTTTATTAGAAGATGAAGCTTTAGGGCAAGGTAACAAAGGGGATCATAAACAACTGTCTGTTCAGGAACAACAGCTGTTGTCTCTGGTGCAGGAGTTGGGTGAGTTGCTAAATTTACCCGACTCAAAACCATTTTCGCCCTCAAAAACATCTCGACTGCTGTTGATTGATCCACAGACAAATTTAAGTCAAGAGTTACAGGAACTCGCACACTCACTCGACTTGAGTTGGAAACAAGTGGCAACATTACAATTAGCGAAAACCTGCCTCCAGTCCTACTCTCCAGATTTAGTTGTGCTGGCTGTGGATGATCTGGGACAGCAGGAAGAGAGTTTGGCACTGATAGCAGATTTAGTCGCTAGGACACCTCCGATACCAGTACTAGTGATTGCCTCTAGAGATGGATTATTAGATCGTGTCACCGTAGCTCGTGCTGGCGGGCAAGGATTTTTGGTTAGACCTGTGACCGCCCGTCGGGTTTGGGAAATAGCAACGCAACTATTACAGCGTTCTCGTTCCTTGAGTGTGAGTGTATTAGCTGTTGATGATGACCCGGTGTTTCTGGCGGGGCTGCGCTCTATGCTGGAACCTTGGGGTATACAAATGACAGAATTGGATAATCCACTGCGTTTTTGGGAAGTCTTGCGACGTACCGCTCCCGATTTGCTGATTTTGGATGTGGATATGCCTCAACTAGGGGGCATAGAACTCTGTCAGGCAGTACGCACTGATCCGGACTTGCAGGGACTGCCGATTTTATTTCTTAGCGCTCACCGCGATCGCGAAACTATCCAACAGATATTTGCAAGTGGAGCAGACGATTATGTTAGCAAGCCAGTTGTGGCTGCGGAACTGCTAACCCGAATCACCAATCGTTTAGAGCGCATACGCTTGCTCAAAACCCTGTCTAGTAAAGATCCTCTGACTGGATTGGCGAATCAACCACAATCATCTCGTGATTTAGAACTTTTAATCCAAAGGATGAACGATGCAGATAAAAGTGCAAACTCTCATTCATCGCTTCTGCCTGATGCTTTTTGTCTGGTGGTGTTTGTTATTACAGAATTACCAGCAATTCATTTTCAATATGGTCATGCTACAGGCAATCAGATTTTACAAAGGTGGGGTCGTCTATTCCAAGCTGCTTTTCGCGGTGCGGAAGTGCTTGGCTATTGGGGTAACGGAGAGTTTGTGGTAGGAACGCCAGGATTGACCAAACAACAAACAAGCGATCGCCTCAGCGAAATCCTAACTACTTTACGGCAGCAAGTGTTTAGTGCACCAGACGGCAGCCGCTTTCAAGTCAGCTTTAGGTTTGGTATCGCTGAGTATGCCAGTGATGGATTTACTCTCCAATCTATGTATCAAATTGGTAGTAAAGCTTCGTGAGTACCTTGTTCATTCTACGTGTCCTGCTGTGCGGCTCGCTGGACAGATTCTACATCAACATTAAGCTGTTGAGCAATTTGCTCCACACTCATACCTGTTTTTAGTAACAGAGGTACCGCTGCTCTCAATATTTCAGTTTTTTGTTCTTCTCGACCCTCTTCTCGACCTTCTTCTCGACCTTCTTCTCGACCCTCAGCTTTCGCTTCTTGATAAATCCTGGTTTGCTGTAAACTCAGATCCAACATAGCTTCCACTTCCTCTCTACTCAAGGTCAAAAATTTGTTAATAGCCTCGCAAGTTGTGCAAATGTGAAGCTTCGACTGGGTACCTTGTTGATTCTACGTGTCCTGCTGTGCGGCTCGCTGGACAGATTCTACATCAACATTAAGCTGTTGAGCAATTTGCTCCACACTCATACCTGTTTTTAGTAACAAAGGTACCGCTGCTCTCAATATTTCAGCTTCCCGTTCTTCTCGACCTTCTTCTCGACCTTCTTCTCGACCCTCAGCTTTCGCTTCTTGATAAATCCTGGTTTGCTGTAAACTCAGACCCAACATAGCTTCCACTTCCTCTCTACTCAACTGGGAAAATTTGTAAACGGCAATGGTCGTGATTACTTCTATTATCTCGTTTTTTGCTAGTGTGCCTGTTTCTTCCTGTTGAACTCGTGCAATTAACTGCTTTGCCTGATCCGCCATCGCTTCATCTGATGCTAGAGTCAACTGCATTAAGTTGATACCGATAGGCTGCTGATTAGGATCGCCGAACTCATCTAGATAAATTTGCTGCACTTGGTCGCTGTTGAGAAATATTCGATGAGTTTTTTTATCACTTGGTTCCAAAGAGCGTGATGGAAAAATTACCACACAGTACCAGTCATCATACTGAGACTGATTCCGGTTCAAATACATCATCGATTCAGTAAAGAACCGATGGTAGAGGGCTTCATCTTTTTGAAATTGTACCTCGGCAAAAAAGATAATTTTGGGTGTTGCACCCTCGCTCGGTAAAAAGACCCCATCGATACGAAAAGCCGTTTCTTTTACTTCAACCGATTCAAATCGATAATTCTGCGCCTGTGAGGGATCATAATCAACGAGTTCAAAAAGTAATCCAGGAAAGCGCTTAAAAATTTGATAGTAAATGGAATCGCGTTTCACCAAAATATCCTTTAATTCGCTTGTTGTCCGCTATTGACAGGCTATTTCAACTGACACTCTACCGGATACACCCAGCGTTGTCAAAATGGCAATCATTACCTTTAGCCTACAAACCTTACCCCAAATTTACCCGAATAGTTGCCCCAAGCTACCCAAAAATACCCTAAAAATCAATACGCTTAGTGATAAGACCAATTCTCCATGGCACTTAATATTAAAAAATGAACCGCCAAGTACGCCAAGTACGCGCCCGGAAGAGAGAGGTAATTATTTAGTGCAAGTTTACAGAGAATTGGTATAAGACCAGAACCAATACGGTTCAGATAAGACCAGAACCCTTATCAGGAACACAACGAAATTTTTAAGAAATTTGGAAGATAGAAATACGCTCAGGCTACTGTGAGATGATATGCTCTTCCTGCTCCAACGCCGGATTGAACATAATTGTGAAAGTCACGCTTGGAATGAGTCGGCGCAGAACTTGTATATGAGCTTCAGCGTCACTGCGGCGACGGAAACGAGTGACAATCTGGTGCTGCATATTAGGTAAAAGCTTGACTATACACCAAGGATTTAGCTTTTCAAGGTATGTCATAGAACTCTCCTGGTAATATTTGCAATAATCTTTAAAAGACAAAAGCCAGCCTACTGTGAGAGTGGCTGGCAAAAAAATGTCAGGATGATATTGAAATTTGCTGATTTTTGACTTTCTACTTACCCCGCTCAAAGAAACAGAGTTGCTTCAAGAGTTCTGGTAGAGTCGAGAGGAGCTATTATGCTCCGTCCCTCTCTGTTAGATCCGTACGTGCGATTTTCATCGCATACGGCTCCCGATGTTCTTAGCTTTCGCTTTTGCTCATGTGTATGTATTTGTGACAACTTTCGTGAATGGCTAGAAGGTTTTTGGTCTTCCAGTTGCTATGATTTCCATCTGCATGATGTAGGTGTACTCTCTCTTCACTGAGCATCTTTAAGCCACAATGACCACATGAATGGTTCTGCCTTTTTAAGACTTTGGAGGTTTCACCGTCGTAGAGTTTACTGTTTCGCTCACTCCAGTAGGTTATGTCGCCGTCGTAGGGGGATTTATCCCCTTTTACATTAGCGAATTTATTTTCGGCAAAGGGAACCTTAGGGAATGCCTTGTCAATAAGTCTTAGACTTGAGTAGCGGTCATTCTTGGTTTCCTTATTGAATACCAGGAATGCTCTGTGATTTAGGAACCATAGCGAGTTTCTCGTATTGCTCATATCACAGAACCTGTGGTAATTCCGCCAGCCTCTTACTAAGGGAGCTAAATTTTCAGCTTTTACCTTAGAACCATAATTAGAGCAGTTGACGATTTTCTTGACTTTTTCACGGAATTTCTTAAAATTGTCCACTGAAGGGACGCATCTGAATTTCCCGTTTTGCTGGACTTTGAAGTGCCAGCCTAAGAAGTCAAAGCCATCTGTCGTGGCGGTTATCTTAGTCTTCTTCTCACTGACTTTCATTCCTTTTTTGGCAAGGAACTGGTTAATTTTTTCCAGTATCTCGCTTGCGTTGTCATGGGGTCTGAGTATAATTACCATATCATCGGCGTACCGAATCGATGGCTCCACAACTTCTCCGTTGAGACCTCTGTATTTGTGTATACTCTCAATCCCATTGAGTGCAATGTTAGCTAATAATGGACTCACAACACCACCTTGGGGGGTTCCTTGTTCGGGAAATTCGGGGTTTATTCCGGCTTTTAGGCATCGGAAGATACCGATTTTCAGTCCTTTTGGTGCTATCAGGTTATCCATGATAGTTGTGTGGCTTATCCTATCGAAGCATTTTTCGATATCAAGTTCGATGACTCGCTTATCTTTTCCTTTTGCCCCGGAGTTGAGGTTTATGAATAGGATTTTCTGGGCATCATGTGCCGAGCGTCCTGGTCTGAACCCGTAGCTCCTTGCGTGGAAAGTTGCTTCGTGTGCTGGTTCCAAGGCATATTTAGCAAGGCATTGCCATGCACGGTCTGCAATGGTCGGGACTTTCAGGAGTCGGGTGCTTCCGTCCTTCTTGGGGATGGGTATCACTCGTAGTCTGTTATGCTGCCAATTATTGCAGTTGGACTTGAGGGCTTCCTCAAGTGCAAATCGTTCCTCGAAATCGAGGGACTTTTTGCCATCAACTCCCGCAGTCTTTTTACCAGCGTTTAGCTGTGATACTTGACGAATTGCCAGCATTCTTGCAGCTTTGGATTTCAGAATCAGTTTTTGAAGTGACCGCGCTTTCCGCTTGTCTCCTGCTTTAACTGCTTTAAATAACCGTTTTTGTAGGCGGAATAAATCTTTCCGAAATTTCTTCCAGGGTAGATTCTTCCAAGATTCACTAGTGATGTCACTGTGCCTAACCATGCTCTTACTCCAATGATTATTTTCTGAACACCTTGCAACAATTACGTCGCATCCTACCCGTGTCAAGAGAGTTCCGACTCTCGTCTGTCCTACTTAGGGTTCGACCTTCCCAAGACTCTTGACCCGTTTTTATTCGTTCCCCAGATAAGATTGTTTGTACCGTTAGGTGTAGCCAATTCAACCGCTAGAACCCCATACTCTTGCTGCTTGCTCCACAATCATCAGCGGGGTTTTTGATCTAGCGAAGTCAGGGGTTCTTTGTTATGCCCTGCTTTGACGTAGGTTGCTTTTCGAGGCTCTGTTTCACCGTGGGTACTCGCTGTTAGCGCCAGTGTCAACCCATAACAGTTGTCTGGTTGCGCCCTGTTCCCCGCTTCACTCTGTAAGATTCCGAGCTTACTCGGTGGGGGCAGATTAGGAGTCATCTCTGAGTTTGAGAGGAGGGGCTTTCACCCTCATCTTATCTGGAGTTCAATTCTGTTACGGAGTAATGTACGGCTTTCGCGGTTTTCTCTCCTTCCTCAGAATTGACTAGTTTATGCTCCTATACGGAGATTAGGCTAGTAACGAATCGCACTGAGGAATGTCATCGAAGTGTTCTAGCAGGAAGTCCATCAGGGCAAGATGGCGTAAATCAGAGGGCATGGGAGAGCGGTAGTTGCGACCTTTTGAGAACCAGCGCCGAACAGTTGAAAGTGAACGAGAGCAGATTTGCGCGATCGCCTCTTGATTAACGTCCCATTTGGCATAAAATCTCTTGGGAGTCATTCCCAGTTGACAGTAGCTGTAAAAAGCGATTAAGTCTTGCTCTCGTGCTAGTAAAGGACGAGGTTTAGTCATAACACTGGCTCCTCCAGTGGTTCTAAATCCTCTTCCCAGGCTGTGTCAGCAACTGTCCAACCAGCACTGGGGCTGTATGAACTCAACCAAATCAGGTAGCACCACGTCCAGCAGCAGCGATGGGGAGCGAAGCTATAAAATCTGCCGATGACAATACCCCAGTCGGTGTCACTTTCAGATGAGCGCCAACGCAGCTTGTCACCGTACAGAAAGCGGGGTGTCTTTGCTACGTCGGGAAAGTTGGCTGGAAGATCAATAGACAAGGGTGGAAATTTCTGCTTTCTCAAGCTTGGGAGTATATCTTGGTTCCCTTGGCGGATAGCATTGAGATAATTAGCAATCAGCTTACCGTTGATGCTGTCAGTCAACTGGGAAATCAGAATGGCGGCTAAGTTTTCTAGTTCTTGCTGCTGGGGTTGTATCCAAGCGCTATCGAAGTCAGTGTCAGAGTAGTTGCTAAGTTTTGCAAGTAGTTGTGTGATGCCGAAGTCATCTAAAGCTTGTTGATAGCCCTGGCAAACATCTGTTTTGTAGCAAACAGGTTTTAACATGGAATATGTCTCCTTGATGAGAGGAGCCAGAAGCCAGCGCGACAGCCCTGAGAAAGTTGAGCGCTGGCTTTTGACTTATAAGTGATTATACATAAATATTATGTATTTTGGTGTGTTTTTATGTTGTTTTATGTATTTAATACAAAAAAACACAACAGAGCTTATGATGGTGATATGGGGAAAGTAACTGTAACTCTTTACATGGAAGAAGAAGACAAAGAAGCCCTGCAACTGTTGGCTGATGCAGAGGAGCGGTCTTTGTCTCAAATGGCAGTGTTAATTGTCAAACGAGCGATTAAAAAAGCACAGGATGAAGGAACAATTCCGCCAACTCAGGGAAAAGGGAAGTGAGGCGATCGCTTAGCGCGTCCACAAAAAAATTTACATCAATTTGCTTCTTGCTTCTCTTTTTCTCCACTGCGGCAGCTATTGATAAAGCTAGTGAAAGTGCTAATATCAATCTGGAATCTTGTTCTGTACATTTGTAGTTTTGTATAGACACTGCCGATAAAAGTAATCGCTATGCACATTAGTTTTCCAGAGGATCTCAAGAAGCAGTTCCACGCTGCTTGTGCCTTGCGTGGGCTGAAGATGAGTCAAGTTGTGGTAGAGCTAATCAAGCAATGGTTGGCTAGTGAAGCCCAATCGGTTGGTGAGTTGAAGGGGTGAGGAATTGTTCTGAATTACAGTTTGCTAGGACATTGTTGCACAAATAAGAAAGATAAATATCTTAATTATCATTGAGAATACATTTGTTATGACAAAACTAGTTGAATTTGATGTTGGTGATGGTCAGACAGTTTTGATTGAAGTTGAGGAAGTTAAATCTGAAGAGATTAAGCCTGTTTCAAAATCGCCAGGGGAACTAGCAGCTAAGGCACGCAAAACTTTGAGTGAAGCACTGGATGGTATTGAACCAATGGTGCGAACGATGAAGCGGCGGCTCAATGCCCTAACCGATCCGGAGGATGAAGTCGAGGTGAAATTCGCTGTTAAGCTGAGTGCTGAAATTGATGCTGTTGTAACAAAACTAGGGAGTGAAGCAACCTACGAAATTACATTGAAATGGAAAAATAAATGACCTTCACCATTGAAGATTACGAAAAGGCGATCGCCCGAATATTTCTTCTTGAGAAATCTGAAGAGCATGTGATAGGAACGGGATTTTTGATCGCGCCTGGTTATGTTTTGACCTGTGCTCATGTGGTGTTGCAAGCGAACAAGGTGCCTGAGGACGATTTTAATAAAGACGAGTATAAAAAGAAGCCCGAAATAGAAATCACCCTGGATTTTCCTGTCCTTGCAAGTGGTCAAAAGATCAATGCGAAAGTAGTCGAATGGTTGTCCTATAATCTAGACAATGGTGATGTTGCGGTACTTAAACTAGTAACCCCGGAGCCAGAGGGAGCAAAGCCAATGCCTCTGGTTACAGTTTCACTCGATGAGGTAAAGAAAGATCCGCATTCAGTTTACGGCTTCAGCAATAAAATTGGCGGCCGATCCGATGCTTACCGTCCTAAAGCTAATGTTGCCGGAGGTCGATTCCAATTTTGCAAAGACGGCAATTCAAATGATGAGACAATAAAGTCAGGCTTTAGCGGTGCTCCTGTTTGGAACAATTCACGTAAAAGTGTTATTGGCATGGTGGCAACGGCATTGGAAGCCGAGAAAGGACAGAGTCAGGCTAATGCTATTCCGACCCAACAGCTACAAACTGTCCTGAAGAAAGTTAATATTTTATGGTTAAACGATATCCTGACAAAGAGCCTTAATGAAGGTCACAGCAATGATGAGCGAGATCAGTTCAGGAAGACGATTGATGCTGCTTTAAGGCATTGTAATCCTCAAGGAGGCGATCACTCCTGGGAACAGCAGCTAGAGCATTTGAGTAATCATCCTGCTCCCGGTGGCTGGGAAGAAGGCAAACTTGTCTACTTTGTGATGATGTTAGCTTGCATGAAAGACACGCCACCATCCGTCTTAGAAGAACTACAAGCTTGGGTAGACCGATGCGGACATAAATATCCAGATTTATTTGTTCGCATTGACAAGGAAATTAGAGAGAAGAAAGTCTTATCCAGTAATGAATGTGAATGTGTCATGGTGGCTGTTGAGCAAGTAGAGACATCGACGGATCAGTTGCGTGTATCCATATGGGCTGTTCCCAATCGCGAAGCGTATAAACGGCAAAACCCACCAAGACCGCTCGTCCGGGAAGAAGTGCTTTCGTATCAAAAACTACCTGCATTTCTGCGTGACCAAATTCGGCAGAAGTTGCGGAAAAAGCCAACTCCAACCATTCATTTGTTTGTGCCACGGAAATTGTTTGGTGACGATTTTGAGATGCTGACAAGTAACAATTTGGGTGCTGTTCTGGGTAGTGAATACCCATTTGTCGTCCGAACAAACTTGAAGACTCTCCCAATCGTACAGTACTATTACGACGATTGGGATGAAAAATGGGAACAAATTGAAAAAGCTTTTAAAAATAAAACTTGCGAGGTAGCCAAGTTCATAGACTGTTCGCGGCCAGCAGAGGATTTGATTGCAGAACTAGAAGAAACCTGTGCCGTGATTCTGAAAAACTGTGATTCTGTAGGTAGCTGGTTTGATTTGATTGCAGAAGAGACGGCGTTGCCAGTGGCATTATGGTCGCGCAATCCTCAATTTCAAGACCAATTAGCTCATGTACTGGACGGCATTGTTGAAAAGTTACCCGATCGCATTCATCAGGAGCGCAAGACAGCGCATAAGTCTAAAATAAAACCGTTGCTCGGTCATCACCTAAGCCTGGTATGGGAAGATCCAAAAATCGTGCCTCCCGATATGCAATTTGATTCGGAGATGTTTTGACACCATGAGCGACGAAACTTTAGCAGATCAAGCCAGTATCAAAAAACTATTCAATCCAATTTTCCAAGGCACTGGAGAAGAGCGATTTAAACCCGAAACCCCACTACCATTACCGCCTGCCCCCACCTGGCGACGGGCTGAACGCCGTAAAGAAGGTCGAGGAAAAACATTCCAGGTACGCCCCGAAGAAATTGAGATGGTAAATGCAGCACTGTATCTGCGGCGACCTCTTCTGGTAACAGGGAAACCCGGCACTGGCAAGACATCCCTGGCCTATGCAGTCGCCAACGAACTGGGAATGGGTGAAGTTCTGTACTGGCCAATTACTACCCGGACAACCCTTCGAGATGGATTGTATCTTTATGATGCGATTTCTCGTCTGCAAGATGCTAACAGTTCACGTCCCCGTGACGGAGACTCAAAAAAACAAGATGATCGCTTCGATAACAACTCAGAAAAACAAGATGATCGCTTCGAGAACATTGGTAATTATATCCGCCTGGGGCCATTAGGAACGGCATTGGTTCCTGCCAAAAAACCACGCATTTTGATTGTTGATGAAATTGACAAAAGCGATATCGATCTGCCAAACGATTTGCTCTACGTCTTTGAGGAAGGAGCGTTCGAGATTCCAGAGCTAGTGCGGATTGAAGATATCAAGTCCGAAGTAGAAGTGCGGACAGCTTATAAAGATGAGCAGGAGTTTACATTCGACGATAATTATAAGGTGAAAGCAGGTAAAACTGTAATTAAAGGTGGCAAGGTAATTTGCGAAGAATTTCCACTGATGATTTTGACTAGCAATGGTGAGCGTGACTTTCCGGCTCCATTTCTCCGTCGATGTGTGCGTCTAACGATGGAAGAACCAGATGAGAATCGTCTGGGGCAAATTGTCAACGCCCACCTTCAACAACAGGTCGAGCAAGATACTCAAAAGGGTAAGGAAATAAGCGTTCCGTCACAAGCAGATATCCAAAAACTCATCAAAGATTTCATGGCAAAGCGCAGCGATCGCAGCCGAGGAGATTTAGCTACCGATCAACTCTTAAATGCAGTATATCTGGTAATGAGTGAGCGCGACCCAGATTTAAAAAGCCGAGAAGACCTCATTAATCGCCTATGGAAACATCTCAGCAGCAGCGAGGATCAACAGTCGGACAGTTCGCGAAAACGTTAGCAGATGCAAAACTGGAATTCGATGCCATCGACTTAGTTGATATCCTTTGGCTGGCTCAGTTTATCGAGCCAGCCAAGTCTTTGCAGGCAGAAGATACCCAAGGGCAAACAACGGTTAAACAAATTCCAAAGCATACTGAAAAAATTGACAACGATAAACCTACAATTAAACTGTATCCTAACGAACCCTCATCTCCACAGAAGGCAGAAACAAACGCTCCTGAACAAAAATTAGAACAAAAAGCTGAAAAACAAAGTGGAACTCCGTTTTCAGTTCCAGCAGCTCCAGCATTGCGAAACCAACTCGATCTGGCGCGATCGCTCCGCCCCCTGATGCGTAAGGTACCATCGCGAACCCGATTTGAATTAGATGAAGATGCCACAGTGGCACAAATTGCCGAGACAGGGGTTTGGTTGCCCGTAGTACGTCCAGTGCCAGAACGCTGGTTACAACTGGATTTAGTAGTCGAGGAATCGAAGACAACCGTAATCTGGGAACGGGCAATCATGGAACTGAACCATCTAGTCGAATATCAGGGGGCGTTCCGATATGTCCGGACTTGGCGAATGTCCGCCCAAACGGGAAAGGTACAGTTGTTTTCTCGGTGGCGTGATGGCTCAATTCATTCTGTAGCAAAGACCGAATTAGCGATAAATCAACGTTCCCATACTCCAGCTGAACTGATTGACCCAACGGGACGACGCTTGATTTTGCTAGTAACAGACTGTACATCAGCACTGTGGCGACAAAGCCTGATTTACGAAACACTGCTTGCTTGGAGTAAGGTACAGCCGGTTGCCATCTTCCAAATGTTTCCAGAGCGATTATGGTCAAGAACTGCATTGCGTGATGGGCATATTGTCAAGTTAGGATCGCTGGTTCCAGGCTTATTAAGTAATCAATTGGTAATTGAAGGTTTGCCCCAACGTCTAGAACAGCGTAATCATCAGGACTTGGTTACTGTTCCTATTATTACTCTTGATGCCGCGTCGATGTTACTCTGGGCAAGAGTAGCCTCTGGCTTTGGGGATTATCGCACACCAGCGCGAACTTTTGACCTGTCTTTTATTCGTAGGCAAGCAGAAAAAGGAAGATTAGACTCCTCACCACGCTCAACCTCAGAACGGACTGCCCAGGAGCGAGTGGCACTGTTTCGCTCAACAGCTTCCAAAACAGCGCAGCAATTAGCGGATTTAATGGCCGCAACTCCAGTAAGTTTGCCCGTGATCGATCTATTACGGGATGCCTTTCATGGTGATTTTCAGGAGGAGGTACAACAATCTCATGTGGCAGAAGTACTGCTCAGTGGTCTGTTACGGCGTTGTGATACAGAAGAAGATGACCTGTGCCGATACGAATTCTGGGGAGATAACTCCCGTAATGGAGATGAGCGAGTACGTGACATTTTGCTAGGAGATACATCGGTCTTAAAGACAATTGAAGTCTTAAATGTGCTATCAGCATCAATTTGTCAAAAACTGGGCAGTCCCTCTAAAACTTTTGAGGCGTTACTTGGTGATATACATACCTTAGAGAGCAATCAATGGAATGCGGTTTTACCCTTTGCTAGAGTGGGCTTAGATGTACTGCGTCGTTTGGGAGGTGAATATGCTGCATTGGCACAGCAATATAGTTCTGTAACTGAACCAGAAGTGCGACTCCCAAAAATCTTGCCGCCACTCGAAGAATTGCCATTTGAAGTAGCAACCATCATTATCTCCGATGAGCCAGAAACAACCTTTGAATTTGAAGTCGCACTTATAGAGGTTAATCAATCTGCTCAAATCAGTACAGATAGTCCTCTCGAAATGCTGAACGAGGAGATTTTTACTAAAACAGGAAAACATCTCAACGATGCTGAGCAGTTAGTACTACAGGGAACATTAGCCAATCAAACCTACGAGCAAATTGCAGCGTCAGCAGACTACTCTGTGCCTGACCTAAAGAATGTTGCTATTAAGCTCTGGGAAGTTTTATCAGAAGTATTCGGTGAAAAAGTTACCAAAAGAAATCTACAAAGTGTACTCGGACGGTGGGCTGCTAGTCGTCAGCTAACCATTCATCGTCATTTGAGCCAAGCTCAATGCTTTATTGAAGACTTAGGAAATGGCGTGCAGCTAGAAATGGTAGCCATCCCTGAAGGCAGCTTTCTGATGGGTTCACCAGAAGATGAACTAGAGCATCATGAATCAGAAAGCCCTCAGCATACAGTAACAATTAGCCCTTTTTACATGGGCAAGTACCCCGTAACGCAAGCACAGTGGCAAGCAGTAGCTGCTCTCCCACAAGTTAACCGCGAACTCAAAAGAGATCCATCGTACTTTAAAGGTGCAAATCGCCCTGTTGAGCAAGTTTCTTGGTACGATGCGGTTGAGTTTTGCGATCGTCTCTCTCAATACACTGGCAAATCTTACCGTTTACCAAGTGAAGCAGAATGGGAATATGCGTGTAGAGCCAGAACTACCACTCCGTTTCACTTTGGTGAGACGATTACATCAGAACTAGCAAACTATGATGCTAACTCCACTTATGGCAATGGAGTAAAGGGAACATATCGAGGGGAAACAACAGAGGTAGGCAGCTTTGGCGTAGCTAACGCCTTTGGTCTATACGATATACACGGAAACGTATGGGAATGGTGTCTTGATGATTGGCACGATAACTACGAAGGAGCGCCAACAGATGGCAGTCCTTGGTTTAATGATGACAATGATAATATTTCTCAAAGACAAGGAAGAGCCGTACTGCGGGGCGGTTCCTGGGTCAGCAATCCTACTAGCTGCCGTTCCGCGTCTCGCTACTACTTCAATAGGGCGGGGCGCGACTACTTCAATCTCTATTTTGGTTTTCGTGTTGTCTGCGCGTTCGGGAGGACTCTTTAGTCAGTTATCAGTTATCAGTTATCAGTCTATGGATTGTTGGTTAATTTTTGTTTTTTTAAGGATTGAGAACAGAATTTTTCCGATTTCATCTGCATCCTGATAAATGCTATCAAACGCTTTCTGCTCAATGTACCCTGTATCTTTTAACAAAGAAAGCCAATATTTCGTTTCCAAGCATTCTTTATAAGCAATAGAAATTTTGGCGGAAAAATCTGCTTGAGATATTGCTCCATTAGCTTCAGCAATATTAGCTCCGATTGATGTTCCACTTCTCATTAATTGCTTTGATAGAATATATTCTTTCTTCTTTTCGGAAAGATATTTGTAGGCGTTTACAATCCGAATAGCAAATTTATACGCCTTCTCATAAACTAAACTGTTCATAACTGACTGATAACTGATAACTGGTAACTGATAACTGAATCAGCTTGGTAGGCATTAGCCGAACAGTTGCTCAACTCTATAAACAAATTAATTTATGGGATATATAGCGGTTCTCACTTGAGTGCAATACGTTCAGAAATAAGAACCACAGATGGACACAGATGGACACAGATAAATCTGTACTTTATCCAAACGAGAAGCGCTATATTCTTGTAGCTCTTAATAATTTCCCTTCCTTCCAAGCCAGCAAACATAGCTTTATCCTCGATAAAAATAAAAATGAGAAAATACTTGTAGCTGATTGAAACTCTAGCAATTTATACTCTATTACTCATTGCAGACAAACTTAAATACTCCAGTATGAGCAAGCGTAAATAGTCCAACATTCGCAAATAAGCCTTCGTACCCTGATATTCACCATTACTACCAAAGTAAAATTGAGCTATAGCAGGAACATCAAAAACTGCCAGGTGATTTAAGTCCTCAACTGCTTGCTGCTGATTTTCTATCTCTCCCTTGACTTGAATTTGACTAGCATATCCTCTGATATTAACTGTTAATAGTTCAAGTTCTTCTAAAACAGAAAACTCATCATTAGATGCGGGAAAATTTGCGGCGATTTCCTGGCGTTCTGATTTTGTGCTTTGATAATCACTGGTTAATTGTTCTAAAATATGAATAATCTGATTTTTCGTTCTATTAGCTTTTTGAGTTACCACATCTAACCTACTCATCATTCACCCCATAAGTGACAATTTTTTCAACACCAAACGAATCTGCTCGAACAATTAGATACTCATTTCCTTTTCGATAAACTGCTGCACCATCTCGACGATATCCAGCTTTAGGTACTCGCACTGCTCCTTTTTTATTAAAGTTGTGAGCTTTTCTTAAATATTTCAAAGCATCAATATTTTTCCTTAAGGCATGATCTACTACACTATGAGCCACACTGGTATACGTAGAAGCATCCCACTCGGTTAAATACTGCTCAATCTCAGTAATTTCTGCCTCACTGTATTTTGCACACGAACTTAGGCATCCAATTATTAATGTAGTAATTTCCTAGCTTCTGGCAAGATTGAAATTACTTTATTGGCATAGGCTTTATCCGGGCAATATCCACAACCAACGATAAATTTTAAATAATCTTCTGGACTAGAATATTGCTCCCATCCCTGGTATGGTTTCCTGCCAATAAATAACCAATATCCCTTTACTGCATCTTCTAGAGTTTGAAATTTGCAATAACTATCAATTCCGTCATGGGCTTTATAGGAAACATTTTGAGCAATTTCGCTCATTTCCCTTCGCCATTTCAAACCGTAGGGGTTATTGTGCTCTAAAAATAATTCAGAAGTTCCCCTACCTGATTCTAAAATTGCTTGCGCTAATTGTGCCGGCTTCAATTGCGGATAGGCTATATTAGCAGCTTTAAGCACATCTATAAATTCCTGCCACTTAGCCGCGCGATCTGGACTTTTGGCAGGAGTTGCGACACATTGCCCGGTTAATCCCTTAACAATAGCCGCTGCCATCGTGTCAGCATTTAATAAATTCATATCCGTTGCGGAATCTACAAAGCAGCACTCTACAAGAATCGCTGGCATAGATGTATTTTTCAAAACATACAGATGAGATCCATCTTTTACCCCACGGTTGAAAAATCCCAGAGAGCAGATTTCGTTTATTACATTCTTAGCTAAAGTCTTCCCGCTGTTGCTCATTGCATAGACTTCAGTCCCGTAAGCTTTGCAATTAAAGGCATTGAAATGAATACTGACGAAAACATCCACATTCTCGCTGTTGGCGATTTGGCAACGTTGCCTTAACGAATCACCGACGCTGCTAGCTTTTGTAGGAGTACAATTAACAACCTCATGCCCTAGCGATCTCAAGCCAGCCATAACTCGACTACCTACAGCTAGAGTCAATACATCTTCTTGCTTAATTCCAACAGCCCCAGTATCCGGGGTTGCGTTGTGTCCGCAATCAATTCCATATTTCATCTTTTTTACTTAATTAATTTTATTAAAATCGTGTTTTCTTAAACTTCAGTTAGCCAAACTTCGGCTGTTTCAGTTTCACATAAGATTGCAGCCATTTTTACAATTAAAAGCGTTGCTAACTCCACAGTTTGAACCTTTGTTAAGCCTGGACACTTCCTTTCTATATACTCTAAAAAAAATTAGTTTGCACCGCGTATTGCTCGATTGCTTCTAAAAGTTCTTTATCTGGCACTGTCTTAACTTCCATCTTTTTTAAGCACCCCTGGTATTATTTGGGCAAGATAGCCACCTACTACAACTACAACCTGATGATATTACTAAAAAACATGAAGTACCATCATCCATATTTTAATTCAACAAATTTATAATTCTGGCACCTGTAAGTTACGTTTATTACCTGCGTAATGCTTGTAAATAATTTCTGGAGAGTTACCAACCCACCTTCCTACATCCTTCGCATCAATATCAGCTTCCAGGCAAAGAGTAATAAAAGTGTGCCTGCATTGGTAAGGTTTGCGATATTCGCTGACTACGCCCTGTTTTACAAGTTGAGTTACGATTCCATGTATATGTGTACCACGATGATTTTTGTAACCTTTCCAGGCATGATTGAGAAAATCTCCAAAGTCTACTATGCCGCCTTTCTTGCTTCTAAAGATAAAATCATCTGGGTTACAGTTGTCAGGCTTGATGGAGTCTAAAATTTCACGGTGCTGATGATTAATCGGAAAACGTCTTTGGCTTTGGGTTTTTAATCCATCTTTGAGGGCTAACCCTTTAGTACTGATGGTAATTGCTTGCTCAAAGGTAATGTATTTATCACTGATGTGCTTCCATTGTAGAGCGATCGCTTCTGATGGTCTGCACCCAGTAAAAAATAATAATTTTACTAAAGGAGCATAGTAGCTGTAGAGTTTGCTCTCCTCAAATGCTTGAATTATGTTATCCCGTTCTTCCTTCGTAAAGGGATTAATTTCATATTCTGTTGATTCTGACTTCGGAAGAAGAATGTCTTTTGCCATACTTTGAAAGGGATTGGATTCAATTAGCTGACTTTTAAGTGCCCAATCACAGCAAGCATTTATATTTGTCAAAGTACGTTTGGCGGCATTAGCACTGAGATTTGCAAGTAAATAGTCTCGAATTGCGATCGCATCATCTAAAGTTTTAGTTGGTAACTTAGCAATGTGATTGCGATACTTGCGGTAGTCAACCGCATAAGTAGAAGGACTAACCTGTGGTTTTTTAAACTCAGTGTATTTTTCCCATAATTCTCCCAAGTCTGGTTGGGGGCTACGTGAAGGTGTAATTGGGGTAATTGGGGTAACGGTGCTTAATGACGCTGCTGGTTTGTACTTAACTAAACTGGCATCAAACTCTCCATAGTCAATATCCCTCTGGATTTTTGTCGCCAAAGCCGATGCTTGATGTCTTCCAAAAGGTGTATCGTCGTGCCTTGTTGAAACATAGAAACGTTTGGTTTTTAGCTCTCCAGTGGGCGTAATAATAGGATGAGAAAAAACTAATTGGAGACTGCCGTTAGAGTTCTTTATCTGCACCGAACCCCGACTGGCAATACTTTGAGATTTTTTAGGCTCCATAAGCTTAATTAACTGGGGTAAACATTTTTACTTTTCCACTTTACCCCAGTTTTACCCCAGAAATGTGTATTGGGGTAAACACCTTTACCTTACATATCTACCCCAGTTTTACCCCAGTTGTTTCCCCAAACTACCCAAAATTACCCCAAAAATATTGGAAGGCTCTGGAAACAAGCCCTACAACTACCATTAAAAAAGGGCTTCAAAGCCCTGTAATGCTTATATTTCTTTTAAGGCGGCACCCGGATTTGAACCGGGGGATGGAGGTTTTGCAGACCTCTGCCTTACCACTTGGCTATGCCGCCAGTTATGCGCTTATGCCGTCACACAACTGAATATTTCCTGAAATTTAGCTTATAGCTAGCTCGATTTACAGGTGTGTTTCTCATTGTACGCAAAAAGTAGACTGATTACAACCATGTGGAATGTCGGATTTGTTGGGTAAAGCGTAAAACAGTGAACAGTACCAGCCGCAAGTACCAGCCGCAGTGACGCTTTCTCGGGCTGGTGTGGTTGTACTGACACCAACGCTTTCTGTGCTCTTGGTGTGGTGTTTCCCCCGGAGGATGAAACTGATAACTGATAACTGATAAGAGACTTCCAAATAAAAAAATATCCAACTTTTTCTTGTGGGATGGGCCGGACAGCCCGTCCTATAAACTGGGCGGGCGGGGACGCCCAACGCCAGTCGCCTAGGTCGGGAAACCCTCCAAAGGGCGCTGGCTCCCCCACAAGACGGATAATTTATTTCTTGGAAATCCCTTAGGGCGCACTTTAATTCTGAATGTAAAACGTCAACTGTCGTACGCCTAACCCACCCTACATAATGGATAATTTATTTTTTGGTACTTTCTTAGGACTCTGGAACTCAGGATTCAGGAGTTAGTTTCACTTCATCTGCAAAACTTGCCCAGCGGACAAAGTAAAATGGTCCAGCGACTGACCCCCAGATATGCTCATCGGTTTCTGGGTCGCGTCCGCGATCGCGACTGATAAATTTGTCTTCATCAATCTCAAAGTCGCTATCGAGGTAGGTCTTTTGCCCTTTGCGAACCACAATGCAGCCTTTACCTGGTTCTACCGTGCCTTTAAAGTTGTGACCCGTCCACTCTACAATCATATTGCAGCCTGGTAGTTTTTCCAGATCATCAGCAGTTAGGGTTTTGAGGCGTTCAAGGTTACGGGATGCACCGTAAAACTTTTTTTCTTCCTTAACACTGTAGTTCTCGATTTCAATGTGCTTTCCTGTGTTCACCAGCTTCAGTACCCTTAAGCGATAAGGATCATTAAGCGAATAGTCATAAGCTTGTTCAACAAAAAAACCTACCCCAGATAAAACTTCCAAGGGGAGAGGACGCATACAAACGCGAATGTGAGCAAAAAAAGGCGGGTTTTCAAAAGCTTGTTCTTGATTGCTGAAATCTGCTGCCATCCAGCGGGCTAATGTTGCTATATCCGTAGAATTAGTCATTCTATCAAACTTAGATTCTGAATTTTGGATTTGGTCAACAAAGCTACCAGGTATAAAAACTTTACCAGTATGTAGCCGGACAAAAGATAAATTGTATTATGGAATATTTTATAGCTTGTGGTTGTTCTTAGGAGAATTTTTTGCTGAGTCTCGTCAGATAGGTAATAGGTTTGTAGTTGCGCTACCGCGCAACAGTTGAGCAAGTTAGTAATGCAACAAAAAGGTAAAATGTCCATGCTACGGCGCTTAAGTGTTACCATGACAGCCACTGCTACATTGTGTCTCCTTTGCAGTTCGCCGACACTAGCAGCGAGCAAAAAGCCTACACAGCCAGATAAATTCCCTCCTAATCCACTGGAGCTCACCACACCCGATCCACTGTTACCACGTTCGCCAAAAGATAAACAGCCGCTAACCCCGCAAGAGCGTCAAAATTTGGAGCCTGCGCTGGATCAGCTCAATCAACAAGCTGCTGCTACACTGCAAGCAGGGGATAGGATAACAGCGTTTGATATCTGGAACCGGGAACTACGCTTGCGCCGTTATTTAGGTCCATTGGCAGAGGTGCAAGCACTGTCGCGAGTCGGCGACATCGCTTGGAGAGAAAACGAGCGCCAAGAAGTGCAATATATCACACAGCGGTTGCAAGTCATCCAAAAACAGGCTCAATCCCAAAAAACTACAGCAGATTTACAACTTTTGCAAGCGTTAGGTCAAGCTTACCAAGGAGTGCGATCGCCTAAAGAAGCACTGCAAGTTTACGACCAAGTTTTGGTAGGAGTGCGACAGCAAAAAGATACCACAGCAGAAGTAAACATCCTGAAGATTATTGGAGAATTGCATCTCAATTGGTTTGATTACGCATCAGCAGCGGCTACTTATGAGCAATTGCTAACTTTCGCTTCCTCTAGAGGCGATCGCGCTAACGAAACAGCATATTTACAACAACTCGCTTACATTTACAAACAAGCAAACCAACCAGAAAAATCAGTAAAAATACGTAATAAACTAGCAGAAGTTTATCAGCAAGAAAACAACCAGATCCAGTTAGTAGCATTAAAGCAGGCTATTGGCTCAGATTATGAAGCTTTAGCACGGGAAAATCCCAGCTTACTGCAAGAAGCCTTCAAGAACTATGAAGAAGCTTATACCACAGCTTGGCAATCAGAGCAATTTGTCCGTGCTGGGGAGATTTTGCAAAAATTAATTGCACTGTACCGTTCTCAAGGACAAGTGGAGGAGGCTTTGCAAGCAAGCCAAATTCTCTTGCAAGCACAGGAACGATCTGCCAACTTTTACGGTTTAATGAATGCTTATGACCAAATTGGGCAACTTTATTTGCAACGCAAAGACTATCCCCAAGCACGAACAGCTTTTCAAAAAGGGCTGGAGATAGCGCAACAGTTGAACTATGACGAAGTATACTTCACCCAGCAAATTCAAAAAACATCTGGGCAAAGTTCCCAATAGAGAGGATGAGGGAGTGAGGGAGTGAGGGAGGAAGGGAGTGAGGGAGTGAGGGAGGAAGGGAGTGAGGGAGGAAGGGAGTGAGGGCTAGAAACTGTAACTTAATTTGTAGACAAAGCTACCCATTACTGCCCATTTTTGGGTAGCTCTGAAATGAGTTGGTCAACAAATTGTCTTAGCCGTTCTTGCCAATTAGGGACGGCTTTAAGTTTTTCTTTCTGCCCAAGATAACCCTTGAAGGCAATTGCATCTTTATCGAGCAATCGTTCTAGCTTTTTCTTTGCTCCTAATTTATGTCCTTTTTGAAATGGCATTGACAAAAGCTTTTATATTAGTTAACTTATATATTTTAATAAATAAAAGTAAAGTTAATGTTGCTTGGTTTTAAAACAGAATTGAAAATAAATAACCAACAACGCACGGCATTAATGAAGCATTGCGGTGTGGCTCGTCATGCTTGGAACTGGGGGCTTGGGCTGACAAAACAAATCCTTGACCATAACAAAGCGAACCCTAACTCTAAAATCAAATTTCCCAGTGCTATCGACTTGCATAAGTGGCTGGTAGCAAAGCGTGAAGTCTGAGAATGAATGGTATTACGAATGCTCTAAATCCACGCCACAGCAGGCATTAATAGCATTGCGAGAAGCTTGGAAACGTTGCTTTAACAAAACTGCTGGCGTTCCCAAATTCAAGAAAAAAGGTAAGCGTGACTCTTTCACACTTGAAGGTACAGTTAAAATTCTAGGCAATAATAAAATTCAAGTACCTGTGATTGGTGTCCTCAAGACTTACGAACGACTATCACAGGTATTAATCAAATCTTGCACAATCTCTCGCCAAGCTGATAGATGGTTTATTAGTTTTCGATTTGATGTAGAACAACACAATTTAGGCAATACCGATGTTATAGGCGTTGACCTTGGTGTCAAAAACTTAGCAACTCTTTCAACTAGTGAGGTGATAGCTGGTGCAAAGTCTTACAAAAAATATGAAGCAAAGTTGTCCAGGATGCAATGGTTGAATCGACATAAAATTATTGGTTCAGCTAATTGGAAGAAAGCACAGTTACAGATTGCCAGACTGCACACAAAGATTGCCAACATTCGCAAAGACACATTGCACAAACTCACCACACTACTAGCCAAGAACCACGGAACAGTAGTGATAGAAGACCTCAACGTATCTGGAATGATGGCTAATCATAAACTGGCTGCATCTATCGCTGATATGAGTTTCTTTGAGTTCCGTCGCCAGTTGACCTACAAATGTGAGTTGTATGGCTCAAAGCTAGTCGTAGTTAACCGTTGGTTTCCGTCTAGCAAGACTTGCTCTAATTGCGGAATTAAAAAAGAAGCACTCACCTTGAATGAGCGAGTGTTCGAGTGTAGTCATTGTGGATTTGTGATTGACCGCGATTTAAACGCAGCAATTAATTTGAGCCACTGCGTTGCCGGGGTTCCCCCGGTTGTAGCAAGTGGCGTGTCAAGAGTCGTCAGTTAGACGGAGCTCGCGCCTGTGGACTAGTTGAAGCCGACTTCTCTAGGATGAAGCAGGAAGTAAACGAAACCCAAAGTAGATATTTCCAATTATGGGTAGCTTTGGGTAGGTGTTATGTAACGGAAAATTCTCCTTCTATCCCTCCATCCCTCTTTCCCTCACTCCTTCTTCTTCCTCCCCTGCTTCCATTGCTCAAACAGGCATTGCTTCCAAATTTTTGGATGCTCGAACAACCTCGTAAAGTTTATCTTCAAACTTTTCCGTACATACTGACCAATCAAATTCAAGTATCGAGAGGCGAGCCTGTAGAGACATTTCTTCTTTGAGATCAGGATTTTCCAGAATTGAAATCACCTTCTGAGCGAGATCAGCTGGGTTGTTAGGTTCAGCTAAAAAGCCACTGATACCAGGTAAAACCTGCTCTGGGTTTCCCCCAGCACAAGCTGCTACAACAGGAGTTCCAGATGCTAGGGCTTCGGTATTGGTTGTACAGAAGTTTTCGGTAACCGAGGCGTTCACAAAGACATCTGCACGAGCGTACCAACCCAAAAGCTCTGTTCCGTGGGACTCACCCCACACAGTCACGCCGGATTTAAATTTTTCAGCAACCTTACGGATTTCTTGATCTTGGGGACCACTGCCAATGATAACTAAATGAACGTCAGGAATTTTGGCAGCGATGAGCGAATATGCCTCTAGGAGTTGGCTGACATTCTTTTCTGCGGTAATGCGTCCGACAAAAAGGACGGTTGGTCTGTGGTCGTTGGGAATAGGATTATAACAGATGTTTGCAGGATTAAATTTTTGACAATCAATTCCTTGAAAGGGCAGATATTCGCTGCGTTGGGATTTCATCTGTTGATACTTAGCAAGCTGTTCTCGAGAAGGAAAGAGATTGACATCATAAAGTTGGCTGAACTGCTTAATCAAAGAGGGAATGATGGGACGAATAAGGTTGAAAAAGTGATTTCCTAAGTAATATTGGATATAGGCAACGATATCAGTATGGAAGAGTGATATTGTTGGAGTGCCTGTTCGTTTTGCGTATTCAACGCCAATCGGGCGACCGTAACCTTGCAAATAAAGCGAGTAAAATCCTCTCATTTGCGCTGCTTCTTCAACCACTATAATGTCGGGCTGGAACTTTTCGAGTAACTTAGTATCGCTCCAATGCCGATAGTGCAATGGTTGAGGAAGAGACTTATAAAATATCAGTGGCTGTGTTGGGAATGCATAGTCGGAAAAATTGGGGAAAGCCTTTAACTCATCCAGCCCTGGCATGGGTCGATTGCTAACACGTTTGGGGTACTGGTCGTTGATTTCAGGGTGAATCAGAAAAACTTCATGCCCTTGCTGTAACAACCAGCGAACCCGTTGGTGTACTGCTACGGAGACCCCTGCTAAGAATGGAGCATACAAGCTTGTAAAAATTGCAATGCGAAGAGGTTGCTTGTTCATAATTTCTGTGCAGTATTGTCTATTTTCCTGAACTAAAAATTGGTGTCCTTAAACAAAAGCACACCTGTTAGCACTGATACAGTTGAATTTAGGATTTACGCATTGCAAGAGATTCTTAATTAAGCAGGATATGTTTTCTGTCCTTACTAACCCCACTGATGTTGTCTGAAAGCTACAGCCTCATGAATGACTCTGGATATATGCTTTCCAACCCTTTAAATAACTACAAAATTACAATTTCTGTTATCTAGGTTACTGATTTCAATTAATTTTTCGTTGGTTTGATTTATTGCTATTTTATATTTTATAGTAAATAGCAACTGACTAATCTGCAACTAAAATATCAAAGTTCAGCATTTTTCAAATTATTGATTCATGTTTTCTAATCTAGATAAAATCAATTAGCAAAACTCTCAAAAAAGTTTGAGATGTACAAAATATTTTCTCAATTGAGCTAAATTAGTAATTAATTTATTGAGAAAACAGTGATTATTGATAGTATCAAAGACTCTGTGCCACGTTTTAAGAAGTGCATACCTGAGAGTCTTTAATTTTTATGTTTTTCGTTGGCAACAAGTTTACTACAGTTAGGTAAAAAATTGCTTTTTACCAAAATTTTGTTCTGACCTAAAACTAGACCCATTTTTTAGGCAATAAGTAAAATACAGGCGGCTGATTATGGAAACCATAGCAGGTAAGACAGTGGTCTTGACTGGTGCATCAGGTGGCATTGGAGTATTTATTGCGCGTGCTTTGGCAAGAGAACAGGCAACTGTAGTCGGAGTTTCTCGTTCCAAGGAAACTTTAGAGCAAATATGTGCTGAGGTTGAAGTTGCTGGTGGGAGAGGCATAAGTATTCCATTTGACATTAGCAAATTGGAAGATTTACCAGTTTTAGTGCAGCGAATTCATGAACTTGCAGGTCCAATTGATATCTTGATTAACAATGCTGCTATAGAAAAATATCGACCTTTCCAAAATTACACTTTAGAGGATATTCAATCGATATTAACGATCAATTTACTGGCACCGATGGAATTATCCCGTTTGATACTATCAAACATGGTAAACCGCAATAGTGGTCACATCGTGAATATTTCATCTGGTTCTGGTAAAAAGGGAGCGCCTTACAACAGCATTTACTCAGCGAGTAAAGCGGGTATGATTATGTGGACAGATGCAATGCGGCAGGAATTAGCTAATAGCAATGTAGGGGTTTCTGTGGTCTGTCCGGGATATACCTTAGCAGGAATGTTTCTCAAATTTGGCTTATCAGCACCAAGTTTAGCACGTGTTCACAAACCAACTGATGTGGCGATCGCCGTCATCAATGCGATCAAGAAAAACCAGGGAGAAGTCATACTCGATGGAGTTTTAACAAAGCTCCTATTTTCTGAAATCCAACTTTTTCCCAAGTTGGGAGATGCAGTTTATCGCTGGATTGGTTTGACCAAACTGAACCAAACCTGTGCAGAACATCAAATGCGTGAGGAAAATTCTGCACAAAACTAAGTTATAGCAGGGGACTAGGGACTGGGGACTGGGGACTGGGTGAAAAGCCTTTTTGTGTCTAGGTTTTATCATCTGTTGATGTCCTAACCACCTTGGCTGTTGCTATATCTCATTTCTCTACTTATAAAAAAACAAAGAAAACATGGCTGAGGCTCATTACGATGTCATCATAATTGGCACAGGTGCTGGTGGTGGAACTTTAGCTAATTTACTCGCACCCAGTGGAAAGAAAATTTTAGTCTTAGAACGAGGAACTTTTTTACCCAAAGAAAAAGCCAATTGGGATTCAGAGCAAGTTCATAAAAAAGAACGCTACCTAAATTCTGAGGTTTGGTACAAAAAAGACGGCAAACCATTGCGTCCACTCACACACTATTATGTTGGCGGGAACACCAAATTTTATGGCGGTTCTTTATTCAGATTTCGAGAGCAAGACTTTGAAAAAATCATTCATAAAGGTGGCATTTCTCCTGGATGGCCATTGAAGTATCGAGACTTTGCCCCCTACTACGCCAAGGCTGAAAGACTCTACGAAGTACATGGAAAGCGTGGTTTAGACCCTACTGAACCCCCAAGCAGTGAAGACTATCCCTTTCCACCAGTCAGCCACGAACCCTACATTCAAGAAATCCAGTATGCCCTAAAGGATAAAGGCTGCCATCCATTTTATCAACCGCTTGCTATCAAGCTAAATGAAGTCAATCGTTTTTTGAGTGCTTGTATTCGTTGTGATACTTGCGACAGCTTCCCGTGTTTTCTTAATGCCAAAGCTGACGCTGACATTAACGGTGTACGTCCAGCACTTGTCTATCCTAATTTAACTTTAATGACCAATGCAAAAGTTGTGCGTTTGCATACGAGTGCATCTGGTCGTGAGGTCACTGGAGTTGAAGCAAAAATTGCAGGTAAGCGTCATATATTTTCTGGGGATATTGTTGTTGCTGCTTGTGGCGCAGTCAACTCAGCAGTCTTGTTACTCAAATCAGCCAATGACCAACACCCAAATGGATTAGCAAATAGTTCTGATCTTGTAGGGCGCAATTACATGGCGCATAAGTTTGCAGTGGTTATGGCTTTGACTGCAAAACAAAATCCGACAATTTTTCAAAAGACACTTGCTATCAATGATTTTTATTGGGGAGAGAAAGATTTTCCTTACCCAATGGGAAGTGTACAATTACTAGGCAATCTTAACAAAGATAAAATTGCGGCTAACGGACCACCTTTGATGCCTAGTAAATTCTCGGAAGCGGTGGCAAATCATTCTGTTAGTTGGTTGCTCATAACTGAAGACTTGCCAGACCCCAATAATCGCGTGCGTGTTGAGGGTGAGAAAATCTTTCTCGACTATAAAAATAACAATGAAGAAGCATTGAATCGCTTAATCAAACGCTGGAATCAAGTTTTGAAATCAATTGAAAATCCTCAGCGAGATGGGGCATTTTCACTATATGCTAACCTCAAAATGTCTTTGAGAGAAGTTCCACATCAGTGTGGGACTTGCCGTTTTGGTGAAGACCCCAAAACTTCTGTGCTTGACCTCAATTGTCGCACACACGATGTTGATAATCTTTATGTTGTTGATGGTAGCTTTTTCCCCTCCAGTACTGCTTTGAATCCATCACTAACGATTATGGCAAATGCTTTGCGTGTGGGAGAGCATCTGCTGGAAAGACTAGGATGTCATCTGAAATCCGGTTAATCATTACACTTCTTGCACTCATTCGGGTTTAAAGATATTTGGAACCACAGATGCACACAGATGGACACAGATAAATCATCAGTGTTTATTGGTGTACCCTCCAGGAAGCCGCCTCCGGCGTATACATCTGTGGTTTTTTTTCATAATATTGACTTTTGCACTCTTGTTTATTGACTGCATTTGTATCTCACCCTGGCTGCGCCACCCCTCTCCGAACTCGCGGAGAGGGGAAGGGGTGAGGTTTCCTGTGAATTACGTATTACTAATGATCAACTATATAGAAACCTTACGATCGCCTATATAGAAACCTTACGATCGCCTGGTTGATCTAATAATTCATAAGGGCGGTATTCGACTAAACGAACGCCCCAAGGACCTTTGATTTGATAGCTGACGCCGCGCCAGTTGACTCTTCGCATCCCTAGGGATAATACCATCGCTATCCCATAAACCCACTGTGTCAAGGGAATTGCTATGAGCATTTTCACGACTGTTCGTGCTGACAATTTTGTCGTCGGTTCACCATGTTTGCGAATGATTTGCTGTACCCCTTGCTCTAATGCCAGCATCATAAAGAGTAATCCCAGCGTATAAATGCCAAAGTAGCCAAACGATAAAGCGGCAACATTCCATTCTCCGGTCAACAATGCTACCAGAAACAACACTATGACAAGAGTCGGTATCAGTATGCTTGAAATAGCATCACTCACTACAGCCAACCACAAAGGGTGATAAAGTCGAGCACTGAGTAGTTGGCGCATTAGCGAGTATTTTAAGTTAGGTAATTCGCATTCTTCGCGATTGAGCATTATTAGAGAAGGGACAAACTTAACCTGCATCCCATGTTTTTGCAAGACCTTGCAGATCATGGTATCTTCGTTGAAGGCTTGCCCCCACTTATCTAGCAGTCCTGTTTGGCGAAGTAGTTCTGTTTTGACCGCCAAAGTCCCACCCCAAGGAATCCGGAACAGGTACATCTGCACCACTGTAGAAACGTTGCCTATGTAGCGCACCAAAGACCCCCAATATCTACCTGTGGGGAGGTACCAACGGTTACCTGTTGTTGCCCCGACTTTGGGATGTGCCAGAGGGCTGACTAATTCACGCAGCCAATTGCGATGGACTACTGTATCGGCATCAACAAGGGCAACGACTTTGTAGGAATCATCCAACTCCGAGACAGCTTGCAATAGGGAACTGCATTTAAGACTACAATTTTGGCGCGCTATCCTCAAAGGGCTGATTTGGACGTTGGTTGCTTTTTGTTCATGGATGGTATCAGTGGCAATCTTCCAAGCAGGGTCTTCTTGGCTATCAACGATCAGCTTTAAATCATAGCATGGGTAGTTTTGGTTCAAGAGCGATCGCAAGCAGTTAGTCAAAAACGGATCAGCGCCGCGTAAACAAAGAATCACCGCAGTTTTGGGCAACTGGTCGTCTGGTAATGATTTTTTTTGGGATAAGCGCAGGTAGAACAAAAAAACAACTGCTAAACACGCCTGAATACCCAACCAGCTTAGCAAAGACTTAGACAGGAATATCAGCAACTCTTTCATAATTCAGCGTAGTTTTTTATTAAGTGAAGAGCTTGTCAGTAGACTTCTTGAAAAAATTCGTGCGTTCGTGGGTATGAAACCCCAGATAAACGCAGATGAAAACAGACAATTATTGACTTATGCAAAAGGTTAAGTAAACAGTTAACAGTATTAGATACAGATAACTGATAACTGTTCACTGATAACTGTTCACTGATAACTGTTTGCTGGTTTTAAGGGTCGAGCGAATATTTCATCACAATTTTGATGGTTGTATTTTTCTTCACCACAAAACTGGCGTCACGAAACTTTGGTGTACCCGTTGTTATTGATACAGTTGGATTTTTGGAAATACCAAAACCTTCTTGTGGAATACCTAAAAAGTCTTTGTTTAGTTTATGGTCTCCGTTTTGGTCGTCAACTACGGCGACAGCATAAGTTCCCGGTTTCAAACCTAAGAACTGCTTTTTTACAGAAGTTCCTGTTATCTGAGTGCAGCCACTTTGTACTTCACTAGTATTACTATTAGGAAATCCTTTTTCACTGGAGTAAATTCTCAGGCAAACTTCACCGTTTTTGTGACGTAGCCCATCTACTACGACAGTGAGTGTTGCACTAGGTTCTGCATTTACGGTTCTAGCTAAGCTGAGGCTTGCTAAAGTAGCGAGCAAGTAGAAACTGAATTTAGATAGATTCAGCATAATGTTGCAGTGACTAAGAGGTGAATTTTGCGCTTTGTTGGGAAATTGAGAAAAAGCTTTAGAATCCAGGTTTGATTTCACCAACCGATTCATTTAAAACAGTCCTGAGTCCTGACGGCGTATGGTAGGGGATGCGCTCACCGCCACCAACGCATAAAGGTGCTCTTGGTGGGGGACGCGCGACCACTCGTATTTAACTGATAACTGCGGCTGGTACTGTTCACTGTTAAAGAGTTGATAGTCTGTTTTTGGATAGATGATTTTTGCAAGTCTTGCCAGAAGCGATTCATTTGAGGAGTGAACAGCAAATCTTTTATCAAGAGAAACTCTGTTCCTTTGAACTGCTTCAAAAAACTTATATAACAAGATATCCGCTCATACAAAGTCAGCTTCACCTGCCACACTGAAATAAAATACTCCCAGAAAATTCTCCAATGTGGAAACAAAATTTTTCCCTGATTTGCCGAATCAAACCACACTGCATACGCATGAAAATCAGGCAGCGTACGCATTGATTTTTGAGTATTTTTCTGAGTACATGACAGATAATCTGGAAAGAACATACTCAATGATTGTTGTGAATGGCTTCTAGCAAAGAACAGGTATTCGGGGATTTCATAAAACTGACCAAGCAGACCAAGTCTTAACAAGAAAATTGCGTCTGCAGCACCGTAACTACCCATAGGCGGCGTCATCCTGAGGGCGCTTGCGCGGATTACGCCGTAACATTGATAGCAGAGGTGCGTAGCCAGAAGCTCATGAAACCGTTCGTGTGGTTTTGGTGAATCGGTTTTGAGTTGGATATTGTAGTTCTGTATGAATTTACCGTGTTCATCAATGAAATATACTTTAGAGTGGCACAAGATAATGCTAGGGTCTTGGTCAAGTACCTCAATGCACTTCGTGAGAAAATCGGGAGCGTGTAGATCGTCATGAGCTACCCACTTAAAGTATTCGCCTGAAGACAATTCAAAGACACGATTAAAGTTAGGGGCGCAACCAATATTTTTTTGGTTACGATAGTAACTGATGCGTTGGTCTTTAGCAGCGTATGCTCTACAAATTTCCTCAGTCTTATCTGTTGAAGCATTATCTGAGATAATTAACTCAAAATCCTCAAAGGTCTGAGCCAAAACTGAATCGATGGCTTCTTTGATAAATTTCTCGCCATTATATACAGGCAGCCCAATGCTTAATCTTGGCTGATAATTGCTCATAAGAAAAGATGGTGCAGAGATTCCCTGAAATGTGAGAGTTGTTTGAGAATTTAACGCAGGTAACTTTTTGTTGTTTGGGGTTTAGAACACCAATTCAGTAATCTTGGAAGAACCTCTCCCCTAACCCCTCACGCCACTTTGCTCAACGCGGGGAACCCGCGCACGCAAGTGGCTCTCCTACAAGGGAAGGGCAATTTGGCTCCCTCTTTCAAGAAAAAAGTTTTTCCGCTTCCCTCTCCTTTTAGGAGAGGGTTAGGGAGAGGTGGAAAGGGGGCTGGGGGTTAGGTTTGTGATAAGTGAATCGATGTTCTAGGATTAAGAGCAGGGTATGAAGCGACAACTCTATTGCATAAATTTTTGGATGTCTGTTTTTTTCACCCATTCCTGGGTGCGCCGCATGCCTTCTTCCAAATCAACTGCTGGTTGATAACTTAACAGCTTTTGTGCTTTGGTGATTGAATAAGCATAGGGGCGAGTCATAAAATCTACGACTTCTGGCAGAATATCAGCTTGTTTGCGAAAAAGTTTTTGTCCTTGATAGCGCAGCTGGAGAAACAATTTAAGTTCATCTTTTGGTAGAGAAAAGGGAGCGGGTAAACCAGCTATGTCAGCTAAGCGTGTAAAATAATCTTTCCAAGTCGTTTCTTGTCCATCAGTCACATTGAAGATTTCTCCGTATGTTTCTTTTTCTATGGCAAGAAAGATAGCATCGATTAAGTTATCGATATATGTGTGGTTGATGACTCCCCGCCCCTCGTTTGCATAAGCAAATAATCTTTGCCGCATCATTAGCAGAGGTCGAACTATCCAGGGGATGCTTCCAGGTCCGTAAACATCTCCTGGTCTGAGAATAATGATGCCAAAATTTGCTGGATCGTTGAGTTCTAAAAGTGCTTTTTCAGCTTCTATTTTTGTCTGACAGTAGGCATTCTTCTCACCACACAATGGTCCGTCTTCTGTGACACGATCAGGATAGTTGAAGCCGTATACCAAAACACTGGAAATATGGACGAAGGTTTTGACACCAGCTTTCTTGGCAGCTTGAGCCATGTTGATGGTTCCGCTAACATTTATCTCACGAAATTGGTCGAGCGAACCACCTTCTTTGGCAATTTCTGCTGTGTGCAAAACTATATCTACTCCTTGGCAAGCCTTTTGGGCGGTTGCTGGATCAGTGACGTTGCCATAAATCACTTTAGCGCCCAAGTTTTGTGCTTTTTTGTTCTTATCTGAAGCATCTTGCAGTCCACAAACCTTGATTCCCTTTGCTATGGCTAACTCTGCTGTACGCGAGCCGATAAATCCGCCAATTCCAGTGATGAGGAGAGTTTTGTTGTTGAGGTTCATAGAAGATTGTAATGAAGAATTGAAGCTAAGTGATTTGTGAGAAATTTTCCTTTTTGATGAGTTATCAGTTCTTTGTATTTACAAAGGACTAATGACTCATGCTAGAAAATATCTGCTGGATCTGTAGACCGGAGTTGGTTAATAGCCAGCGCTCCAGAAGTCATACACATTAATATTGTTGAGACTAAGACAATGATCGCGTTGTGCGAAGACATCATGATTGGTAATTTAGTGGCTTCCATGGCAAAATCATATAAACCTAAACAAATAGCATATGCAGGTATGTAACTTAAAACTGCTAAAATAAAAGCTTGTTGAAAGACAACATTATATAGATAATTATTTCCATAACCTATGGCTTTTAAAGTTGCATAAGCAACTAATTGATTGGAAATATTACTGTAAAGAATTTGATAAACAATGACTATACCAACTACAGAAGCCATTGATAACATGAGATTGAGTATAAAACCAATTGGTGTTCTAGTTGCCCAATATTCTTTTTCAAAATTGATAAATCCTTGACGGGTAAAAACTACGACATCATTAGGTAAGTTAGCTTCTAACTCTCGCTGAATCTTTTGCAAATTGGCACCAGGCTTAAGAGTTATTGCACCAACATCTATCATTTCTGCTGAACGGTTGTTTATTATTCTGATGAAAGTTGAGTCACTGACAATTAAATTACCATCTACTCCAAACGAGGAACCTAAGCTGAATAAACCACCAACTCTCACTCTATAACCAGTTAATGAGTTAAAAGGAAAAATTTCAATGAATTGCTCCGTCTTTTCTTTTTCAAATTTTTGAGCTATATTCCCAAATTCTTTTCGAGAATTACGGTCAAAAAGGACAACATCAGGAATTTTAATTTTATCTAAATTTGCCTCAATTTCTGGCATATTCATAACAGGCTTTCCCGGTTCAAACCCAATAACATATATTGAGTATTTTTGACCGTTGACGGGATTTTTAAATTTGGCAAATCCTATATACATAGGACTCACAGACTCGACACCATCAAACGCCAAGGCTTGATACAAGCGAGTCCGGAAAAAGCTTTGATTTGCTGTTAATGCTTTATATTGAGAACTGATTAAAAATAAATCACCTTTGAGATTTCGATGCACTTGGGTCGCGCTGGAATAAAGAGCATCTTGGAAACCAAGTTGCATAAACATCAGAATGACAATAAAAGCAATACCAGCGACAGCTACAAGAGAACGAACTTTGTTTCGGACGAGTTGCAGCCACGCCAAAGGAGTTTTAACAACCATGATTCCAGCTTGTTGAATGGTGTGCAATGCGAGTGTAAGAGGTGAGTAGGAGTCGCCCCCTTTGAGGAATTCCAAATTATCAATTCAAAATTCAAAAATATGTTGAATTTGAACTGAGCAAGTGGGACTTGCATCCTTATTTTTTTAAGTTTTGTAAAGTGCGTGCCCTTCCAGTGCCGTGCGGTAGGGCACGCTACGCGTGTTAGTGCAACTCAGACGAGGCACAAAATTCAAAATTATTTTTTTGACTCTGAATTTTGGAAAGTGCTTGCCCACGGGCATATGTTTGAGAAGCGAGGGTTAAATGTGAATGGCAACATCCACTTGTAAGTTGGTTAAACCTGCGACCCTTTGACTATCTGCTGGATCATCAATGCGGATTTTCACTTCAACAATTCTCCGGTCTGTGTCTGCTGCTGGATTGACACTGAGGATATTTTGTCTGTCAACTTGCAAACCAATCTCTGTTACGGTTCCTTTTATTTTTTTAGGAAACGCAGTGCTGGTAATGGTGGCTTTTTGACCGATACGGATTTTGCCAATGTCAGTTTGATAAACTTCCGCCACCACATACATTTGAGATGTTTTGCCTATCTCAACAATCCCTTGATTACTGCTCACTTCTCCAGTTTTGGCGTGAACTTTCAAAATTCTGCCATCTATGGGAGATTTGAGGTAGGTTAAATTATAGTCTGCTTTTGCTTGTTGGACAGCAGTGATAGCACTTTGAACTTCGGCTTCTGCCAACTTCACATCTACGACACGCACCTCTTTAATACTCCCTAGTTTGGCTTTTGCCTCATTAAGCTGGTCGCTTATGGTGTTAACAGTACTGTTGAGGTTAGCTTTGGCTTCTGTCAGTTGCTGTTCCACTGTCTGCTGTTGCAAACGCTTACTATCTGCTGTGGAAGCAGAAATGGCACCTTCTCTATAAAGTTGCTGATATCGATTGTTTTCAGTTTGAGCATTTTCTAACTCAGCCTCCAAACGGGCAATGGTCGCTTGCTTAGTCGCCACTTCTCCTGTTAACTGCGATTCTAAGCGAGCGATCGCCGCTTTTTGAGCGTTTATGTCTCCTGGTTTAGCTCCAGCTTTGACCTGCGCCAGTTGAGCTTGAGCAATTTGAACTTTGTCTAAAGCTTGTTGTAAAGCCGCCCGACTGCGAGCATAACCTTCCAGCAAAGCCACGACTTGCCCAGCCCGAACTTCATCTCCTTCATTGACCAGCTGTTTTTCAACTCGGACACCGCTCTGTGAACTGGGAGCAAACAACTTGGTCACTTCACCTTGAGGCTGCAAACGTCCCAAGCCAGTAACAGCAACTTTAGTTGGGGCAGCCTTCGGGGCTTTTGCTGGCTGAGTTTGAACGTTAGACCTTCGTGAAACATTTTGAAAAAATAGGAGCCCGGTAGCTGAAGCAATAAGAACTGCTAAGAGAATTTGCCACCGAGACGGAGGTTTCGTGTATAACTGGCTTTCCTTTTCTGCTGCCATATTTTCATCTCAATTGTGTTATGCCGAAGGGTAACCTAGATGCCTATATCAGTTGATGACTGTTGATGCATCTGAAAATTCATTGCAAGAACTTTTCCTATATGGATTTGAAATTCATGACCGGAAAAGCCTGATAAGTTTTAGAAACTTTTGTACGTAATTGCTTAGAACAAAGCCACCACGAATAACTATGTCGGTGGGAAAACAGATTGTGATCTGCCACAAAAATCTACTAATTTTTATCCTAATGTAAACATTGGATAAGTTACTTTAAAAGCATAGAAATGCTGTCAAAAAAACCTCAGTCTCAAGCAAAACGAAGCGTCGTAGATAATTTGCGAAAACTTGTCTTCCATACTGCCAAAAAAGTTTGATTTTGTCAAGCAGTGACTCTACAGAAGTTTTCTCCTAATTTATTGTTCACTAGTTCCAATTTTGAAAGAACGAAATGTATAAAAAATGTTGCAAAAACTACAAACAATTGCAGAGAAACCTTAGATAAACTTGGTTTCTTTAAAAAAGGGTTTTCTGTGAGCAGAACTATTGTGACCGAGCATGACAAGAACTCATCTTTTACAGTTACCAGTTACCAGTTACCAGTTATCAGAAATCAGTTATCAGGAATCAGTTATCAGTTATCAGTTATCAGTTATCAGTTTTTGGTCACTGTTTACTGTTCACTGGTCACTGTTCACTGTTCACTGTTCACTGTTTACTGTTCACTGGTCACTGTTTTAAAACCTAAATGTCGAAACAGGGAACTTTCTCATGGCGATTGACTTCCAAGATTCTAAGTCAATACCTGCAAGCATAGCTGTAAAAGAATCAAGAAGGTTTAAGGGTGAAGTGAGAAGAAATATACAGATTCAAGCCGCAAAAATAAAACGTGGAGCTAAGATAGTAGTTCAACAGGTTTATTTCATGCTTTGGAGGAATCCGCAACAAAAAACTGCTGACTTCATACTTCATACTTTATATTTTCAATGGCTTTTAGCACAATGGCGAGTTATAAACTATTTTTATCAGAATTATCGTGAAATTTCTGTTTTTGATAGTACTGATGAAATAAACTAGCTATATCTTATTGTTGGTATTTTCGCTGACAACACTAAAAAGCAGCAATTATGCCTATAAAATCAGTACCCATAGACCAAATTAAAATTGGTAGTAACCGCCGTCCCATAAGCGGCGACAAGGTTGAAGAGTTGAAGGAATCAATTCAAGCTAATGGTCTGTTGAACCCAATCACAATAGACCGAAAGCTGAACTTGATTGCTGGGCTACACCGCCTGACAGCTTGCCAGCTACTTGGTTTAGAAAAAATCCAGTGTAATATTGTTGATTACGAAGATGCTGATCAAGCTCGTTTGGCGGAGATTGACGAGAATTTTATCCGCAATGAGTTAAAACCCCTAGAGCGAGCAGAACTGCTATTGGAGCGCCAGAAAATTCTGGACAGACTGGGACTGATGGCTAAAGCTGGGGATAACCAGCATACGCTCAAAGGTCGTGAAATGATTTCACCACCTCCTAAGACCAATTTAGAATTTGCGAAAGAAATCGGATACAGCGAGCGTAGCTTGCAGCACGATAAGCAAATTGCTAAAGATATTCATCAGGAAGTCAAACAGAAAATCAAGGGTACGCCCATCGCTGGCATAAAAACGGAGCTGATCAGAATAGCTAGGACAGGGAGTAAAGAACGCGCCTTAGCAGAACAGGCGGAACAAGCTCTAGAGTTAGCTCAGGCGAAAAGAGACGAACAAGAAGCTCAACAGCAAGCTAAAATAGCAGCGCAATGGCGGCTGAGGCAACAAGAGTTACAGTTGCAAGCTTTCAAAATTGCTATGGCAAAACGAGAAGCTAAGTCAGCTGTTAAGAAAGCCCAACCTCTGCTTGAGCAACCTCAAGCCGGTAAACCAACAGTTGCTGCTCACAAACCTTCGGTCAATGTTGGTGACGAATGGATGCTCAACCAACAGCACCTAGTTTATTGTGGGGATACGGCTGATAAACAGTTCATGAATCTGCTTCCTGGTGATGCATCTCTAGCGATCGCTACCCTTTCCCCAACCTGGAATCATGATTACTTAGTAAATGAAGCTCGCCTTGTCGCTGTGCTACGCTCTGAGGGCAACATTTATGAGTTTTGCAGCCGCACTCGGATGCCATTTCAATATGAATTAGTCCTTGGTAATTTGTATGTAGGTATTTTTTCGCGCCAATCAATATCCAAGCCACAGATACCTATTCATATAGAAGGAGTGGAGGGAATAGTCGCTTACTTATTAAATATGTATACCAATCAAAATAATTTTGTCATTGCCCCGTTTATGGGACACGGTGAAATTTTAATTGCTTGCGAAAGGATGGGACGTACCTGTTTTATTGGGGGTGAGAATCCGGAGTTGGTCAGTCGCGGAATTATGCGGTGGCAAGAGTGGACTGGTAAGCAAGCACAGAAAACAGGGTCATTTAACGTATAAAGTTGAGTTGGTGCGCGATCACCTCAAACTAACTTATATCATGTCCGGCAAATTACCCATAATAAAACTTATATGTAGTAAGGACTTGAGTCCTTGTTTTCAAAGGAAGAGGACGCGCATTCCTCACTACAAACTTGAGTTTGGTTATTTAATCGGACATGATATTACATATAGTAATCCTGTTCCATTGGTGAAAATTATAGCGGTAAGAACCCGGAGTAAGGTACACAAAGAAATAATGAACCACAGATGGACAACGGACACTTGCTATCTCCTGCAAAGACGCTGCTTTGAACAACGGGGGGAACCACCAAGGGCGCAGTGTCCTCCAGATGGACACAGATAAATAATTACTTTATTCAATTGAATTGCGCTATATTTTACAGCGCTTTCCTTACGGTAGGGCTATGCTGCATAATACCTCAAGTGTCGATATTACGGGCTTTTGATGGGAGATACCCACCCGACAATTTGTGTTCTAATCCTTGGAAAATAGCTGTAATATTGTATCTATCATTAAGGCTAAAAATCACAATCTCATGTTTTTATAAAAAACACACTGATACCTATTCTGTTAGTGTATGTATTTGTTAAATAGCCGGCGAATTTACAAAAAACACACTGATTTCTTTATGAGAACCAATTTTACAGGGTTTTCAAAAGCATAAACTATAAACCATATGGTAGAGGCACAGCAATTCCCTGTATTCGACCTAATTGAAAATTGCTGTATCTTACAACCCTAATAAGGAATTTGAGAGGACGCTAAATAATAGTAAACACATATACTTTTTTATTTTTGGAAAAAGTTCATATCTGCAAAGAATATATTTTATTTCAAAAAGTGCTAAAAACGAACTATTCAATTTCCATCATTTATGCTAGTCTTTTTATTAATTATCATGTTTCAAGGCAGTCAGGCATATTCTTTAGTTAATTGAGAGCGAAAAACTAAAAAAAACCTGCTTGCGTTTCCCCAAGTAATTCTTCAATTATTTGTTCGTTTTTTTCCATGTATTCGGGTAGAGAGGGGTGTTGTTTTCTGTAACTGATTTGTCAAACTCTGTTTGTCAAATTCCATAGAATATATTATCTTGGACGTTGAAACTTCCCATGGCATTTATCAAGATACAGAACGTTGTTATTAACACCAGCTATGTTGCCGCAGTTAAGCTAAATCATCAAACAAGCTCTGGAGAAAAAAGCGTTTCTGTGCTCATAGCTACTCCCAAGTTTCCAGCGTTCCAGGGGGAAACAATTGCTCAAAATCCTCAGAATTTATGTCATTCCGAATGGATTGAATTTAGTGGTCAAGCAGCGATCGCGCTGCAAGACTATTTTACGAGTTTTAACAATGTCATCGACCTACTACCACAACATCAGGAGTCGGGCATTGTATAGCATTTTTGGCAAAAATTGCTGTGATATTGCCAAAACCTTTTAGAAACGCGGTTGAGCATGAACTCACCAGGGTGGTATTTCTTATGTGGTGTGGATTTGAACAGAATCTTTTACTCTTTGCAGATAGGATAGCTGCTTTAAATAGGAAATAGTCCTGTCTTGAACTCGCCACAAAAGTCACCGCAGCATCCTCTTAAGCGCTACTCACGATTAGTCTATGTCCTATGTCTGCTCATTCAATTGATACTGCCTTGGCGGAATTATCAGCCGAGATAAATAACTTTGAGAAGGCTGTGTATAAGTTTATTGAGGAGAAAAAAATGACGTCTGATAAATCCTTGTCGGTTAACAAAATTAACAGAAAATTACAAGATAACCCTATAGCCATCGTTGGTATGGCTTCTCTTTTTGCAAAATCTCGAAACTTACGAGAATACTGGCAAAACATCATTAACAAAGTTGACGGGATTACTGATGTTCCCTCGACACACTGGAACATAGAAGATTACTATGACCCGAATCCGAGAACACCAGAAGAAAAAACCTACTGCAAACGAGGCGGGTTTATCCCATATGTTGATTTTAACCCGATGGAATTTGGCATTCCCCCCAGCATCTTGGAAGTGACAGATGTTGCGCAATTATTAAGTTTGGTAGTTGCAAAAGAGGCAATGGAAGATGCAGGCTATGATACATCGCGCGAGTTTAACCGTGAGACTGTTGGGGTGATTTTAGGCGTGGCAGGAAGCCAGCTGGGATTACCACTTGCTGCCAGGTTGCAATCTCCCGTTTGGGAAAAGGTGTTGAAAAGTAGCGGTTTATCCGATGAGGATACACAAAAAATCATCAAGAAAATCAAAAGCGCTTACGTGAACTGGGATGAGAACGCTTTCCCTGGGATGTTAGGTAACGTTGTTGCTGGCAGAATTGCTAACCGTTTAAATTTAGGCGGGATAAACTGCGTTGTTGATGCTGCTTGTGCCAGTTCATTAGCTGCTCTAAAAATGGCAATTAGCGAACTCGTAGAACACCGCTGCGACCTGATGCTGACTGGTGGAGTTGATACTGACAACACCATCATGGCTTTTATGTGTTTCAGCAAAACGCCTGCTGTCTCTCCTAGTGACAACGTCAAACCCTTCGACGCCAAGTCTGATGGAATGATGCTAGGTGAAGGTGTCGGTATGGTTGTACTCAAGCGCCTAGAAGACGCTGTACGAGACAACGACAAAATTTACGCTGTTATTAAAGGAATTGGCACCTCCAGCGATGGGCGGTATAAAAGCATCTATGCACCCCGACAAGAAGGACAAGTCAAAGCCTTGGAACGTGCTTATGAAGATGCAGGCTTTGCACCTAAGAGTGTCGGTTTGATTGAAGCTCATGGCACAGGGACTATGGCTGGTGACCCCACCGAATTTGCCTCTATAAAAGAATTTTTTGGGGAACAAAACTCAAAAAGGCAGTACATTGCCCTTGGCAGCGTTAAGTCCCAAATTGGACATACAAAAGCTGCAGCGGGTGCCGCAAGCTTAATCAAAACGGCTTTGGCTTTGCATCACAAGATACTACCACCCACAATTAACGTTACTCAACCCAACCCCAAATTCAACATTCAAAACTCGCCGTTTTACTTAAATACCGAAACTAGACCCTGGATTCGTGCCGAAGGGGAAGCGCCAAGACGTGCAGGTGTCAGTTCTTTTGGGTTTGGCGGTACAAACTATCACGTCGTTTTGGAAGAATACGAAGCCGAACAAGAGCGCGCTTACCGTATACACAATACTGCCAGTGAGGTGTTGCTGTTTGCTCAAACTCCTGCACAGTTATTAGCAAACTGTCAAGATATTTTGGGTAAATTGCAATCTGAGGACGGAAATAGAAATTATGTAGAACTTGTAGAGGCGTGCAAATCACAAGACATTCCTCTCAACGTTGCAAGAGTCGGCTTTGTTGCAGCTTCTTGTGCTGAGGCTTGCAAATTGCTGCAAATGAGTATTGAGTTACTGAAAACTAGAACCTCAGACTCATCCTGGGAGCATCCCCAAGGAATTTACTACCGCTCCTCTGGTCTTGAGTTAGGTGGAAAAGTTGTTGCTTTATTCTCTGGGCAAGGTTCTCAATACTTGGATATGGGTCGGGAACTGGTGATGAATTTCCCCACCCTGCGCCGTCTTTTTGGCTACATGGATAGCCTTTTGCTTAAGGATAATTTGCAGCCGCTTTCAGAGATTGTGTTTCCTCATCCCGTGTTTGAGGAGATGGAAAAAAATGCTCAAATTGCTGCATTGCAACGCACAGAATATGCTCAACCAGCAATTGGGATGTTGAGCGCTGGGCAATATAAAATACTGCAACAAGCTGGGTTTCAGGCAGATTTCACCGCAGGGCACAGCTTTGGAGAACTCACAGCTTTATGGGCTGCGGGTGTTGTGAGTGATGAAGATTACTGCTTCTTGGTGAAAGCCAGGGGTCAAGCAATGGCAGCTCCCCAAGATCCAGATTACGATGCAGGGGCTATGCTTGCCGTGAAAGAAGAAGTCGGCAAGATAGAAGTCGTGCTCAAGCAGTTCCCTCGGGTGACAATTGCTAATCTCAATTCTCCTCGTCAAGTGGTGCTAGCAGGACCTGCGGTGGAAATAGCGAAAGTGCGCCAGGCTCTACAAGAACAAGGATATGCAGCCGTTTTGTTACCTGTGTCAGCAGCTTTCCATACACCGCTGATTGCTTTTGCTCAGAAAGCCTTTGCCCAAGCAATCAAGAGTGTCAGTTTCCAAAATCCGAAAATCCCTGTTTACACGAATGTGACAGGAAAGCAGTATTCCAAGGAAGCAGCAGATATTCAAAGAATTCTGGAAACTCACCTGTCTAACGCGGTGCTGTTTAAGCAGGAAATTGAAAATATTTATGCAGCGGGTGGTTCTTGTTTTGTTGAATTTGGTCCGAAGAAAATTCTCACAGGTTTGGTGAAAGATATTTTAGGCGATCGCCCCCACTTAACTGTCGCTTTGAACCCCAGCACCTCAAAAGACAGCGATCGCTCCTTAAGAGAAGCCGTCGTGCAGTTACGCGTAGCTGGTTTGTCCTTGAAAAATCTCGACCCCTACCAGTTGCCACAAACTATACCTGCAACCGAGAAAAGCAAAGGGTTGAGGGTGCCATTAAATGGCATTAACTACGTGTCAGAAAAAACAAAAATGGCATTTGAGCAAGCTTTGCAGGATGGTCACAAAGTGAAATTACCTGCAAGCACATCTGAGAATAACACTCCCACCGACTCAAAGCTACCCTCAGTCACTTTAACCACCATCGCCGCTACTCCCACAGCGATGGTTACAGAGAGCAACGGGCATACAAATAAATCCCTACTCTCTATCAATCACAACAATGGAAACGTGGGAACAACAGAACAAGGAGAAACAAGAGGACACGGAGACGCTTTGACGCAGGAACACAGCGAAGTTCTTCTTCCCATCACTCCAGCTGTGCAACTCCCCACCTCCTCATCTCTCTCATCCCCCTCATCCCCCTCATCTCCCTTATCCTCCTCATCCCCGTCATCTCCTTTATCCTCCTCATCTCCCTCATCTCCCTCATCCCCCCTCCCCCTCACTTCACCTCAACCCATTCCACAGTCTAAAATGCAAACAAGTCCAGATAAACCCGTGAATTACCAACAGGTTTTAGCAAGCTTAGAATACGTCCTAGCACAATTTCAGCAGAATCAAAGCGAGAATTTACAAGTTCACGGGCACTATCTCAACCATCAGAAGGAATATGCTAAAACCTTTTTCCAACTGATGCAGCAGCAAAATTCCTTGTTTGCCAACAGCACATCTTCAGAAGAAGCTGCAAAGCTCAAGCCAGTTCTCATGGAAAGGTTAGAGCGTAGTATGATGCAGTTTCACGCTCAACAAAGTGAAACTTTACACATCCACGAGCAATATCTCAACTCTCAGGTAGAATACACCAAAAACTTTTTCCAACTCATACAGCACGAGTACTCACAGATCATCAATGGTAAGCTGGCGATAACTCAACCCGTAGTATCCTCTGAAGTAACAACTCAGGTAACGACAGCTCCAGATAAAGAACAGAACCATCTCATTGCTTTAAAAACAACGACTACCCAACAAGACAGCCTAGTTCCTCCCACTCACCAGATAGCAGCAACTGAGGCACAGCCGGTAGTCAAAATGGATGCTCAGTTGCATTCATTTCTAGAAGTTGGCACTCAAACGCAAATACACAAAGCAACAGATTTTGTAGCGGATACTGATGGTTTCGCTGTCAGTCCCACAAATAACTTATCCGTTACATCTGTTACTCCATCCGTTGCTCCCCTCCCCATCTCCTCACCCGTAGTTACCGAAACTCTAGCAGTCAGGACAGAAACCGCTCCTACAGATTCTTCTACAACCACCTCTGGTGTCAGTGTAAATGTGGCTGATTTGGGTACAACCTTGTTGGCAATCATCAGTGACAAAACAGGTTACCCAGTAGAGATGTTGGATATGAGCATGGATATGGAGGCAGACTTAGGGATTGACTCCATTAAGCGTGTAGAAATTCTGGGGGCAATGCAGGAAATGTACCCAGACTTGCCCAAACCAAACGTAGAAGAACTGGGAGAACTACGCACCATCGGTCAAATTGTTCAATGTCTGCAATCCACTGCTTCTCCATCGATTGCTGTTCAATCTACTGTTCAATCTACTACTGTAGAAACTACTCTTTCCGTACAAGAAGACGCAAGAATACACGAGCAAGTTGAGACACAAAACTATTCCGTTCCAAACTCTTTTGTAGAAGCTGAACCAACACCTCACCTCCCCATCTCAGAGTTAACTTCATTCACCGAAACTGCCATAGTCAACGCTGAAACAGAATCAGCAGACACAGATTTGACAGACTTGGGTCAAACCTTGTTGGCAATCACCAGTGAAAAGACAGGCTACCCAGTAGAGATGCTGGATTTGAACATGGATATGGAGGCAGATTTAGGGATTGACTCGATTAAGCGAGTGGAAATTTTGGGGACAATGCAGGAAATGTACCCCAATTTGCCCAAACCTAATGTGGAAGAACTCGGAGAACTACGTACCATCGGTCAAATTGTCGAGTATTTGCAAAAGTTAGTTGGTACGGAAAAAAAAAAGCCTCTGAACAGCTCCTCCAACCCATCGGCTAACTTAAATAACAATCCTTTGCGTCGTCAAGTCAAACTAAAAATCCTGCCTCAACCGGATTTTTTAGATTTTACCTTACCAGAGGGGCACATCGGTTTACTCACCGATGATGGCTCCCTCACCACTTCCCAATTAGCTCAAATTCTCACAGAGCAAGGCTGGAAAATCGTTGTTTTAAGTTTCCCCCTATCGCTTGTTCCACAACATTCACCTTTACCCCCAGGCGTGAATCGCATAAATCTCACAGATTTAAGTGAGGAACATCTGCAACAACAATTAGCCACCATCTCCACTAAATACGGTCCGATTGGTGCTTTCATCCATCTAAATCCAGTATTTGAGGTCATCCGCAACGGCAAAATTCCTTATCTTGAACAGGAAAAGGCGATTGTCAAGCACGTCTTTCTCATGGCAAAACACCTGAAAAAATCTCTCAATGAAGCCACACATTATGGACGCAGTTGTTTCTGCACCGTTGCTCGTCTTGATGGAGCTTTTGGATTAGGACAAAATGTCCACTTTGGTCCCATCAGCGCTGGTCTATTTGGCTTAACTAAAACTCTCAACTGGGAATGGCAACAGGTGTTTTGCCGAGCAATTGACTTGAGTCCTCAGATTGATGCCCAACAATCAGCACATCACATTTTTGCCGAGCTACACGACCCCAACCGTTACATTACGGAAGTCGCTTACGGTTCCCACGGACGAGTCACCCTGATTAGTACTCCCAATATTTAACCAGTTGACGCGCTCCCTGGCATAAATGCACAGGGATTCTTAAAAGTTGTTCCACAGCAGCCCTATTGTCATGCTGTTACACCCAAGTTCGCTGTTTCTTAGACTCTTAACTAGAGCAGCCTCATGACTTACTCCCCGCCAGACCCTCCGGGTTCGCCAGTCGCCTGCTGTCGGGAAACCCTACCAAGAGCGCTGGTCTCACCGTCTCAACAAGCATTTTAGTTTTACATCTAAGAGGCGTCCCCCCTCGGATGGATTCAAAGATTCAGTTTATTTGTCTTTTTCCCAGAAGCCAGTGTCATTATCGGTTTGCTGGGCATGGAAGCGGAAGACTTTCCTACAATGGTTTCGCGTTGTAACGCGCTATACCTATTATGACAGATTTGGAGCGCACAAAGTTCCTGAGACAGAAACATGATTGTTAAAACCTGTTGAGTCGGGTTTCATCCCCGGATTAAAAGGTAGGGGTTCTCACCCTCCCACTATGTCTTGATAGGGAAGATGAGGGAGTAGGGGGAGAAATCAATTCACGCATTCGCTCATTCAAAATTCAGGCATTAGGAGTTTCTCCCTCACTCCCTCACTCCCTCATCCCCATCATCCTCCTCACCTAAAAGTATGGCAGCAATCAATTATATTGGTCGCGTTCTTGATAGAGAGAAACAAGCTCCTATAAGTGGAGCTAAAGTCTCAATGAATTTGCCGGGTTCTTCAGTTGTTATCTACAGTGACTTGGAAGGAATTTATAAATTTCAAGTTCCATTTGATGACCGCAATGTACTTGAAGGAGAAATAACAATAGAAGCCAAGGGGTACAAAACGTATTCTTCCTTCATCAGATTATTACCTGATGATAGAGATATTGGTGATATTCGACTCGTCTACCCTCATAATGTATCTCCTCGTAATGTATCTCCTCATAATGTCCAGCCTCATGCTCAAGAGGTAGAAAATCAGGATAATTTACTACCAATTATAGCAGCTATTATGGTAGTATTAGCTTTAATTGTAGCGGCAGTAACTTTACCTCCGCCTCAAGAAACGCCGCCTCTAGAAACACCAGACAATCTTATCAACCTTCAACAAGTATTGCCTCTTTCTGTCAATTCAGTTTATGAAGGTTTAACGTTATCAATCTTTTCTTAAAACAATGAATATGAAAAACCCTCTTGATTGAAACTTTCAAAGAGGTTGAAACATCAATTTCTCCTAACAATAAAACAAGGTAAACAGAGAATTTATGACACTAACAACTAACATTCGTCCCACATCAGTTTTTCTCGTGAGTGGAGGTGCAAAAGGTATTACAGCGAAATGCACTATTAAATTAGCACAGCATTCTCCTTGCAAATTTATCCTTATAGGTCGTTCAGAACTCCTAGATAAAGAACCAGATTGGGCTAAAGATTGTTTGGATGAACCAGTGTTAAAAAAAAGCATCATGGAATACCTGATATCACTGGGAGAGAAGCCCCTACCTATAAATGTACAAAAGCTCTACAACAAAATTATCTCTAGTCGAGAAATTAAACAGACTTTACAAGCCATTCAACAAGCAGGAAGTCATGCTGAATATTTGAGTGTTGATGTCACCAACGCAGATGACTTAAAGGAGAAACTTGCTGCTATAGTTGAGCGTACTGGACCGATTACTGGCATCATACATGGTGCTGGCAATTTAGCTGATAAATTGATTGAAAAGAAAACAGAACAGGATTTTGACAAGGTTTATACAGCTAAAGTCAAGGGGCTGGAAAATCTTCTATCTTGCATAAAACCTAGTCAACTTGAATATTTGGTTTTGTTTTCTTCTGTAACAGGTTTTTACGGTAATATCGGTCAGACTGACTACGCGATCGCCAACGAAATTCTCAACAAATCAGCCCATCTCGTCAAGCAACGCTACCCCGAATGTCATGTTGTAGCTATCAATTGGGGTGGCTGGGATAGCGGTATGGTGACACCTCAATTGAAAAAAGAGTTTGCCCGACGGGGTATCGATATTCTTCCTGTCGAAGTCGGAACGCAAATGCTTGTCAACGAACTTCATCCTGCAAATCAGGGAACCGCACAAGTAGTTATCGGTAGCCCTATAGTTCCGCCTCCTGTACCCCTAGATTCCCAACTGCGAACCTACAGCATCCGTCGTCAACTCTCACTAGAAGCCAATCCGTTTTTACTGGATCATACCATCGCTGGTAAGCCAGTTTTGCCAGCGACTTGTGCAGTGTCATGGATTGTTGATTCCTGCGAACAACTTTATCCGGGTTATCGATTTTTTAGTAACACAGATTTCAAAGTTTTGAAGGGAATAACTTTCAATGAAACTCTCGCTAAGGAATATATTTTAGAACTGCAAGAAATTTCTAAAACTGACTCTCAAGAAATCATCTTTCAAGCAAAAATATGGAGCAAAACCCCAGAAGGTAAAATTAATTATCATTTCAGCATTTCTCAGGTTAAGTTAGTGCATCAGCTGCCGGAGCAACCTACTTATGAACCCTTGAATCTTGAAGAAGATCATCTCATCAGCATGACTGGCAAAGATTTTTATCAAGCAAAAACAAAAACATTCTTTCCCTTATTTCATGGAGATTCTTTTCAAGAACTCAAAAGGGTTTTGAACATTAGCCCTGAAAAAATCACAGCTGAGTGTATTTGGCATGAAATTTCAGATAAACAACAAGGACAGTTTCCAGTTAAATGGGTGAATCCTTATGCCATTGACTTGAGTACCCATCCTTTATGGATTTGGATGCAGCATTTCCATCAAGAAATATGCTTACCTGCAGGGCAACAACAATATGAACAGTATACGCAGATTCCCTGCAATACACCTTTTTATCTTTCTTGTGAAGTTAAGTCAAAGACTGCAACTAGCATAGTTGCCGATTTCATCGTACACGATTCCCAAGGAAAAGTCTGCTCGCGTCTCTTGGGAGGCAAGGGAACTATTATACCTACGAAATCATTGAAAGGCTAGAGAAGTAGGGGAATGAGGAAAGACAAATTAATCTTAATCACTTTATTTCTCTCATCTCCCCCTCCACTTCACGTATTGCCATAAGCCTCCACAATTTAGGAATCAAAACATTTTTTCATACAGTCATCCTAAATAGTTTGTGAACAAATCTCTTTATTGCTTCTCTTGGTGTCCTAGCCTACGACACGCCCTATGCCTGCGGCACGGCTATGTCCTGAGCCCTTCGGGCACGGCTTGAGGCCGAACAGACACGCTACGCACATGAAGGAGCCTGCGCTTTGCGCTTACGCAGTCGCCTCTGTCGGGAAACCAGGAGTGCAGCGCTGCCTCACCGCTGCTTTGTCTAAGGTGTCTAAAGCCCTTTGGGCATGCGCCTTCGGCGTAGGGCGGTTGATATAAAAAGCATAATGTTCACGTCCTATCTGGGATTGCTGCATGACCCAGCTATTCTCCTCTTCCTCTCTGTGCGTCCTCTGTGCCTCTGCGGTTCAATAAAGAAAACTTCTTCTCTAATAAATAAGGAAATAAACCATGGAAAAGATAGCCATTATTGGATTCTCATGCCTCTTTCCTGATGCCAAAAATCCGGAAGAATTTTGGCAAAATCTTATCCAGCAGAAGGATTCAACATCATCAATTACTACTGAAGAAATTGGAGTAGACCCACAAGTTTTTTATGACCCAGTCAAAGGTAAACCAGACAAAATCTATTCTTTGAAGGGAGCATTCATCCGCGACTTTCAGTTTGATCCAACTGGTTACAAGCTACCAGCGGATTTCCTGCAAAGCTTAGATAACACCTTTCAATGGTCACTTGATGCTGCTAAACAAGCCTTACAACATAGTGGTTATTTAAGCAATCAATCTGTTCTCTCAAAATGTGGAGTGATATTAGGCTCTCTCTCGTTGCCTACAAAATTATCTAATCAATTATTCGCTCCCATGTATGAGCAGGTGTTAACACCTGCAATTAGAGAGCTTTTGCAGTGTGAGGAATTCAATTTGGCTTCCGCTAAAGCATCTGCAAAAGCCTCGACTTACAATGCAATGATTTCTGGCTTGCCAGCTGCCGTCATCGCCCAAGCCCTGGCTTTATCCAATATTCATTTGTGCATTGATGCAGCCTGTTCATCACCACTATATGCAGCGAAGCTTGCGTCTCATTATTTGTGGACGCATAAAGCAGATTTGATGTTAGCCGGGGGAATTAGCTGTTCTGATCCTCTGTTTTTACGGATGTTGTTTTCCGGTATTCAAGGATACCCGGAAGACAACGACCTGAGCCGTCCTCTGGACAAATCCTCTAGAGGACTCATGACTGCCGATGGAGTCGGGATGGTGGTGCTGAAACGATATAGCGATGCACTCAGAGATGGCGATCGCATTTATGCCACCATTGCCGGTAATGGGCTCTCCAACGATGGTCGAGGGAAACATTTGCTTAGCCCCAATTCTAAAGGGCAAATTCTCGCCTTTGAACGCGCTTACAAAGAGGCACAAATCAGCCCCAAAGATATTGATTATATGGAGTGCCACGCGACTGGCACATTGTTGGGAGATACTACCGAATTCAACTCAGTAGAAACGTTTTTTGGTCAGCATCAAGCAACGCCTTTAGTAGGTTCTGTCAAGGCTAACGTTGGTCACCTACTTGTCGCTGCTGGGTCAGTAAGCTTGATTAAAGTACTTTTAAGTATGTCCAAAGGTGTCATTCCCCCGACAATTCATGTTACTGACCCCATAGGATGCGAAAACAACGTCATTTCACCTCAAAGAATTGTCACAAGTACCGCCAAGTGGTCCCAAAAAGCACCAGTCAAACGAGCAGCCATCAGTGCATTTGGTTTTGGCGGAACCAATGCTCATATGATTCTAGAGTCACATTCACTCGAAGAGACTGACACGGTGAAAGAGGACACGGTGATAAATTCCCTCTCCGCGTCTCCTGCTATACAGCCTGCTAAAGTCGCCATTGTAGGTATGGATGCCTTTTTTGGTTCCTGCAATGGATTAGATGCTTTTGACCGCAGCATTTATGACGGAACGCAGCATTTTATACCCCTTCCGTCTGACAGATGGCACGGCTTAGAAGAACAACAAGACTTACTCAAGAAGTATGGGTTGCCAAACGCTCAAGCACCAGTAGGGGCATACATCCAAGATTTGGAAATAGATACCTTATCTTACAAAATCCCCCCGAATGAACTATCCAAGCTGAACCAGCAACAGATCTTACTTCTCTCCGTTGCCGATCGCGCCTTGAAAGATGCGGGAATCAAAGAAGGTGAAAATGTTGCAGTCATCATCGCCGCCGAGACAGAATTTTCTGTCCACCAGTTACAGCAGAGATGGAATCTCTCTTGGCAAATAAAAGAAAGCTTGATTGCTGGAGAAATTTCTTTACCAGAAGAAAAGATTGCTCAACTGGAAACTATCCTCAAAGATGGTGTTCACAATCCAGTAGAAATCGGCGAATATCTGAGTTATATCGCCAACATCATGGCAAGTCGCATTTCTTCCCTGTGGGATTTTACAGGTCCAGCATTCACCATCACAGCGGGCGAAAATTCCACTTTCAAGGTGTTGGAAGTCGCACAAATGCTACTGAGTGCTGGGGAAGTGGACGCTGTGCTTGTTGGTGCTGTTGATTTAGCTGGCGGGGTAGAAAATATCTTGCTGCGAAATCTCACTGCACAAATCAATACAGGAGTCAATACCCTCAGTTATGACCAAAAGGCGAATGGTTGGACGGTTGGTGAAGGTGCAGGCGCAGTTGTCCTGAAGCGCCACGACACAGCAACAAAGCAGGGCGGTCGCATTTATGCAGTCGTCGATGCCGTTAGTTTTGCACAACAGCATTCTACATCCAATGACTTGGACAGGCGTCTAACAACGCCTGATGCAGCAGCCGTCAACTCTGTGTCGAGACAAGCTTTTGAGATTGCAGGCGTCAAACCCACAGACATTGAATATCTAGAAGTTTGTGGGAGTGGTATTCCCCAAGAAGATGAAGCAGAAATCAAAGGTTTAATCCAGGCTTATCCAGCGGATAAAAATGGTCTTAATTGTGCAATTGGCAGTGTCAAAGCAAATATCGGTCATACATATGTAGCATCAGGAATTGCCAGCTTAATTAAAACCGCTCTTTGTCTCTATCACAGATACATTCCCGCAACCCCCAAATGGTCTGGTGTCAAAAACCAAGAGGTTTGGCAGGATAGTCCTTTTTATGTCGCCACAGAATCAAGACCTTGGTTTTTGGGCAAAGACGCTAAAAAGCGAGTTGCTGCAATTAATAGCATGGGGATGGATGGGACTTACGCTCATGTCATCTTGTCAGAAGAACCTCAGGAGATACAGCGCCACAGCAAGTATTTGGAGCAAACACCTTATTATCTGTTCCCCATTGCAGCTGATAATCGCTCCGATTTACTCCAGCAAATTAACGCTCTCAAAACAACCATCGAAAATTCTACTTCTTTAAACGTTACTGCAAGCCAAACTTTTGCTGCTTATAAGCAGCGTGTTGAAGCAAATTATGCCCTTGCAATTCTTGGACGAAACAAAAACGAATTAGCAAGGGAAATTGAAGCTGCCTTCAAAGGTGTGAATAATGCCTTTGAAAACGGGGAAGACTGGCAAACACCAGTAGGCAGTTATTTCACAGCTAAACCAATAGGTAAGAAGGGCGGTGTAGCATATGTTTATCCTGCTGCGGTTAATTCCTATCTTGGCATCGGTCGCAATCTCTTCCGCCTGTTTCCCAAAGTTCACGATGACTTGGTCATCAAAAGTCTTTTCAGCCTTTTTGCTGAAGTTTCTCAGCTCGTCTTTCCCAGAAGCTTGAATAAATTATCAACCAGGCAGTTGGAAAATCTCGAACAGCGATTGCTCAATAATTCCTTGGCAATCTTTGAAACTGACATGGCATTTGCCAGACTCATTACCACAATTATCCGAGATGATTTCCTCCTCAAGCCAAAATATGTTTTTGGGTATAGCCTGGGCGAGACTAGTATGATGGCGGCGATGGGGGTATGGAGCAACTTTAGCCAAGGGATTAACGCCTTTCATGCATCTCCTTTGTTTGGAGACAGGATATCTGGACCGAAAAACGCCGTGCGCGAATATTGGGGATTACCATCAGCACAACAATCGCCAGATGATAATTTTTGGAGTACCTATCTTCTGATGGCGACTCCATCCCAGGTGAGGGAATGCCTCAAAAATGAAAATCGCGTCTACTTGACTCAGATAAATTCACCAGAAGAAGTTTTAATTGCTGGTGATACAGCCGCCTGTCAGAGAGTGATAAAAAGTTTGGGTTGCAACGCTTTCCGCGCTCCCTTTAACCATGCAATCCACTGCGAACCGATGGCATCGGAGTACAACGAAATACTTAAAGTCAACACCTTGCCGTCCCACAACATACCTGGCGTTGTGTTTTACTCTGCGGCTGGGTACATGCCCATCAGACTTGATAGTGATGTCATCGCTCATAGTCTTACAAAAACCTTGTGTGAACAGGTTGATTTCCCTCAATTAGTGAACCGCGTCTACGACGATGGGGCAAGAATATTCGTCGAAGCAGGATCTGGCAATGTTTGTTCTCGATGGATTGATAAAATCCTAGAAAACAAAGAACATATCACCGTATCCCTCAATAGAAGAGGTATGGACGACCATACTTCTATTATCAGAGCATTAGCAAAACTTTTCAGTCATCAGGTTTCTCTGGACTTATCGCCTCTGTATAGTCAGACAACAGAAACATCCAGTCAACTTAAACCGACGGTGAAAACTGTCAACTTGGGTGGAAACAGGATTGTTGCCAAAATTTTGAGTGACGAAAACCGTACGCTTTTTGAGAATGTAGCTAGCCAAAAACCACTTCATCGTGTTAGCAACCAGCATCAAAATATTCCTCTCTCCATAGAGTCTGAACTCACAAATTCTTTCAAGGACTCAAGCAGTATCCACAATGGCGGAAGTCATCTGGGCAACATAAAACTATCAACGACTAAGCAAGACGAAGAAAACGTGAAAAATACCACTAATAACAGTTTGGATTCTAGGGAAGAGTTACAATCTTGTGAGTCAACTGTAACTCAAGAAATTATTTCTAAATCCATTCTGCATCCAATCACCACCACTCAAAATTTTGTCCACTCAGTGCCTATCCTTGACTTAACTCAGTCTCAGTACGAAAAGTTAAGTGCTAACAATCAGAGCGTTAATAAAGCTCACGCTAACTTCTTAAAATATAGACAAGAATTTAGCCAACAAATGAGCGAAATCATTCAATTACAACTGGCTTGCGCTGAAAACTTACTGACTTAGTTATTTATTAATAGGTAGTAGTTAGTTGTTATTCCTTCACTATTGACAACTAACAAATGTACAGACGCGCCATGGCTACAACTAACAAATGTACAGACGCGCCATGGCGCGTCTCTACAACTAACCACTAACGACTCTCTCTTACTCACAATTCAAGGGAATCACTACCGTGAAAACTGAAAATGCGGTATTAGGTAAATACAATAACGGTCTTAGCTTTTTTGGTCACTTCAATCACAATCAAGTTTGGAAAGGTGACTTAGATTGTGTGGCATTTGAACCATCAGATATCAAAGATAAATTGCAGAATTTACATAAACCTTGTTACATCGTAAGAGTAGCAGGAAAAATTGGTGTCACCAACGAAGGTTATTCTTATCCTACTGATAATGGGACAGGACAAGTAGAATTGTTGATCGCAGTTCCACCCATCTCAACACATAATTTAGGAGACCCCAGTTTTCTTTCCTCTCATGGTGTGAAATACGCCTATGCTACTGGTGCAATGGCTGGCGGTATTGCATCTGAAGAGATGGTGATTGCACTAGGAAAAGAGAAAATTTTGAGTTCTTTTGGTGCTGGTGGTTTAAGTCCAGACCGTCTTGAAGCAGCTATTAACCGTATTCAACAAGCCTTACCTCAAGGTCCCTACGCTTCTAATCTTATTCACAGTCCGAATGAACCTGCTATTGAACGCCGTGCTGTGGATATCTACCTCAAATATGGGGTGAGAACAACAGAAGCTTCGGCATTTTTGGACTTGACTCCCAATATTGTCTATTACCGTGCGGCTGGACTGGGCGTGAATGCAGCCAATCAAATTGAAATCAAAAACAAAGTCATTGCCAAAATCTCCCGTCGAGAAGTCGCTAGCAAATTTCTCCAACCAGCACCAGTAAAAATTCTTAAAGAACTTGTTGCACAAGGACTCATCAGCGAGTTACAGGCAAATCTTGCAGCCCAGCTTCCCATCGCCGATGATATTACTGTAGAAGCTGATTCTGGCGGACATACAGACAATCGCCCCCTAGTTTGTCTCCTGCCTTCTATGTTGGCATTAAAAAATGAAATTCAGGAAAAATATCGTTACTCAACACCTATCAGAGTTGGAGTAGCTGGGGGAATTGGGACACCACAATCAGCAATAGCCGGCTTTATGATGGGTGCTGCTTATGTGGTGACTGGTTCGATTAATCAGTCGTGTGTTGAAGCTGGAACTTGTGATTTTACGAAGCAATTGTTAGCACAAGCAGAAATGGCTGACATGATGATGGCTCCAGCAGCAGATATGTTTGAGATGGGAGTTAAACTTCAAGTTTTAAAAAGAGGAACTATGTTCCCTCTACGAGCTCAGAAACTGTATGAGATATACAGGAATTATGACTCGATTGAAGATATCCCTATCGCAGAACGAGAAAAATTAGAAAAACAAATTTTTCGTAAGAGCCTTGCTCAGATATGGGAAGAAGCTGCAACTTATTTATCTAAAAGAAATCCTGAAAAACTAGGGAAAGCAATCAACAATCCCAAAATGAAAATGGCGGCAATTTTTCGCTGGTATTTAGGATTATCCTCTCGCTGGTCTAGTTCTGGAGAAAAGGGTCGAGAAGTCGATTATCAAATTTGGTGTGGTCCGGTGATGGGTAGTTTTAATGACTGGGTTCGTGGTTCTTATTTGGCTGAGCCAAAAAATCGCCGAGTCGTTGATGTTGCTGATCACATCATGACTGGAGCAGCATTTTTATACCGCATTCAAAGTTTAAAAATTCAAGGACTACAAATCTCAGACGACTACTGTCAGTATCATCCAGTTTGTTCTACTACCTTTTAAGAGCTACAAATTGAGGGGTTCAAGAAACCCGGTTTCTCTGAGAAACCGGGTTTCTAAGAAATCGCAGACTATTATGTTAGAGGTGTGTAAATAATGGCTTCAAAACAGTCTCATACGGCAGAAGAAATTCAAGCATGGCTAGTATCTATTCTTGCTGAGGCACTAAAAATCGAACCTGATGAAATCAATATCCAAGAGTCTTTAGAAAGCTACGGTTTAGACTCAGCCCAAGCTATGGTTTTAGTTACCCAAGCAGAGAAGATGCTGGGATTTGAAGTCTCTCCTACGCTGTTGTGGCATTACCCAAATATCGAAGCACTTTCACAGCGTTTAGCTGAAGAATCGCAAGATTTGGAGTCACAGGTTCAAGACGCGGGAGTTGCCCCTCGAACAAATCTTTCCGCTGTCAAGACGGTAACGCTCGATTTAAGTGCTGAAGCTGTTTTAGACCCGAACATCCGTCCTGCATCGACTTTTAAATTTACAAGTGAACTGGATAATGTCTTTTTAACTGGAGGAACAGGCTTTTTAGGAGCTTTTCTCATCCATGAACTGTTACAGACAACAAATGCAGATATCTATTGCTTAGTCCGTGCTGCTAATTCTGAGGAAGGCAAGCGCAAGCTGAAGAAAAACTTGCAACAATATGCGGTTTGGGAAGAAGAGTTTAGCCCCAGAATTATTGCTATTCCTGGAGATTTATCGCAGCCACTTTTAGGTATCAGTACTGAAGGGTTTGAAATGCTGGCAGCTAATCTTGACGCTGTGTATCACAGTGCAGCTACACTGAATTATGTATATCCCTACTCAGCACTGAAGACTGCTAATGTTCTGGGAACGCAAGAAGTGATACGCTTAGCAAGCGAAATCAAAGTTAAACCTCTGCATTACGTTTCTAGTGTTGCTGTTTTTGAATCACCTGCTTATGCTGGCAAGGTCGTCAAAGAACAGGATAACTTTGACCATTGGGAGGGTATTTATCTCGGTTACTCTCAAACGAAATGGGTTGCTGAAAAGTTAGTTAAGATTGCCGGTGAGCGAGGACTTCCCATTACCATCCACAGACCACCATTGATAGCAGGGGACAGTCGAACAGGTGTGTCTAACACCCATGATTTTACCAACCTGATGATCAAGGGCTGTCTTGAGATGGGATGTTTTCCAGATGTGGATTATATGCTGGATATGTCTCCTGTAGATTATGTGAGCAAAGCGATTGTTTATCTATCAAGGCAAAAAGAATCTATAGGCAAAGCTTTCCACTTACAACATCCTGAACCTGTATCCTTAAAGATGTTAGTTGAATGGATGCGCTCTTTCGGTTTTCCAATTCAAATGCTTCCTTACGACGAGTGGCAAGCACAGTTAATGAAAAATGCGACTTCTGTGGAAAATCCTTTGTACACACTGCGACCTTTCTTGTTTGAACGGTGGTCTCAAGAAGGACTGACTATTCCAGATTTATACTTGCAAGCTAGAAGACCCTTTATAAGCTGTCAGGAAACACTCGATGCACTTGCAGGAAGCTCGATTGTTTGTCCACCGATAGACTCCAAATTGTTTATCACATACTCCTCTTACTTGATTGAAACCGGTTTTTTGAATGTTGCCTAGTACTCGACCAACCCAAAATTACCTGGTGAAAACGAGCTCTTGAAGCAGGGGGAGCAGGGGGAAAAAGAAATTTTTCTTGCTGCTATTAACCCCGCAAAGTTGGCTTGATGGACTACTAGTGGTATACCACACATGTTTTGACGGGTTTTGTGTTCGCGTTTTTCTGTAGAGACGTAGCATGCTACGTCTCTACATACCCATCAAAGTTGCTGTGGCGAACCACTAGTACTCTATCAAGGCAACTTTGCCGAGTTTAACCAATTTCTAAACTTATCCTCTGTTTCTCTTACTCTGCGCTCTCTGCGCCTCTGCGGTTTTTTATTTAACCCCTCAAAGTTAGGTTGCCAGACCACTAGTAGTCCGCCACAGCAACTTTGATGGGTCAGACAGGTTTTTGGTAAGCTACTTAAAGAGGATGAAAGGGTAGCATCATGGCAAAGAAACATACCATAAATTTAACAGAGGTGGAAGTCGAAAAACTGCGATCGCTAACTCGTTGTGGAAAAAGTAAAGCACGAACTATAACCCGTGCCCGTATCCTTTTGATGGCATTTGAAGGAAAAACGGATAAAACAATTTCACAAAGCCTTGGAGTCTCAGTTGCAACGGTTGAGCGTACACGAGCCAAATTTGCCAATGATGGTGATGTGTCGCTCAATGACCGTCCTCATCCACCAAAAAAGCCAAAGCTAGATGGTTCGCAAGAAGCATTCTTGATTGCAACTGCCTGTAGCAAAGCTCCCGAAGGAAGAGCTGGTTGGACGATGAAACTTTTAGCAGATCGATTGGTGAGCCTAGAAATAGTCGATTCAATCTCGGACGAAACAGTACGTCGGACTTTAAAAAAAACGAAGTCAAGCCGTGGCTTAAGGAACAATGGTGTATTCCAAAGGTAGATAGTGAGTATGTTTTGCGGATGGAAGACCTCTTAGATTTATATAGTCAACCATTAGATCCGCTTCGCCCAATAGTTTGTTTTGATGAGCGTCCATACCAATTAACTGAAGATGTTAGAGAGCCAATACCTCCTCGACCCGAACAACCAGAACGTTATGACTGCGAATATAAACGCAATGGAAATGTTAACCTGTTTGCTTGCTTTCAACCATTAGCTGGTTGGCGACATATCGAAGTCACACAGCAAAGAACAAAAGTTGATTTTGCTTTTCAGATGAAAGATTTAGTCGATGTTCATTTCCCAAATGCACAACTAATTCGTTTGGTTGTAGATAATTTGAATATTCATAACCCTGCTGCATTATATGAGGTTTTTAAACCGCAAGAAGCACGTCGAATTATTGAAAAATTGGAGTTTCACTACACACCAAAACATGCTTCTTGGTTGAATCAAGTTGAAATTGAGTTATCTGTTTTGTCATGTCAGTGCTTGGAAAGACGAATTGGCGATCGCGAAACTTTAAAACGAGAAATTGCGGCTTGGGAACTGACTCGCAACACTGAAAAAGCAAGTGTAAATTGGCGCTTCAAGATTAGGGATGCACGTAATAAGATGGAACGTTTGTACCCACCTATTGAACCCATCAAAGTTGCTGTGGCGGACTACTAGTTTATATTATTGGTAATTGGTCTGAAGTTTAGACTTTTACTGCAATTGTTTCGATCAATAAGCGCTCTTAGCGTTGTGCATTAAACTTTTTGAGGCAGTCTGAGCGTTAAAAGCCATCGCTCCAGACTGCCGTTTCTTTATGGATAATATGAATCAGCCAATGGGGAATGAGCAAATACTTACTTGGTAAGCTTTTTATTATAAATATTAGTGTTATTTATAATTTCAGCTAAGAAAAAATAAAAATGTTATAATCTGGTTAACTCCGTGCTTTGTTTGAAAGTAAGCTCCGTGAAGCAAAGCATTTCGGAAATTCTACCTACCCCAACGGGTGCGCTCCGCTACGGAATTTAAGTTTGGTTATGGTTCACAGCGATAAATCACCCAAAAGAGCTGATATTAAAGTCGGTTAATCACTTCGTTTATGTTGTTATTTGTTATCAGCTACTAGTTAGTCTTTGAAAATAACTAATAATTAACAACTGACAACTCATAATTAACCACTAAAAGCAAATTTATGGAGGTATTGAAGTGGTAGCAACGTTCACAGGAAAAGTCGTTCTGGTGACTGGAGGCGGTTCGGGAATTGGCAGAGCTTCTGCACTAGCATTTGCCAGGGAAGGAGCAAAGGTCGTTGTTGCTGATGTAGCTGTTGAAGCGGGTGTTGATACAGTTAGCAAAATTGAGGCAAGCTGCGGTGAGGCTATTTTCGTTAAGACAGACGTTTCCAAGGCGGCTGAGGTCAAGAAACTGATTAAAAAAACTGTTGATACCTATGGAGCGATCAATTGTGCATTTAACAATGCTGGTATCAAGGGAGTGAGTAGTTCAACGGCTGCTTGCACCGAGGAGAACTGGGATCGAGTGCTCAACATTAATCTTAAGGGTGTGTGGTTGTGCATGAAATACCAAATTCCTTATATGCGGGAACAAGGCGGCGGAGCGATCGTCAATATGTCCGCCGCTGCTGGTTTGAGTAACTGCCTGGAACGTTTTCCTGCCTACACTGCCAGCAAGAATGCTGTCATAGGACTGACGAAAACCGCCGCCGTTGAATATGCAAAAGCGGGTATCCGCATCAACGCATTGTGTCCAGGCTACATCTACACACCAATGGTTGAAAGCGAGATTCATCAAAACCATCAAAACTCTGATTTGAAGGATTTGATGGCTAATAAAGTCCCTATGGGACGTTGGGGAACCCCGGAAGAAATCGCTGAGATTGCACTTTTTCTGTGTTCAGATACTGCTTCGTATGTCAACGGACATGCGATGGTTGTCGATGGTGGTTTAGTCGCATAGCCAGAAATGAAATCATTTATGCACGACAACAGAAAGCTTGGCAGATGTGCGGACCCTGTTTTCTCAAGTATGGTCTTTTGGGGTCTTGAGAGTGCTTCAATGATTGGGTGAGGTTTTCAAGATTAATACTGCCAGCATCTTAACTGCAAGCCACTACCCTCTACAGCAACAGCTGCAACAGAATTCTCAGCTGGTACCAACTCAAGCAAGCTCCATTTTTGCTCTGTCTTTAGCTTTGCTGGTTGTCCTGGAGTGAGGGAAACTTCTATTTGCTCGAGCTGAGCAATTCCTACTCCAGTTGCTTTTAAATATGCTTCTTTGCAAGTCCAGTAGCGGAAAAATACCTCTTGCATTTTGTTGGGAGGAAGCCCACACATGACTGCATATTCCCCAGGTGAAAAGTATCGTTTAGCAAGGGCAAGAACGTCAGAAATCGGGCGGATGTATTCTAGGTCTACTCCTACGAGGCGATCGCAAGTCACTGCACACAAAGCTAACCCAACTGAGTGAGTCAAGTTAAACGATAGTTTACTATCAGCAAACGTATCAGCTAACACTGGTTTGCCAGAGGATTCATAAGAGAACTCCAATTGTTGTGCCTCCACACCCAAGTAGCGACCCAATATAGTTCGCAGTATACCCCGACCAGCAATAAAACGCTGCCGATGCTGTTCTTTATAGAAACGCTTTGCTCGACAAACTTCGTCGCTGGAGAGGGTTGCTGCCAAATGTTGCAGCTGTCCTTCTGGTCTGTCAAGGTCAATTCGCCAGACATGAACTTCATCCTGCAACAAAGTTAAATCTGCCGATGCAGGCAGCCACAAATGATTTTCAACAGTCATTGAGTCACGCAGTAATAGTTAGCTAATGCCTGAATTTAGATACCTAAATTTTGAGAGGATTGGTGTTAACAGCGGTGTTCTTCCACTGTGAACGATCGCCCCCTACTCATTGTGCGGTAATTTACCACTCTCACGACAAGATGTAGGAGATGGGTGGATTTATCCGTCATTCCTCTCGTTTGGGCTTTCATCGGAAAGCCCCAATCTCACACTCAACAAATCAATGGTCTAACGGTGTTGTCGCTTTTTCCAAGAGATAGAAGAAAAAGTGCGTTGTCAAAATCGGTTTTGCTTTTTGACTTTCCCGTTATTATATAACTTTATGACCTGATTCCGATAGTCTTCTTGTAAGCGATTCTTAACTATTTTCAGACTTTTCTTGTTGAAGGGATAACAGGAACAAGGAGGACAAGAGAGAGAGGATAGAATGTATGAACGCAACTTGGTATCAGAAGCGATTTTATGAAGTCTTATCTTCATCATATCGACGGGGAGTGTAGACCCAAACGCTACCATCGCACCGCTGAATCATCCGGGTTTTGCTTGACCCGACAAGAATGACTGTCCGCATATCAGCAAGTTCTGGTGCTAAATCTTCCAAAGTGTAAACTTCAACAGATTCTCCATCCCTGCCAAGGTTGCGGGCAAGTACCACGGTCGTATCAGGATGTCTGTATCGCAGTAATATATTTCGTGTCTCTGCTAGTTGCCAAAGGCGCTGCTTTGACACTGGGTTATAAAAAGCAATCACGAAATCAGCTTGGGCAGCAGCAGTAATTCGCTGTTCGATAATTGACCACGGCTTCAAGATGTCAGACAGGGAGATGGCGCAGAAGTCATGACCAAGCGGGGCACCAATCTTTGCCGCCGCTGCTTGCATCGCGGAAATACCCGGTGCGACTTGAATTTCGATACCTTGCCATTCTGGTTTTGCTTCTCGCTCAAGCACTTCAAAGACTGCTGCTGCCATTGCATAAATACCGGGATCACCAGAGGATACCACCGCCACAAAACGCCCCTCTGCGGCTAAATCCAGCGCCATCCGCGCCCGTGCAAGTTCTTCGCGGTTGTCGGACTCATGCCACCGCTTGCCGTTGCCAAGAGAACCCACTAATCCCAAGTATGTAGAATAACCAACTAAATCAGTGGCATTACGTAAAATTTCCTTGACTTCCGGGGACATCCAATCGCCTCCTCCTGGCCCGGTGCCAATTATTGCCAACCGACCGCGTGGTTTACCTGTGGTGTTGATATCGATGGGTAGGGGTGCGATCGCCATAGCACAGCTAAAGTCAAATGATTGCCGTTGCATGATCAACTGCCCAGAGGAAGCAGCTAAAGCCGCCGCCATTGCCACATCTGCGGTGTTGTTTTGTGACATCACAGCGGCAATTTCATCGGTCGTAAAGAAGCGAATAGGCACGTTGAGGGCGTCGGCAATTGCTTGTAAAGCTGGATTGGCAGCATCAAGGGTGCTGGCAAAGACTCCTGCAACTGATGCCGGGGCTAACTCAGCATCAGCCAACATTTGCTGCACGAGGGCGATTTCCTCGGAACCCCACCCCCTGCCCCTCCCCGCAAGCGAGGAGGGGTGCCCGATAGGGCGGGGTGGGGTGCAACTGACTCCAATTGCCACGGTTGCTGGGTGATAGACAAGGCGGGTTGATGTGGAAACGACTGGCTTTTCTGTAATTTGTATGACTCTTTCTGCATTTTGGTCGATAGGTAACGAACTATTCCTCAACCAAGGTGCATTACCCTCTAATTTCACGGAATGTCCCGCCAACAAGTCGGACATGAAAGATTTGGCGTATTCGGGGTTCGCCAGATGATAGCCTGCTGGGGGATCTTCCAGTGCGATGCCAAAACGGATGTCACCTGTAGTTGTGATGGCAGGTTTGACATCCAGTACGCTGGCGATTTGGCGTGCCAGATTATTTACCCCATTGAGTCCGCCCAAAAGTGGCACCACTGCACTACCATCCTCAGCAACCGCAATAACTGGAGGTTCCTGTCGCTTGTTGGCAAGCAATGGGGCAAGGGTTCTGATCAGAATACCTGTAGCACAAATGCCAACGATGGGTGTTCCATTGGCGAATAACTCCCGCAGTGTCGTTCCAAACTCAGTAAAACTGACATCTACATCAGAAGTGCGACCCGCCAGTCCGTATAACTGCGCTCCTGGAAGAACACTGATAATTTTTTTAGCTACAGGGATGCTGTTGGCACCCAACAGCACGATAACAGCAGGTGTCATAACAATTCAAAATTCAAAATTATAAATTCAAAATTAATACCCTATACCCCTTTCAGGGGAATTCAAAATTCTTTTTTTGTAGAGTGCCTGGTCGTAGGGCATACTTTGAATTTTGAATTCAAAAACGGTCATTTTTGGTATCATAAATGACTCTTACTTGGAACCAGAACCATTGAAAAGTAAGGCACTTGGGCAGGATTGACTTCATCCAAAGGTATGGTTCGCTGGTTTGCCATCGTCCCTCGCTCAATGTAACGCGCCCGTGATGCCAGCCCTAATTTATACAATGCATCAGAAACTTTCGTGAAATGCCGCTGCAGCTTGATAATGGCGGCAGCATCAGCATTTAACAATTGTGCTTCCAAAACTTCGGCTGGTAGGGTGGCTGGCAGTACACTGAAAATATCGTTTCGGTAACTCAGGGGGACCCCTAATGCTGAAGCACATCCCATTGGTGAAGAAACCCCTGGCACGACTTCTGTTTCAAACTGGTCAGACAGCCGCGTGAATACGTACATGAACGAGCCGTAAAATAATGGATCGCCTTCGCACAGGACTACCACATCCCGTCCGGCGGCAAGATGTTCGGCAATAGGCGTGACAACCTGGTCATAAACCGGTTGTGCTGCATACGGGTCAAGCGCACGCGGGAGATGATATTTTACCTCGATTTGATTGCCAGGGAGATATTGGGCTACGATAGCTCGAGCAATACTCTCCTTATCTTCTGCCGATTGATAAGCAACAACTGGGCAAGAACGTAATAACCGCAGTGCTTTTAACGTTAAAAGTTCCGGATCACCTGGACCGACTCCAACTCCATAAAGACGACCTTTCGCCATCATTCTTCCTCCGTTGCTAAGGCGTTAACTGCTGCGGCGGTAATGGCACTTCCACCCCGCCGACCATGCAATGTTATAAATGGGACACCACGACTATCTGCCGCCAGTGCGGCTTTCGATTCTGCTGCCCCCACAAATCCCACCGGAAACCCTAGAATCAGCGCTGGTTTTGGTGCCCCAGCATCCAGCATTTCCAGCAACCGGAACAAGGCAGTAGGTGCATTGCCAATTGCCACCACTGCCCCTTCTAACTTTGGTAGCCACAATTCCAAGGCAGCGGCAGAACGGGTGTTTCCCAGTTTTTGGGCAAGTTCTGGCACTTCTGGATCATTGAGGGTGCAAATCACCCCATTGTCTGCTGGCAGTCGCCGCCGCGTAATTCCTTCTGCCACCATCCGGCAATCACACAGAATTGGTGCCGCTGCTGCTAAAGCTGTACGCCCCGATACCACAGCTGTTGGTGCAGCTGCTATATCATCAACAATATCTGTCATGCCGCAAGCATGAATCAGACGCACGGCAACCTTCGCGACATCCGGGGCAAGTACAGACAGATTTGCCTCTGAGCGAATAGTGGCAAAGGATTTGCGATATATTTCGTTACCATCTCGAATGTATTCAATAGTCATTTGTCATTTGTCCCTAGTGCCTCACATCCCCTTGCTCAAACAACCGTTGTAAATCTTCAATAGCATATCGGTTCGCAAATTCCCCAAATGATTCATTGGGAGTAGCACGTTTTGCCATATAGATTTGCAGCATCCGTTCTAACAATAGGCATAATTCTGGAAACGATACCAAACTGTAAAGTTCTCGTCCAAATTTCTCATTGCTGTCACCATCACCCACGTAGATTTTATAACCTTCCACCGTTTTCCCCTCCTGCTCAATACTGACACCTAGAAGGGCGATATCGCTTCTGCTGTGCTGGGCACAGGATTTTTCGCAACCTGTGAAGTGAATGTTAACTGGTTGGTCGAGAGTGAGGCGATCTGCGCTTCTCCTGTCGGAGACGCTACGCGTTGGCGGAGCCTGCGCTTTGCGCTTACGCAGCAGCGCTGAGTGCAAAGCACCCCCTTCGGGTACGCTATCGCCCAGATATTCAGCTAGTGCCAAGGCGTGACCTTTGGTATCTGTTGCTGAAGACGCACATCCCGTATTGCCAGCGCAGGCGACTAAGGCGCTGCGAATGTTGGTTGCAGACCAATGCAATCCTAAGTTTTCGATTTGACTTTGTGCTTGAGGAACCGACTGATGGGGAATATCTGATATGAGAAGGTTTTGCCAAGGCGTCAGCCTCAGAGTACCACTGCCATATGTTTCCGCAATATCCGCTAGACCACGCATTTGCCAAGTTTCCAATTTACCAACGGCTAGCACAACACCAATGTAGGATAGCCCTTTCTGTCGTTGGGGATGGACACCTATGTGTTGGTATCTGTTTATGGTAGAGATGTTGTATGCAACGTCTTTACATCGGTGTTGCCTTATCTGGTCATCGCCCCATATCGGATACACTCGCCGCAATCGATAGGGAAGATGATGCTCAACTTCTTGGCAAAATCTTTCAATGCCTAAATCGTTCAAAACCTGCCAGAGACGCGGCTGGCGGGATTTGCGATGGGGAATTATCTTGCCAGTCCCTACTGCCAAATGCTGCAAATAAACTTTCGCCAATGCAGCCACGACTTCTAGACATTCCTCTGGTTTCAGCAGAATGCCTGTATCAATGAATGGTTCAACCTGCGATACGCCTAAATTCAACTTGAGGCGAAAGTAAACGTTTGTACCAACCATGACAGCGGTTAGGGCGATATCATTCAGGCGATCGCCTATCGACACAGAACCACAGCCATCAAAAGCAACGCTAAATTTTGGTGAAAGTGGTGCTAGCTCCGCGTGAGTCGCAATATAATTGTCTAATTCGCGGATGAACGGTCGAGTATCAATTAATTCGTATGGATCAATGCCTGCTGTAGGACTACCCATGATGTTTCGCAGATGGTCAACCTCTGGAAGACTTGAGGCTATGCCAATTTCCTGCAAGACTCTCAAAACATCAGCGGTCATTTCCTTGCGGATTTCACGGACTTGGAGGTTGGCGCGATTGGTAATATGAACATAGCCAGTTCCAAACTCGTCAGCTAAGTCAGCTATCACACGACACTGCTGGCTAGCGAGTATTCCTCCAGGTATGCGGATGCGAGATAATATACCGTCCCGCGCGGACGTTCGATAAAAAAGACCAGGACAACTAACAGAATGATACGGTAATGACACGCCTGCAACTCCTTCCCTGTGCGACGCAGGGAGCAGATAAGAACTGTGTCCGGAAGACACCCTTAGAGTTGGCATTCTGACTTACAAAGTCAAAAGTTATAACTTTTCACTTGATTACAGCTGCGGCACAGTCCCGGAATTTCACCGGACTTTCCCCACTCCAAGTGTGTGTAGTTTAGCATGAGTTGACACTCCCCTAGCCTTTAGGCTAGGGGATTCTACATTCATCGTCGCCACTTGCTCAACTAGGCTTGCACCAAGTAGAGTAGAGGTTGCGACTCCTGTAGCGTTACTTCGGGGATGCCCTCCCCTAGCTTTTGCAAGATTGAGAATATTTATTGCTGCGTTAGTATCTCTCTGCAACTGACAACCACATTCACATTTATGTGTACGAGTTGAAAGAGACTTTTTTACAATTGCACCGCAATCACTACACTTTTGAGATGTCATTTTAGGATTGACGGCAACAACTGTAGTGCCGAGCTTCACAGCAAAATATTCTAACCAACGACAGAACAAAGTCCAAGCTACATCATTGATGGACTTGGCTAGACGATGATTTTTTACCATGCCTTTGACATTTAAGTTTTCGTAGGCGACTAAAGCGTTAGCTTTGCACAAGGTTCGCGCCAATCTCTTGGAATGCTCTGTCCTCTGCCTACTTATTCTTAAATGCTTCTTTGCATATCTCCGCCTAGCTTTTCGTCTGTTATTTTTCCCTTTCTCCTTTTTGTAAATTTGTCGTTGAGCGTGCTTAATAGCTTTTTCGGCTTTTCTTAAAAATTTAGGATTCTCTTCATGATGCCCGTTGGAATCAGAGTAGAAAAACTCAAGCCCGACATCCAGACCTAACTCACCATCGCCTGTCCTAGACTCAGTTTTAACTTCAATGTCAACTGCAAACTGGCAATAGTAACCATCAGCTTTACGAACTAATCGAACACGCTTAATAGATTTAACAGGATAGGTGTGAATATCCCATGTACCTAACAATTTGACTTCACCAATAGCTTTTTTATCAGTAAAGATAATACGTCTTTTTGTAGGATGAAGTGCCCAGCCGCTCGTCTTGTATTCAACCGAACGGTTATCTTTTTGAAACGTTGGGAACCCTTTTTCCCCAGGTTTGTTAGACTTGCAGTTACCGTAGAATCTATCAATAGCACTCCAAGCTCTTTCTGTAGCTGCCTGACAAGCCATTGAATTTAATTCCTCAACAAACTTAAACTCTTTCCGCAGTGCCGTTGAGTAATTGTTTAGAGCAATTCTATTGATTTTGGTTTCTTTGGGTGCATCCATCCAGTAACGAATTGCTTTGTTGCGAATGAATTGAGTAGTTTTAATAGCTTCATCAATTGCTTGATACTGGTGTCGTCTGCCTTTCACTTTGTACTCTAAAACTAGCACTGCGTTATCACCTCCTTGTTAAATATGATAGACTCCAATCCTAGAGTATATTTTGGAGTATAGCAAGTGAGTAGGCAAAAGAAAATGCAATTTAATGTTACTAATGAAGAGTACGAAATATTAAAACAGTATGCAGAAGAAAAAAATCTTTCAATGGCTGAAATTTTAAGAGACTACATTAAAACTTTGCCAAAAAAGAAAGTATCACCGTAGGAAGAGAGCCTACGGAGCGCGGCTTTCATCCCTTGTCTAAAGCACGGATGTATACGACAAGAGTCGGACACTTCCTCAAGGGTTTTCAGCCTGGCTTTCTTATAATAGCCTTACCTGTTTTTAGCAAATCTTCTTAATTCCATCGGTCGCTCAATGCACAAATGGTTATCAGTGGTCGGTATTGGTGAGGATGGGCTATCGGGATTGAGTGCGATCGCCTCTGGCGGGGCTTTGCCCATCGCCCGTTCTCTTGTTGAGCGTGCAGAAGTGATCGTCGGCGGAAAACGCCATCTCGCCATGCTACCACCAGACGACCCGCGCGAGAAACTCATCTGGACTTCCCCCATCAGTGATTCGATAGAAGAAATTCTCCGTCGCCGGGGTCAGTCTGTCTGCGTATTGGCAAGTGGTGACCCCATGTGCTTTGGTATCGGTGTCACCCTTACCCGCAAGATTCCGATTTCTGAGATGACTATCATCCCCGCACCGTCATCCTTCAGTCTCGCCTGTGCCAGATTGGGATGGTCGCTTACCGAAGTCGAGACATTAAGTTTAAATGGTCGTCCCCCTGCTCTGATTCAAGCTGCCATCTACCCGAAAGCGCGTCTATTAATATTAAGTGAAGGGAAGGAAACCCCGGCAATTGTCGCTGATATTTTGACAAAGCGCGGTTTTAGTGGTAGTAAAATTACAGTTTTGGAACACATGGGCGGTTCTCAGGAACGAATTATCTCAGGCACAGCCGCGTCATGGACGACAACAGAACTGGCTGATTTAAACACCATAGCTGTAGAGTGTATTGCTGATGCTGGAGTCGTGCCGTTACCTCGGCTTGCAGGATTGCCGGATGACGCTTATCACCATGATGGACAGCTCACCAAGCGTGAAGTGCGGGCAATAACACTCTCCGCTTTGGCTCCCACACCGGGACAGTTATTGTGGGATGTGGGTGCTGGGTGTGGTTCCATTGGTATTGAGTGGATGCGGAGCCATCCTCGATGTCGGGCGATCGCCATTGAACAAAACTCCACCCGACTCCAATATATTGCTGACAACGCCGCCGCCCTTGGTACACCTTATTTACAAATTGTTGCAGGCAAAGCTCCCGCTGCACTGAAAGAATTGCCTCAACCAGACGCCATATTTATCGGCGGTGGTGCAACGACAGAAGGTTTGTTTGAGGTTTGTTGGGAAGCTTTGCCTCCGGGTGGGCGTTTTGTTGCCAATGCAGTCACAGTTGAAAGTGAGCAGAAGCTGTTGCAATGGCATAACCAGGTAGGCGGGGAGTTGATTCGTGTTGCTGTGCAACGGGCTGCTCCCATTGGTGGATTTTTGGGATGGAAGCCGATGGTGCCGGTGACGCAGTGGGTGGTGGTGAAGTAGTTGGATTGGTGAGAACATTTGACATCCCCCCTTTCGATCCGCAGTGTTTATACTCGTAGTTAAATACTAAGCAGGCACAAGTCTCATGATGGAATGGTTAGTTGGCTGGGTAGCAACAAATGCTTTCGGACTCCTTGTCAAAACTATTCTCAACGAAGAATTTGCTAAGGATCTAGCCAAGGACTACGCCAAAGACTTTTTTAAAGATCGCTTCAACAACGTTGCTGCCATATTTCAGAAAGAACCAATTCAAAAAGCTATTGCTAAGGCGCTAAAGGAATTTTTGCAATTAGTAGAAGAAGAGTTAAAGTTTCGCAGACTGTCTGAAGAAGACATCAATAAATTTGCTAAACCCCTCAAGACATTTATCTACAACAAATCTGTAAAAGAAATCCTGGGTAAGGCTTTTGACGCTGATTGTGATGATTTAGATTATCAAAAACTGCAAAATACTTGGAAAAATCTTGGCTTGTCAGCTATGCCAGCTAAGTTCAACTGGCAATTAGTGACAGACAATTATCTCAGGAAATGCCAGCAAATTCTTTCGGAATCAGAGGAGTTGAGAAATATTCTTATTCTCCAAAAACTCGATGTTATCCAAAAACATCAACAAGAAAGTGGCAATATTACACCCGATTTTAATTTGGAACAATATCAAAAAGCAATTCGCGAACGCTATGCCAATTTGAAATTAGAGAGTTTAGACACTACTGGTTGCGCTTATAACGAACTGAGATTATGGCGAATGTTTATTCCCCAAAATGTGCGGCAAGTTCACCAGATTGTACCAGAACTAACGAAAGAACAGCTAAGACGATTGCAAGCAAGTAATCAACTTGATGCGGAAATTGAACTAGAAAAATTAGAAAGCTATAAGAGCCTTTATGTTGAGCAACCGCTACATTCTGTATTAGATATATTCCGAAACAAGGAAACTTATAAATATATAGTAATTTTAGGCGACCCTGGTTCAGGCAAGTCTACCTTATTGCAATACCAGGCGTTAAATTGGGTAGAACAAACCCTTGATAAAAAGGAATTTCATTTACCGATTCCTTTGCTGATTGAATTACGCACTTATATGCGTAATCACAATGATGGTCATTGTCAGAATTTTCTAGAATTTTATCATCAAAGTCCAGGTTGCTTGTGTCACTTAGACCAGCATAAATTGCACGAACAGCTAAAGGCTGGTAATGCCTTAGTGATGTTTGATGGTTTAGATGAAGTATTTGACCCTCGTAAACGCGAAGATGTCATTACCGCTATTCATCGCTTCACGAATGAGTATCCTGATGTGCAAGTAATTGTGACTTCTCGTGTGATTGGCTATAAGCCGCAACAGTTGCGGAATGCTGGTTTTCTCCACTTCATGTTACAAGATTTAGAGCCAAAACAGATTAAAGATTTTATCGACCGCTGGCATGAAGAAACCTTTAATGACTCCATAGATAAAGAGAGAAAACGAGAGCGACTGCAAAGAGCAATTGACGAATCAAAAGCCATTGCGGAATTGGCAGGAAATCCTCTACTGCTGACAATGATGGCTATTTTGAATCGTAACCAAGAATTGCCCAGAGATAGAGCCACACTTTACGAACAAGCTTCACGAGTACTGCTGCATCAATGGGACGTGGAAGCAAAATTACTCACAGTCTCCGATATAGATCCTTATACGATTGACTTGAAAGATAAACAAGCAATGTTGCGTCAAGTTGCTTACCAAATGCAAGCAGCAGAAACTGGTTTGGCTGGTAATTTGATTAGTAAAGACAAGTTAGAAAACACGTTAACTACCTATTTGCAAGATATAGGAGTTGCTCAACCAAGAAGAATAGCACGGTTAATGATTGAGCAACTACGAGAACGCAACTTCATTTTGTGTTATTTGGGAGCAGATTACTACGCCTTTGTGCATCGGACATTTTTAGAATATTTCTGTGCTTGGGAGTTTGTTTGGCAGTTTAAAGAAACGCAAACACTTTCAATTGAAGAACTGAAGACAGAAGTTTTTGGCAAGCACTGGCAGGATGAAACTTGGCATGAAGTACTGCAACTGATTGCAGGGATGATTGAGGCAAAATTTACAAGCGAAATTGTGAATTATCTAATTAATCAAGATGGTGAACAAAAAGAGTTTCTTAATTTGTTTCTGGCAGCTAAATGTCTTTCAGAAATGAAGAGCCACCGTGAAATTTTATCGATTTGCATTAAACTACTCAACTGCATTTCAGTAAATAATGATGATAGAAGCTCTACCTGGGGTTTGTCTCACGGTAACTTTACAGACTCTTCTTCAAAAATAACCATTAATTCTAATCTCAGTAAGGCAGTTGCGGCAGTTGTAACGAGTTGGAAACATTACACTGAAATCTTTTCTTGGCTCAAAGATGTTGCTCAGACATACATCCAACCAGGTTCACAAGCTACAGAATTTGTAACAGCTACAGTCATACAAAAGCTAGCTGAGGGTTGGAAAGATGATCCCAATATCTTACCTATCCTCAAAACCTGTGCTCAGTTCGGTAAATCCGGTATTGTACGATTGACAGCAGTCCATGAGCTAGTCAAGCGTTGGAAAGATGATCCCGATATCTTACCTATCCTCAAAACCTGTGCTCAGTTCGGTGATCCATCTGTGCGATACGTAGCAGTGTATGAATTAGGTAGTGGTTGGAAAGATCAGCCTGGTATGTTTGAGTTTCTTTATAATTATGCTATCAATGACCCCTTTATTTATGAAAATCAAAAAAATTACCCAAACCCTCGAGGCGGTGCACTTTGGGCAATTATCGAGCAATATCCTGACCATCCCTTGACTTTACCACTTTTGCGCGACAGGGCAGAGAATGACCCGGATGAGCGAACGCGGGAGTATGCCAGGAAGAATTTGGCAAGATTAGAGGATGTTGATCAAGAACCTATTGAGGAAGTGCGGAGTGAAATCTAAGTACTTTGTGAATGAGGATTTGCTGTTGAGATAGCATTGCAGTCCCCAAAAATTGATAGGGAGAATGTCATCGTGCTGTTTTGCACTACTAGGAGGAAAAAATGAAAGCACAGGAAGTGATGGGAACCGTTGATGAAAATGGTCAACTGTCTTTGGACAAACCCCTAGCAGTAGAAAAGCAAAGCCGTGTCCGAGTAATTGTATTCTTCGTTTAGGTTTACGTTATTTAGGCATTCAGGGGGCATTGAGGTTTCAGTGTGAAAATTCCAGCAGATGCAATTATTCCAGACGAGAAACTAACCCGCTATCTGCTGGTGTACAAAGCAAGAAACGATAAATCCAAGTTTCTAGCGCAGGCTGGATTCAGTCAAGAAAATCCGGAAGCATTGCGGGCAGCTATTTCCTCACTTGCTGAGTCAGTGGAAGCTGTGGAAGATGGAACTAATGAATATGGTATCTTCTACCGTGTTGAAGGAGATTTGAACGGCATCAATGGAGTGAACTTGTCAGTTGTTACAATTTGGCTACAGCGACAAAGTGACGGCAAATTTCAGTTTGTCACCCTCAAACCTCGTAAGGAGTCTCGTCATGACGCTTGAGTTGTATAAGGAGGTTGCTTTAACTCTCGACTTACCAGAGCATCAGCTTAAAGCGGGTGATATTGCAACGTTAATTGATTTGGTTCCTCATCCTACTGGTGGAGAAGACGGGTGTGTACTGGAGGTATTCAACGCAGTGGGTGAGTCAATTGCTGTGGTTGCTGTTCCAGTATCTGCTATTGAAGCGTTACGTGCCGATGAAATTCTAAGTGTACGTTCTTTAGCACAAACCAGTTGATGTACTGCCGTTGATTGGTGGGGCAGATCGCGGTTGCATTAGGGTTATCGATGGAGCGTTGGCGTAGCCTCTCCTTTGGAGACTCGCTTTTTCTGTAGGGGAAGCACAATCATAAAAGTACAGATTTTGGTTGTGTCTGTGTATGACCCAGTGAATCACCGAACCACACGCACATTGAGAGACAAACCGAGAGTTGCCCAAATCTGATCGGTCGTCAAAACTGAAACATCAAGCCCCATTCCCAAACTCAAACAAGCGCGGTCGCCCAAAGACAGACCAGCCTGTCGAGTTTGCAACCACAATATCCCCGCCATCTGGGCATCTTCAGGAGTAAATGGAGCAATCATCAGCCCCAATGCTTCCAAATCCTCGCGCATTCCATCGATGACTACACCCGCAGCCACAGATTTCTGCACCACCTCAGCCCAATTCACACTCGAAATCACCGACTCAGCCAGCACGACTTCAACGGCTTCACTTCCAGGCTCATCCTGCAAATAAGCAAGCAAAGCAGACGCATCCAAAACCACCGTCATGCGCCCATTTCCCGCTTGGCTTCCTCGCGTCGTTCCGCTATCAACTCATCCGCCAGACTTATCCCTTTCGGCAGTTGCGAAAACCGAGCCTTCAGCCGCTGTTTAATCGCTTCCTGCTTTTCCAAAATTAGCCGCCCCTCTTCAGAACGAGCGACTAGTGTATCTCCCTCCTCAAAACCTAACAGCCGCCGCAGAGCCGCAGGAATCACCAAACGCCCTTGGCGACCCAGATGGACTTCAACATATTTAGATGATTCGACCATAGATCCACTTTTTATGCCACGTTGAATTTATATGTGCCATAAAAATGAAGTTTGTGGCAATAGTTAGTTATACTCGGTCTCCATTGTAGCTCTAGTGTCTGTCGGCGCTCTTCTTTTGATTACGCGATTCAGTTACAAGCCAAAATGGAAGAAGGTCTAACACTGGGCTGCAGTCCTACAAAGAGTGAGTTCACGCAAACTGCGGTACAAGGATAGAAGAGGACAAGACTTTATGTCATCCGATATATGTGAGCGAGCCGCAATAACCATTAACTTAAGCATTAGGAAAATGCGCGAATCGGCTGGGTGTACGCCAAAGGGAACTTATGAAAGCCCTTTGACTTACTTTTTAATGGCGCTCATGTAGAGCCTCACTGCCTGCGCTCTTCGGTCTTGGAAAGTCTCAATAGGCTCGCCAAGCTGTTGTGCTGCCGTCTTTGGGCAGAAGTCTAAACTCGGAAATTAACCTGTATTAGGAAGTGGGCGATGCACATTGGATTTCTCAACCCTCAGGGCAACTTTGATTCAGGCAATAATCATATAACGAAACATCCCGATTTTGGGGGTCAGCTGATCTACGTCAAGCAAGTTGCTATAGCAATAGCTCAAAAGGGTCACAAAGTTGATATTCTTACCCGCCAAATTATTGACCCAGAGTGGCCAGAGTTTGCTGAACCTTTTGACACTTATCCAGGCGTCGATAATGTCCGCATCATCCGCTTACCAGCAGGACCAAAAGAATTTCTGCCTAAAGAGTTTTTGTGGCCTCATCTAGTGAGTGATTGGGTACCCAACATCCTGAAATTTTATCAAGAGCAGGGCGGTTTACCCGATGCTATGACTGCTCACTACGGCGATGGGGGACTGTGCGGCGTTCTGATTGAGGAGGAGACAGGCATACCTTTCACCTTTACTGCTCATTCTCTTGGTGCCCAAAAGATAGACAAACTAGAGGTTACTCCAGAGAATCTGGCGCAAATAGACGAGCAATTCCAGTTCAGATACCGCATCATAGCTGAACGCCTGAGCATGAATCGTTCGGCTATTAATATCACCAGTACACGACAAGAACGCTTTGAACAGTACTCTCACCCTGTCTATCGTGATGCAGTCGACGTAGACAACGACAACCGCTTTGCGGTGATTCCACCAGGAGCAGATTTCTCCATCTTCGGTGCCGAGGCGCGTTCCGAAAACGAGGAAGGTATTTACCAGTTCATTCAGGAGCGATTGGCACGGGACATTGCAGAGTCACGTCGGGATTTGCCCAGTATCGTGGCATCCAGTCGATTAGAGCTTAAAAAAAACGTATTAGGGCTAGTGCAAGCCTTCGCAATGAGTCAAACGCTTCAGGAACGAGCTAACTTGGTGCTGCTGACAGGGGGGCTAGACGATCCGCTGCGAGAGCAGGCGAGCGACGACGTGACTGAAGAGGTATTAGCCCCCATCCGGGAGGTGGTCGAAGAAAACAACTTGTGGGGCAAGATCAGTGCCTTTGGTTTGTCAGAACAAGGACAAGAAGCACTCGCTGCAACTTATCGGTTTATGGCTAAACGGCGCTCGGTGTTTGCGCTGACTGCGCTCTATGAACCCTTTGGCTTGGCTCCCTTAGAAGCGGCAGCTGCGGGGTTACCAGTGGTAGCAACTCAGAACGGTGGTCCCAGCGAGAGCCTGCGAAAAGGAGATACCGAATATGGCGTACTCGTTGACCCAGAAGACCCAGCTGATATTGCACGAGGCTTGGAGCGGTTGCTATGCGATGAAAAACAGTGGGAGTATTTTGCTCAGGCTGGTCAGCAGCGGGTGCTGAAGACGTACACCTGGGAAAGTACCGCCGAGAACTACCTGACCCTGATCGAGCAGATGGTTTCCTCACCACAGGGACGCAGTCGGGATCAACTCCTCCCAATCCATCCCTACTTTCTTAATCCACAACCGCAGACAGATGTTTCCTTGGAAGAATTGAGCAATATCTACTTTGGGTCTAACCAAAAGGCACTAAGTACACCAAGCGTTTAAAAGGGTTTCCCAATCCTGAACCCATTAATTTTAAAGTTCTCGCTCCCGCTAACAAAGTTCGTGAACAAGCGAAGGACACAAGCTATGCCATCCCAAACTGAAGAATTCACTATTGGTGTTGAAGAGGAATATCAAATTATCAACCCCGTGACACGGGAATTGAGTTCGCGTGTGGAACACGTTCTCCCGAAAGCTGAGAAAGCACTTGGCTCTGAGGTGCAGCCAGAAGCCCAGCGATCGCAGATAGAAATTGGTACGCCCATCTGTCGAACACTTGCGGATGTGCGTTCTGAGCTTGTTCGTTTGCGACGTGAAGTGATTGCCGCTGCTGCCAAAGACGGTAACCAAATTGCCGCCGCCGGGACGCACCCGTTCTCGCACTGGGATGAACAGCAGCTCACGCCCAAAGAACGTTATCTAGGGCTGATGCGAGATTATCAACAACTCACCCGTGAGCTAGTTATCTTTGGCTGTCACGTGCATGTGGGGATAAGCGATCGCTCTGTTGCCATCCAGGTGATGAACCGTGCCCGTGTATGGCTTGCCCCGCTCTTGGCACTGTCGGCGTCCTCGCCCTTCTGGTTAAGTACGGATACAGGCTATGCAAGTTATCGTACCGAGATTTGGAGCCGATGGCCCCTATCTGGTCCGCCGCTGATATTCGAGTCATTAGCCGAGTACGAAGCGCTTGTACAGGCTCTGGTGGAGACGAAAACTATAGAGGAGGCGACGAAGATTTACTGGGATGTGCGTTTGTCAGAACGCTTCCCGACAATAGAGTTTCGAGTCACGGATATCTGCCAAACGGTGGATGAAGCGGTGATGGTGGCGGGGCTTGTGCGGGCTTTGGCGCGGACTTGTTACGAACAAGCAATGCGGGATGAACCGTTTCCTGCCGTGCGCCACGAACTCATACGCGCTGCTATTTGGCGTGCCGCACGCTATGGATTAGATGAGGATTTAATCGACGTTGGCGCTATGAAAGCTGTAAGGGCGCGTGAGCTGGTTGAGAGCTTTCTCGCCTTCGTGCGTCCATCGCTTGAAGAGTATGGAGAATGGGATGAAGTCTCATCTCTTGTCCATGAAACCATGCAGCGAGGGAACGGCGCAACACGGCAGCGCGAAGTTTACAAGCGAACCGGGCGTTTGGAAGATGTCGTTGATTTAATCGTTCGAGAAACGGCAAAAGGGGTAGCGTGAGTATACAGGACAAAATTTTATGCTAGTTCACATCATCGCCGATTACGGCTTTGGCTACCTCGCCTTTGCAGAAGTCGTGCAGCGCCTCAAACTCTATCTACCGGATGCTGAGCCGATACTTACACCCGTGCCTCCTTTTGCCACCCTAGCGGCAGGATTCTGTATCGCCCAGTTGGGCTTGAATAAAGCCCCCGCCGGGACAATTATTTACCACAACGTTGCGCCGCGAGAAGATGATGAACAGGCGCGTGCTGGTAATGCGGGTGAGCGTCTTGCTTTTGCACGCCTGCCAACGGGTGTGCGTGTTATCGGCGTTAATGCTGGTTATGCCTTCTCATTCGTGCGCGATCTGGCAGTTGAGTTGCGCTGGGCGGCTGTAGCAGCTGAAGGTTCACAGTTTCGTTCTCGCGACTTGTTTCCGGAGGCGGCAGGGGCGATTGCGCTGGGTCAACCTGATGCTCTAGATCAGGAGATTCCCCCTTCTGATATACCCGACGTACCGCCCAATTGTATTGCCTATATTGACGGCTACGGCAACTTGAAAACCACAATTAAACATGAGGCTAGTAAGCCGCACGAAGGCCAGGCTGTGCGTTTGCAGATTGGCGAGAGGGAACTGGAAGCGACCAAGAGTGATGGCAGCTTTGCCGTCGAATCCGGACAGTTAGCGTTTGCGCCTGGTAGCAGTGGCTGGACAAATGGACAAGGCGAACATACGCGCTGGATGGAAGTTTTCCTGCGCGGTGGTAATGCCTGGGAATCATTTAATTATCCAGCGATCGGCACACATATACAGATCAGTTAAGGGTTCGCGAGTTGAGTGCAATACATCAAGAAATAAGAACCACAGATGGACACAGATGGACACAGATAAATAATTAGTTCATCCAAACGAGAAGCCCTATTTTTACACTGTTTTTTATCGCTTAAACAATGTCTGAGCCATTAATCATCGTTGATGTCCAATCCGGTTTTGTCAACGAATTCACTCATCACATCGGGCAACGAGTTGCTCGTTTAATCGAGCGAAATGAGTATGCACCAGTTTTATTCACTCGCTTCGTCAACGCAGCTGATGGACCGTACCAGAAATTCCTTGATTGGCACAGCTGTGCTAATGAGCCAGAAATTGATATTGTCCCAGAACTACAACCCTGGGTTCAACCGGAAAGAGTTTTTTCTAAGCTGGGGCTGTGCGGCATACCGGATGAACTGAGAGACTACCTTATGAAGCAGTCTGTTGAACGGGTTTTCATCGTCGGCATTGACACTGATATGTGTGTGTTGAAAATCGCGATGGATTTTTTCGACATTGGCATTGAACCGATCGTACTCACTGATTGCTGCGCTAGTACGGCTGGCTTACAGGCGCACTTGGCGGGGTTGGCAGTACTCAGCCGGAATATCGGTGCTTTTCGTTTGCGTGAAGCTGGTCTTTCTGAGGGTTCGCTAGCCGCGCCAGTACAAAAAAGCAGGGAATAGACGTTCAACGAACCTTGTAGTAGAAGGATTTTAAAAAAATGCAGATAATACCTAACATCCTTAGCCTGCACTAGTATTATTCCAGACGATAAACTAACCCGCTATCTGGTTGTGAATGAGTAAATGCCATGTAAATCAGCTTTTCCCCCAATCTCGGCAGCGATTAGGGGCAGGGGTAATGAGCCGATTATTTCATCAGGTGGTTAGCTTTTCTGTTTTTAAATATTTATTAATTTTCTCATGACTAATACTCTCCAAATGTTCAGCTAAGTTAGTAATGGTAAAATTGATGTGGCTAAATTAACCTTATAAACACTTCGGTGGAAAACTGCTTGTCATTTTTCTGAAAGGAGCTAGTTTTATGAACGAGCACCAGCACCCCTCGGAGAAGCCACACGCGCCTGTTGCGTTTGGTGCTGCAAAGCTGGCAGAGTTGTTCCGTATCTGACTTTTCCCGTTATCTTTTTGGCGGAGCGATCGCTTACGATGCCCCTATACCAAAGTCCTATTCTCTCGTTACCCATTATCATTAAATATAAATTGTTGAGAATTGACCGTGGCTTAAAACCCTTACTATTTCCATGTTTCCAGACTTAACGGAAAAAGTCAGGTTCCGTATCGGATACAAAACGGACAAATTGGTATTGAGCCGAGATGTGTGCAATTTCCGCCAAGATGGTTTGAAAACCCCTATTCTGTGAGGATTTAAAAAATTGCTACATCAAAGTCAAAAAAGCCATTATTTACAACGGAAAATCAAGCCTTTTCAGGGTATCTTGCAGGTTTTTGGTCATATCTCGGCTCAATACCCAGATGAAACGACTTTGACAATTGGCTCGCCAACAAGGTTTAGACCTTGCTATTCATGGCTGGGAGTACGGCTAATTGAGAATGGTGCAAGATCTCAGTTCCAACAAAAAGATGACTAGCTATTTAAAAATATAACCAATTATTTAGTTTTAAAAATTAAATTTAATTTTTTAACTGTGGTCTCAACTTGTGTTTTAAACTGACATTATTAAAGCAAAAGGCATAACTTAAAAAGCTTATGCCAATCTAAGTTTGTATTTTGCTGACTTTAACTTCTAGTTTGCATACACCCAGAGATTTGCTTGGTAAAGTTGCATAATATCAACTTTGGTATCCTGGCAAATTTAGCGACGTATTTTATGTTCGTTACCCGATTTGCTTGTACTGTCTATAAAATTTAGCAATGTACACTTTACTGCGTGAACGTCACCGAGCAAAAGATTTATTTCTACAAGTCTTTCTATTGGTGGTAGCCTTTTTTTCGACCGAAGTATTTGTTGAAAATCTCGTTGAACGTCTACATCTTTTCCCAGAGAGTTTCACTTTAGAAAGCCTTATCTTTGTAGGAATTTGGCTTGTTTTAGATTTCATAGCTTGCTCAGTGATTGGAAACCGGTCTATCTTGGGATCGTTTTTCCGTCAGGGAATTGCACAAGTTAGTCTATCTAGTTTTCTAGTGTCCTTAGTCATTGCCGAATTATTTTTCAAGTTTTATAATTTTGGTCTTGAGCTCCTAGCCATGTTAGGGGTTTGGTCTGTATTAGATTTTGCGAGTCAGAAGCTAATTCGCAAATCCAACGCCCGCTAGAAATTGTATTCACCTTGGTCATACCTTCCAATAAGTTTCTCTAGGAAACCTTTGTTGTTCTTCTCCATCTATATACTTATGGTCAAGAAAAACTTTTGTATGGAAGATATCTGACTTATGCAAGGACTATTCCGTGATGCTTTGTTGAAAAGTCTACTGCCCAGGAAACTGCTAGCCTATGCCCTAAGAAGGAAATTTGTTCTGTGTGGGATGCTGCTCCCACTAACGGTTCTTCTGGGAAGTAGGATAACAGTATTAGCCATGCCTATTGAGTTAGGAGGTCAAGCCGTGGCAAATACACATTCATCTGATCAAACAGCATATAATCCCCCATCGGCAGCAGGCCAAAGTCAAGGGCAATCCGTTAATCCCCAATCGACTCATCCAATTCCTGCCGCTGAGCAGAAAGAACTCCCGAAAGTTACACCCATTTCGATTGGTGTACCTGTGTCACCGGAGGAATATCGTAGGCTCAAGGAAAGAGCAACTCATCCTACGGACTTGGGTGAAGAGAAGGGCTCCGTTGATTCCCAGGCAGGTGACGTTTCAGCAGGCACGGACGAGTCTCAACGTTAAAATCCGCTCTTGAAACACCAAACTTGAGGAGTCAATATGTCCGAAAGTCATGCTGGCAGCATCCCAGTAGTCGGAGCTGCTCGTCAACCTAGCGATTTGACCGTTGAGGAGCTAGTAGCGTTGCCGCCCAGATCGGCACGACCCACATGGATGACCACTCGCTTCCCTGTCTCGATGGAAGAATATCGTGCTTTGGAGTTAGCGGCTAGAGAACCCGATCCTCAATCCGCTGGTGTGGGTGCTTTGGTCGATCTCACAACCGTCGATCAGGATAGGGAAGTAGAGGCGGTATCTTTAGAAGCTCCTGAAGGAGAAACGGTCGCCCTTGGACCTGTAGCAGCGGCCCCAGGATTTGTGGCATCGTTTGATGGCATTCCTCAAACCCCTTGGCAACCACCAGATTGTACGATCGCAGTCGGTTCCAATGATGTCCTGGTTGCAGTTAACACAGACTTGGCTGGCTATACCAAAGGGGGTGCGCTGCGGTTCCGGTGGCCCAACATGACCACGCTATTTAGTCCAGTTTTACCTTCGGGGGCATCCCTCTTCGATCCGCGCGTGCTTTACGACCATTACACCGGACGATGGGTTGTCATCGTACCTGCACGCCGAAATTCTCCTGCCGGTTCTTGGTTGATGGTTGCAGTGTCTCAAGGCTCTGATCCAGCGAATGGTTATTGGATATGGGCGTTAGATGCAACTCTCAATGGCAATACGGCAACCAGCAACTGGGCAGATTATCCCATGGTTGGGTTTGATACGCAGGCAATCTACATTGCCTGCAACATGTTCCAGATTGGTGGAAGTGGCGGCTTCCAGTATGTGAAGCTCCGGATTTTGAACAAATCGGAATTGTACGCTGGTGGGTCGATTCGATGGTACGACTTCTGGGATCTGAGAAATCCGGATGATAGCGTTGCCTTTAGTGTGCAACCGGCGGTTCACTTCCGAGGAACGGGGGGGAACCCAGATGCTTATCTTGTTAACAGCCTCTGGCCCTCTGGCAGTTCGTTGACTTTCTGGACATTAACTAATCCACTAGCGTTCTGGACATCCGGTGGTAGCCCTAGCTTAAATAAGACCTCTATCAGCTGCCGGAACTATGATTTACCTCCAGATGCCCTACAGCTAAATAGCAGTGTTCGGATTGATACGGGCGATATTCGTCTCTTGAATGCGATCTACCAAAATGTTGGTAACACTCAGCGGGTCTGGACTGCCCATACAACGAAGTTCACTTGGTCAGGGGACTCGGAAGCTCGCTCCGCTCTTCAGTGGTACGAAATCGACATTCCCTCTAAAACCATCATGCAGCAGAATGCGTTTGGTACTTCAGGGAAATACTACTTTTACCCAGCTATCCAAACGGATATATCACGCAACGCCTATGTGGTATTCAGTCGCTCTGCTGCCGATGAATACGGACAGATGCGCCAAACCGGGCGTAAGGTGAGTGACGCTGCAAACGATTTGCAAGGCAGTTCACTGGTCAAGGCTGGTGAAGGGTCCTACACAGGAGGTCGCTGGGGAGACTACTTCGGCATCTGTCGTGATGGCGGAGATAGTTCAATCGTCTGGATGTATGGTCAATATGCAGCGACCGGGAACACGTGGGCAACCCGCGTCTGTGCAACCAAGTTCTAAAGGTTGTGTTGCAAAAAGTTATCGAAGACAGAATAACTACTTGTATGGAAGCAGATTAGGCAGCAACTCCAAAAATTTGAGCAATAAATTTGACTTGCCCTAAAGTATCCCCTTTTGCAACTCCACACACATGTCCCTTTCTAATTTGATTCATCGTTTCGTAGCCAGTTGGAGAGCGAAAAATTTCGCGGGAGATCGGCGAAACAATCCCAGGGTTGTAAAAAAACCTGTATCAAAATTCTGCTCGAAAAAACCAAAACACCCAGGGACTGGACTACGAGTTAAAGCTCCCTGGTTTCGTATTATTAATGACGCTTTCAGCCTTAACTCAACTGTATTGCCATATAGTTGATCGGGAGATCGCAGTTGCATCAAGGTTATCGGTGGGGCGATCGCCCTTGTGTTACTCACAGTAGTTCAACAAACTCGTCCACGGTCAAACCCACTTGCCGGATAATCGCACGCAATGTCCCTCGGTCTAGCTCGTTATGCTGTGGCACAGTGACTGTCGTTTTAGGTTCTTCGCGAACTAAAATGATGTGACTTCCACGCTGCCGATTCACGACAAAGCCGATTTTCTCAAGTGCTTTCAAACATTCTGCACCTGAAACGACAGGCAGTTTACTCATACCAGCACAACTTCAACTCTGTCCTCTGGAACAGGTTCACCTCGGTCTTGTAGAACTTCAATGTAGAGAGCGATCGCCTCTTCAATATTCGCTAGAGCTTCCTCACGAGTTTTCCCCTGGCTGATGCAACCCGGCAAACTCGGTACCTCGACGACAAAATAACCATCTTCGCCAGGATACAGCAGTACCTTACGCTTTGATTCGGCTTGAGGTCTTGCCTCTGTCATTGGTCAACACCTACTCGGTGACTTCATCCAAATGCTAACACTCTATAGCTGATTTACTAACCACGCCACAGCACTCTCTACATCACTCACCTTTTCTCCTAGTGGAGTTGCTGGACGCTTCACCATCACGACCCTTATCCCAAGCTCCCGCGCTGCAATAATCTTGGCATAAGTAGCATCACCGCCGCTATTCTTACTGACTATAGTATCAATCTCATGTTCAATTAAAAGTTTGCGCTCATTATCTAGGGCAAAGGGACCGCGATCGCACAATATCATTCCTGATGGCACCAATGCATCAGAGGCGGGGGGGTCAATCAGCCGCATCAAAAACCAAATATCTTTCAGACTGGCAAAGGGAGCAAGTTGCTGCCTACCGATAGTTAGAAATACCCGTTTGGCAAATTCAGGTAATACGGCGGCGGCGGCTTCTACACTATCAACTTCAACCCATTGGTCACCAGCAAGACGCTCCCATGCTGGACGGATGAGCATCAGATGCGGTATTTTACAGATTGTGGCGGCGGCGGCGGCATGAAAAGACATCTGCGCGGCAAAGGGATGAGTCGCATCAATGAGCACATCTATTTTGGCATCACGCAGGTATTCAACCAGCCCCGCTTCACCGCCAAAACCGCCGATACGCAGCATTCCTGCTGGCGCTTGTGGTTGACTGGTGCGACCTGCTAGAGATGTGATAACTTCTACCTCTGGGATAGCCGAGGCTTTAGCTGCCAATTCTGCTGCATCACTTGTTCCGCCAAGAATAAGAAGACGTTTCATACATAGCAGAATAAAACGAAGAAGGATATTAATGCAATGCCGTGCAACTTGAATTTCTACTGATTTCCTTTGATAATTTAATAAGAAATTTTTAGTAGAGTGGGCAATCCTCACTAAATCTGGTACTACTGGGCAGCAAACATCATTGCCCACCCTACAAAATCTAATTTACCAAATAATTTCAGAAGCGCTTACTTTATTATTTTTATTTTCCTTAATTAGAGATGCTGAAACCAAATTTCAGCATCTTTTTCTCTAACTTATACCTACTTAGTTGTTACCAATTATCATGAATTTGGTACTAACTAAGTTGGCAAAAGAATCTTGAATTGGCACTAAATTTTCTCTGCATTGCTATAATCAAAAACTTACTGTATCTTCAGTAATGAAAAGCTTTTAATTACTGTTCCTAACCGGGATATTCCTCAAAAATAAATTCATTATAAAAGTAACATCTCATGACTGTTATCCAAATAATCATGCTTGCTGCTGTTTTCTTAATAGCAAGCATTATCAGTGTGATTGCTGGTAGCACTTCCCTCATTACCGTGCCAGTCATGCTTGAGTTTAGAGTTGAACCGCGCACTGCCCTTGCGACTAATATGCTGGCGTTAACCTTAATGAGTATTGGTGGCACATTGCCTTTTATTGGTAAAAAAGTGATTGATACACTTCGCTTACCACTACTGATAGTTCTAACACTGGCTGGCTCAATTTTAGGGGCATTGCTTGTTCTTATTGTGCCGTCAAAATCAATGCCACTTATTATTTCTATTTCAATGATTGCAGTTGCTGTGCTGTCAATTGCCAACCGAAATGCTGGAGTCGTTCCATCTGTGGGAATACCTTCACGGATAGCAGAAATAGCAGGGTATATAGTGACTTTCGTGCTTGGTATTTACGGTGGCTTTTTCAGTGGCGGTTACGTGACTTTGCTAACAGCAGCCTACATTATGCTATTTCGTATGACATTTATTCAAGCAATAGCTACGACCAAAGTCATTAATGTATTTTCCTCACTTGTTGCCACCCTAATATTTATAAAGCATGGAATAGTAGATTACCAACTAGGTATGATTCTTGGTCTTGCTATGTTTATAGGTGGAATTATTGGAGGGCGTATGACCCTTAGCTTGAGTAATGCCTGGTTACAACGTATTTATCTGACAGTTGTGGCTATTCTTGCATTTATCACGCTGCGTAAATCTCAGCAACAAAATCACTCAACTAGCACGACTAATCTGACGATTGAATAACTAACAGTTCTTTTGCTTGTGAGTCTTGGCTGATAATTTCGCCTTTACGGTCAAACAAAACCGTCCCAACTTTAAGGGGAACATTGGCATATTTTTGCACGTAAGCTTGAGCCTTCTGACTAATCTTTTCCGCCAGTATCCCAAATACTGATTCTGCCAGTCCCAGTTCTATTAATTTTTTGTGTGCTGCATCAGCAGTCTTGGCATCTAAAACTGCTTGCACTGCTTGTATATCACCGCCAACTGTAACCACCGCTCCACTAATAATTTCTAATTTGGCATCTGCTAAATGACTAGATGTATTGAAAATGCCACCTGCCAGCTTAATTAGTTTACCCTGATATCCCAGCAACAAAACAGAACTTGCTTGGTATAGTCCAGCTTCTACCAACAAGGCACCAATCCAGTTGCCTGTTTGCACAATTGCCGATTCTGGTATGCCTAAACGTTGTGCGACTTGCATACCATTGCTACCAATACAAAATACGAGATTAGGACAAACTTTGACCTTATCCTGCAACGACAGTCGAAATTCTTCTAGGTGATCAGCCGCAGACAGCGGTTGAGAAATTCCACTCGTTCCCAATAAAGACAATCCCTCTAAAATACCAAAGGCTTCATTGGAGGTACGTTTCGCTAGTTGACGACCTTCGGGAAGAATAATCGTCACCGTTGCCGTTTGCTCTCGGGGAATGAGAGGTAGTAAATTAGCATCAAACAAGCGACGGGCATAGTTGTAAATTGCTGCTTCTCCAGAAGCTGTTTTTCCCAAACCCTCACCCGCTTCTAAAATCAGGGCTTGAGATTGGCTTTCGGACAACCTCACCCAAGCCCAAATGGGCGTGTTCCTTGTTAAATCTAAGTTATCACCTGGATCGCTCAGTGTCACTGCTAAGGCACTTTGAGCATCTAAAGCTGCAACCTGAGAAATGGGAATCTCTGCTTTTTCAGGCAGGAGGTCAATCTCAACCGACACTTGAGAATCGATTTTTTCACGCAGATGCATCAAAGCAGCTTTAGCCGCCGCTACTGCAAATACTGGTAGGGTATAACCTGTACGAGCCATAGGGCTGTCAAATGAGTTTTTATAAACATATTTGCTTCTACTATAGGGGAGAAAGTGCTTCCAAAGAGCGCAGCCAACTTGGGTGAGTGCTAGTGAAATACTACGGAAAACAGGTTTTAATGATTCTTGGTTAGGCGATCGCGAGAGGTCTATTTTGGCAACAATTAAGTGTAGAAATGTAACGTTTTCCAATATCCAGGCGATTCTTTTTGATAAAAACGGGACTCTGGAAGATTCTGAAGCTTATTTGCGTACTCTCGCACAAAGAGGAGCGCGAATGATAGACGCGCAAATTCCTGGTATTGGGGAACCATTGTTAATGGCGTTTGGTGTTAATGGCGATCGCCTCGATCCAGCGGGTTTAATTTCGGTGGCGAGTCGTCGCGAAACAGAAGTCGCCGCAGCTGCTTATATTGCGGAAACTGGGCGGGGATGGTTTGAATCTTTAACGATATCTCGTCAAGCTTTGGAAGACGCGGAAAAATATGTTGGTAAGACTCCTTCACCTTTGTTTGTTGGTAGCTTGGAAGTGCTAAAGTCTCTATCGGAAGCAGGACTGAAATTGGGGATTCTTTCAGCCGCGACAACCGAAGAAGTGCGTGCGTTTGTCCAAAATCATCAATTGAGTGATTACATTCAATTGGAAATGGGAGTTGATGAAGGTCCGAGTAAACCAGATCCAATTTTATTTGTGAATGCTTGCCAAGCTTTAGGAGTGGAACCAAGTGCCACGCTGATGGTAGGAGATTCTGTAGGTGATATGCAAATGGCGCGTAATGCCAAAGCTGCTGGTTGCATTGGTATTACTTGGGTAGGGAAGGCGGAGAATGTCAAAGGTGCGGATGTGGTGATAAATCGACTTGATGAAATTCAGGTTGTTAGTGACTAAAGTATGGTTATATTCCTACAATTGCCCGTAACAGTACTGCGCTCCGCGCGATCGCCTAATTCATACTTTAATTCAGCAACGCTTTCAAAAGTGCATAAGTTGATTTCAGTGAAACTTATTTAAGGATTGAGAAGGACAACTTTTATCAAAGTTGTTCGACATCCAAAAATATTCTATATATCTAGCTAAAATATGACTATCCAGGTGAGTGATCTACCTTCCGATGTGACTGATGCTCAATTAGCTGAGCTAAAAGCTAGATTTTCAAAATTTGGCAATCTTCAGAAATTTGAAGTCATGAATCAAATAATAACAGTAGAGTTAGACCGTGGTGAGGACGCCGCTATTCAAGCTTTAGATGGAATGAAGTGGCCACCAAGACCATTACCAGATCCACGTGGTCGTATGGATAAGCACGGAGGTGTTGGTCCTCGTAGCAGAAATCCAATCCAAGTTAAAAAAGTCCCTCCAAAATAAACATTAGTTCAGACAGCGTAAGGCTTTGAGATTAATTTTCGGAGATGTCTAAAAAATATAGAGCGGATTTCAACTGTATTGCAACAAAGTGAGAGGCACTATAGTTTCTGGAGATGTCTACTTGATTCGACTTTCTCTAACACCATCGCAGAGATTCCTGTTTTTATCTCTGCGATTTTCACTGGTATTATGCAAGTAATCCCATAGCCAATTGCAGCTTTTTGTAAGCAGTTCTTTGGTATCACCAATTTGCCACAATTTTATTGTGCCATCCGCTCTGCTAGCGGCAAGCCATTGTCCATCCGGACTAAACGCCACGCTATAGACACTTCCTTGCTGCATAGAGATGGTAGCGATAAGTTTGCCCGTTAAATCCCACAATTTTATGGTGCCATCATTTGCGGCAGTAGCCAGTTGTTGACCACGTGGACTCAACGCCAAGCTCTGGATGTCCTCCTGTTGTGTAGCAATGGTGGTCATAAGCTTGCCTGTCAAGTCCCACAATTTTACAGTGCTGTCATCTCCGGCAGTGACCAATTGTTTGCCATCTGGGCTGAACACTACGCTATAGACACTTCCTTGTTGTGTGCTAATGGTGGTAATGAACTTGCCTGTCAAGTCCCACAGTTTTATGGTGCTGTCATCTCCGGCAGTGACCAATTGTTTGCCATCTGGGCTGAAGACCACGCTATAGACACTTCCTTGTTGCGTAACAATGGTGGTAATGAGCTTGCCTGTCAAGTCCCACAGTTTTATGGTGCTGTCATTTCCGGCAGTGACCAATTGTTTGCCATCCGGACTGAACACTACGCTCTCGACCCTCACTTGCTGTGTGGTAATTGTGACAATGGGCTTGCCTGCTAAGTCCCACAGTTTTACGGTGTCGTCATTTCCAGTGGTGGCGAGCTTTTGACCATCTGGGCTGAACGCTACGCTCCAGACACTTCCTTGCTGTGTGAGAATGCTAGCAATGGTGTTGCCTGTTAAGTCCCACAGTTTTGCGGTGCTATTATCTCCACCAGTAGCCAACCATTGACCATCTGGACTGAATACCACGCTATAAACAGCTCCTTGCTGTGTGGCAATCGAAGTCACACGTTTGCCCAAATCCCATAACTTAGTAGTACCATCAGATCCACCAGTAGCTAGCCATTGACTATTTGGACTGAATGCCACACTCACGACAGTGCTCTGCTGCGTAGCAATCGAAGTAATGAGTTTGCCCGTTAAATCCCACAGTTTTATACTGGCGTCAGCTCCAGCAGTAATTAACCGTTGACCATTCGGACTGAACGCCAAGCTATAAATAGTTCCCTGTTGCGTGGCAATCGTGACAAGGGGATGGCCTGCCAAATCCCACAGTTTAGTCGTACCATCGTGGCCAGCAGTGGCAATACGTTGACCATCCGGACTAAACTTGACATCCAAAACACTCCCCTGGTGTGTAGCAATTGAAGTAATGGGTTTGCCCGTTAAGTTCCACAGTTTAGTCATACCATCCTCGCCAGCAGTGGCAATACGTTGACCATCTGGACTGAATGCTACTTCATTGAGACCCCTCTGCTGTGTAGCAATCGAAGTAATGGGTTTGCCCACTAAGTTCCACAGTTTAGTCGTACCGTCTTTGCCAGCAGTAGCAATACGCTGACCATCCGGACTAAACACCACGCTAGAAACACTTCCCTGCTGCGTGGCAATCGTGACAAGGGGATGGCCTGCCAAATCCCACAGTTTAGTCGTACCATCCTTGCCAGCAGTGGCAATACGCTGACCATCCGGACTAAACGCCATACTCAAAACTTTTTCTTGCTGCGTGGTAAATTTGACAGTAAGTTTGCCTGTCAAGTCAGACAATTTTACATTGCCGTCAAGTCCGACAATTGCCAACCGTTGACCATCAGGGCTAAACGCCACTTTCCAAATACTTGTCTGCATACCTTGCCATCGATTGCGTTCTCGAATCTCACTCACAACCCAAATCAGCATACCAACAGTCTGATCATTTAGATCCTTCCGTCCAAACAACAAATGTCTACTTTGTTGCTCTGCATTCACAGCGTCTATCATCGCTTCAAACTGCTGATTAGCGAGTAGATTCGCTTTTGCTGATTGGACTAAGGTTAAAATGTTGCGTTTTTGGGACTCTGTCCATTGAGCGAATGCAAAAATGCCTATAGCACTTATTAATAGCGCAGCACTCACTGCCCCAGTTGCAATTCTCCTAGCCTGCCTTATCTCTCGTTGTCGAATGCGATCGCGTCGTCCTACACTAGCATCAATAAACTGATTGGCAGCGTCACAAAAGCCACCCAACACCTGATTAAATGCCTCATTTTGTCTAAGTTCCAAGGCTTGCTCTAGTCTTGAGCCACTCCACAGTTCATCATCTGCTTTCGTCTTTTGCCACTGTGCGACATCTTCATTTAAACGGTTGCGGAGGGCGATCGCCTGACGATTTTCTCCAATCCATTCATTTAAGCGTGTCCAAGATGTCAGTAAAGCTTCATGGGCAATCTCTACGGTGGAGACTTCAGAATGAGGTTGACGATTGCTCACTAACAAGTTTTGATCAATCAACTGAGTCAACACTTTTTGTTCGAGTGGATCGCTAAACTCAAATCGTATCGCCCGTCTTCGGACGGGTTTCCACTCAGTTCCCGATTCTTCATCCCCACCAATCTCAACGAGCCTCAAAAAGATGCGTTGCACGCATGTTTGCTCTTCTGTTGTCAAGTTGTTGTAAATTTTCTCAACTCGTTGGTGGAGTGCGCCCCACACGCCACCCAACTGCCGATGGGTATTGATATTGAGAGTGCGATCCTGAATATCGTGATTTTTAACTTCTGTTTCCCACACTAAATTCAGCGTGTATTGCAACAACGGCAAATATCCTGCCTGTCCCTGTACATTTTTGATGATTTCCTCCACCAATCCCACCTCAAACACCACCCCATGCTGAGCAGCAGGCTGTTCGATTGCTAACCGCAACTCATCTCGTTGCATCTCAGCAATGAATGGACGATGTTTATCTGTAGCCTTGACAAACTGGGGATAAGGACTTAAGTGATCAAGAAAATCAGCCCGCATTGTCGCTACAATTTTGACAAAACGCTGCCTAGTTTTACTCAATTGCACCAAGCTGTCGATAAACTGGTCACGTTTACCAGGTTGACTGGTAGTGAACAGCTCCTCAAACTGGTCAATAAAGATAAGCCAATAATCATCAGGCTGCTTCAGGCGAGTTACCACCTGAGTGAGCGTACCAGCTTTAGCCTCACGGGCGATTTGAGCTTCTGTTTGCTTGTATTTACTGAGTAAGCTGGCATAAAAAGATTCAAAAGGGTCACTATCTGGGGTAAACGTCAGGTGTACAAATCGCGATCGCCATTTCTGTAACAGCCAGGGAATTAAACCCGCTCGCACGACTGATGACTTGCCACTACCACTAGCTCCTAAAAGTAAAATTAAGTTAGTTTGTTCTAGTTCGTTAACCAAACCTGTGAGAAATTGGTCACGACCAAAAAATAGGTCTTTATCTTCTGGCTCAAATTTCTTTAACCCTTTGTAAGGTGAAGTTTCTATAAATTGACGCGTTTTAATCTCTTCAACAGCAATTTGTAGAATCTCTGTCTTGTTAAAAGTAACAATGTTGCTGTCACCCTGAATCTGAACATTATCATCGCCGATCGCCGCAATCATTCCACCACCCAATGTGGCGTTTTCCACGTGCTGCTGAAGAATTGGCTGTTGGGTGGCTAGCGAATTTTCCTGATTGTGCAGAGGTTGGTTCATAAACTAAAACCAAAGAAATTCTTAGGAACACCCAGCCAAGCAGATAGTTGTATCAGTATTAATTTAATATTCTCCCATTGAGTAAAAGTAGCGACAGTTTCCGTTGCAGTTTTTAATATTTCTGTCATCCGTTTGAGATTTCCGGCTGCTAACTGTTTATCCGGTTCATCTGATTGCGCTTCTTCCTTGGCTGCTGCTAAATACCTGAGTGATTTTTCTTTTGTTGCTTCTGGCAATTGAGAGGTTGATTGAATCAACTGCTCAATCTTTGCTAGTAACTGAATGACTTCTTGTTCGGTGAGTTGTTTTTCATTAGCGGAGGCAGTATTTTTAATCCTCATAGTTTGTTGGTTGCGGTTGCCTTGTACTGCCTGCATTCCACCGTACATTTGCCCACCACTAAGACTTTGGGAAATTCCACCCGAGTATCTTGGCTGTGAGTTGTTTTCTTCTGATGCCAACACTACACCTCTGGAGTTGGTTTTGCGTTGTGTTTGTTCACCACTCGTTTCTGCATCAAAAGAAGACGATGAGCGCCGCCTTGCTTTGAGTACTGGTGTTTCTGACTCTGGAATCCCTTGTAAGTCGATAGAAGCACAACCGACTTCAAAACAATCCTCATAAGGTCTGCCAACACCCAATGCGTCATAAAATCCAATGGCAAACTCAATAGCAGCCATATCCCCGATCGCCTGATTCATGCCGATGACATAATCAATATGTTGGTGAATTGCCGCTGCTTGGGCTTGCGAATAACAGGCGTTGAGCAAAACACACTCAATCTTGCCCTGAAACAACCCAAATAACCTCGCCAGCGATTCTGTACTCACAAGTTGCACTTGTCCAACATTATTCTCTAAGGCTAAGCCAGTACTACCTGAACCATGTCCAGAAAAGTGAACGATCGCCGGTTGGTGTTCCAACAGTGCGCGGCGCAAATCTTCAACTCGTATCGCCTCGGAGGTAACGATTTCAAACTGCTCTCGATTGTTAGCACGTTTGAGCGCTGCCTTAATTTCCCGCACCTCTTGGTCTAGGCGCAATTTATCTGTATTTTTAGGATTTGCGGATATTATTAAGATTTTTTTCATGATGCTATCTGTTCTCGAACATAGTTTTTGACAAAAACAGTTAGTCAATAAATGAATTTGGTTAATTGTTGGCTTATCTAAATTTTCAATAGTTGTCAGTCAAATCAACTTATGCAGTTAGAGAAGTCATCCAGTAGAATACAGCTTTTGACAGGATATCTACCCATTGTTTAGCAAGGATTAAGAAACTAATTTTTAGCAACTTCACTCACAAGCGCGATGGCACGGAGTGCCCGCTTTCAGCGATCGCATATCGCGCTTCTCACTTCGTTGCAATACAGTCGGAACCCCACCCCTTAATCCCCTCCCCGCTTGCGGGGAGGGGAAGTTTTGGCGCAAGACAAAACCGGGGTGGGGTTCTTCAGGATTTATAAGCCAATACGGTTCAGTTAAGGATTTTTAGTGAGATTTGGTGATGTGTAGAGACGCGCCATGGCGCGTCTTTACATTGCTGATCTGTCTTCTCAAATCCACCGAGTCTCAAACGCATCTTGCCCATCCCCATAAATTAAGTCTCCATATTCCTGCCAATAAGCTACTTCTTCAAAGGAGAGTTGAGGTGCATGCAAAACAGATAAGTTTTCCTCTAATTCCTGCCTGTTTTGTGGGGCGGTGAGTGCTACATGTACCGCACGATGACGTAGCACGTAGCGGTAACAGTCTGCTGCCAGTGGTGGTTTATGCTGCCAGTTAGGATGCCCTTTCAGCAATGTCCCCCAGCGTGTACAGGTGAATGCGATCACGGGAATGCCTGCTTTTTCAGCGTTAGGGAAAACATTTTCTTCCGCTTTACGATGTGCCATGTTGTAGCGGTGCATCAAGACATCACACGCTTTGCGCTCAATCATCTCTAGGGCGATCGCTCTATTATGAGTCGTGACTCCCACGTAACGTATAAGTCCTTTGCTCTTCCATTCTTGCAATGCATCAAGCATTGCCTCAACCTGAGTCATGTCATCATCAGGAGAGATATATTCAGCAAAAAACACATCGACTTCATCGATATTTAGGCGATCGCGCACAGAGTCGAACTCATGACGCACTCTGCTCACATCTCGTTCTTGAGTTCCCGTTGCTACTAAGACTTGCTCACGCTTTGTCGTTAGTAGCAGTTTTAATCCATCCAGAAAGTTTTCAGATTCTAGATTATAGAAGAAGAAGTAATTCAGCCCTGCCTCAAACGCCTCTGCAACATAGGCAGCATCCATTGAGTCTCGCCCTGCTAAACCGAGAATACTTGCTGAAAGTCCTTGTCGTGTTGTTAGCTCCACGGTCAATTACCCACTTCTCCTATCAATTACTGTAGTACGCAAATAGGGTTCTGTACCGTTTATTAATAAGAAAGCAATTGTGCATTTAGAGCTTTGGTAATGCGATGGGCAAAGCCCCGCCTCCGGCGATCGCAAGTTTCTTCCAAGTGGGCTTGCGTTTGACACTCCCCTGGTTGAACAAATTTCGCTACCGCTCATTTGCTCGGAAAACCAGGGGATTCTACACTCAACCTAGTTACTTGCTCAAGCAGGCTTTCGCCAACTAGAGTAGAGGTCACTAGTCCTGTAGCGTTACTTCGGTTGTGTCCCAACCTAGCTTTTGCAAGATTCAGAATATTTATCGCTGCGTTCACATCTCTCTGAAGTTGACACCCACAACTACATTTATGGGTACGAGTTGAAAGAGATTTTTTAACAATTGCTCCACAATCTGAACACTTCTGTGATGTCATTCTAGGATTGACAGCAACAACTGTGGTATTGAACACAAGCGCGAAATATTCTAACCAACGGCGGAATAGAGTCCAAGCTACATCATTAATAGACTTGGCAAGACAATAGACATCTCCGAAAAATGCTAAAACCTCTGTATGACTGGCTTTTAACAGGCGATCGCTAACTTCAAACATCAGCCATTCTCCACGCAAAAACCAGCTTTTGAGATAGTTCTTGTTGAAAATAAAGTAAAAAAAACAAGTTGGCAGTAAATTTTAGCTACGTTGTCTCTCACTATTTCATAGTGGTAAAACTAAAGCTCTAATTCGGAATCTTACAAGTCCACAAATTGTCTGAATCACCTGCTCATATTTATGTGGATTTAGCCTAAATCGTTCGGATGCAGATCTAAAGATTTTAACTAACCGAATCAAATGTTCAACAAATATCCGGTTTGAAGCCATTTCTTTGTTTTTCTCTTTTTGTAACTGGCTTAATTCTCCTTTTTTCGGCTTTTTCGTGGGAGTCTTAATTGATATTTCTCCTTGATAACCTTTATCTCCTTTAAACCTTTGATTAGAGTCAAAGGTTTTTTGACTTTCACGGAACAAACTTATGTCACTTTTTGGTCCAGGTTGACCCGCGATTACATCAACAATATCTTGACCGTCTGGTAAAACAATAATTTGATTTTTAAAAGTATGCTTTTTCTTCTTACCAGAGTAATATTTTTTCTGCTCTTTATACTCTCTAGGTCTTTCTCTAGGCTGCTCACAGCTATCTACTATTAGTTCGTACTCGGTTAAAATTTCTTGAACTATCTCGTAATCACTTGCATTTTTTTTTACCTGTTCAAGTAAACTTGATGGCAAGAGTTCTTGTAGGAGTGGAAACCAGTAGTTGAATGTATCATTTGCCGTTGATTCACTCACTCCAAACTGGATACCTAGTAATTGAAATGTTGTTAAATGTCTCAAGTATATTAATGTTAAGAGAATCTGCTCTTCTGTAGATAGTTTTACCTTCCGACCACCCCCTTTATTTATGATTCTAACTTTCTTTGCTTCTATGTCTTGTTGCTTTTGCATATGTAAAGCGATCGCCTGATTTATTAGTTGTTCTAGTTGCTCATACTTTAGACCAATCAAGCGCTGCGTTTCCTGGGAGTTGTTTTTAATGTAACCTAATACGTTACTCATATTCTTATGGTAAAAAAGTTAATTTTATACTCTTTTACCACAGAACGCTTCTATTTTGGAGATATCTAATGATTTTTTACCATGCCTTTAACGTTCAAGTTTTCATAGGCGACTAAGCTGTTAAGCTTGCACACGTTACGCGCTATTACAAGCGCGTGTTCATTCCGCTGCCTACTTACTCTTAAATGCTTCTTTGCATATCGCTGTCTTGCTTTGCGTCGTTGGTTCTTTCCTTTTTCTTTTTTGTATATCTGACGTTGAGCGTGCTTAATCGCTTTTTCAGCTTTCCGTAAAAATCTTGGGTTTTCTTCATGATGTCCATTGGAATCAGAATAGAAATACTCAAGTCCTACATCAAGCCCTAACTCACCATCACCTGCTCTTGGTTCTGTTCTAACCTCAATATCAACAGCAAACTGACAATAGTAACCATCGGCTTTACGAACTAGTCGAACTCGTTTTATGGACTTAACAGGGTATGTCTGAATATCCCACTTTCCTAATAATTTGACTTCACCAATACTTTTCTTGTCAGTAAAGGTGATGCGTCTTTTAGTTGGGTTTAGTGACCACCCACTAGTCTTGTATTCAACAGAGCGGTTATCTTTCTGGAACCTTGGGAAGCCTTTTTTACCTAGCTTTTTAGACTTACAGTTGCTGTAGAATCTATCAATAGCTGACCAGGCTCTTTCTGTTGCAGCCTGACAAGCCATTGAGTTTAATTCTTCTACAAACTTAAATTCTTTACGCAGTGCTGTAGAGTAATTGTTCAAAGCAATTCTATTAATTTTTGATTCTCTGGGTGCATCTATCCAGTAACGAATAGCCTTATTTCTGATGAATTGAGTAGTACGAATAGCCTCATCAATGGCTTGATATTGCTGTTGTTTACCCTTTACTTTGTACTCTAAAACTAGCACTGCGTTATCACCTCCTTGCTTTTTCTGTTATACTCCTAATAATAACTGTTATAGGAGTAAGTGTCAAATGGCAAGAGGCAAAAAAATGCAGTTTTATTTATCTGACCAAGAATATATTTTGCTTCAAGAATACGCTGAAGACAAACAAATATCTATGGCAGAAGTATTGCGAGATTATATTAAAACTTTGCCCCAAATTAAAAAGAAAACGTGACTGTAGGCTAAAGCCTACGTTGTGGTTTTCATCCCTGGGCTGAAGCCACAGGGTTTTCAACCTACCCCTTATAAATATCCAGCTTTCCACCTTGTTGTTTGAGAGTCCCATCAATCGCTTTGAGCAGTTGGCGTAATTCATACCAAGCTATTGTACGACCATCTTCAGGGGCATAAGTCGTACGCAATACCATGCAATACAGAAGGTTCTATTACCGGACTTGATATTATTCGGTTTTTAAGCACATGAGGTATTGGATAATACACTCTTCTGGTCAAAGTATGAGGTCGCCATAATTATTAGTTACAAAAACTGGGGTGTACCGGAGGAGAAAAGACATAGGTGGGGTGGATCTAAGGAACACCAAGAAAAAAAATTTATGTCTGAACGCTACTTTGGGTTTCGATGAGGCATCCACAGTCGTGGATCCCCACACCGTTCGGCAGAACTCACGGCGAAGCCCCACACCCCACGCCGAGTGCGTAAGCGCGTAAGCTCCCACCGGGTGAAGGCACGCGCAGCGTGTCCGTAAGGACTCAGCGCTTTGATCTCCCACACATCGTTTTCAAAAAAAAATGCGTTTGTTCTGCCTTGGTGCTGCATAACTATCGTTTTCTGCCGGTAATGAACTAATAGTTATACGATTGACGCACTTTACTTTAAGACAGTTCGTGCATCAAGGGCACTGCACTCAGTCTTCTTGGTTGAACTGATCACAATACTGGCAATCTTTTCCATTTCTATCCCAAAACTGCATAAATTAAGCATGGTTACAGCTATTAAAAATACAAAAGGTTACCTCATTCATGCTTAACTTCTGTTGGGGAAATCAAGTAAGGCTTAATGCGTACAAAAAAACTTCTGGCATAGTTTGTAAGTTTATCAATTTTTCGGATTCAACAAAAATTTAGCTTCTCTAAATTTTTTAAAATTGTTACTTTTCTCAACCATTGATCGCTCAAATACAAACGATTGATTATTTAAAAATCAACAACACAATATCCTAAAATTAAAATTTTTCAGGAGATAAACACATGAGTTCATTAGCAAAGATAATCAACAGTAAAAATGCAAAGGAACTACAGATTGATTTAAATCTGATTCTGATAATTTGTATATCATTAGTAGCTATTAGTGGAATACTTAGCATTAATCCTATAATGCCAAACATTGCACAAGCATTCAATATTCCACCCCAAGAAATTGGGCTAGTAATGACAATATTTTTGATGCCAACTACAGTTGGTACTCTGATTTTTGGGGCATTAGCCGACCGTATTGGTACGAAGAAAATCCTGATTCCTTCTCTGCTAGTGTTTGGGGTTGGCGGAATATTATGCGCGTGCGCTAATAATTTTCGCAGCTTATTGGAGTGGCGGTTTTTAACAGGTGTAGGTGCTGCTAGTTTAGAGTCTTTGGAACTCACTCTGATCAGCGATTTATATAGTGGGAAAATGCTCACTTCTGCGATGGGGTTTAACTCCGCAATGATTGGCATTGCTGCCACAATTTATCCTCTGATGGGTGGGTTCTTAGGCGAGTTGAGTTGGCGATATCCCTTTTTACTATCGGTATTAGCCTTTCCAGTAGCATTGTTAATTTCTCAGAAGCTCAAGGTCGCAAGCAAGCAAAAGAATACCCAAAATTTGAATCTGGGCATCTATCTCAAAAATACCTGTGATAATATTAAAAATCCTCAAGTATTTGGGCTACTGTTTACGGTGTTTTCCTTATTCGTAATTGAGTTAGGTACTTTCTATACGTATATCCCAATCTATGCAGGAACTCAACTAGGTGCCTCGGTAGCAGAAATTGGTATTATTATTTGCTGTCAGTCAATAGCTTTTTCCTTTACTGCTTCTCAACTGGGATTTTTAGCAACTAAGCTTTCAGAAAAGAGCTTAATCATATCAGGTTTTCTTCTCTGTGGTTTGTCACTACTGCTTATGCCTGCAACTCATAACGCTTGGTTGCTGATCATTCCCTGTATTATATTTGGTGTATCTGCAGCCTTCGCTTTACCAACCCTGCAAGCAATGTTAGCAGGAATTGCCCCAGAAGGCTACCGGGCTGGATTTATGGCACTCAATGTTACAGTTCAATCACTGGGAAGAGCGTTAGGTCCGTTACTCGCAGGTCTTGCTTACGGTGCTTGGGGAATGCAAGGAGTCTTTTATGCCAGTGCTGTTCTTACCATCATTACAGTTGTCGTATTTGGTTCGCTGCTAACTTCCAAAAAAACGAGAGTCGTTGAACAGCTAGAGTTGTAAAATTAATTTTCGAGGGGGAAAATTTTTTATAATCGTTAGGGTCGAGAGAAAGATAGCTACTCGACCTTTTGTCTTGGAAAAAACTGTATATATTTTTCCCTTAAACAGGCGATTCTATTTGTTGCCCTAGTCTCGATAGAACCCCTGGCTTTTTGACAAGATTTTTGTTTTATCAAGAAAAAATCATTCGTCAGAATTCAGAAACTAGAAAAAATAAGAAGAATTCTGTACTCCTGAGTCATGGTTCGGGTTATTGTCCTGTGGAACTTCCGCTCTTGAAAAAAGAATTCTAAGCGTACCTGACTGAATTCCTCAAGTTTATCCTTGGAATCATCTAAACCTCCAGGAGACCCGGACTGTATTCTGTACTCAGAATCAGTGGCGGGAGGAATGGAGGGGAAATTACGAAACGTTCCTTGAACATTTTTCTGCTATGCAGAAACCGTGAAAGGAACAGTTGAGTAATTTCTAATTTCTTAGTTTGCACCATACGAATAACCATCCTTTCTGTGAATACCTTTACAATACTTGTGACTAATGCCTTGAACTAATCCGTTTTTGGTTGAAATATTAAAACTACCAGTGGTTCTTACTGCTATTCGTCCAACGTATTCACCTATTTTTTTACCATTGGTTACAACAGCTTTAACAATATCCCCAGTTTGAAAACCATTAACAAATTTAAATCTAGGAACGTATCGAGACGGAAAACCATATTTATCAGTACGGCAAGACTGTCTTGAACCGTGACCCGACGCTGTGATTAGCAATGGCTTGATACCTTTAATGTTTAGAGATGCGGTTAATTTACCAACACAAGCAGCATCTATCCAGTGACTTTTTGCTAAATTTTGTTGACTGCGATTAAACTTTGTTAAACCTCCCGAACCAGTTTCTACTGGCAGTCCAGTTGCTTTTAAAACATCCAGCAATGCGAATCTGGTTGTGTTTACCGCTGCTGTGTCTGCCAAAGGTCTTTTAGCTTGTTTTAAGATTTTTTCTAGTCTAGATGGGTCTTTTTTAAGGAAATCTTTAATATCCTTAGTACCTTTTTTGGTATTACATTTAGAGCAACTCAATGTCAAATTGGTGATTGAATTACTTCCTCCTCTAGCTCGTGGATGTATATGCTCTATTTGAAGTGGAACATCCTTTGCCCCACAGTAAGCACACTGTCTATTCCATTTTTCTAGTAGAAACTCTCGTGTTTCGTAACCTGCAAGAGTGCCTTGTTGGTATTCTTTACCCTCGATATTTGGGTGACGCATTAGTTGCATATCAAAACGTACTAGTTCTTGGCTAATTGCTTCAATTGGCGCAAAACGGCATAACTTCTTAACCCAAGTCTTGATGTTATCAATCCGACTTTGTAAACTTGGAGCTAGCCATCCTTCAGGACGAGTTCTATTTAAAAATCTCGGTTTGCGATATCGTGTTTTTCGGTTTCTTCTGCTTCTACGAAGTTGCCGTCTTGATGTTAAAGCATCTCGAATTACAAAACCCCTATGTTTTAACTCAGCCGCAAATACAACTTCTCCTGTAATGTCGTTAACTAATGCAATTCCAGTTGTTTTTGCGCCTGGGTCTAGCTTTAATTTCAAAGGTGATACAGAAGAATCAGAAAGCGATTCTTTCAAAATGATTGTGAACGGAAAATTCCTGAAAACTCCTGCTTTTTTGTTCCGTAATAACTGTCTAGCCTGTGCTGGGTGAATTGGATTTAATGGTCTTTTCTCAGTATCTATTACAAACACTTTGGACATAAGTCCCTCCATTTCTGGGTAATGTTAGCTTCGACAATGTTAGAGGTCGGTAACTATCACGCACGACACTGACTTAACCCATCTACATCTGTTTAATCGTTTGGTTCTAGAGCAGGGAACTAGCTACGCATCCCCTGGTAGGTCTTTAACTCTTGCCTCTAACGTAGTTAATTAAAACTTAGTCTGGTCAACTAGGCTCCTTCAAGCCCCCACTATATCGGTACTCCGATTAGTGGTGGGTTGTTGACTCTGATTTATGTGTTCTTCTCAATCTTTGTTTTTGTGATTGATAATTAACATAGTTTATTTATACACGATATTCTAGAGATATGTTAAGAACACTTTCACAAAATCTTAACAATTTAGCATTAGCTCAAAAGCTAACCATACTACTACTTGTAATATTTGTGGGAGGAATTACTTTTAGTGGTATTGCTTTGGCTAATATCCTGAATTATAAAGCTCAAAATGAAATTACTTCCAATGCTTTATTGCTGTTGCGAACTCTAAACTGTGTTCGTTATTATACAAACAATGAAGTGACTCCACAGTTGCAGGCGAGTTTAGGGGATCAGGGGTTTTTACCGCAAACTGTCCCTGCTTATTCGTCCCGTAAAGTCTTTGATGCCCTACGTAAAGATAACAATTCCTATCAGGACTTTTTGTATAAAGAAGCAATGCTAAAACCCACTAATCCTCAAGACATGGCTGATAGCTTTGAAACAGAGATTATACAAAATTTCCGTCAGAACAAAAATATGCAACAAACGTCAGGATACCGTTCTTTTCAAGGAGAAAAATACTTTTATGTTGCTCGCCCCTTAGCTATCAATGATGCTAGTTGCTTGAGATGTCACAGTACGCCTGAAGTTGCACCCAAGGAAATGATTAAGATCTATGGAGATCAAAATGGTATGGGGTGGAAATTGAATGAAGTTCTGGGGACTCAAATTGTTTCTGTACCAACGAATGAAGTTTTGCAAAACACTCGTCAATCTTTGATTTTGGTGATGGGTATTGTGACGATCATTTTTGCGATCGCCATCTACATGGCTAACTTTTGGCTGAAGCGGTATGTTGTTCGACCAATCAAACGCGTCGTTAGGGTTGCAGAAGCTGTAAGTACGGGTGATATGGAGGCTGATTTTGAGAAAGTCTCTAATGATGAGATTGGCAGTTTGGTGGAAGCCTTTACACGTATGAAGTTGAGTTTGGTGATGGCAATTAGAAGGTTAGAGCAATACCGTGTAGACAATCGCGAACCCCACGATAAGTTATAACGGTGTTAAAGTTGTAGAATATTAAAGCATTTTGTGGGATTGCCGACTACAACGACAATGCGCCAAACAATGATGAACGCTGGTACATTGGCAGTGTCACCCTAAGTTCAGTCTCAGGGTGCAACACGCAAGCAGTTGAAATTACGGGTTTGGTCAAGTTGTGGGAAAAAGACCAACCGTCGGACGCACCTTCGTCGTGCAGAATCCGGTCAAGCGGTGGGTATTTTGGTGGAAGTGGCTTGAGGCATTTGTACCGGACGTTTAGCTCCGACCAAGGAGCGCAAATCTCGCCAGATTTGAGTAGCAGCCAATGCCCCGTCCGCTGCGGCAACTACAACTTGATTGAGTCCGACTTTGAGATCGCCTATAGCAAAGATGCGAGGATGGGAGGTACGTGCCATCTTATCAGTGACCAAATTGTCGCCCTGCTTTTCTAGATTGAACTTCTCTAGATAATCAGCGTGATACTTCGATCCCATTGAAATCAATCCAGCATCTAGCCCTATCACTCTGCCATCTTCTAGTTCCACACCGCTCATCTGATGGTCTTCACCTAGGAATTGCTTGATTGGGGTTTCGACCACCTGATAGCCGTGTTCTTGTAATTTCTGACGCAACTCATCTGCGACTTCAAACAGTCCGTGAGTGAACAACGTGATATGAGGGGTAAACCAACCGAGTGGAAAAACGACTTCCGCATTGCTGAGACTGTTGGCAAATACTCCCACTTTTTTATCATTCATTTCATAACCATCACAAATTAAACAGACGTGCAGATTGTAGCCTGCATAGTCATACACGTTTCGCATATTGTCTAAGTTAGGTAAGTAGTCAATGATGCCACTGGCAGCAACCAGGTACTTCGAGCGAAACGTCTGATAGATACTGTCGTGTCTGCCAATTTTGACCCGCACAGCAAAAGTTTCTCCCTGATCTACGATGTCCTCTACAAAACTATTCAGCATATCACCGCCGAGCGAGAGGTAGTGTTCCTTACCTTGCCGCAGCAAAGATCGCCCTGGGGTATCCGGTGGCAATCCGAGATAGTTATGGAGTTCTTGCATCCAGAAGGAACGGGCTTTGCCTTTGTCGATAATCAAACTCGAAAGAAGATAGCGTTGCAGGTAAATGCCAACAGACAACCCACCTACTCCACCACCGACAACAATCACGTCATAAACATGATCAGCACGTTCTGAGAGATTTTGCTTTGTCAGTTTCATAGCATACTCCAAGATGCAATTGCTTTCTACAAATCAATCCTGATTAGGCACAAATACGAAACAACAATATAGCAGGGGACAAGGGACTGGGGACTGGGGACTGGGTGAAAAGTCTTTTTGTGTCTAGGTTTTATCATCTGTTGATGTCCTAACCACCTTGGCTGTTGCTATAAATTAATGATTGTGTTTCAGTTGACATTTTGACTGGCTATAGATGCTTACAGCATACCGCTGTTCCATCACTCTCTTCAGAGAAAAAATAATGCTCGTTGCTATACAAGAGTTTCAGGCAACACTGATGATTATATAGCGCTTCTTGTTTGAATGAAGTACAAATAAATCTCGTGTAGCCTACGGCACGGCTTACGCCTACATCTGTTGCGATTCGCGGATCACAATGACAATGCACCAAAATATATATTATTCATAACTAGAAATGTAATGTTCGTAGCTTATATGCTTATGGCTAGATGCTAGTAGGTATTCATTTCTATCATAAGAATTTATAGTAGACATTTCTAAATGATGCCAATAATCATCTTCTGACATTCTCATCCTTTTTTCAGAACTTCTAATAAAATTTTCAAGGTCTCTTCTTAAGAATTTTACTTCTTCATACCATTGTCTATAATTACAAAAAATTTGCCAACAAACATCAAAATTATTTAAATATCTCATTTTGTAGCATGAACGATCTTGAGATACTTCGTATCTAAAAATAGATGATTCTCCTATTGGAAGTTCTATATTATCGTATTTGTTTGTTATTTCATTAACCCATTTTTCAAGATAAATTGTGGCAACCGTGAATTCTGCAATACTGTAATCGTTTAAACTTGTTATCTCAAATAAAGTAGTCATTTTTTCAGTAAAATATCAATTAATATTTTTATATCCTTTTTATTTTTAAGCCATAATAGTTATTCCACTGAAAAAATTACTTGTTTTTATTAAACTTTAATTTAAGCTGAAAATGATGGAAATTTACTTATTAATACAAAGAGCGTAATCGCCCCACGTCCCCTTCATCTATTACTTGTAGAAGACGCTAGAAGGCACAGAGTACCCCCTTTATGCGATCGCGAGCTAATCGCCACCCAACCACTTAACCGCATCCTAAACATCAATCAAATATCAAGCTAGCCATACCCCGTAGCTAGGAGTTAAGGGTGATGGTTCTACAGTAGTTTGTACCATAATTTTGCAACCTTCACCTTATAAGAACGACGCATGAAGAGTAGCAAGCACGCTATGTGCTTACTACAAATCAAGCTTAAGAAAGCAGTTATTTTTTTGATGCTTTTAAAAGGAAAATACTGTACGGAGTGTACCTGTCACAATTGTGCCGTTGCTTTCTTCATTTCCTGCATGGTTAATCACTTGAACTGTTGGTGTGACTTGGATATTTCGGCTAAACGGGTAGTTATAAAACGCCTCGAAATTGGTCTGAGTTGAATCGCCGATTTGATTGACAACAAATGGCTGACCAACAGCAATTCCTGCTAAAGCACCGCGTGTAAACAAATCTCGCACCCCAACCCCTGCCATCCAGTAATTGGGTTTGATGTCGCCGAAGGCGGTGTTATCAAAGTTACCATAACCGTAGCGACCAAAAATACCAAACTTTTCTGCGAGGGTCAGTTCAACATTCACGCCATAGCTATCAAAGCGGTTGCTAAATAGTTCGCCACCACTATATTGCAGACGTACGGCGAATGCCCTCGAAGGGGCATATTCTAGTTCTACAGTACCTTGAAAAGTATCTCCAAAAAAGCCGCGATCGCCTGTACTAACATTAGGAGCACCACCACCAGGACCACCACCAGGACCACCACCAGGACCACCACCAGCAGCAGCAGCAAATTGCCTAGGATATAGTATATTTGTGAATGGTGAAAGACCCTGAATCACTCCCCGTCCCTGTTGGGTAGGATTGGCTGCGTCTGTTGCGGCATACAACGCCCGCACGGAAAATGCTCCATTACCAGGTTTCCAATCAATTGCTGCCCCTGCACTTTGACCGTTAACTGGGAACAGAACAAAGTTATTTACAAAAGCTAGAGTGCTAAAGTCTCGGAAGCTGAGGTAAGCGTAACTGTTGAAGTCAACAAAATCGGTTGGGAAAAAACTTGGACCAACAGAGACCCTAAAGTCTTTAGCGAGTAGAAAGCTGTAATACAGTCTGCTGATCTCTACATCACCATTTGTGGGTGGCTTGACTGAGTAGTCTAAAACACTGCCAAAATTTGGCTCGAGTAAACCAGCAGCATTGTCTTTCCCAGCATCAGGGGCTTGATCACTAAGACCACTTCCAGTGTCGAGACGAATTTTCAGCAAGTCAGTTCCACGAAAGCTCGTGTTTAAATCTATACCTGCTCGGAACAAGATTGTGGGATTAGGTTGGCTGGTGATTGGATTAGCTGTGGGGGGTTGCGCTGGGTCAATAATACGTCTGCCATCAAACCCACCAGCGTTTACAGAAATAATTGCCTGACCTTGCAGCTTGGTCGTTGTAGAAAACTGATTGGCTTCCAGTTCAGCGCTACGTGCTTCTAGCACATCTACCCGACCTCGTAAAGTTGCTAACTCAGCAGTGAACTCTTCCTGTAGCTTTTGCAAAGTTGCTAAGTCTTCTTTTCTGACCAAATCTGTTGTTGCGGTCGCTATTAGTTCATTAATGCGGTCTAAACAAGCATTGAGTCCAGCCGCAAACTCATAACGCGTCATCGCGCGATTCCCGCGATAGGTTCCATTGGGATACCCAGCAATACAACCATAGCGTTCAACCAGTGACTGCAATGCCTGAAATGCCCAATCAGTAGGTTGGACATCACTCAGTTGATTAACATTTGTCACTTGACTTATTCCAGGCGTGCTTTTTTTTACCTGGTTTTGACTGACGAAGTTTCCTGCACCACCTGAAGCGGAAGGTATTTCACTTGTTTGGTCATTACTCAGTTGATTGACATTTGTCACCTGATTCATTTCAGGTGTGTTTTTTTGAACCTGATTTTGACTAACTAAATTTGCTGCACCATTTGAAGCGGAGGGTACTTGCGCCCTTGTTGAAGATGTCCCTAAAAGTAATAAACTCAGCAGGCTGACTCCAGAAGCAATTGTATGAGCCAGAAATTTTTCGTAAACTGGGGCTTTTACAGTAAGATTTTCAGACACTTTCTTCTTCTGCATTTCGTTAATTTTGATATCAAAAATTAAATTTTTGTGTGAGGAGAAATGATAATAATTTTAGGCACTTTGAAACTAAAGTGCCTAAAGTTGAAAAGAGTCGTTTAACGACAAACTTATTATCTAATAAAACCAACTGAAAAAAGCAGAAAATGTCTTAAAATTACAAATTTAAGCAGTTTATATGATGTTTTCAACGTCACAAAATTCGTAGTAAGCACATAGTGTGCTTACTACAAACCCTTCAAGACATTTAGAAAGTATCCAAGAATTTCGCAACTGTATGCACATCCTTGTCACCACGTCCAGAACAGTTGATAACAATTCTGGGGCTACCAGTCAGTTGCGGACAAAGAGTTTCTAGGAAAGCAATGGCGTGGGATGTTTCCAGTGCCGGAATAATTCCTTCGAGTTGGGACAGACGCTTAAATGCCTCCAACGCCTGCTGGTCAGTTATACTGTAATATTCAGCACGTTGAACATCCTTTAAATAACTATGTTCTGGACCGACACCGGGATAATCTAACCCAGCACTGACAGAGTGCGCTTCGACAATTTGACCATCGCCATCTTGCAGAACATAACTCATTGCTCCGTGCAAAACACCGGGTCTGCCTAGTGTCAAAGTTGCCGCGTGTTTTTCCGTATCAATCCCTTCACCTGCTGCCTCAATTCCAATCAGACGTACAGATGGTTCGTTGACAAATTCATGGAAAAGCCCAATAGCATTGGAACCTCCACCAACACAAGCAAGAAGAATATCGGGTAGTCCGCCCCATTTTTCTTGGGACTGGGCGCGAGTTTCCTTGCCAATGATCGCTTGAAAGTCTCGTACCATCATTGGGTAGGGATGGGGTCCAGCAACGGAACCTAAAATGTAGTGAGTGGTTTCTACATTCGTTACCCAATCCCGAATTGCTTCACTCGTCGCATCCTTGAGGGTTCCGGTTCCCGCCTCTACAGGACTGACTTCTGCCCCCATCAATCGCATCCGAAACACATTCAGGGCTTGTCGTTCCATGTCATGGACGCCCATGTAAATCAGGCACTTTAAGCCAAAACGGGCGCAGACTGTAGCAGTTGCAACACCATGCTGACCTGCTCCGGTTTCCGCAATAATCCGCTGTTTGCCCATACGTTTCGCGAGCAACACCTGAGCTAAGGCGTTATTAATTTTGTGAGCGCCTGTATGGTTTAAATCTTCGCGTTTTAAGTAAATTTGCGGTCCTGTGCCATCTGGTTTGGCATAGTGCTTGGTGAGGCGTTCGGCAAAGTAGAGGGGGGTAGCGCGTCCAACGTAGTCGCGTAAGAGTCCCTGTAGTTCGTTTTGAAAATCCGGGTCGTTGCGGTATTTCTCATACGCGGTTTCTAATTCACTGAGTGCCGGCATTAATGTTTCAGGGACATACTTACCCCCAAATTGACCAAACCGACCGAGGATATCTGGTTGTTGATGAGTCTGTGGAGTAGAAAGATTTGTGTTTTGAGTGTTTGCTAACATGAAATTTCCTGAATTTGTAATATGGAGTTTGAAATTTTCAGGGCTTACGCGAATTTATAACGCTTCTCGTTTGAATGAACTAATTATTTATCTGTGTCCATCTGTGTCCATCTGTGGTTCTTATTTCTTGATGTATTCGATTCAACCCCCGAACCGCTATATTTAAGCGCAGTAGGCAACATAGAGAAAAAGATGGCGTAAGCCCAAAATGGTTAATTTTTAATTTTTACAGTGGGGGTAATAGATGCCTTCAAATCGTTACAAAAATCTCTAATAGCTCGCAGCCCGCGATATGGTGTAGTTTCTCCCAAACGTTGCACAAAGGCGCTTCCCACAATCACGGCATCAGCGCCCCAGTCTTTAACTTGACGAGCTTGTTCTGGAGTGGAGATACCAAAACCAACAGCAATTGGCTTGTCAGTGACACTGCGGATTTCTTGGAGTACGTCTTTCACCCGCGTTTGCAACTCAGAGCGTACACCTGTCACACCTGTGACACTTACCAGGTAAATAAAACCACGAGATTGACGGGCGATCGCCTCAATTCGTTCTTTTGAGCTGTTAGGAGTCACTAACAATGTGACTTCAATTCCCTGAGCATCAGCACGCTGTAACAGATCATCTGCTTCCTCTAAGGGCAAATCGGGTACAACCAACCCCTTGATTCCAGAAGCTGCAACTTGCTTGAGGAACTGCTCAGCCCCCAGATTTAAAATTGGGTTGTAATAAGTAAACAGGATGATAGGCGATCGCAACTTACGAGTAGCTGACTGCGCCATTTTTAAAACATCAGCTAAGCGAGTCCCTCCCTTAAGGGCGCGAGTTGCAGCCGCTTGAATCACAGGTCCATCAGCCAATGGGTCAGAATAGGGAACTCCCAGTTCAATGAAATCTGCACCACTAGCATCCAAAATTCCCAACGCTTCGGCTGTCGTTTCCAAATCAGGATCGCCAGCTGTAATAAAAGGAATTAAAGCGCATTGGTTTTGTGCGCGTAAAGATTCAAAGTGTCCGGAGATAGTACTCATCTTAATTTTCTATTGAAAGCCAACAATAAGTTAATAGGGGAAAGACAGAATCAAAAATGCAATATTCAAGATCAATGAATCCTTAATTCTTTGACAGCTTGCTCCAAATCAGCTTGCTTAACTAAAGATTCTCCAATCAATACAGCTTCAGCTCCCGCTTGGGCGACAAAAGCTAAATCAGAAGATGTATACAAACCAGACTCACTGACAACCGTAATGTCTAAACTTCTTAACTTTTCTTTACGTTCTGACAACAAGTGTTTAGTCGTTTCTAAGTCAAGGTTAAAGTCTTCCAAATTGCGGTTGTTAATGCCGACAAGTTGCACATTTGATAATGCCAGCACTCGGTCAAGTTCAGTTAAAGTATGCACTTCCACCAAGGCAGTCATGCTTAAATCATCAATAATATGCAGAAAATCTTGCAGCGTTTCGTCGCTTAAGATAGCTGCAATCAGTAGCACTGCATCTGCACCATTGACTCGTGCTTTGTAAATTTGGTAAGGGTCTATGACAAACTCTTTGCAAAGTAGTGGCAACCCTACACTGTTTCTAATAAGTCGCAAATTTTCAAAACTGCCTTGAAAAAATTTCTCGTCAGTTAACACAGAAATACAACTTGCACCACCTCGCTCATATGCAGAAGCAATTTTCACCGGTTCAAAATCAGCACGAATGACTCCTTTACTTGGTGAAGCTTTCTTGACCTCCGCAATAATGCTGGGCTTGATAGGATTTTGCCGTAAAGCATTCAAGAAATTTCGCACAGCAGGAGCAAGGCTAATTTGAAGTTGTAAATCGGAAAACGGCAGTTGCTCTTTCATGACGGCAACTTCTTGCTGTTTATGCCAAACAATTTCTTCGAGAATATGGCGCGGTTTGGCGGACTGTGTAGTTATTTCTGGTTGAGATTGATAATTCAGCATCTTTTTTTATAGCGGTTATGAGTTGGGCGTTGTATATTTACGGGATGAACAAGCATTTTTTGTGGCATGGACTAGACAGCCCGTCCGCTTTTGCCTCGTTCCCAGCCTGAGGCTGGGAATGCAGCCTTGGGAGCCTCTGCCTGCCTTAGGGACTTCCAAATTAAAAAATATCCAACTTTTTTTGTGGGATGGAGAGAAGTCTGAGGGTCGGTTTCCTCCGTTCGCGCAGCGTGCCGCAGGCATACGCGAGTGCGTCTGGTGGAGGAGACTCACAACTTCGGGGCTTCTAGTCCCTCCTATAAACTGGGCGGGCAGGATGCCCACCCCACTCATATTGAATAATTTATTTTTTGGAAGTCCCTTATGAGCGTTACTAGCCGCTTCAATTGCCTTTCCAGGTTCCACCTGGAAACGAGATTTTAGAAGGGTTTTGGCTTAAGTTGACACGCATGGGCGATCGTCCCCCCTTTGTAAGGGGGGCAGGGGGGGATCTTATGCAACGACTGAGGAGGGGAGTTTGGTAGTGAATGCACGGACTACGTTTGTCACAATTGTTAATCCGACTCCTTCTGCCAAAGTCATGATAGATTCTGGATGGAACTGAACACCAGCAATTGGTAATGTTTGATGCTCGATGCCCATAATCACACCATCCGCAGACATAGCTGTCACTTTGAGTTCTGCAGGTAGGCTTTCTGGTAGCGCATACAATGAGTGGTATCTACCAACTTCAAACGATTGTGGTAAGCCTTTAAAGGCAACAGAATCTGGATCAACAACAGATACCTGAGATACCTTGCCATGCTGGGGATAATCCAGAACTCCCAGTTTTCCACCGTGTGCCTCGACTATTGACTGTAATCCCAAACACACGCCAAATATAGGAATTTCCCGTTTTTTGCAGATGGCAATTGTATCTGCAACACGGAAGTCGCTTGGTTTTCCAGGACCAGGAGATAAAACAACCAAGTCGGGTTTTTCTGTATCAAAAACTGATTCTGCAAAACCATGCCGTAGTGTTGTCACTGTAGCACCGGTTTGACGGATGTAATTTGCTAAGGTGTGAACAAATGAGTCTTCATAGTCAACCAGCAAGACACGCTTGAGTGCTGCTGGATTCGCTTCTTGAACGTCAAGGTTTGACAATATTGGCAAATCTGCACTCTTATGAATTACTGTACGAAGTGTTTGGAATAAGGCACCAGCTTTAGTAAGAGTTTCTTGTGCCTCGGCTTCCGGTTCTGAGTCATAAAGAACCGTTGCACCAACTCGCACCTGTGCAACTGAGTCCTTGAGTCGGATAGTTCGTAAAATCAAACCAGTATTCAAGTTGCCTTTAAAACTTAAGCCTCCAACAGCTCCACCATACCAACGTCTGGGGCTGCGCTCATTTTGTTCGAGAAACTGCATGGCAGAACGTTTTGGTGCGCCTGTGACTGTGACTGCCCACAGATGGGTGAGGAATGCATCCAAAGCATCAGCTTCCGGTTTCAGTATACCTTCGACATGGTCTACTGTATGGATAAGATGGCTGTACATTTCAATTTGGCGACGACCAATCACTCGCACAGACCCTGGCTCACAAATTCGCGACTTATCGTTGCGGTCTACGTCGGTACACATGGTGAGTTCAGATTCATCTTTGCGCGAGTTCAGCAGTTTCTGAATTTGCGCCGCATCACCAATTGCATCTAGTCCCCGGCGAATCGTTCCACTGATTGGGCAAGTTTCAACACGTCTACCGTCAACACGCACAAACATTTCTGGAGATGCACCAATTAAATATTCTCCACCTAAATTAAAGATAAATCCATAGGGACTGGGATTTATCTCCTTGAGAATTCGGAAAAGTTCAGTTGGGGGTTTTTCGCAGGCTTGAAAGAAGCTTTGACTAGGAACAACTTCAAATAAATCGCCGCGACGGAAGTAATCGAGGGCTTTAGTGACTTGTCCCTCATATTCACCGCTTTCATGGTCAGAGGCTTGAGTGACACTGAGGCGCTGACCTCGGTAATCGATAACTTCACCTTTGCGAGGTAAATCCCTAGTGCTACCAACCTTGGTCACGAAATCATACTGCAAACGAAATGCCTGTTGTAGGTGGTAGTCAACAACTAACAATTCATCAGGCAGATATAGTACCAAATCCCTTTGGTCTGCTGCACGTTCCAGATGCTTTGGCATTTGCTCAAACTGGAAAACCAAGTCATAGCCAAATGCGCCATAAAGTCCCAGATTTTCGTCTTCCGGGCTGTAGAAGACAGATAATATCTCGCGAACCACACTGAAAACAGATGGTTGTCTGCTGCGTTCTTCTTCTGAAAATAAACGTTCTGTTGGTTTGACGGAACCGATAATTTGGTTGTTTTCTTTCTTTACGGCTTGAAGGTATGGTTGATCCAACAAACACTGTGCCAGATAATCTAGCAGTATCTTGCCTCGCTCGTTATGCGCCGTAATGGTAAAAGTGTTATCGCGGGTAACAAGTTCTAATGGTGGATTGACAAAACCGATCGCCCATCTTTTATACCGTCCTGGATATTCGTAGCTACTTGCCAGCAAGCCACCGCGTTGGGAATCCAGACGTACTAAAACCTCCTCAATGGCAGAATTTATAGAAGTATTAGTTACAGATCGCGATACAAATATTCCACCTTGAGTTGTGTAAGAGTGAGTATCAAATTCCATCAGTATTACCTCTGAAAGCTAATTTAAAAAATCATTACCAGGATAGGTTAGCTACTTGGTGGCATTCCCTGCAAGACACTGGTTAAAATCTGACGTTGACCATCTTTTTATTCAGTGAGTGTGGGTTGACAACAACTACTCATAAATAGGTGCAATTAAATCTGACTTATGCAGTTATAAGAAATAAGTGATTCTGGAGCATTTCGCATCAAATTATGTATTGCGTCTATTTTCATTGCCGACATCCACAAATAAATAGATAGATTCTCAGGGAATTTGTCAAGTAGTTTGTACAAAGGTTTATGAGAATGTAACAGCAGTGTCAATTTTGGATTTAGATAGGAAAATCCCAGCGAATAGACCGTCTATGTGGATTCATTTATAGTCAAACTGGAAAAATAATACGCGCACATGATTGCTTTGATGGAATAATTTCAGGATGATTAAAGAATCATGGGTAAGCAAATCAATCAACGAATTGGTGTCACCGTGAAATTACTTACCCTGAATAAACCACACACAATCAAGCAATTTAAACACCGATACTTGCAGGGACTTTAGCAGCAAATGATGTCGCATTTGTGAAAGCTGATTTGGTTCCACGTCCGAAGAATTGAGCAAGAGGAGCAATTTCTTGCATCAGTTCGACAAAATCGCCAGGTGTCAAAGACTGAGGACCATCTGAAAGTGCTTTGGCGGGGTTGGGGTGAACCTCAATCATCAACGAATCTGTACCAGCGGCGATCGCTGCCTTTGCCATTGTGGGTACATATTGAGAGTAGCCAGTGGCATGACTTGGGTCAATCATAATTGGCAAATGGGTCAGGGTACGCAATACAGGGATCACAGATAAATCTAGAGTATTTCTGGTGTACTGCTTGTCAAAAGAGCGAATTCCGCGTTCGCACAAAATCACATTTGGATTGCCTGCAGCCAGAATATATTCCGCAGCCATCAACCATTCTTCAATTGTTGCAGACAAGCCGCGCTTGAGCAGAATTGGTTTGCCAGCAGCGCCTGCTTTCTTAAGCAAGGAGAAATTCTGCATATTGCGCGCACCAATTTGTACCACATCTGCAACGGCTGCAACTTTCTCAACATCAGCAGTATCCATAACTTCTGTGATAATTCCTAGCCCTGTGGCTTCACGCGCTAGTGCTAACAAGAATAAAGCACTTTCGCCATGTCCTTGGAAGGCATAAGGTGAGGAACGAGGTTTGTAAGCACCGCCTCGGATGAATTGTGCGCCTGTAGCTTTGACGACTTGTGCTGTGGCGACAATCATTTCTTCATTTTCCACTGAACAAGGTCCAGCCACGACTACTAACGGGTGATTTTGACCAAAAGTTACTGGACCTGAGGGAGTTGACACAACCACGGAACTTGGTTCACCATTGCGATATTCTAAGGAAGCGCGCTTAAATGGCTGTTTTACCCGCACGACTTGTTCGATAAAAGGGCTGATTTGTTGTATGTTTTCCCTACCAATAGCAGTTGTATCACCCAGCAAACCAATGACAGCTTTGTCGTTGCTGACGACTTTTTCGACTGTGACCGGATAGCGATGCAGTTCTTGAATGATGCGTTGAACTTCAGATGCGGGTGTTTGGGATTTGATGACGACAATCATTTTGTTTTCCTCGTAAAATAGTTTTGGTTTCTTCTTTGTATCTTTGTCCGCCGTGAGTTATTTAGCGTTTTCAACTCGTTTTTTGTGTTCTGGATATTCATAGGGATAAGGGTTGAAGGTTTATGCGCATCCCAATGCTTTTTTGGAGAAAAATTTTGAAAGTTTACCAGGAAGAAGGCTGAAAGCCTCGCCGCGCCACGGACAGTGCGCAAATAACACAGCAGACTTTAGGGACTTCCAAATAAAAAAATATCCCAAATTTTCTTGTGGGATGGGTGTCCCCACCCGTCCCAATATTCAGGGCGGGCTTTCCTGCCCAACGCCAGTCGCCTCTGTCGGGAAAGCCGTCATTCGCGCTGGCTCCCCCACAAGATGGATAATTTATTTCTTGGAAATCGCTTAGTCTGCAAGAAAAGACAGTCGCGAAAAAAGTCAGGAGTCAGAATGACTCCTGACTCCTGAATTCTTCCTTACTACAAAGAAGTTTTATTATGGGCAATTAAGCGAACATGATATTAGCCTGTTTGAAGCGATCGCCCCCGAAGCGATCGCTTGACTATCGGCGCTTAGTCTCTGTATATATACGTTGAATTAGTGAAAGTTAATGCAAGTTGGACGAACCATGAGGATCGGCAGATTTGTGTGAGTGAATTGGCGAAAAGTGACGGGCTTTGAGGATTGCTGCTATCAAACATGCGTAAGCTAGACAGCCTATCAAAGCTAAGAGTAAATTACCGATGAGAAAATCTAGCTTTTGTTCCTTTTGCAACTCAGAGACTACAGCCCCAAGGGTATGTAGAACTGCTGAAGTCAGATAGCCGATTCCTGCAAGCTGCCAAGCCTTGGAAGGTTTCATTGCACTCAATCCAAGAAAGTAGCCGAAGTAACCACTGTATGCCACCTGTCCAGAAATATCTCCTAAAATTAGGGGAATTAAAAGTGTTAATCCGGCAAAATTACCTTTGCTTTGGGTGACTTCATTCACTGACATCAAACTCTCTACGAGTGCAAATCCAGTGGCAGATGCCGTCGCTAAAAGGATTCCATCAATAGGTTCCCATACCCCAATCAGTTCGCGCTTAGGTGATGAGAGTAGTCTGCCTAGCAAGTAAACTAATAGCACCGGCAGTACTTTGAAAAGTTCTTCTAACAACCCTGCTTTGAAAAATTCCTTAGAAATTATCGTAAAAATGTTCTCATGTTCTTTCAACAAACTTACTGGTAAAAGGTCAGAAAAAATATGTGTAAATTCATGAAAGCCATTCAAAAGCGGCAGACTAGTAGCCAGACCTACGCTAACTAGCAACCACCAGGGCTTATGCTTATGGCAGAGTTTGTGGATAACGTAGTGACTCGCAACAGCTAGATAAGCTGCTAAGATGTAGAGGAAGTAATTAGTATCTCGAGTAGCTAACATTGCTACTACGAATATTACGGTAATAATACCCGGAATCAGCAAACCGCTTTGGTGTAAATCCAGTTTTCTCGAGACAACAGGAAATAGATCTGTCAGGCTAATAAAGCTAGCTGCTTGGCACTCCAAGATGAATTCTGGACCATTACCACCAATTTTGATGCGGTCATTCACTTCCAAAGTTTGACAACCCTGTAAGCGCTGATTATTGACATAAGTGCCATTACGGCTCCCCAAATCGCATATCTCCCAAACAGGCATACCGCTTGGAGATTGAGACGAGAGGGCGGAAATTTTCACATGCTCACGTGAAACGTCCGGGTATTGCGTGGAATCTAAAACAATGTCACAACGATTATAATCACGTCCAATGACTATTGGTTTCTCAGGGAAAATTGGGTACTGAATCTGTTCAGAGTCACTTGCTGCACTAGGATTAATTTGTGTTAAGAAACTCTTGTAACGGTGTTGTCCTGTCATCAAATGATTCCTCTAGTTGTGTCTTTCATCAAGAAAAATGCTATGATGATACGACAATTATAATTTGTAAACTTTTATAAAAAAATAGTGCCATTATACATAGCTTTTAACTCGTGCTTTTCTGATGGCTGATTTTGACTTTAAGCATAAGTTAGCACGGCAATCTTGAATGTAACACTGGGCTCTTCCGTGATGATTTTCCAAGCTGATGTAGAATATATCTGCGCGTTAAGCAGAGGGTTTTTGATTGTTAGGAAGCTTCTGGCGCATTGGTTGGGGCAAAAGGGCTGCTCCCTTTGTGAAGTATAAAAGAACTGCCCTAACTAGGTCGGCGTGAATATTTATCGTTGAGACAAGGCAGAGGGCAGAGGGCAGAAGGGAACAGGGTTTCAGCTAACTTTACTTTCTGTTACATACTTCTGTTTATTTGCGCCTTTCTACTTAGATGGCGATCGCTAAATCTCTATGAGTAAAAAGCATTGATTCATCCCATACTGCACTTGTTCAAGGCATATTCAATCTTCATGCGCCAATACCGTGAATTTCATATCAGGATGATTAAATCAGTCCTGAGTCCTGAGTCCTGACGGCGGGCGCTTTGGGGGATGCGCGAGGTGCCACCAACGCCTATGCCGTAGGCACGTCTCTTGACGAACGGTGCTCTTGGTGGGGGACGCGCGACCACTCGTATTTAACTGATAACTGCGTAGGTAGCTGTTCACTGTTAAGTTGGTATCTTTTTGCGCCGTGAGTTAAATGGCTGTTTGAACTCGTTTTTTCGATTCTGAATTTTTATAGGGAGAGGGTTGAAGACTTATGCGCGTCCCGATGCTTTTTGGGAGAAAAAAATTTCTACTTTCTAGTTTTTCAGGAGAATTTAGAGCAGTGTACTGCTGATTATGCTTGTTAAAAGCAGTCATTATCAGCAAAAAAATTACGTTACTATATAAAAAATGTCTTAATATACCAATCCGGTTTGATTTTTGAAAAATTTAAGTATCTGTAAGGTGGGCAATGCCCACTATATCTGGGTTATATTTGGGTTTTGATGAGCATTGCCCACCCTACGTCTATTTCAAAAATCAAATAGGAATCCTATATACTGGTTCTCATTTGAATCACACACATCACCACGAATAATGTAGAGACGTTATATGTAACGTCTCTACAGTTGTGTATTGCATGCAACACCATAAGCCCTACATAACTCGTCTTTGCACTTTTGAGTAGAAGTTACGCAAAAGACGAGCGCTTTCCATCCTTAAAGCATTTCAGTAGATAAAAATCATTGCCAAGAGCGATCGCCCTTGGTTGAGCTAATCGTTCAGTTTGTAACGAATTTACTACTATCGTGATATTTTTTATAAAAGCTATGTAGAATTTTATTCAGCTTTTCTGAGTAATAATACACAATTCATGAAATATCTACAAAAAATTGTCACAACAATAAGTTTTGGCACGGCTATTGCCATGACTATGTTGCAAATTCCAGCAATAGCGAACACCTTTGTGAGAAAGAACGTTATTGACCTGACAGCACAGGAGAAATCAGACTTTGTTAATGCTGTCAAAACATTAAAAACCATACCCGGCAGTAACAACAAAAACGTCAGTCTCTATGACGAGTTTGTTGCCATTCATGCAGGAGCCATGACATTCGACCCAATGCAATTGGGTGGACAAGTTATGTTGCCGCAGGACACACCTTCTACAGGACCTGCGACTGGAGCTGATGCGGCTCATGAAAATGGGGGATTTCTACCTTGGCATCGTGAATATTTAAGCCGATTTGAACAAGCTTTGCAGTCAGTCAATCCTAATGTCACCCTCCCCTACTGGGATTGGGCAGATCCAAGATCTGTTAACGTTATTTTTGACCCCAACTTTTTAGGGACAAATGGCTCAGGATCAACGCTGATTATTGAATATCCAGATGGTAGACCTACTATTAGGCTTGATGGGGGTCCGGTCGTGTCTGGTAATTTTTCCGAAGCTGATGGCTGGACTATAATCCCGGACTTACATAGCAACATCGGTACAGCCGAAACTCTAGGCACATCACTTGTACGCTATCTACCAGCTCCAGATGCGCCTCCTGGGTCTGGATTCCCCTTAGATAGAGCAGAAACAGACAGAATACTCCAGTCGCCAGATTATGCTACGTTTCGCCCTTTCATCGAGGGAGAGATTACCATCAATGCAGATGGCACTCAAAGTGAATGCCGCAACCCATGTAATCATAACTTCGTTCATGCATCGGTTGGCGGGACTGTGCCAAATCCTAATCCGAACGAGACGGAGCGGCGCTTGCTAACATTCGGTACCCTGAGCAACACTCCTGGTTCTCCCAATGACCCAGTTTTCTGGCTCCTCCATACCAACATAGATCGTCTTTGGGCTGAATGGCAGAATAATGGTCGCCAAGGTAGCGAATTTTATGCTGTTCCGGGTACAGAAGATTACGGACACAATCTCAATGATAGGATGTGGCCTTGGGACGGAGGTGATTCCATACCAGGGTCAATTGGTAGCACAGATATACGCCCCTACTTACCCGTTGTTTCACCTGATGATATTGTCAGACCTATAGATAGTTTGGATTGGCCCAAGTACGGCTATACCTATGACACTCTTGTCAAACCAGTTCCCGAAACTTCTTCTACATTCGGTTTATTAGGTTTGGGTGCTTTGGGTGCAGCTTCTTTGTTGCGGCGTAAACGCTCATATCCAGAGCAAACGCATCTAAATTGGGTCGGAAAGTAAGGTTAGGTTGCAATGCTAGCCGGATTCGCCAGGGATATGCTGCAGAAAACCTGGGGTTGCTGCGTCGTTTGAGTGTGAGCTTGCTCAAACGCGAACCATCCAAACTGAGTCTGAAGATGAAGCGTTATCAAGCAGGGATGAACAATGATTTCCTAATGAAAATCCTCGCAGCCAGTGCTGCTGAGTGAGGGTTTTTCCTAGCTGAATACAAGAGTAATTACAGCTAGTTTGTCTAACTGTTTTTGGATCCCAGTTCACCAGCGCAAGTATAACATAAGAGCACTCTATTATGGAGCTTCGTTCAGTTCAAATCTTGAATTGTGCAGTTAAATTTTAGAGATATTTACAGTAATTTGAGAGTTCGATTAAGATGCGATTACCCTGACTGCCATGCGAGTTGCAAGGGTAGCGATCGCTTCATACGCGAGTGCGTAATTTGGGATGGCTTACCTGGATAACTAGCAACTTGGACTATTACGAGTTACAAGTCTCGATGCGAGAGAAGAGACTCATAATCCTTATCACATCCTATCACCCATTCACTGGGGAGATGTCCACGGGGAGCAGTAGTATTAAATCTTACTTGACTTCTATTAATCCAGCTTTCTTTCACCCTCCATCCAATCGCGTCGCCAAATTTTTTCCAGGCTTCTTCATAGTACTTGCTGTCGGGTACCCCCCCGACTTCAAGGTAAATTTGCTTTTGAACGCTAAAGCCAAAGCGTCCATTGCTATATTTTACCCACAAGCGGTCTATGGTGCGGAGGTCTGTGCAGGGAAAGTTCAACAGTTCTTCTGAGCGAATCCAATCATCTTTTTTGCGACCAACAGCTTGGAGCATCATCAAGTAGGTTTCATAATCTGCTTCTTTCCACTGTCCTGCTTTCAGCAAATTTCGGAGTTTAGTGTAGTCTATACCCTTCTGAGAACTTAGGTCCAAAGCTTCTTCTTGTTCGGCTTCCTGAAACAGAAGAGCTATATCTTCATCTTTTAGCTTTAGGAATTCTTGTAATTTCTGTAATTCAGCTTTATCTTTTTGCGAAAGTGGATATCCTCGTTCATATACCAACTGAGTAAAAACTTGTTTATATTTATCTAGATTTTCTTTGTCGAGCCAGCAAGGTTTTAATACTTCTTCTCGAACTGCACGAGCTTCTTCCTCAGTTAATCTTAGTTCTTCTTGCAAGCTTTTTAATATTTCATATTCTATAAAAGAAATCTCGCCATCGTCCGCTAGAAATTCCTCAACCTTCTTGCGGTATTTAGCTATTGCCTCTTTCTTACTGCTGTTGTCTGGTGTTGTGGTTGGATTATTTGTTAGTAATTCAGTTGCGATCGCTTGTAGGAGTATGTTTCCAGAATTATATTGAGAAGCCTCACAAACTAAATTTTTGATCCATCCCTCAGCATTTGCCGCTTTTATTAAATTAAAAACCACGGTTGCTAAATCACGATCTCCAGCAACTTGGTTAAGATTTTTATCAAGTTTATACAATAACATCCGTTCTAATGATGCTCTATCAGGAAAAGCATCAATCAAAGCCTTTTCTAAGGTTTCAAGCTGTTTACCAGAAAATTTCATATGTTTAATGTAAGCTGCTCATATATAGAATTTGGAGTATTTTGAAAATATTGTTAGTCCTAGAGGGTATGAGAAAATTATTTGGTACAATTTTGAATTCGACGGGTCTTATCGTTTTTTCAAAACTGGTATTGACCCTTGTGAGAGGTTTTCCATAACAATTGCAACCATGTCTTCATCAAAGGCTCGTTGAAACACATCTTGAACGCTTGAAAGTTTATAACCCAGTCCATCGTAAAACCCTTTAGCAAACTCAATCGCTGCACCGTCGCCGATTGGGTTATTCATACCGATAATCAATAATAGCGACAGCAGGTCTTGCGAAAATAGATATCAAATTACAGTCCACTCAAAATTATTCCATCTCTAGCTCGCATATAAAGCACTGGTGTAGCAAAGTCGTGTTTATCTAACCCAACATCCTGAGAAATGGCATTGCGGGTTGTTTGGATGGCAGCGTCTACGGGGTAGCCCAGGGCAACGGTGCGGTAGAATTCATCGGCAAAAAGCTTGGCGGTGCTGTCAAGGATAGAATATTGCATGGCGACTACTGCTGGTATTCCCCGTCGCACCAGGTTGGGTGCTATTCCTGCAAAAATTTTTTGCTCCGACACCTCTGCCCCTTGACAGGAATTGAGTACAGCTAACCCTAAGCTGCGGTTGCCCAAGAAGAAGTTAGCGAAACCTTCATCATCCAACAATTTAGCTGTCTTATTGGTATCTTCCAGCGCTATGTAGCCTTTGTTGTTCTCAAAAACACCGTGCCCGATGAAGTGGAATATATTATAGGGTTTTTCGCGCAGCTTTTGATTAATGTTGCGGATGGTAGCTTCTTGTATAAGATCTAACTCTATTTTACCTGATTCTATGTGCTTTTTCAGGGCTGACCGAATAAGCGTTTCTTCGCCAGTTGCGTCTAATGTAGCTAAGTTAGTAGGGGATGAAATAACGAGTAGCACTTTCAGGGGTAAACTAGCGGCTATAATGTCCCGTTTTTGCAGGGGAACATCAATATAGCGAGAGAGCACTGTTTGGGTGTTGTTTCCTAAAAAGGTGTTAGTTTCCTCGTCATAGAGAAATTCCCAAGGAAGCGCGGCTAATTGAGGAGATTGAAATATTAAGCGCAAGCGAACGCTTTCTTCATTTGCTTGTGCCCCTGCCATAGTAGCATGGAAGCGAGCGTTAATTTGGTTGGGAAAAAGCGCTTGGTAAAGTTGGTTTCCTAATCTTTTGAGTAACTTATCATTTGTCTTGTTTAACTCAATCAGTTCTAATGCCAGTTCAATTTCGTTCATTTCCAAGCGGAATTCACCCGAAACCTCACCTTGCTCTGAAGAAGTGCGAATTTTGTTATTGTTATCAACTAATATTTGAAAATCTTGGTATTTCATAGAAGGGATTCCCGCATTCAAAAATTTTTGAGCAATTGGATTCAACTTTGAATTTCTAGGGTTTTCTTTCTGTGCAGCACGAACTAAATCTTCAACCCAGCCCTGAGCATTTGCTGTTTGTATTAATTTAAAGACAATGTCTTGTAAACTTCCTTCACCAGCAATGGCTCTGAGATTTTTATCTAATTCATATGCCAACATTCTCTCTAGGGATGCTGTATCGGGAAAAGCATCAATCAAAGCCTCTTGTAGTTCTCTACGCTGTGGACCGGATAAACCCATATTGATTAACCCTCACAATTAGTACAAGCTGGAAATTGTTGTGTCTGCTTCTGTGTCATCGCACGATCATTCCCCATAATTACTTAGTGGCTTTGTCTGTTGTCATAGATTCACCAGCAGATGCAGGCGCATTGTTGGCTTTCAACCATTGCTCGATTAACCCTGCTACAACTTGACTCATCTTCAACCCTCGCAGAGCGCAAGCAGCGTGAAATTGTTTCTTGAGGTCATCTGCAATACTAATATGCATACCTTTTACAGATAATGATGACGATTTAGTTATTCAAATCTACAAATGTACAAACTATTATTCCAGATAAGTGTTATCAATTTCACCAAATAAAACTTAACTGCTGTGCAACGCCGCACAACTTAGGGAGAGCGATACGGCTGTACTCCCGTAGGTAGTTAACTGATCGCGTGGCTTTGAACTAGCATTATTGCTCCACGGTGAATAACCCTGCTTTGATAAACCAGAGCAAAGACAGTTCTTGCTTCAACTATGGAAACCTTACTATCGCATTAACCGTATCGAACGACAACTTGAAAATCTCACAACCGTAGTCTCCGAACTGACAACGAATGTGAAAGGGAATACAAAAGCGATCGCCCAGTTGAGAGAATCCATAAACTCATCCAACGCCCAGTTGAGGGAATCATAGATGTAGTGAATGACCAGATTACCAATAACGTACAACAGCTAGCAGGGCTTATGGCAAAGGAAGCGCGCTCGTACTCAGAGGTGAATGGCACACCAGCCCAACCTCCCAAATCCCGTGGAAAGTCCCCTGGATGGACTACAGGACAACCTCGTCGCCGTAAAATCCGTTGCCCTATTGTCAAAAAAAGTACCTCTCGACCAAAAAAACAACATTCACAGTCGGCTTAACTCTTTGACTTTGACATTTTGATGTGTGTAGTTCCTTAACTCAGTACCTCTGAGTCATTTTGTCATGCGTTAGTCTAAACTCCAGTGCATTTACCACTTATTTATTTAACGTGAGTTCGACGGTTAGAAAAAGGCAAAAAGGTTGCTAGATATGAATTTGCACAACTGGGTAAGCCCAAGCGATCGCTACGATTAATTGAGAATCGGTAAAAAAGTCATGCACTACCTCCTGCCATTTTTTAGTTCCGTCGAACTCACGTTTATTTAGTAAATAAATAGAAATAAACAGAACTATATTAAGAAAGGTAAAAGCCTCTCAAACCTTTACCAATGACTAATGACTAATGACCAATGACTAATGACTAATGACTATTTCTGTGGATTGAGTGTTGAGTTTTGAGTTGTTAATTTATGAATGCGTTCTTTAAATTGTTCTGCCCTTTCCTGGTTAGGAATTTCTGCTACCAAAGTTTCTATAAGTTGATTTGGAGTTAAATTTGGGTGTGCATCCAAAGTATGTTCGAGAATGACGCTCGCAACAGGACCAACAAAACTAGTCAGTTGTCGCCGACAATGTTCTAAAAACTCTGGATTGCTAATTGCAGGATAGCTTCCCTGGAGTTGCTGTGAGTTGATAGAATTTTCAAGCTTTTGGGAGTTAGGTTGAATAGAACGTTGGATGCGATTTCTAAATTCTTGTGCCATCTGTGCATCAGGAATTGCCCCAGCTAGTGATTCAATGAATTCGTTTCCTGCTATCTCTGGGTTTTTGTTCAAAGTCTGTTTCACCAAAAAGCTGGCGAAAGGACCAACAAAACTAGTCAATTCTCGCCCGACAAACTCTAAAAATTCTGGGTTGAGAGAGACAGGCGTTTGTGTCTGCAATTGAGTATTTGTTTCACCGGCTTGGCTAAGCTTTTGTTCTAGTTGTGCTAAAACGAGGGAATCTTCTAAATCTTTATTGCGAAGTGCTTTTGGTTTTTCCTGCCCTTGGGAAATGTTAGTCTTAATTCGCTGTGTTTTCGGCAACAGGCTAGAAACTATGCCACCAAGTGAAAATGATGACTTTTTATTGTCATTATTATTATTGTTATTATTATGATTATGATTATTATGATGATTAAGTTCCACCAGAACTTCTTTTGCTGACTGGTAGCGCTGTGTTGGGACTTCTGCCAGCATTTTTTCGAGTATGCGAGCTAAAGAGTCACTGATATTGGCATAGGAGCGCCATTGCCACTTTAGAGAAGCATCTATCAACAAATATGGCATTCTCCCAGTCAAAAGGACAAGCGCAGAAACAGCAAGCGCGTAAATATCACTAGAGGGGTAGCAATGCCCTAAACGCAGCTGTTCAGGTGGAGAGTAGCCAATTTTCCCCACTACTGAACCGTGAACTGAGTACTGGTGATTTGGAGATTCATCTGATAATATCTGGGTTAATTTCTCCTTAACCACCCCAAAATCAATCAGCACGGGTTTAGATTGGTTATGGGCAAGCATGACATTATCGAGTGAAATATCCCGGTGAATAATGTTGGACTCGTGGATATATTCCAAGACTGGCAACATATCTAGTAGCCATGCTCTCACTTCAGTTTCGGAAAATGGCTTACCTTTTCTAGAAAGATGTTCGGATAAAATTTGTGCATAAGTTTTGCCATCAATATATTCCTGGACGATGAACAGCCGCTCGTTGTCCGTCAACCAAGCCATGAATTTGGGAATTTGAGGATGCTGAATTTGGTATAAAACTTTCGCTTCCCGCTCAAATAGCTCCCTAGATTTACGAATAACACCTTGTTTGGTGGTTGCAGGTACAAACTCTTTGAGAACACAGGCTTCACCAAAGCGTTGAGCATCAAATGCTAAGTAAGTTCGTCCAAACCCCCCTTGTCCAAGGGTTTTCTCAATCCGATAACGATTATTTATGAAAGTTCCTGGCTTAAGTTCTGTAGTCATTTGTAAGTTCTTGTTTAACTATAAATATGCTTTTTAATTTCATAGGGTTAGAGATTCACTCATTATGCACAGGGCTAAAGCTGCGTATCCCCGTCACTCATGTCAACTTTAGGTACGCACCTCAGCTAAGTTTTTGACTCGCCTTGCATAGTGCCGCCACTCGTATGTACCGTTATGGCAGAAGACTTCAAAGGCAGTCTAGTTAAAGATTACTTACAGCAGATCATATTATATTTAACGCTTTAACGCCTCTACAGCATGGCTGAAGAAACAAAAGCATACAGTTTTCAGCAAAGACACGAATCGTACTTAAAAATACAAGATTTCGCATTCATAATCTTCTGGAGTCGGCTCTACCTGCCACACCAACCCTTCCCCAGCATCGCCCAAAGCCACTTCAACGTAAAGCCTGTTTACAGGATTTGTGGCTTGCGCTTGATTACCCTCGAATGGCTGTAAATCTTCAGTCAGGAGTTTCAATTTAAATCCACTAGGAATCAGTTCGCCTCTATTTCCATTGCGTAGTTCAAAGCGCCATATGCTATCTTCAATACTACCTTTGGGTTGCAGCCGCAATTCGTATGGTTGTTGGGCAATGGTTAATTTTCGTACCAAAGTTGGCGTTGCCGATTCCGGCTCTGAACCCCTAGCACCTGCTAAAGTTGGCTGTAACTCTACACTTCCCCAACCAAATTTTTGTGCAAAATCTGATACACCCGATTGTACCCATTGACGAATCGACCACTGTTGTTGCACTCCTTGACGTTGTTCGTACAAACGTTGTCTCCAACCTCCATGTTCTAGGAGCGCTCCCCAGGTTTGAAACGGTACTGCTAAGCGTGGTAATATAAGCCTGGGATTCCCTAAACGTTGGAGCAAGTTTTCCGCTTGGGTAGCAGATAATTCTGGCAAGGGCGCAGTTTCAAGGTGAGTCACTTCTTCTGGACAGATTTCACGCGCCATCCACAAGATACTGAGATTAGAAATCAAATTCTCTCCATTTAAACAATAAGCGCGATCGCTTGCATCATAACTGCCCATAGTCTTAAGTTGGGCGTGTGTTGTACATCCCCAAATCCGAATGTATCCTTCTTCCAGATTGACTTGCACTGCTAGATAATAATCAGCACTCCAGTTCGGAATATCAACCCATTCTTGAGGAACGCGCAGTTCGCTCAAATCAAGCGCCTCACTCGGAATTAATGCTATGCGTGTCGTTCCGAGGGAAATACCTATGCCATTAACGACTTCCCAAATGCTGGGTAAAGCCTTCAAAGCAGGAAAAACAGTTGCATCTGCGGCGTATTCTTCCCGCAGCCAAGGTAGAACAGTGTTTAAGCTCAAGCGGTTGATATAGGCATTCCAACGACGATTAACGCTGGAAAAAGCTTGGCTTTGCTCCCAAATCTTTGTTTTCTCGGCTTCAGAAATTTCTAGCCACATATCTGTTGTGTTTGTTAAAGTGAGTGCGCCTGGGTCGAATGTCATAATTGTTACTCCTACTAAACTGAGGGACGGCTATAGTGAGCTTGTAACCATTCCTCTAAAACAGTGTTGATATAGTTTAATACCTGTGAGTTTAGTGAAATATGCAGCGATTCTTTAGTCCAGTTTGCAAGTTTAAGTAATAATACGTCTTTAGACTTAGTGAGCCGACGAGAAACGGTGTACTGCTTGACTCCTAATTGTTTTGCAATCTCCTGTTGCTTTAAATTTTCGCTGTAGTAGAGTTTGATGATATTTTGCGCCTCTGCATCCAGTTCGTTCAAAGCAGCAAGTAACACACCACTGATTTCAGACTGCTGTGACTGTCGCTCAACGAGTTCTTCTTCAGCAACAATTTCCGTAAGTAACGATTCCTGCTTGAGTTGCGGTAAAAAATCTTGAAATTCCCCCCCAGAATCATCATCCCCTCTCGGCGCATTCAGGGAAGCCATATTTGGATACAAATAAGCGCGGGCTGCTTTCGCAGACGCAACCAGCCATTTTTCTATCGTTTCCGGGCTGGACTCTGCGCCTGGGCTTGATAGTTGAGTCTGGCGTTGGAAATTGTAAAGCTGAGCGATCGCAGTCCATACAGCGTCATCTGGTCTTGCCAATTTGCGAGTCCCAGTAGATTGCTGTGGAGCATACAGCGACTGATAACATTTCCAAGCTAAGACATAACGTTCTATCATGTCCGCACTCAGCCCAGCATTTTGTAAAGACTCTACCAACCGCTTTTGGCTCAGCCTCCGCAACAATCGCCAATTAGTACAAATATCAACTTCGTTCTGCTGGCGCAGCATTTCCTTGAGTTCGCTGCTAAAAATCGCACTCGCGTAATTCTTGAGGTTAAAACCCATTTCGGGTTTAAACCTTTTCAATACTTTATCTGTACTCGTTGTGACCATTTGGAAGCAGTCAGATAAAGTGTACTGCCCAGAAGAAAAATTAACAGTTGTTTTCTTCGCCGCCCAAAAGCACACTTCTTGTAAATAAGCTGACAAATGTCCTCGTGCCAGATTTTCTGCTTGGTTTTGCCATACTTTATACCAGTAAGACACCCAAAAAGTCTCGGAATTTTCTGGTTCTGATAAACGCGCCTGACAATTTAGTATATTTCGACGCAGCTTACTATCAGTAGCCCAACCGATGACCCTGTCAGCGTCAAATTGTAAGAAAGTCGTAAATAGCTCAGTGATACCTTGGCGGGAACGCATAAACTAACCAACTTATAAATGGTCAACTGAACAACTCATAAATGGAGCACCACATTAATGGATAGGTACATCACAAATACACTTATGCAGTCTAATGATGGTGCTACAACACCTAGAGCTTGCCTGCCAACTCTATTTTAGAGGTCTGTGATCAATATTAATAATGACTTTCATGTTTTGGGTTATACCATCATTAACTTTTGTAACAGTTAACGTAATTTGCAAAATAAACTTGATTAATAAATTATAAAGAAAGGTGTTTGATGCCTACAGGTAAAATCGGTATTGAGTGAGCCAATGGAGGTGCATTTGGAACTTTCATTTAAGTACATTGACGCAGCAAATTTGCTATAGTAAGTGAAAGGGAAAAGAATTTCCTTGAAGCTACACATTAAAGCTTTGATCGGTTTGGCTAAACGGACTCATAGTGAATTATTAAAGTTTTTTTTAGGATTAAGTAGTAAATATGCCTCCGCTCGGTGTTGGTTCTAGTGGCTCGACTTATATATTAACAACAGGAGAAGCTAAGCTTTGGATTTTATTGGTAGGTGTTAACGAATACCAAGACGGAAGCTTACCTTCTTTGCGCTACCCAGCGTTAGATTGCCAAGGGTTAGGAGAAGCGCTCAATAGCGCCACCCAAGGATTTCCTAATAAGGAAGTGATTGTTCATCACGATTTTGCGGCAAAACGCCCCACTTTGCAAATGATTCGTGGGAGCCTGCAACAAATTGTTTCACAGTCTCAATCCCAGGACTCCATCCTGTTATACTTCTCAGGGCATGGAATGTTAGAGCCGAATACTCAACAGGCTGTTCTGTGTCTGGCAGATACCCACAAAGATGACTTGCTAACTACAGGGTTAGGCATGCAGGAACTGTTGCGAATATTAGGGGATAGTCCTGCCAACCAACAGTTAGTTTGTTTAGACACCTGTCATAGCGGTGATATGAGGTTGTTGGGCGGAAACCGTGGAAGCGCCAGAGATGGAAACATCCCTGAGATACCCAATCCCACAACACAAATGATGAATGTCTTGAGACAACGTGCTTCTCAAAGTAAAGGATTTTGCGCCTTGCTATCTTGCGATCAAGGACAACAGTCTTGGGAGTTTCCAGAATTAGGGCATGGAGTCTTCACTTACTATTTAATGCAAGGACTGTTGGGTGAAGCAGCTGATTCACATGGAGTGATTGAAGCAGACGGGCTTTACAAATATGTTTACCGCCAGACGCTGCAATATATTGATAAATTAAATCACCAAGTGCGTCTGATTAATCAGCAAAAGCTCAATCGTGGGGAGAGTCAACTCCATCCAGAATATCCCCTGCAAACACCCAAACGAATTGTAGAAGGAGTAGGAGAATTAATTGTTGGATTCAAGCCGGCAATTGTTGAATCTCACAAACAGCGACGTGCGGTTGTGATTGATGCACTCTCAAACAAGAAAACGACTATTGACTTGAGTCGATTATTTGCTGGTGCTGGCGGTTTTGAGGTAGAATATTTTCCTCAAAAAGGCAAAACTTGGTCAGAAGTACGCTTAATCATCCAAGAATTTACTCGTTGGCATGGTGAATCAGAAACAAAATCTCCCTCACAATTGGGGGTGGTGAAAAAGACACCAACATCCTTATTGTACTTACGCGGGTACGTCGAAGAAATCGAAGATGGAGAAGCCTGGTTAATTTTGGGTGATGGAATGCGCCTGAGTCGTTCTTGGTTAAGACAAGAGTTACGCCGCGCTCAAAAAACTCAACAAATAATTATCTTAGATTTCATTATCTCAGAACAATCTGAGGCGACTTCGCTGGAGAATTGGATAGAAGATTTGCAAACTGGCGCAGAGCAGGGACAATGTTTAATAGTCGCTGCAACGCCTGCCGAAAAGCCAGAATTATTTTCCCAAACGGTTCTAGAAACTCTTGTAGCAGCAAATCCGCAAGTCGGATTACCAGTTGCTAAATGGATGACTCAATTACAAAGCCTTTTGCAAGCCAAAGGTACAAAGGTGCATATTTGGCTGTCAGGCACACAAGCAGTTATTGATATTTTACCTGGTAATATTGCCACGATTTTCCAAGATTTGCAGGAACTAGAAGTTTCTGAGATTCAGGAAAACAAACAGCAAAACAAGGAAAATTTGCTTTCCATTGCCAACACGCAGTTGTCACCTTTTGGCAAACCCTTTGAAAAGAACCGACACGTAAGCGCAGCGTCTCCGACAGGAGAGGCAAACCAACGCCAGTCACCTACGGCGGGAAACCCGCCTGCAGTGCTGGCTCCTCCCGCAGCTTCGTCTTCACCCGAGTCACAACAGGCGTCTCCTTCTGGTTCTGCTGTTGGTGTTCGTCCTTCAGCAACCAAACAACCGGAACAGAATTTGTTCCTAGGCTCAGAACAATATACCAACCTGGAACAGTTGCTAACGCAAGCGATAGGACCGGTTGCGCCAACAATTTTACAAAAAGCTATCAAACAGGCAGGAAATTACCAAGAATTAGTGGCAAATCTAGCGGCTTACTTATCGCCACAGCAACAAAAACAATTTCAGAAACAGGCGATCGCGATCTTAGAAACATTCAATGTTTCATCTCCCCGCTCAGCGAAATTATCAACACAGGAGTATCAAAGAATCGATGCCAACTTTATCACTAAATGCGAGCATGAGTTGGCTTATTCAGTTGGTCCGATCGCTAAATTTATCATTAAACAGGTTTTGCAATCTCACCCACAAATTTCTTTACCAGAATTTGTTAGGTATTTGGCAAAGGAAATTCCCGATCCAAAACTCTCCATAGAGTTTGAGCGGCGTATGCTTGAGCAATAGACTGCTTGCAAAAAAACTCCCCCTTACAAGATATGAAGGCTATTTATAGCAGTTTTCAATTGGGTTAAACGAGCGTTAAAGTAGGGGCAAAGGCTAGCATCATTGGTGTCAACTTAAGCCAAAACCCTTTTAAAATCTCGTTTCCAGGTAGAACCTGGAAATGCGGTTTAAGCGGCTAGTAACGCGAGTAAGCCAGGCAGAGCCTTCCAATATGCATTCCCAGCCTGAGGCTGGGAACGAGGCAATTTGACCCCACCCCCAACCCCTCCCCGCGAGCTCCTATCCATTACCCTTCATCACAAACGAGTATTGCGATCAACTGTGACGTTAAACGTTTGGCTATTAACTGTAACAACACTTTCAACAATTGGTGTACTATCGCCAGGGGCTGTGCCTTGAAAGGTGAATGTCCAGGTGCCATCGCCATTGTCTTTACACGGAACTTGCCCAACTGGACCATGCATTGAGTTTTCTGCACGGTAGTTGTTCAGTCCTCCATTTGCAGCTTCGGCTGCCTGACGAGCAACATTTTTGGCTCGACCCAACGCCAGGATTTTGTCGGCAGCTAATGGTCCGATTTTTGCAGAAGTAGCACAGCTATTAATCGATTGAGAACGAGCCGGTAACGCACTAAAAGTTAAAGTTAAAAAGACGAACGTAACAAAAATTTTACTGAATTTCATCACTCATATCTCAATACGGTTGGTGATATAGGACTCCTCCGCAGATTTTTGAACGACACGCTTCTGTGGGCAGTGCGAACGCAAAACCCGGATGTAGTCGGCAAAATACGGTAAGCACTGCCCACCCTACAATACTGAATTTCATCACTGAATTTCATCACTCATATCTCAATACGGTTGGTGATAAGACCAAAAACGTTATTAGGACGGCAATATAAAAACGCGCTCTCATGAAAGCGTCTCTACACATCACTAAATCTCACCAAAAATCCTTTACAGCTACCGTATTATCCCATAAACTGCGGAGGGGATATTTAGGGAGGATGAAAACCAGCGCTTTCACTTGACGCCCTTGGCTGTCCCAACCCTTGGTCACGGAGCATCATTGAAGCGGTGAAAGCATAGTCAACTCCTTGATCAAAGGGCTGAAAAACTGCGGTGCCTGATCAGCAGTTTATTGATTTAACGAGAAGCGGAACCTGTTGGATCCGTCACTAATTGCATATTTGAGTGAAAGTACACCCTAATCAATGATTAAGAGTAAAAACAATATTGTCGATGAGTAACGGAGCAATTATGTACCGCAATTTTAAAACCCAAGCTGAGCTAGATGCTCAGTACAGTCCCATAGAATTAGGCCTGGACATACCTGGGTACGAGAAATTTTACGGCATCAACAGTGCTAAGGTACGTCAAGAGCTACCTTGCAAGCTGAACGTTCCCTTCGGTCCTACCGTAGCCGAGCACCTAGACATTTTTCCGGCGGCACAACCTAACGCTCCGATCTTAGTATATATCCACGGTGGTTACTGGTTTCTGGGTAGCAGTAAGGACTCTAGCTTTGTTGCCAAGGGTTTGGTATCTGCTAATGTCACAGTAGTTGTGATCAACTATGCTTTATGCCCAAAAGTGACTATTGACGAGATTGTCCGCCAGAACCGTAGTGCGATCGCCTGGATTTATCGTAACGCTGAAAGTTTCGGGGGAAACCCTAACCGCATATACGTATCTGGTCATTCAGCAGGTGGTCACCTAACTGCTATGGTCATGGCTACTGACTGGGAAAACGACTATGGATTGCCGAATGATATCATTAAAGGTGGCTGTGCCATTAGTGGCTTGTTTGACCTAATGCCGTTTCCCTACACTTGGCTGATGCCAAAAATACAGCTTTCTTGGGATCAAGTTCTCCGCAACAGCCCAATCTACCATATTCCCGAAAAAGCTGGTTCGCTGATCATAACCTACGGGGCTGAGGAAAGCTCAGAGTTCCACCGTCAGTCACAAGAATTTCTTACTGCTTGGAAAGCAAAAGGACTTGTAGGTGAATACCTACCACAGCCTGGTAAAAACCACTTCACTGCAATCGATGGTTTCCTCGATACCGATAGCCTGCTTTGCACTGCAATTCTCAAACAGATAAGTCTCACAGCAAGTAGGTAGGTCAATGCCCTACGGGCAGGGTGTAAGGGTATAAGGGTGTAGGGGTTTAGGGGTGTACGCGCGTTGGTAATGATCACTGTTTCAACGGACTTAGACTTAGTAGGGTGCGTTAGGACTAAGGTCCATAACGCACCGAAAATCCGGGATGGTGCGTTGCGCTACCCGACAACACACCCGAAAAAATCTGCAAGTATAAATATCTGACTGAAGAAAACGTTATTTCAATCCATCTACTTGTGATTCTTATTTAACATATTCAGAGCAATTTCTAAACTATATTTCATCCGATTAAAAGCTTCTGCTAAATCTCCGATTTCATCTTTCGATTGTTTAGTAAAATTGGCATCCATATCCCCAACACTCACTTTTTCCGCCACAGTAGCAATTGTTTTAATACGCTGTAGCACAACTTTTTTTAACAACTGATTGATGATCAGAACAATGGCTGTAAAAATAACTCCTACAACTCCTAGGACAATCATCAATGACTGATTAGCACTTTTGAAAATGTCTTCAGCCGGAATATAAACTATTTGCGCTCCAAGAATTTCATTGAGTTTCCATCCATAACCACCCTCTTTTCCGTAGGTCGCTATTTGACTTTTTGGAGCTAATTCGGGAGTCGTATGGCAGCGCAGACAACTCTTGTCTTGAATGGAATAAGGTCGGGCGCTATAAAACAGCTTTTCTCCAGATATTGTTCGGTAATCAGACTCGTCTTTTAAACTAGGGTTTTGACGAAATCGTTCAACAATCTTAGCTTCAAAATCGTCAGTTTTATCTCGCAGATTTGTTGGATTCAGAGTGGCATCTTTGTAGATAAAATTCCCATATTCTTTGTTTTTACGTAAAATCTCAAACACCTCTCTAGTGGCAAATGAGGGTATGGATTCCGGGATGAACTGCTCTTGAGTGTCCACTCTTGGTAACAACAACGGTTGTACGCGCTCGTTGGTATAGGTTCTTACCGAGTTGGCAATTTGCATCAGAATCAAGGCTTTAGAACTTACCTCATTCTGTGCTTTTGTTTCAAGTACTTTTGATAAAGCGATACCACTAATTAGAAGACCGCTGACAAAAACTATTATTAAAATTAGATTAACCTTAGTTCCTATTTTCATGGTTTTTCTTTTTGCTGAATATACACCTGTTATATATAACTTGCAGAGAATAAATTAAACTCTAAGTTCATCTTTTCAATTATCTCATAAATTTTCAACCGCTTACATGAACTTTTTTGAAATATAACGGTTTTCAATTGCGGGGACTATACATATGCTGGGGGCTGTTCTTTGCCTTGCTCCTACTGTGTTTCACCAAATTGTAAATTGCTATAAAATTTTTCAATGCTATATGTTGATTGGCTTAGAATAATGTTTAACATTGTTAGATAATAACAAGATATCCATCAAGAAAAATATTGGCTAAAAGCTATTGATGTCATCCCAACTTTCCCGACGTTTATTTATTTTGCAGATGCTACTCTTCATCACCGCCTGTGTAGGGGAGGAAACATCAAATCAAGAACTTGAGTTAGTTATTGGCGTGATTAGCTACGGAGAAGGAAAACAAGCGCTAGAACGATTTGTTCGCTTTCGTCAATATTTGGGTGAAAAAACAAGGGCACTTATTCAATTAGAACCGACTTTTAATGAGAACATAGCGATTGAGCGCATTCAGCGTCGTGCTTGGTCATTAGTGTTTGCTCCTCCGGGTTTGGCAGCAATTGCAAGTGCTAACTATCAATATTTACCAATTTTCCCTCTTCAGGTAGAAAGCACTTCACGAGCGATATTAGTTGTACGGAAAGACAGCCCTCTGCGAGAATTGAAAGATTTACAGAATAAAATAGTAGCCTTAGGTCTACAAGGTTCCGCTACTGGATATTATATTCCACTGTACAATCTTTATGGTTTAACCTTGGCAGAAATTCTATTTGCTCCTACACCAAAAACAGTGCTTGAATGGGTCGCACAAGGAAAGGCTGCTGCCGGTGCCATTTCTTTGGAGGAATTTAATTTATATAGAACAAAATTGGATGCTGCAGAGTTTCACATATTATTCTCTGACTCTCAAAGTGTTCCACCAGGTGCTGTTTTGATTGGACCGAACATCGAAAAAAATCGTCAAGAGCGGATTCGTAATTATCTTAAAGATGCTCCTCCTAATTTGGTTCAAGACGTTAGATATGTACCAAATGCACAAGCACCTGATTATCAATATATGATTTCTGTGGTCAAGCGGGTAACATCTATTGCAGCACGTCTTAATTCTAAACCTGTTCGGCTATTTTGATTCACTAAAGGATTCCTGACTCTGTTTAACCACTAAACGTATTAATCAATCTGAAACATGAATGCGATCGCGTCTCGCCGACCAAGACTAATCAGGAGACCTGGTTTTAATTTGTACCAAACACCTGGTATAAGTGGATATTTATTAATGAAAGTACCGTTAGAACTGTTGAGGTCTTGGATATAGTAATTTTCTCCATCGTAACGAATCTGGGCGTGAACTCGTGAGATAACTCCAGAATTGGGAAAATCTGAAAGATCCACTTCGGGGACAATGCGATCGCTCGACTTGCCGATATTAATAACTTGAAAATGTTCTGGCAATTCAATCGCCCTGTCAGTTCCGACATGGAGGAGCTGTGCAATTGGCTTTTGCAGGATTGTGGGAGACGCGGGGAATGGCGGAGGCGAAGTTGGTTGTTCGTTGCGAACTGGTGGAGCCTCTAGTTGTATGGTTTTGGCTGTGAAATTGAAGACTTTAGTAGTCAGCATATAATTGAAGACTGCAAATGAAACCAGGGAAAAAATGGCGGCTACATAAAAGACTGATTGTAATTTCCAGATGCTAGCAACAATGCTTCCTAATAAAGGACCAAGTGTCTGTCCCCATGACATAATTGAGGTATTGACCGCCATAAAGCCCGCCCGAGATTCTTGTGCAGAAAGTCCTGCTAGCAGTGCTTGAGAGGATGGAAGGGCGATACCTTGAGCAGCACCGAGTAAAAACATCGGGATGAATATCAACCAAAAGTTAGGAACAATAGGGAGAATTAACAGCCCGACTGCAAAAAGAATAAAAGAGAGTTTGATCAGTTTTATTTCCGAGATCCTTTGTGTCAAGCGTCCCAATTGAGCAGCGAAGAGTGCCAGCGCAATTGACATACTTGTCAGGATAATGCCATTTACCGAATCTGATGTACCGAACTTGCTTGTTGCCAATAATGGGATATAGGTGAAACATAAAGTTTGCACCAAGAACAGAGACATGACTGCGAACAATAGCCCGAGTACGTGACGATTGTTTATGCTGGTCCAGGTACTTTGTAGATAAGATTTGAGTTGAAATTTCTCTGCGTTCTGCGATCGCCTTGGTAATCTTAGTGTGGTTATGACTAATAATGCTATGAGAATGGCAAGCAGACCTGGTAAAAACGTATATCGCCAATCTAACTCGCCTAATATTCCACCAACCAGAGGAAATATTGCCCCACTCATACCAATCAAACCGGCATTAAGTGCCATTGCAGCGCCTAGCTTTCTCCCCTGGTAAAGGTCGCCGATAACGGTCAGTTGTAGCGGTTCTAAGCTAGCAGCACCAACACCTTGTAAAAGCCGCCCTCCTAAATGGGTCGTGAAATTAGATGCCAAACCGCTCAACCCAGCACCAAGGGCAAACACGATCAGCGAAGGAACCAAGACTTGTTTTCTGCCTAAAATATCAGCTAAAATTCCAAATACCGGAGTAATAATGGCACCAGGCAACTGGAAAAGTGTTGATGTCCATGAAACTTCGGCTTCTGTAACTTTAAAAAATTGTTGTATGGTTGGCAGCGCTGGAGCATAAAGGGTTCCCCCTAACATTCCGATCACCGTCACCAAATTGACAATTAAAAAATTCTTATCTTTGAAGATACTAGTTTCAACCTTTGGTTGAGTTGGCATTCTTGATTGACTCATGGATTTTATTTTTTATTAAGAAATCTTTGACATTTTCAGTTTGTGAATTATTATAATAAACTGAATGAATAGGAACTGACTTACTTATCATTTATTTAACTGTTGCTATGCACTCAATTTCCACTCGTGCATTGAGAGCTAAACCGCTCGCTCCTAATGCGCTTCTTGCAGGCAGTCGAGATGCCGAAAAATAAGTCAGATAAACTTCATTCATCGCGTTCCAATCATTCATGTCTGCAAGCATCATTTTGCATTTCACGACTTGGCTGAGTGATGAGCCATGCCTTTCAAGAATACGTTTGATATTCTCCATAGTTTGCTTTGTCTCAGCTTTGATTCCACCACTGACAAGCTCTTTCTTTCCAGGTATGTTTCCGATAACCCCTGATAAGTAAAGCATATTACCAACACGTACGGCTTCCGAAAAGGGAAGATTCATAGATGTTGTTTCAACAGAGGTGAGATATTCTACAGAATCTGGGGAGGATGACATTTGTTGCTTTTGGTTAAGTTTTTGTTGTCTAGCTTCAATGCTAGAAGTTAAAGCAGTACCCAATCAAATGACAGTGATTAAAGGATATATGAACTTCATTGAATTCTTCCTTAGCCAATGTCAAAATCACCAAGAGACATCTCCAAAAATCAGCTATGAACTCTTTTGCTTGAGTCAAAATCTAATTTTCGGAGAAGTCTAAGAAATCATTATTTGATTATTTCATCACCATGACTAAGATTTTTCTGGCAAAGTTGAACCACTTTTAATTTGTCTTAAGCCAAAGAGAACAATAAAACAGCTTAAGATGGTCAAGATGCTTATGTTTTTGATAGCTATTTCGGTGCTAGTTTCCAGCCAAGGAATACCTTCGGGCAATCCCATCGCAGTAATAAGAAACATTCGGCTTAAGCCAAATGCTGCAGCCAAAAACTCAACAATCATACCAACATAAGCACTGATGAGAAGCATCCAAAAATTTGCTCTAGCAACCCAAAGCGGTAACTTGAGTTGTGGATAGGAAAGACCGATAACAGCTATGAACACTCCTTGTGTAATTCCAAGCAAATGGGTAGCAAGCCCTGCACGTGGATTAGCATACAAGGGTATGAATAGACCAGCAACAAATCCTAACAAACAAATAAAAATACCATGCCAGAGAAGACTGCGTTTAAAAGCTTCACTCTGAATGCTATTCATCTCAGAAGATACTGTTTCTGACAAATTAGATTGAGAAGTTTTCTCAAGCGTACTCATTTTTCATTCTCCATTGATGTGAAGTAAAAGCCTATCAGTCTGCTTCTGACGCTACTTCTAACTTAGTGGTACTCTAATCCAAAATATCAGAAGTTATTCAAAATACCATACAGTTATTTCTGAATCACCTTGATATACTACAAATAAAAAATGTCCGCAACCTTGGTAAGGCAATTTGCTAACTTTTTTTTAGTTATTTTTGTAACTAAGTAAAAGCAACGCGGGTTGACTAACCAACCCGCGAACCCTTAAGCTTTAGGTCAAGCAGGAGGACCGCCTAATTTTTGACCAGTTTGAGGTCCAACAACTCCATCGACTGTTAAGCCGTTGTCGCTTTGAAATTTTTTGACGGCATTTTCGGTTTGTTCATCAAATGTGCCGTTAACTGCACCTGCGTCGAGATATCCCTTTGCAGACAAGTCGCGTTGCAGTCCTTCTACAATTGGACCACTTGAACCACGATTTAAAGTTGGAGGTACGCCACTCATTGTTCTGTTTCTCCTTAATTAATGAAAAAATCAACTGTTGTGCTTTCTTGAGAAAAAACAAGCAAGAAGATAAAAGCCGCAAAAGAAATATAAAGAGCGTGATTCTTGAACTTTTATTCTTCCTACTTTTATCTACGGTCAAACTTTTGGGTTTTATGCAGGAGGACCGCCAAATTTTTGACCAGTTTGAGGTCCAACAATTCCATCGACTGTTAAGCCGTTGTCCTTTTGAAATGCTTTCACTGCATTTTCGGTTTGTTCATCAAATGTGCCGTTAACTGCACCTGCGTCGAGATATCCCTTTGCAGACAAATCGCGTTGCAGTCCTTCTACAAATGGACCACTTGAACCACGAGTTAAAGTTGGAGGCATACCCATTGTTCTGTTTCTCCTTAATGAATAACAAGATTAATTGACGGGGTGAAATTGAGATTTCAAAAACAAGTAAGAAGATAGAAGTCGCAAAAGAAATATAGAGAGCGTGATTCTTCAACCTTCATACTTCCTACTTCTATCTAGGGTTCAACTTGTGGGTTTTATGCAGGAGGACCACCTAATTTTTGACCTGTTTGCGGTCCAACAACTCCATCGACTGTTAAGCCGTTATCGCTTTGAAATGCTTTCACTGCATTTTCGGTTTGTTCATCAAATGTGCCGTTAACTGCACCTGCGTCGAGATATCCCTTTGCAGACAAGTCGCGTTGCAGTCCTTCTACAATTGGACCACTTGAACCACGATTTAAAGTTGGAGGCATACCCATTGTTCTGTTTCTCCTTGATGAATAACAAAATGAACTGAATCGTGAAATTGAGATTTCAAAAACAAGTCAGAAGATAGAAGTTGCAAAAGAAATATAGATTTCTGATTCTTCAACCTTGATACTTCCTACTTCTATCTAGGGTTCAACTTTTGGTTTTATGCAGGAGGACCACCTAATTTTTGACCAGTTTGAGGTCCAACAATTCCATCAACTGTTAAGCCATTATCCTTTTGAAATGCTTTGACTGCATTTTCGGTTGCTTCATCAAATATGCCGTTAACTGCACCTACTGAGAGATATCCCTTTGCAGACAGGTCACGTTGCAGTTCTGATACAAATGGATCTATGGAACCAAGACTTAAAGTTGGAGGCGTACTCATTGTTTTGTTTCTCCTTTTTGTGTTTGTTTACAAAAATCGACACATATGCAATCTGCTAAAAGGAACTATCCCAAAGCAGCATCTATATGGCTTCCAGTTATGTGTCCAACGGTTCCATCCACGGTTAAATTGTGGTCTTGTTGGTATTTTTTGACAGCATTTTCGGTATATTCATCGAAAACACCATTGGCTCCATTCGGTCCAATTTCATATCCCAGTCGAGATAAGTTGCGTTGCAGAAGTTCTACATCTGCATGTGCGACACCAAGGCGTAAAAGTGGGCGTGCTTCTCTCATGATTTCCTTCTCGTTTTGACTGATATTAGTTAATAGGGGTGAAGGTTTGACAAATATGCAAGCTATCAAATTGGGGTTATGCCGTCGCCGGAAGATGGTCGCCGGAAGATGGAAGAACACCCAACTGGCTAAGATTCAGGAGTGGTGGAATTTTCATTGACCAATTTTTTGAGCACCATTTTTATACCATCTTTCGGTTGCAGAGTAATGGTTGGTTGGGGAATAATCGTCTGACCTGGAACCAGAGTGAGTTCAAACTTTTGGGCGATCGCTGCCAGTAATAAAACCACCTCCATCAGGGCAAAGCTTCTACCAATGCAAATACGTGGTCCACCTCCAAATGGTGCGTAAACGCCTGGTGGAAGCTGTTTTTCTAAGTCGCCAGCCCAGCGATCTGGATTAAATACTTCTGGCTGTTCAAAAAAGCGCGGATCTCGTTGCATAACCCACTGGCTGCCGATGATTGTACAGCCAGCAGGCACATGATAACCGCCAATTTCACAGTCGGCACTGGTTTCACTGAACATATTCCACACCACTGGGTAAAGCCGCATTGACTCTTTAATCACCAGATTGGTGTAACGCAAAGAAGGGAGATCAGCAATCGTAGGAAGGCGATTGCCCAATACTTCTTTTAGCTCTTGTCGTAACTTGGTTTGCACTTCGGGGTTTTGGGATAAAAGCATCCATGCCCAAGTCAAGGTATTTGCGGAGGTTTCATGGCCAGCGAAAATGAGGGTAGCAATTTCATCTCGCAATTGCTTATCACTCATCCGGCTACCATCGTCTTCATCCTGGGCTTGCATCATCATCGACAGCAAATCACCTGGATTTTCGCCGCTTGCACGCCGTTGCTGAATAATGTCGTAAATATGTTTATCCATCTGGCGCATGGCGTTTTTGTAACGGATATTCAACGGACTAGGAAATCGATCCGACAAATATGGAACGAGCGCCTTACGAGCAACCATTAACCAGTCTGCTGCTACACTCATCGCGTGAGTCACAGATTGAGCTTGTTCCTCTGTTACATCACTGCTAAACAGAATTTTCATCACAATGTTGAAGGTGAGACGCATCATCTCACCCTGAATTTCTCTCGTCTCCCCATCTTTCCAGGAGGCGAGCATTTTTTCAGTGTAGTCAACCATCACTTCTCCATAAGTCGCAATCCGCTTTTGGTGAAATACTGGTTGAGCTAAACGTCGCTGGCGAAACCAAGTCTCTCCTTCACTGGTTAAAAGTCCTTGTCCCAGTAAATCGTGAAGTCTTTTCAATAGCTGTGGTTTGACAAATAGATCCCGCTCTTTGAGGAATCGTTCAACATATTTAGGATTGGTGACAAAAAGCGCTCGGTTGTTGGCGAAACGTAGGGGAATAATCTCACCGTATTCCTGGGCGCATTTGGTCAAGAACCCTAGTGGATCGCGACCAAAATCTGCTGCGTGCCCCGCGATCAAACTTCCTTTGGGGTGAGGTAGATCGAAGATATTCCCAGTCTGGGTTGGGGTATTAGATTTCGTCTGCTTTGTGCCTAACATAATCTTGTGTTAATTAAAAGAAATAGGAACAAATTTTGATGTAAATCTGCTCTAGCAAAGGTTTCCTACCAATAGGGCGTGCTAGTTTTACTCTTCGCAATCAATAGTGAATGGGTTACCTTCTGGGTCAAGACCTTCAGCAATTTTTAGACCAGGCGAGGGGGAACGCATCGGGCTAAGTTTGACCCCACGCTCAGTGAGCGTATGGTATGCGGTTTCAAAATCATCAACGTGAAACGCTAGCTTGGGTCTATCCTCACCAAATTCCTTATCTAAATTGCCGTGTAACACTAAGGTGCATTGACCTGTCTCAAACTCTACCCACTGTTTGTCACTACGTCCTTCTATACTCTTGAAGGATTTTACCTGAAGTCCCAACAAATCGCGGTAAAAGTTTATCTGTGCGTCTATATCTTTAACATAGAGAATGGCTTTTGTCAAACCTTGTATAACGCTCATCTAATTTGCACCTTATTTGCAATTTTTTATACGCAGGACGATATGATTTTAGATTTTGGATTCAATCCAAAATCTAAAATCTTTGAATTAGCCTATGACAGGTTTTCTAAAAGCAACCTGGAGGTGATTAGGACCATGAAACACAATATTGTTTGCCCACTCAATGTTTTCTTGTGCCAAACGAAGCTCAGGCAAACGGTTGAGCAGGACATTTATGGCGATCTGACCCTCGGCACGGGCTAGCGTCGAACCAAGGCAGTAATGGATACCGCCGCCATAGGCACTGTGTTTGTTGTTGTCTTGCCGCTGTATATCCAGAACATCGGGGTTGTTGAATTGGGCGGGATCTCGGTTGGCTGAGCCAAGCATGACCCCCACGCTATCCCCGCGCCGGATTAACTTGCCGCCAACCTCAACGTCTTCATAAGCCCAGCGTGTCACCATCTGGATTGGGGTGTCGTAGCGGACGAACTCTTCTATTGCTGCAGGGATCAGTTCGGGGTGGGAGCGTAACTTTTTGAGTACTTCTGGATGATACAGTAACGCCAGTGCCCCCTTGGCAATTAAGTTAATTGTGGTCTCGTGTCCTGCGGTCAACAGGTGGGTACAAGTGGCGACGATCTCAAAGTCGCTCAGTTTGTCGCCCTCATCAGCAGCCTTGACGAGAGCCGAGATCAAATCCTCGCGCGGATTGGCACGTCGTTGTGTGATGAGAGGGGTGAAATAATCCACGAATGCTTGGGCAGCCTGGTTTGCACGTTCGTAAACTTCTGGTGGTGGCTTCAAACGGGAGGCGCTGGCATGCTGCATGGCGAGTGCCCATTCACGGAACAACGGCAAATCTTCGGGATCAGCACCAAGCATAATCGCAACTACTTTAGTCGGCAGAGGGAAAGCGAACTCCTCAACCAAGTCCAACTCACCACGGTTCTGGACTTTATCCAACAGATTGTCTGCGATTTCGTAGATGGCTGGACGGATGTTTTCGACAATTTTTGGGGTGAATGCCTTACTAGCCAGCGATTTTAGCCGTGTGTGATTGGGTGGTTCCCGGAAGACGATCCAGTTACTTACCAAAGACAAAAACGCGTTATATGCCGTTGGCACTGGCGTGGTTTCAACGTCTTCTCGTTCGTTCAAAGTCTCGCGACCAAATCTGCGGTCTTCAAGAACCTTCATGACATCGTCGTAACGAAAGATGTACCAGGCACCCGGCAATTGGGGATTTGCCGATACCCCCCAATGAACGGGGTCTTCCTCTCTGTAGCGACGATAGACTGTGTAGGGGTCTTGGATAACTTCACGTATAAATGGGTTGAGTCTGTCAATCGTAGAAGTAGACATTGTTAAGTTCCTAGTAAATTTAACTCTAGTGCAGGCTAGTTTGATTGAGTAACCAGCAATTCGTCTAGGGGTACAAGTTGCAACGGATTCCGCAATTCAGACAACATCTTTGTCATCTGGTCGCGTCCGGAGTTGAAAACTTGCGCTACAGATGGTCTAGACTCCAAGCGTCTGACGTAATTTGTCAAGTTAGAAAGGTGCTTGTAGTTGTAAACCATACGCAGGTAAGCAAGGGTGGGAGCAGCAGCACAGTCAGCGATTGTAAAGTCTTCGCCCCCCAGCCAGGTACGAGTTGCCAGTTTTTCATCCAGCACAGCGAGTGCTGTTTCCAATAACCGACGAGCTTTGATCACCTCTTTTTTGCCTCGTTCTTCTACCGGACGTTGGGTATCGGCAAACAGCGCCTCTCGCCCACCGTTGATGTAGACATCAATCGTCCGTTCCAGCATCCGCACCTCTAGGGCTTGTTCTGGATCAGCAGGAATCAAGCGCGATGTATTTTGAAATTTTTGGTCAAGGTATTCAATGATGATATTTGCCTCAAATAAAACATTTTCTCTTTCAGTCATTAGGGTGGGTATCTTGGCAAAATGGTTAATTTCCATATACTCTTCACGGGCTTGGGGGTCAAAAAGATTTACCTCAATAGCTGTGAAATTAACTTTCTTTTCGTATAGGGCGATCAGGACTCGTTGGGAATAAGATGATGCCGGGGCGTAATAAAGTTTCATAATCAGTTCTCAGTTTTATTAGTTCTTAGTTATCCATAGGGGAGAAAAAATGAATGTATGCATCTCGTTAGTGAATTTGGACAAGCGAAAAGCAAAATTCATCGGGAACTAATAACTGAGCACTGTTGATGAGCGACTTGAGGGCGGGGCGAGTTCTGATGAAAACCTCCTCGAACTCGGTAAGTCAGCGCCTCTGAGTCAACACAGACGGCATCACTCCAAACAAAGAGCTCTCTCAATGCAACAACGACTGGGGATGATGAGCCAGGTCTTCAAAGAATCTGGCGTAGAAATCAAACATCTCGTAGACGGTGCTGTGGATTACTTGACATTCACGCGCCTGATGTGAAAGTAGCTCAAATCGACGGGCGATCGCACTCATGGCGATTTCTGGAGTCGGGATATAAACCGGGGTTTCAATCTCAAACGATGGTCCAGCAGTTTTACCGCTTTTGCCTGAAGGCAGACTCATCAGCAACTCACCCAAAGGACGCATCATCCCCGTCATCACGTCGATGCCAGCATTCATCAGCTTTGAGCGCCGCAGGCTAGCAGTGGGCATCAAGCCGAAGTGTTGCACCATCAACTGTATCATCAGAAAATAAGTTTCGTTGAATATTTCCATAACTGCCCTCGTTTGCGGAACAGTGACAACGTTGGTGCTGTAATCTCGGTGCTGTAAGGAAGGATTACGCAAAGCAGGGTAGGAAGGGTTCCACGGCACTTTGCGTCCAGTCTCAGCATCGGTCATCTGTTCTTTAGAAAGTGCCTCCGCTAGACGACGAAATTGTTGATAGTGAGAACGGTCAAATTTAGGTGATTCAGCATGACATCCCTCTCCTTGCTCGACAATGAGGTCGATCGCAAAAAGTGCGCTGTTGAGGTCGTCAACTTGAAACTGGTAATCTGGGTGAACTTTATTAAAGTCATCGCGCAGGAACAAACGATGCTCGCCACCCACTTGACCCTTCTTAACCATGAATAAATCTGGAATATTCTCTAGCCCTTGGCGAATCTGATGGTACAGTTCGCTCAAAGAACCATAACCGTGCAAGTTGTCAATTGAGCGATTCCCACTTCCTGGTTCATTGCTCAAGTTTTCTTCCAAAAAGTCGGGCATCTCCAAACGCATAAAACGCTGTAGAGAGGCGGCGTTCATTGGTTCTAGGGCAAAGTCTACATCAATGGGGAAACGTGCGTTAAGTTCCTTGAAGTTGGGGACTGCTGGATAAAAAGGTTCGCCAATCGCCATCAATATATTATTAACCATCAAAAAGTGAATCATTTCCTCGCGGGAAATTCCCAGCACCACACCCCGCATCCCGTAACTTTGGACTTCTTTGCCGTCGCCACAAGCTAAATGTAACTGTTCGGGACTCCACAAACCCCGACGCACGTATTCCTCACCAGTGACGTAGTTGGGAATAGAGTATCCTGCATAGATGTATTGCAACATCACAGTCACTTCCAACTCCGCCGCTTGTTTCAGGGCGCTTACCAACTCTTCCCGCGTCTGGATCGTGCGCTGGGGGCGTTTTGGTTCTGCGATTGCAGGCGGAACATAGCCGACTCGCTGTAGATTTTGCAGAAACTTCAGCAAAAGCATCGACTTGGCTTGGGACATATCCCGCGTTGGGGGCATATAGTAAGTCTTATATTTGTTGCGTGGATCGGACATCTGCCACATCAGACGTGCATAGGTTTCGACCTTGCATTGGTCGGCGAGACTAAACACATCGACTTTCATAAACGAGAAACTTAACTCGTAGAAAGCTAGGATCTGTTCGTAGATTAAGTTAAAATCTACGGCTGCATCGGGAATTTCATCCAGGTGCCAATCATCACTCATCAACCGTACAGCAAAAAAGCCAGCACCAGACCAAAAGCCTAGTTCATCATTATTGTCGTAAGCAATTGCCGCTTCATCCGGGTGAGTAGAGTCACAAGGTAACTCATCAGGACGAGCAGATAGCAGCACTCGTGTCGTTCCTGCTCTGGCACCGCGCAGAGTCACCCAAGCACGCCCCTTGTCGTCGGTGGAAATTGCACATGTGGGGGCAAACTCTCCTTTGGACTGGCGCAACCCTTGCTTAAAGTGGACAATTTCCATTTCCGAGCTACGCGGGTAATGGAAAGCCTTACCTCCATTGGCGGGGTCACTTTCAAACTCGTAGGGTAGTTGAGGAAAGGCTCTCGGGTTATAGAACTGACGCAGGTAAACCGCTTCAACTGGTGCTGGACGCCCGCGCACGAAAGACCGCACTTCTAACTCTACTGCGTGGTCTTCACCGCTATGTCTATTGGGATGTTCGACAAACAAACAACCGTCATCTACCTGAAGATTGATTTCTTCCTCTTGAACGAGAATTCGCCGTTGTCCGTCAGGTGCCGTCCCGATGATGCACAAACCCTGCTGTTCTATTTCCTGAGATAAATTTTCCCACTGTTCGGCTAAAGGTACATCTACAATTCCACTAGTTAATTGATGCGCCTCCTTTTGGTATGCTTCCTTGGGTATCCGCGCTATCAGGCGTTGGCTATCAACAGTACGCAATTCCAAATCACCCAAGTCCAGCTTAGAACCAATCGCGTGGGTTGGTCCTGGTCCCGGTTTGGGGGCGCGTCCCACACAAGGCACTGCTGTAACCATATTTAAACTCACGCCTTGCGAGGTGACTTGCACAGTCAGGTTAGAAAGGGGTTTAGATTCTGTTTGCGAAAGAGCCGCACGTCGAGGAGTCAGCAACCGTCCGTGAGGATAGGTAGAAAGTTCGTCTTGACACCATAAACCGATAGTTCCGTGCAATTCCCAAAAACTAGGCAAATCAGGTTGAACTGGCGCAGACATATTACTAATGCCCAATTGCATCACCAGCCCCAAAACATCCTCACGATTCATTGCTTCCCGCAGTAGAGATACAGTTGGTGACTGGGCGGCTTCTTCAGACCACAGGAAATCTTGGGCATCTTTGGGGATAGTAAACTGATAAACAGCCGCTCGTTTAAACTCATCGTTGAGGCAGTGTTGAGGCAATTCGCGGATGTGGTTAAAGTCTTGCCAGCGAGCTAACTGCATACCTGTAATCGGGGCAGATAGCATATATGGAACTTCGTGGGAAACGCCTTGGCGTCCGAAGGCGAGTTGACCCAACATAATTGTGCTAGTCCAGTTGGAAGCTGGGTCAGATTCAAAGATTCGGGCGCGATTAAAACTTGTTTTGACGTATTCGTTGTAATGACCCCATAAATCAACAGAACGTCCTACCACTGGGTCATTTTGGTCAACTTGTCCAAACTCCCTTTGCGTGCTAACAATTTGTGCTTCGATAGAAAAGTGACCGTTACCGCCAAAGTCCCATCCCATAGCCATACTGAACGGACCATTTTCATCCAGTTCCCCTTGGGCGTTAAACTTTGGTCCCAAATTGTAGAGGTATTCGTGGTACTCGGACGCTCCACGGTGGTGGTCGAAGGGCTTGCCGTTCATGTAGACTGTGTTGCTACTGACATCTACCAAACCGTTTTTATGTCCTGTAGGGGCGTGGATGCGGGCGAAACCAAGTAAGTGTAGGCGGGGAAAATCTAAGATGCTCATATCTAAAGACCGCTTTTATAACTTTGGACAAAAAGGGAACTTAGGAAAGAAAAAAGGGCTTTGCTGAATTCTCGTGTACATCTGACAAGTCGGGAAATTGAGGAAGTCATGGGAGTTGAACCAGAGAAGGATTGAGTTTTCCCGATAAATGCGGATTCATATTGCAATTGGACAGGGCATGACATTCTGGTGGAATTCAACCGTATCCGGGCAGTCTTCAGGCTGGTTCTGCGTATAAGTTAATACTTTTTATTGACAGCCAGATTGTTATCGATGAGTTATACGTACAACTATTTTGTTTTAATTTTTACTTTTTATCTTTAGTTAAGTTATTGTAATATTTGGTTTTAGGCATTATGGATGAATCTTTTGTTTCCTCCCAAATACATTGTGTTTGTCTCAAATGTTATTATCTTGTTTTCTTCGGTTTTTCTTTATAAATAGCGTTCCTTCAATTACCAGGGGTGGATGTCATAAGGTCACTAGAAGTATATAGAGTTGAGTGAATCGAACTTATGCAGTTACAAATATATACAGTTGAGTGAATCGAACTTATGCAGTTACAGATTAGAGGGGGCGGTGCGTAGCGTGCAAAGGGGGCAAAGCAGAGGGCGAAAAGCATTTCTGGGTAAGGATTTGCAGCAATTCATTGGCTGATAAAGTCATGGAGTTGACTCGTTTATAACTGAGAAGCTGCATGAGGCAACTTGTGAAATTTGTCAAACTCTTTTCAAAGTTCATAATTCTTTGTTTTTGGCAAGATTGATCTGCCACCAACCCTCCAAATGTATTGTGGGGGCTTTTTCCACATAATTAAGCCACTTGATAAGCCTGTTGACGTTGGTTTGTTCGTAGAATCTTGGCATGTGTCTTCCTGGTAACTCTTTTGTTGGTTGTCGCTTTCTTGATTGGTTGGTGAGAAACAATATCGTACATAGCTTCAAGTGCAGACTCGATAGAACCCTGAAGCCAAGCAGGATATTTAGAACAATGTTCACCAGCAAAGAACAGAGTGTTTTGCGGTCTAGCAGCTTCCAAGTAACTGATGGTATGGTTAGATTCATCAGACATATCATCGCTCCAATGAACAGTGCATCCACCAGCGCTCCACTCGTAATTGCCCCAGGCGATCGAAGCCACATCTAACACCATACCAGGAGTTTGAATTTCTGGGTGAACTTTGCTCACAACGTTTTTGACGTAACCGTGGCGCTGTTGCTCAGACATCATCCCCAAGCGTAAAGCATCATCGCCGATGGTATAACTAGCAAGCATCGTACTTCCACGTTCGGGGTTGAATTTCACAGAAGGATAGTATGTTTGGCGAACGCCATCACCGCTGAAGGATGCACCACCCTTGATACCTTGTTGTTCCCAAAAAGCTTGTTGAGTGTGAAATGCAACCTTGGTTGCTGGACAATATATAGTATTGTGGATAGATTCGAGTTTTCTAGAGTCAAATCCTTCTAACTCCATTTTTCGCATTACCGAGAAAGGAATAGTGCATAACACATAGTCGCAACGACGCGTCTGCAACTGTCCGTTTTCCAAGTAATCCAATTCTACGTGGTCTGGACGCACGCGCATTGCCACGATTTTTTGGTTGCACTGAATCGGAGCTTTGATTGATGCTACCAAGCGTTGGATAAGTTGATCCATTCCGCCTTTGAGTTGTAATAAATCGTGACTGGTTTCAACTAAGATGTCGCTCAGGAACATATCCAAGGCTTTGCTGCAACGAGCGCGAAAACTTGGGTTATCTTTAATAAATGCTTGTAAGTCGATAGTTTCGCCGTCTTCGCTAAAATAAGGTTCTAAATCCAGTCTTTCCAATTCATCCATTAAGTGTGATTTCAAGTCAGAATCCAAACTTTCACGCAAATTCCCTGGAGAGATGGTATTGACAATAGTTTTCAGCCATGCTGCAAACAACCGAGTTTTTTCACTGTAACGAGTGTCGGTAAAGATTCCTTGATAACGTTCTTGAAGGAGGCGGGGTGCGTCTTTCATGCGGAAGACATTTCCTTCGATGTTCATGAAAGCGTTTTGTTCTTCAAAAACTGTGACAAATTTGCAGAGTTTGTCAGCTAGTCCCAGTTCGTTTACGTAGTGCAGTGTATGCTGGTGTTCGCTGGGGATACGCATTGCGCCGAGTTCTGCGTAGGGTGCATCAGGAGAATTACCGAAGCGGTGTGTCCAAACTCGACCACCGACGCGCGGGCTACCTTCCATAATATCGACTTCATGACCCAGACGTTCTAATTCGTAAGCTGCAACTAAACCTGCAATTCCTGCACCCAGGATGGTGATGCGCTTACCTTTTTGGATGTTTGCCAGTTTGCACATATCGAGCATTGTTGTGGTGTCCATTTTGAAATTCAAGATTGCAAATTAGTTTGTTATTTGTTTTCGCTGTTTCAACCGCTTCATAAGTTTGATAGCGTTGAGGAATTTTTTTTATGCACTCTGATGTGCACTGATCGCAAATAAGTGACGCGCTGACTCGCGCGGATAAGCATTGTGTCGAGATGGGCGGCGTGAAAATTGACTGACGCGGTGAGAAGCGCTATGAAAATCAGTCATGCCCTTGGAGTAGAGCGTGCTGCGATGGTGCGGAGCACCCGCAGCCATTGCGATCGCTTGAACGGGCGATCGCGTTTGGGATCATGTTGCATTTAAAGTCGATGAAGGGCAAGGATTTAATTGAATTAAGCCTCTAATGATGAAACGTGACACGGCAGTATAAATCTAAGTACTGCATTTACATAGTTATATTTATTACGTTGAGCTAAAAAAAAAAAGCAGCTTTGTATTCATGATTACAAATAATTTTAATATTATCTAAATTCCTTGGTTAGAAACAAATATGTCGATTGATAGAAGGTTGTATAAACAGTAAATAGTATCTTTAACAGTTAGTGATAGCGATTGTTGTCAAGGTAAACAGCCTTAATAGTTTTTAGGCAGTCAAGAAAACACCAAACGCTTCTTTACCAAATAATGCTTACTGCCCTTGTACTAAGAAAAAGTAAGCTAAAAGTGGATTTTTTCTAATTCCTCTGCTCTGGTGAAAGAGCATTTGGAAACAATTCTATTTCCTATAAAGATAAAATTGAGATAACCTATGTCAGGCGAAAAAAGTCAGATAAAAAATAACGGGCTCAGTAATGGTAAGTCAGGAAAAATGCTTAAAGCTAAGCTATCGACACTAACTGAACCGCAATCATCAGGTGTATCATCCCAAAATTTATCCATACCCAACAAAATTTATAAAGAAACCTCTACAGATACGCCTGATATAGTTTGCTTGTCTCATTTGCGTTGGAATTTCGTCTATCAAAGACCGCAACATCTTCTGGTTCGTTGCGCTCAAGGACGGCGGGTTTTCTTCATTGAGGAGCCAATTTTTACGGAGGAACCGTTGGGGCGGTTGGATGTCAGCCAAGACAACAATGGAGTCGTGGTTGTTGTTCCACACTTACCAGAAGGTTTGAGCCAGGAGGCGGTAAACGCAGATCTAAAACTGCTGATTGATGGTTTGTTTGCAGAGCATAAGATCCGCAAGTACATCTGTTGGTACTACACACCAATGGCGATCGCATTTACACGCCACTTACAACCGCTAGCAGTTGTCTACGATTGCATGGATGAATTATCTGCATTCAAGAATGCGCCACCTGCTTTAAAGAACAACGAAGCCGAACTTTTCCGCCGTGCAGATTTGGTGTTTACAGGTGGACAAAGCCTTTACGAAAGCAAGGTGAACCAGCACCCTAACGTCTACGCGTTTCCTAGTAGTGTTGAAGTACCACATTTTGCACAAGCAAGAAATTCCCAGGGATCAGAACCAGCAGATCAAGCGAATATTCCCCATCCGCGCCTTGGCTTCTTTGGGGTGATTGACGAGCGGATGGATATCGAACTGTTGGCTGGTATTGCCGACACACGCCCTGACTGGCATTTGGTGATCATTGGACCGGTTGTGAAAATCGATCCCGCAACTTTGCCACAGCGAGAGAATATTCATTATCTCGGTGGGAAAGACTATAAAGAGCTACCTGCATATTTGGCGGGGTGGGACTTGGCGATGCTGCCGTTTGCACGCAACGAGTCAACTCGCTTTATTAGCCCAACTAAGACTCCAGAGTATCTTGCCGCAGGTAAGCCTGTGGTGTCTACTTCAATTCGAGATGTGGTGCGTCCCTACGGAGACTTGAAGCTGGTGCGAATTGCAGACACAGTTTCTGAGTTTGTCGCCGCCGCCGAAAAGGCTATGCAAGAGGACACCTCTGCGTCAGGATGGTTGAGTCGGGTAGATGCCTTTTTGGAGCAAATTTCTTGGGATCGCACTTGGGGATCAATGATGCAATTAATAAACTCTGCCATTGCTGCACAAAAGGATGACAACAAAATGAACTCAATGGCTATTGCTGGTAAACAAGCACCAAGTATAATTAACAGAGACAAAGAGCCTGTATTTGATTACTTGATTGTCGGGGCGGGATTCTCAGGAAGCGTCATCGCGGAACGGTTGGCAACTCAGTCTGGTAAGAAAGTGCTGGTTGTGGACAAGCGATCGCACATCGGCGGCAACGCCTACGATCATTACGACGATCATGGCATCCTTGTACACAAATACGGTCCCCACATCTTTCACACCAACTCCCGCGAAGTCTTTGAATACCTCTCGCAGTTCACTGAATGGCGGGCTTACGAACATCGGGTTCTCGCCAGCGTAGACGGGCAACTTGTTCCGATCCCCATCAACCTTGACACTATCAACAAACTCTATGGAATGAACCTGACTTCATTTCAGGTGGAAGAGTTCTTCAAGTCGCTTGCAGAACCGAAAGAATACATCCGCACCTCAGAGGATGTGGTGGTGAGCAAAGTCGGTCGAGAACTGTATGAAAAGTTTTTCCGCAACTACACTCGCAAACAATGGGGACTCGACCCATCGGAACTTGACAAATCAGTCATTGCCCGCATCCCCACCCGCACCAACCGCGACGACCGCTATTTCACAGATAGTTACCAGGCAATGCCCCGGTACGGTTTTACCCGGATGTTCGAGACGATGTTGGCACACCCCAACATCAAGGTGATGCTCAACACCGATTACCGTGAAATCCAGAAGGCAATACCTTGCGGTGAGATAGTTTACAGCGGACCTGTTGATGAGTTCTTTGATTATCGCTACGGCAAACTACCGTATCGCTCGCTTGATTTCAAGCACGAGACGCATAACACCTCGGTGTTTCAGCAAGCGCCAGTCATCAACTATCCGAACGACCACCTGTATACCCGCGTCACGGAGTTTAAGTACCTGACGGGACAGGAACACCACAAAACTAGTATTGTTTACGAGTTTCCCAAGGCAGAGGGAGACCCCTATTACCCTGTACCACGTCCGGAAAATCAGGAAATTTACAAGCAATACAAGGAACTGGCTGATGAAACGCAAGGTGTGTATTTTGTCGGACGCTTAGCAACCTACAAGTATTACAACATGGATCAATGTGTTGCTCAGGCTCTTTCTGTTTACAAACAAATCGCGGTTAAGGCTTGATTTGTAGAGTGGGCATTGCCCACTTTTCTATGTGTCTTGGCGGTTAATATAGCGGTTCTCGTTTGAAGGCAATACAAATCTTGTGGAGTGGGATTGGTGTCATTGGTGTTAACTTAAGCTAAAACTCTTCTAAAATCTCGGGCGCGGTGGTTCCACCTGGAAATGCCCTTGAAGCGGCTCTGCCTCAAGTAAGGCAGGTAGAGCCTGCCAATAGGCATCCCCAGCCTCAGGCTGGGAACGAGGCAATCTCTAAAAGCTTGTTCTATACTGCTTTTCACCTTAAGTTGACACGTATGGCACCAAGCCCACCCGGATATAGAACGGGTGCCCCCATCTCACAAGAATCTAGGACTGTATTCCATTCAATTGAGAACCGCTATGAAACGTAGACGCAAGAGCGGTGAGGCAGCGCCCTTTGGAGGGTTTCCCGACAGCCAGGCGACTGCGTAAGCGCAAAGCGCAGGCTCCGCCAACGCGTAGCGTCTCCAAAGGAGATATCCGAAGGACGTGCCGCAGGCTACCGCCAAGCCTGCCCTCGAGCGTTCGCGTAGCGTGTCCGAAGGACTCAGCGAAGGGACGCAAAGAACGCCAAGGAAGAAAAGAGAATATATAAGATTGAGTTTAAAGTATGGTTTCCTTCAACTCAAGACTCAACACTCATAATTCACAAGTTCCTTTGGAAGTGTGGGCTGGTGTGGAGTGTACGGTTAATCGTGTGGGTGATGAGTATTTTGACCAGTTGGAACGCAACGGTCATGCAACGCGCTTGGATGACCTAGACTTATTTGCCGAACTAGGGATAAAGGCGATCCGCTACCCGGTGCTGTGGGAGCGAACTGCTCCCGACGGGTTGGAGAATGCTGACTGGTCCTGGGCGGATGAGCGACTAGGGCGATTGCGCGAATTGGGCATCAATCCGATTGTGGGATTGGTGCATCATGGTAGTGGACCGCGTCACACTAGCTTGATAGATCCAGAATTTCCAGAGAAACTCGCTTTGTATGCCCGTGCAGTTGCCGAGCGCTATCCTTGGGTGACGCATTACACACCCGTGAACGAGCCACTGACAACGGCGCGGTTCAGCGGAATGTACGGTCACTGGTATCCTCACGGAGCAGATGAGTTAACTTTTGCCCGTGCTTTGTTGGGGGAGTGCCGTGGGGTTACTCTTGCGATGAAGGCAATCCGAGAAGTGAATCCCAACGCCCAACTTGTGCAAACCGACGATTTGGGTAAGATTTACAGTACGCCCAAGCTGGCGTATCAAGCAGAATTTGAGAACGAGCGCCGCTGGTTGACCTTTGATTTATTATGCGGTCGAGTCACCCCGACTCATCGGATGTGGGGTCACCTGCGCTACTGTGGCATCAATGAGGCTGAACTTGATTGGTTTCTGGAAAATCCCTGTCCGCCGGACATTATTGGGATTAACCACTACCTGACGAGCGATCGCTTTTTGGATGAGCGCAAAGAACGCTATCCGACTTGTTCTCATGGGAGCAATGGACGGGACGAGTACGCAGATATAGAGGCAGTGCGGGTTTGTGCTGAGGGTGCAGCAGGTCCACGTAACTTGCTACTAGAAGCATGGGAACGCTATAAACTGCCTGTTGCTATTACCGAAGCTCACCTCCACTGCACGCGCGAGGAGCAGCTGCGCTGGCTTTATGAGGTCTGGAATGCGGCGCTTCAATTACGAGATCAGGGTGTGGATGTCCGCGCTGTCACTGCTTGGTCGCTCCTGGGCACCTACGATTGGAATAGCTTAGTGACTCGTTGGGTCGGCTACTACGAGCCAGGCGTGTTTGACTTGCGATCGTCACGACCACGACCAACAGCAATTGCCAAAATGATACGCGACCTATCGGCTGGGCGCAAACCAGATCACCCTCTACTTGAGACACCCGGATGGTGGCATCGGCAAGAGCGGTTATTATACCCTGCGGTAAGTTGCGGTGTGGAGGCAGGGGGAGATGAGGGAGTAACATCCCCCTCATCCCCCTCATCCTCCTCATCCCCCCTAGCCATCGTGGGTGCGAGAGGAACCTTGGGAAGGGCTTTTGCGCGGTTGTGTGAACTACGGGGGATCTCATACCGCTTGCTGACACGTCAAGAGATGGACATTGCCGATCCTGCCTCTGTTGATGCTGTTCTAGCTGAGTTGAAGCCGTGGGCGGTTGTGAACGCTGCGGGATACGTGCGGGTGGACGATGCGGAACGCGAACCCCATGTTTGTCTGCGGGTGAACGCTGAGGGACCAGCGATTTTAGCTGCTGCTTGCGCTCAGCATAACGTGGGGCTACTGACTTTCTCGTCAGACCTGGTATTTGACGGTGCTGTGTTCAACCCTTATATAGAAAGTGATACCGTTGCCCCCCTGAATGTGTATGGGTGCAGCAAAGCTTTGGCAGAAAAGCTGGTATTGAAGGTTAATCCCGCATCGCTGATCATTCGTACCAGTGCATTTTTCGGTCCCTGGGATGATTACAATTTCGTCACTATTGCCCTGCGTCAGCTCAGTGCTGGGAATACCTTCGTCGCTGCCGAGGATGGGATTGTTTCGCCTACGTACGTCCCGGATCTTGTCCACGCCAGTCTCGATTTGTTAATTGACGGCGAGAGTGGTTTGTGGCATCTGGCTAACAAAGGTGCGATCACATGGGCTGACTTGGCACGACTAGCGGCGAAAACAGCAGGCTTTAATCCTAGCAATGTGATTGCCCTGCCAACGCGAGAACTTGGTTTAACCGCTAAGCGCCCGACTTACAGCGTTCTTGGTACCAATAGGGGTGAGTTAATGTCATCTCTTGACAGTGCGATGTCTCGCTATTTTGATGAGTGTCAACGATTTTAGATTTTTGTCATCAAGTCGCGCCGACGAGACTCCGCCTTTGCCTAAGTACAGCTTTGCATTAATTCGTAGCGTTTTGAAACGCACCAGGTAGCGGAGGAACGCGCAAAGTAACGCAGAGCCTTTCTGAAATTAATTCGTTACGAACTTGTGAAATCCTGTACTAAGTAAGGTGGGGGACGCCAGTTCCCTAGGTCGGGAAACCCTCCTACAGGACTGGCTCAGGAATCGGCGCTCCGGGATTGGGGATTGGGGACTCTTGGATTGGGTTGGAGTCCCAAATCCCAATTAAAAAGTCCCAATCACTGGAATAGGGCGCAGTACAATCTCCGTCCTCAATTCCTCAAGAATCCCCAGTCCCTAATCCCTAGTCCCCAGTCCCCGTAGTACAGTTATGACAACCATTTTAGTTACAGGTGGAGCAGGATATATTGGCTCCCATGCGGTATTAGCTCTAAAAAACGCAGGTTATGAAGTCGTTGTTCTTGATAATTTGTCGAATGGGCATCGAGAACTTGTAGAAGAGGTTTTGCAGGTAAAGTTGATTGTTGGTGATACGAGCGATCGCCCTCTTTTAGATAACATATTTTCAACCCACAATATAACTGCGGTGATGCATTTTGCCGCTTACATTGCCGTGGGTGAATCTGTCACTGACCCAGCCAAATATTACCACAACAACGTCGCAGGCACCCTGACGCTTTTAGAAGCAATGCTTGCTGCTTCGATCAACAAGTTCATCTTTTCTTCTACTTGCGCTCTTTATGGTGTGCCGAAGTTTGTGCCGCTGACTGAAGACCATCCTCAAGACCCCATCAGTCCCTATGCAACTACCAAATGGATGGTAGAGCGAATATTATCTGATTTTGATACAGCTTATAATCTCAAGTCTGTTCGTTTCCGCTATTTTAACGCCGCTGGCGCTGACCCAAATGGGTTGCTGGGGGAAGACCACGAACCAGAAACTCACCTCATACCACTGGTGCTGATGGCTGCTTTGGGTAAGCGCGAATCCATTTTGATTTTCGGTACTGATTACCCTACGACTGACGGTACTTGTATTCGAGATTACATTCACGTAACAGACTTGGCACAAGCACATGTTCTGGGTTTGGAGTATCTGCTGAAAGGAGGATATAGCGAAGTCTTTAATTTAGGCAATGGCAGTGGGTTTTCAGTTAGAGAAGTCATCGAAAGTGCAAAGGAAGTCACAGGAGCTGAAATCAAAATAGAAGAGCGCGACAGAAGACCTGGCGATCCGCCTATTTTAGTTGGCAGCAGCGACAAAGCAACTAAAGTTTTGGGTTGGCGTCCCCAATACCCAAACATTAAGGACATCCTCACCCACGCTTGGCAGTGGCATCAGCGACGGCACGGGTAGTCTAAACTTTAGACAGTTTTGGCTAGCGTAGCAACATATCGGCAAGGTTGGCGACGGCTGCAACTAACGCGGCTGGCTCGACTGGCTTGGCAATATGCTGTTGAAATCCGGCGGCAATTGCCTGTTGGTAATCAAGATCACCAGCGTAAGCGGTTAGGGCGATCGCTGGAATTTGCCCTCCCAGATTTGCTGGCATTGCTCTAATTTGACGCATCAGCATATAGCCGTTTACTTCAGGCATTCCGATGTCGCTTAACAGCACATTTGGTTTAAACTGAGTGAGGGCTTGTAGTGCTTCAGTTGCCGATGCTACCTGTGTCACTTCTGCTCCAGACTGCTCTAAAATGAAAGCAATCAACTCTCGTGTATCTACCTCATCATCCACAACGAGAACTTTCAGCCCATTTAAATCGGGAAACTCATCAGACTGTCTATCACTCTGTAGCTCATGCAGATGAATCTTCATCACTGGGAGCGTGACTGTAAAGGTTGCTCCCAGTCCTTCACCCAAACTTTCTGCCTTAACCGTGCCACCGTGTAGCTCTACAATGTGGCGGACAATCGCTAATCCTAACCCCAGTCCACCGAATTTCCTGGTCGTTGTGGCGTCAGCTTGTCGGAAGTACTCAAACACATGCGGTAGAAACTCAAGAGCAATTCCCTTACCTGTATCGCGCACTTGAAGCTGAGCCACAGAACCAAGCGACTCTAAACGGATTTCTACTTGTCCACCTTCTGGTGTAAACTTAATGGCATTGGAAAGCAAATTCCAGACAACTTGCTGTAAGCGACCTGAATCGCCTGAAACTTGTCGTATGTTCTCCTCAAGCACGGTCACTAGCTGAATCGATTTGGCTTGGGCAGCTAACTGCACAGTTTCTATTGCTGCTGCGATCGTAGATGCCAAATCAACTGCACCAATCTTCAGGCTGAGTTTGCCTTGTAGGATGCGAGAAACATCCAGCAAATCTTCGATCAGTTCGGTCTGGAGTTTGGCGTTCCGCTCAATGGTTTCTAAGGCGCGAGCAGTCGTTGCTTCATCATGCTTTCTAGCTCGTAGTAACTTCGACCATCCAAGTATGGGGTTGAGCGGCGTGCGAAGTTCGTGGGAGAGGACTGCCAAGAATTCATCTTTGATGCGGTTAGCTTGAATCAATTGCTCTGTTTGCCGGTGGAGAGCTTGTTCTGCAAGGTGGCGTTCACGAAGTGCGCGTTCGCGTTCGGTGATGTCAACCGCAACTCCTCCTACTAAGCATTGCCCAGACACATCCGCAATAGGAAACTTGTACACCAGAAAGTCGCCGAGCGTGCCATCTGTGCGAGGGGCATGCTCAATCGCCTCAACGACCTGCTTTGTCTGGGCAACTGTTCTAATGTTATCAAGGAATTGCTGAGCGATTTCAGTCGGATATAGCTCGAAGATACTTTTGCCGAGCGCATCGGTTGTTGGTAGCTTGAATATGCGATAATAAGTTTGACTAAGATAAATCACACGCCCGTCTGCATCGGTCATCCATGATGCGGCTGGACTGTTGTTCATAAAAGCTTGAAATCGTTCTTCACTGTGGCGTAGCGCTTCAAGAGCCTGCTTGCGCTCGCTAATGTCGAGAATGAATGCGATCGCCTTGTGCCGAGACTCTCCTACCAGCGAGTAGCCAATCACCACCGGGACACGAGAACCATCCTTGCGAATGTATTCCTTCTCATAAGGAGTACAGGCTCCCTTTTCCTTTGCTTCGGCAATAGCCAGTTCATCTAGATAAAGGTGCTCAGGTGGCGTGATATCTATCCAGCGTAGTCTGCCTGCTTTGATATCCTCTTGCGTGTAGCCGACAATTCGCAAGAACTCGTCATTGGCTTCACTGATACCACCGTCCACATCACTAAAGAGAATGCCAACCACATTTGCTTCGACGAAACTCCTAAAGCGCTCTTCACTCGCTTGAACCGCTGCTTCTGCCTGCTTGCGCTCGGTGATATTCATTATGCTCACCAAGACGCTGTGAAATTTTGCGGTTGGCGGCGGAAAAGTAATCGTAAAAAGGACGTTGAGGCGCTCTCCCTTTATAGTTTGCAGAATTGTTTCAGCTTCAAAGTAAGTTTCGGAATTAGCAAGCGCGAGCAGTTCTTCAACGAACACCTCTAGAGTTTCCGGTATAAAGACTTGGTCAAGTGAAGCCAAGAGTTCATTTTTGTTTTGAGCGCCAAACATCCGCACCGCCGTGTCATTCACGTTGACAATTCTCACCATGTCAACTGCCTGTCGAAGGAACTCAGGGTGTTCGGCGAAATAGGCGCGAAAATTTTGGACTCCTTGCGCTTTTAAATGAGCGATCGCTTCTTGGACAAGAGAAAAATCTTCTTCAAAAATCGCTACGCCTGCGGCTTCAAAGATATAGCGGTATTTTCTCTCCTGTTCTTTGAGCGCCTCCTCCGCCTGCTTGCGTTCGCTAATGTCCCGAAAATAAACGGCAAGACCATCTGGCGAAGGATAGGCGTGGACTTCCAGCCACTTACCTATCGGCTGACCAAATTCTTCAAAGACAACGGCAACCTGCTCAGTAACAGCACGGTGAAATTCTTGGTACGCCAGATTTCCGACTGTCTCTGGAAACACCTCCTCCCACACCTGCTTGCCGAGCAGTTCTTCACGGGTTTTGTGTAAAAGCTTGGTGGCTTGCTGATTGACATAAGTGTAGCGCCACTGGTGATCGAAAGCCACAAACGCATCAGTGATGCTTTCAAGAATGTTGCTGATTTGGTCACGGGTTGCCTCAGCTGCACGTTGTGCCGTTTCGCTAACAGCACGTAATTCCTGCTCTCGCCGCGTCGTTTCCTGACGCAATCGAGCCATTTCCAAGTTAGCATTCACACGAGCCAGGAGTTCACGTCCAGAGAAGGGCTTAACCAAATAGTCGTCTGCCCCAGCTTCCAAACCTTCAATGCGGGACTCTTCCCCAGCACGCGCAGAAAGCAGAATCATGGGGATTTCTCTGGTGTGCGGATCAGCCCTCAACTCGCGAAGCAACTCAAAGCCATCCATCCCTGGCATCATGACATCACTTAATATCAGATCTGGAAGCTGGGCACGAGCAGTAGCTAACGCCTCAGTGCCATTTGCTACCGCCTCCACGTCATACCGTTGGCTTAACAAACGCTTGACATAGTCGCGCATATCGGCATTATCGTCAGCTAGGAGAATGCGGGGGATTGGGGATTGGGGATTGGGGATTGGGGATTGGGGATTAGGGATTGGGGATTGGGGATTGGGGATTGGGGATTGAGGATGGGAAATTGAGAGAACTCTTCCCTTGTCCCGAGTCCCTTGTCCCGAGTCCCTTGTCCCTTCTTCAGGTAGCCAGCGTAACGCTTCCTCGACATACGGCGTAGCGCCCACTGCGGTGGATGCTAGTGAACGGGTTGCGCCGATGCGTTCACTCGGCAGATGGGCAGTTCCTCTAGGAATCAACACCGTAAAGCAGGTTCCCTGATTCACAACGCTGCTGACTTGGATCGTGCCACCGTGCAGCTTTACCAACTCTTGGACTAACGATAGCCCAATGCCCGAACCTTCATGAGTACGTGCTTGCGCTCCTTTGACGCGATGGAACCGCTCGAACACATGAGGTAGCTCATCACCGGGGATGCCTATACCTGTATCCCGCACGTCTAACTCAACGTGGTCGTTGCAATAACGCAGCGTTACTGCAATTTCCCCCTCAAAGGTGAACTTAAAGGCATTGGAAAGCAGGTTAAGCACAATCTTTTCCCACATTTCCTGGTCTACGTACACAGGTTCCGGTAACGGTGGACAGTTGACCAAAAGCCTTAGCCCTGCTCGTTCGATTCCGGAGCGAAACACACTCGCTAGCTCTGCCGTCAGCATCGCTAAGTCTGTTGGTTCGTAAACTGCCTGCACCCGCCCTGCTTCGATGCGGGAGAAGTCCAGCAGGCTATTAACCAGCTTTAGCAAGCGTAACCCATTACGCTGCACCATTTCTAACTGCTCACGGTCGTGTCTGGGAAGAACGCTTGAGGGATTGGTTAACACGTCCTCAAGGGGACCGAGCATTAGAGTCAGCGGTGTACGAAATTCGTGACTGATGTTACTGAAGAAAGCAGTTTTCGCCCGGTCTAGTTCTGCTAGTGCTTCAGCCCGTTTGCGTTCTGCTTCGTAGGCACTGGCGTTGGCGATCGCAGTCGCAACATTACTGGCAATTAAATCAAAGAACCCCCGGTAGTCGTCATCAAATGCACGCCGAGGACTGATACCGACGACCAGGAATCCAGCTAACTGCTGCTTATGTCCCGATTGAGCAATAGGCATGACCAAGGCGGCATTTGGCGGTTCCTTCCCCGTTGCTCCAAACAGTGCTCCGAACCAAGTTGTGAAATCATCCACCACCTCAGCTTGCCCCGTACGCTTAACTCGTGCCAGATGCCAGCAGTCTGTCTCTTGAGTCAAATCTATCAGTTCTTGGCGCTCTAGTGTGCCTGGCTCAATACCCGTTGTTTCTACCAGACGTGCTTGTTTTCCGTCCGCCTCAACTAAGTACAATAGAGCAAAGGGAATACAGTCGGGATTGTGGGATAAGGTTTGCGTGGCAATGTGACAAGCTTCTTTGACCGTCTTTGCCTGTGCGGTATTGCTGGCAAGTTCACGCAGCGTTCGCAGCCGACGCTCCCCAATGATCCGCTCTGTTGTTTCGATCACAGCACAGAAAACTCCGCCAACTCCACCGCTCTCGTCTCGTATCGGGCTGTAGGAAAAGGTGAAGTACGTTTCTTCCACGTAGCCATAGCGATCCATCATCAGCAGCAGATTATCTGACCACGTAGGCTCACCTGTGGTGAGGACGCTATCAGCTAACGGACCAATGACATCCCAAACTTCTGCCCAGCACTCCTTGGCAGACTTTCCCAGAAATTGGGGATGCTTGCTCGCACCGAGAATTGGGCGGTAGGCATCGTTGTAGAGGTTGGCATACTCGCTTCCCCACCAGATCAACATCGGGTAGTGGGAGTTGAGAATAATGCTAACGGCAGTTTTCAAGCTCTGTGCCCATTGAGATACTGGACCCAAAAGCGTTTGCGACCAGTCGAGCGATCGCTCAGCGTCTCCAAAGGAGTTTCGCATCAACGCTCCCATTTCTCCACCGCCTGCAAAGATATCCTCAGGGACAGTCGCCTTCACTGGATCACTCACCATCTCTGCTCCGCTTGTGGAAAATATTTGCAAAGGACGCCTTTGCCGCCTTTTCGTAGGGTTGGTTCTGGCGAATCCGACAGTTCACGAATCAGTTGGCTCATTTGTGGTTGCCTAAGCACTGCTGTCTTCCTAGAGTTGACTGTTGGAAAATGAAATTGCATCGGCTTAAGCAACATTTAACGCTGATTATCTAATATTTATAATATTTAATATATTCAATCCTCTAACAACTGGGTCAAGTACTTCTCTACCTTTTGATTTAATTTTTCATCCCTATTAAGTTATATAAGTTAATATTTTATGTCGGCATTCCCACACTATCGCCTGCTTTAGAGGGCCATCTCACAGTAAGAATAGTGGACTCAGACTCAGCAACCCAACAATGCGGCACACCAGCACACCAAAGAACGTAGTCGCCCTCACGAGATAGTACAATATCTCCGTCCTCAAATTGAAGGCGAAATTGTCCCTTAATTAGGATAGAAAGGGTGGCGGCTTGGTTATTGACTGCCCACTCAGTTCTACTGTCTCCTGCTTTGTGGACAGCCCATTTCACTTCTAGGTCTTCGGTCGAGCGCGGATCTTCACTTGGAGTGATGAAATGACCAAGAAACCATCCCCAGCGCTTCGCGCCTTCGTTAACAGCGTTACCAAAAACTACTTTAGTCATTAGTCATGAGTGATTAGTCATTTGTAGAGACGCGCCATGGCGCGTCTCTACATCTTCATTAGTCATTAGTATCCCCATCGCCCCATCTCCCCAATCAAAAATCGGTAGCGGGAACTAAAATTCGTCCGGTGTTACCTGTTTGATTGTATTGTTCCAGGACGTTACTAGCAATACCTCTGCCCTCACCCGCTGCTACCAAAGCTACGCTTGCCCCACCAAAACCTGCACCCGTCAGCCTTGCGCCAAATACTCCTGCTGTTTTCTGCAATATCTCTACCAGCGTATCCAGCGCAGGGACAGAAACTTCGTAATCGTCACGCAAGCTGGCGTGGGATGCGTTCATTAATTCGCCAAAGCGCTGAGATGATACTCCCTGCAAAACCTCCAAAACCCGGTTATTTTCCGTTACGACATGACGGGCGCGACGCCGTAACGGTTCGGGTAATACTTCTGTTGCGCTACTGTCAGTAATATCTCGCAGCGCCTTCACTCCCAGTAACCGCGCCGCCTCCTCGCATTCAGCACGCCTTTGGTTATATCCGCTACCTGCAAGTGTGCGAGGCACGCCGCTATCTATCACCACAATCTCTGCTCTGCTGGGGAAAGGCATCACGCGACGTTCGAGGCTACGGGTATCCAAAAACAGCATATGCTCAGTGTCAGCGAGGCTGGAAGCCATCTGATCCATAATGCCGCATTGCACGCCAGCATAGTGAATTTCTGCTTGCTGTGCGAGTTGGGCGATTTCGACATCATTGATGGGGAGGTTGAGGAGTTGGCGCACAGCCCTCAGCGTTGCGACTTCCAAAGCCGCACTGCTAGACAAACCCGAACCGATAGGAACCGTCGATTTGACGTGCAAATTCAGCGACGGTATCGTGTGTCCTTCTTTTTGCAAAAGTTGAATACACCCAAAGATATAACTTGCAAATCCAGACGGCGTATGATTACTTTCTAAAATGCTAACTTGCTCGTCTAAATCTTCAGAATAAAAGTGGTGGTGTCCATCGGTACTAGAACCTAGCTGTACCGTGGTGCGTTGGGGAATTGCTGTAGGGAGAACGAAGCCATCATTATAATCAGTATGTTCGCCAAGTAAATTGACTCTTCCTGGCGCACTGGCTTCGGCTTCAGGTGGTTTACCAAATATCTTTTGAAAATTCATCGAAAATTTGGGTTGGAAACCCCGTCCTTCAGCGAAGCAGAGGACGGCTTTGCACAAATCTAACAAGCAACAATTAAACCAGTTGAGCGCTGAATTAAAGTAACTTTGCTAGATGCTATCTGCCCTAACCGTTTCCAGTTAGCATCGCTGACAGATATTTGTTTTTCAGTGTCGCCTGACACATAGCCAATTCCTTTTGGAGAATTGACTAAATCACCTTTACGCAATCCATGACGGGTTACAGACCCGCCATATTTACGCCTTATTCCACCGCTTACCGGAACCATCAAATGCAATTGACGACGGCTAAACGGGGGGCGACGAATCACATAAAACGGCGCAAGCGTGATAGAGACAGAACCGAACCAGTTCGCACCGTCAACCGAGCATAAGTGGTACTTGCGATACTCAACAAAGTGAGATGCGGCTATTGCAACACCATCTACAGCGTGAGTGCTGAACTCGGCTTTGGCTTTGTCTACTTTGTTCTTTTCTAGACCAAGATGCTTGCGGGTATTAGATGTTTGATACCCCTCAATTTTAATGACGGGTGCGAATTGCTCTAACTGAACCAGCATCCATTTCTGACCGACCATTACAGGCGAAAAACCTTTGCCGCTTTTTGCTTGCTTGCGTCCACTGGTTAAATCTACATCTGCTCGAACGTATTCGTACCTGATTTGTGTGATCGGGTAGATTTTGCACAGTTCGGATACACTTCTGAGTTCTAGCTGACGGTTAGCACGAATCGAAGGCGGAAGTTTGTTTTGACGACGATTAGTAAATCGTTTCTGACGATGAGCACGTTTAGAAAACTCAATCTTACGATTGATTCGTCTTCCACGTCTGCCACGTCGCATCAATTGTCGTGCGTCCATCCGGTCGCACACTATTTGAAATGGTAAGATTAGGTGAGCCGTATAGAGCGTAAACTTTGCAGACTGAACGCCAATCCCTGAGTATCTTTTACTAGGGTCAATGCCGATAACAATATCCTGGGTGACATAACCTGACGGTTCTACAGTCAGTTGCATGTAATACTGACCGCAATCTGACCAACGCTTAATTGCCTTGCCAGATTCAACCCATTTTCTAGCACGTGCGGGCGTTGTGGGCATAAGTGGCTGATTGTTAGAATCGACAACTGGAATTCGCATTCAGTGGTATAACCCAATGACTTGTTTTTGTCTCTTCGACCACCGTTAACAACATGGCTTGCCTTTATGCAACGTCTGACCAATCAGACTTAGAGGGAATCCGGTCTAGAGAAGTAACCGGAAGTCTACAGCAGTTAACGGCTCGGCGGGTCTATTCACTTCTTACGTCGGAATAATTGGTTATTCCAATCTCCGTCCCTTTTAGGGCGGAGTTAGTGAAAATTATTAATTAATCTTTTGGAAATCCATAATTATTAATTGATTGATAGCAAAAAAATTGAATATTACACGTCCTCCCATAGGGTAAGCCTACAGCAAGAAATTTTAAAGTAAAAGTACACCAAAAGCGCCATTCTCTCAATGAATCATCCTGAGCCGTATCCTGTTTTGCTAGCGGAGGACAATGACAGCGACTTAATTTTTCTGCAGCGTGCTATCCGTAAAGCTGGTGTATCCGTTTCTCTCCAACTCGTACGCAACGGGGAGGAAGCGGTGAACTATTTGTTAGGTGAAGGAAACTATGCAAACCGAGAGCGTTACCCCTTGCCAATGCTAATCATTAGCAACATGAAAATGCCAAGGATGAACGGGTTAGAGTTATTAACATGGGTTAAACAGCAACCAAATTTTAAACATCTGCCCGTTATCGTCATGAGTAGCTCTGAAGACCCTGATGAAATGAACCAGGTTACTACTTTGGGGGGTAGTGCTTACTTTGTGAAAACGAGTTCTTTAGATATGTTGGCAGAAATAGTGAAAAAGATGATTTCATTCTTACCACGCAGTCAAGAGCTATAAGTATGAAATGGCTGTAGTGTTGCTCAGGATACATAGATTTGTTATGCAAGCATTCAAGCAGAATATGCTGGTCGAAGAACGTTCTTGGTTGCTAAGTTACCCAATCGCGGTTGTTACCAGCCTAGCAGCACTGCTAGTTTCGCTCGTCTTATCACCACTTCTACCGCAAAGTTCCCTCGTTTTGTTTCTCACGGCTGTGGTGGTTAGCTCGTGGTATGGAAGTCGCAACGTCGGAATGCTTGCTACTCTACTCTGTAGCTTGGCAAGCGCTTACTTCTTTTTAGCTCCAATTTCTTCTCTAGCTGTTGCCACTGTCAATGGCATTCTGGAACTGAGTTTATTTGTGGCAGTGTCTTTGCTAATTAGCGGTCTAAGTGCCGCTCGTTACTCAACAGAAAGTCGCCTACGGCAAAGCGAAGAACGTTTCCGCAGTGCCATCAGTGATGCTCCAATACCAATAATGCTACATGCTGAGGATGGGCAAGTTCTTCAAATTAACCGAACTTGGACAGAGCTAACAGGTTATACTCCTGCTGACATCCCGACGATCTCAGAATGGACTCAAAAAGCTTACGGTGAAAGAAAAGAATTGGTTAGAGCCGATATCGATCGCCTCTACAGCCTGAACACACGGGTTGCAGAAGGAGAATACACCGTAACCACCTGTAGCGGTGAAACTCGGATTTGGGACTTTTACTCGGCTCCTTTGGGCAATCTTCCTGATGGGAGACGCCTAGTCATTACTACAGCTATTGACATTACCGAACGCAAACAAGCCGAGATTGAATTGCAGGAAGGAACCAACCTACTGCAAGCAGTCATCGAGGAAACCACGGATGCAGTCTTTGTCAAAGACCTCCAGAGACGCTACAAATTCATTAATGCTACTACAGCTCGGATTTTTGGCAGGGCAAAAGAAGAAATCATTGGCTTTGATGACACAGAACTTTTACCGTTTGACTTGGCAACAGCTTTGAGAGACGTTGACCAAAGAATTATGACGACGGGACGGGGGGAAGTTGTGGAAGAGAAGGTGCGCTCGGATGGCAGCATCCACATCTATCTTTCAACAAAAGACCCCTATCGAGATGCTGTTGGTAATGTTATCGGTTTAATTGGTGTAGCACGAGATATTACGGAACGCAAGCAGACGGAAGAAGCATTGTCTCGCTCTCTTCAACGCCTGGAAGCCCTGCAACAAATTGATCGTGCCATCCTTAGAGCAGAGTCTACGGAAGAGATTGCCCATGCTGCACTTTTACGAATGCATCGGGTGCTACCTTACGTTGAAGCTGTCGTTGCATTATTTAATTTTGAAACAGGCAATGCCCAGATACTGGCAGGGACAATTGATGGCGTGTCAAAAGGGGAAAGCGTTGAGCTTGAGCAGCTCATACCAACTTTTGTCTCAAGGGAATCAGGGGGAATTCGTTATGTAGAAGATATTGCTACCCTTGAGGAACGCCCGCTTTTAATCGAGCGGCAACTTGTAGAAGGCAAGCCAAGTTTCCTGGCAGTACCACTGGTGGTCGAAGGCGACTTAATTGGTGAACTGAGTTTGTTTGCCAACCAAAGGGCAGCATTTAACCCGGAACACCAGCAAATTGCTATTGAGGTTGCAAACCAGCTAGCAGTGGCGATTCAGCAGGCTCGACAACGAGAACAACTGCAAAGCTACGCTGCCGAACTCGAACAGCGGGTAGCAGAGCGAACGGCTGCGCTGAACGAATCCAATGCCGATATGCAAGCTTTTACTTACTCTGTTTCCCATGACCTGCGGGAACCTGTGCGTGTTTTACAAGGGTTTGCTCAAATTTTGTTGGAAGACTACGCCGGCGAACTAGATCCGATCGCACAGGACTTTATAAAGCGCATTCTCACAAACGCCCAGCGGATGGAAAGGCTGCTACGGGATTTACTCGCATACAGTCGCTTGAATCGCAATGAGCTATCACCAAAACCCCTTAGCTTGTCAAATGTTATGGCGGAGGTGCTGACTCAACTAGAGGTCCAAATTCACGAGCAACAGGCGATTGTGACAGTAGAGGAACCACTGCTTCCAGTTGTTGGGCATTATACTACCGTTGTTCAGGTGCTCACAAACCTACTGAGCAACGCTATCAAATTTGTGGCTCCTGGAGTTCAGCCTTCTGTACGGGTATGGACACAAAAACGCAATGAATGGGTGCGGTTATGGGTGGAAGATAACGGCATCGGTGTCGAGCCGAAGTACCAAGAGCGCATTTTCAAAGTTTTTGAACGCTTGCACGCTGAGGAAGTTTATCCTGGTACTGGCATTGGGTTAGCGATCGCCCGTAGAGGAATCGAGCGTATGGGGGGGCAAGTTGGCATTGAATCAACAGCATCTGTTGGAACTCGTTTCTGGATAGAGTTACCAGCTCTTTCTGAGGATAGTATCCTTTACTAAGGCTTAGCAATTATTAATATTTATAGCAAGAAATGGGATGACTGACGCCAAATCAATATAAATACTAGTGTCGATGATAACGAGTGTTCACTGCTGACAAAAAAAACTTAAATGCTGCGTTTGCTTCTGATTGATGATAACGAACATGACCGTGCCTTAATCGTCTATAAACTCAAGTCTGAGTTTCCTGACGTTGAAGTTGAACAAGTTACAAAAGCAGAGGACTTCCACCAAGCATTGTCAGCAGGTAACTTTGAGTTTGTCATCACTGACTATCGTGTGCGTTGGAGTGATGGAGTGGCTCTTTTACAGGATATCAAATCCCGCTACCCCAAGTGTCCAGTGATTATGTTTACCGATAGCGGCACTCAGGAGATTGCAGTCGAAGCAATGAAGGCGGGGCTGGACGACTATATCATCAAATCAGCAAAACACTATGTTCGTTTGCCTGTTGCTGTGCGCTCAATCTTGCAACGATTGGAACAACAGGAGAGAGCAGAAAAAGCTCTGCAAGAAGCTAATCAGCGTTGTGCCGATATTCTTGAAAGCATTACTGATGCCTTTTGTGCTTTAGATCAGCAGTTTCAATTTACGTACGTTAATCGAAAATCAGAACAAATTTTGCAGAAAACGCAGGCAGAGCTTCTCCGCAAGAACATTTGGGAAGAGTATCCTGAAGCTGTCGGCTCAGTGTTTTATCAAAAGTATCATGAAGCAGCAACAACAAAACTTCCTGTCCAATTTGAAGCGTTTTGTCTCCATCTCAATATATGGCTGGAAGTGAGAGTTTATCCACGGGAGGATGGACTGACTATTTATTGCCACGACATCAGCGATCGCAAACGTTCGGAATCGGAAAGAGAGCAGTTTCTTGCTCGTGAGCAAGCCGCCCGTGCTGAAGCCGAAGCCCAAGAAAGGCGTTCCACCTTCTTAGCTGAAGCAAGCCGCCTGTTAGCTTCTTCGCTCGACTACCGTACTACGCTCACTAGCGTGGCAAGTCTAGCAGTACCAATTCTTGCAGACTGGTGCTTTGTTGATATTATTGAGAAGAATTTGGTCGTTTTTGACAATCCAATCATCGTTGCATTTGAGCCAGAGAAGGAAGCGCTGATACGAGAACTCAGGGAACGTTATCCACCTCCAGCCGATGCAGATTTTGGCGCACCAAAGGTTTTACGAACCGGACAGCCGGAAATGGTTACCGAAATTCCAGAGTCACTTGTGCTATCCATAGCACAGGATGCCGAACACTTGAGCTTGATGCGCCAGTTGAATGCACAGTCTTATATGATCGTGCCGCTGATTGCTGGTAAGCGCAAGCTCGGTACAATCGCTTTTGTGTTGGGACAGCCAGAACGTCGATATCAAAAGGCAGACTTGGCGATGGCTACTGAACTTGCTCAACGGGCGGCGATCGCGATTGACAATGCAATGCTTTACCGGGAAGCTTGGGAAGCCAACCGGATAAAAGACGAATTTTTAGCGATCGTTTCCCACGAACTACGCACGCCGCTAAACTCGATGTTAGGCTGGGCGAAACTGCTTCGTCAGGGGAAGTTAAATCAAGCCACTGCCGCCAAGGCTCTAGAAACTATTGAGCGCAATGCTGAAGTTCAAAAGAAACTCATTGAAGATATTCTCGATGTTTCACGGATTGTCCAAGGCAAAATCCGCCTTAACCTACGCCCGCTTCACCTAATACCTGTGATTAATGCCGTAAGCGAAAGTATACATCCCATAGCTCAAGCCAAAGCAATTGAGTTTCAGTCGGTACTTGATCCGAATGTTGCTCAGGTGACAGGTGACGCAGATCGCCTGCAACAGGTTCTATGGAATCTGCTTTCCAACGCTGTCAAATTTACCCCTTCTGGAGGACGGATTGAAATTCGGCTCGAGCAGGTGAATTCAATGGCTCAAATTACGGTGAGCGATACGGGAGCAGGTATTAGCGCTGATTTTCTTCCCTACGTCTTTGAACGCTTCCGTCAAGCTGATGGGACAAGCACCAGAGCAAATGGTGGATTGGGGTTAGGACTGGCGATTGTACGTCATTTGGTTGAGATGCACAATGGCACAGTTTATGCAACTAGTGATGGGGAAGGCTTGGGTGCAACTTTCACGGTGCAACTACCGATAAGAACAGAAGAACAAATTGTACAGCCAACCAACTTGGACTCAGTGGCTAGTGGTGAGTTTCCATCTCTCAATGGCTTACGAATTCTCGTTGTCGATGATAATATCGATACTCTCGGACTGATTCGCTTCATTTTAGAACAATGTCAGGCACAAGTCACGACGGTGACATCAGCAAGAGAAGCCCTAGCAGCGCTCTCACAATTCAAACCCAATATTCTGATTAGTGATATCGGTATGCCGGGTGAGGACGGTTATTCGCTGATTCAGAGAATCCGAACTCTTCCAGCAAAGCTTGGGGGGCAAATTGCAGCTGCTGCTCTTACAGCGTTTGCTGGAGAATCCGAACGTAATCGTGCGCTCACAGCCGGGTTTCAAATGCATATATCCAAACCTGTTGAACCTGCTGAGTTAGTTGCAGCCGTTGTGAAGCTAGCTGAACCAAACGGACAAGTTTAATCCCAGGCTGCCGAATACAGATATTTGCCACTGACGTTCCATTCCATGAGTACGGAAGATAGCGACGCTTCGATTGCAAACCAAGCGTGAAAATTTTATTTAAGGTAAGGGCGATTGGCTTTGCCACTGCCCAAATGGCGATCGCCTGCGGTAAATTCAAGATAAACATTATAATTCTACTCAACAAAAAGCGGATAACCGCCACTTCCAAGAAAAGCCTCCGGTGCTTTCCCAGAGGCAATCTGCTGGCATAAAGACTCATTGACACTTGTATTCTGACTTGAGCGTGCTGACACACCCACATCCAGAACAGGTAAAGCTTATAGAGGGAGTGCCGAAAACCCCCTATCATCTTTTATGGCAACGGATGGAAGAGGAGATCAGGGAAGAAGTAATTAAACACAGCCCAGGTAGAGAAGGCGACTGACACCGAAACAACCGCAAGAACAGGTGCGAGGGAAAGATACTGAACGAAATACTCTAATTGTTTGTTTGACTTTTTCATAAAACACTTACCAAAAAAGCACTGTAGGTTTATTTTGCATCTTCGCTTTATTGTGCTTTTCAAACTGCCGATGCCCCACATCCAAAAGGTACAAACCGAAAATATGTAATTGTGTATACATTGATTTGAAAAAATTTCACCCAATAAGAAAAAGACCCCGATTATGCCGGGGTTCTACTCTACGCATTCTCATGATTGGATCTCATGAATCTAAGATTGTTTTATATTCTTGACCAGGACAAATAGTTGCACTCCACCCAAAAGATATAAATCATGCATATGTGATAGCGTATACATTCATTTGGGCGATTGCGATTCGGGGCAGTGGCAAAGCCAATCGCGCTCACAATCGAACTAAGAATTATTCCTTCTCCAACGGAACGGGACGCAATCTTCCCTCTACCTCAACACTGGGAAAATTGGGATCTAAAGTCAGGTTTTCCAACTTTCCATCCTGGAGAATCACAAAAGTATCTTCAACCTTTGCCCCTGGTAAACTTGGATTCCAAGCAACAGCTGTACCTTCTGCTAAAGTGTCGGTAGTAGTGGGATTTGCCACAATTTCTCGCGCCAGATATCCCGTAGTTCCACCTTGATGATGTTCGCGGATGGCATTATTAAATCCGTGCTGTTGATAGGCTTTCGCTAAAGTGTCATAAACTGCATTGAGAGATGTTCCCGGTTTACACACATTCAAAGCTTCGGCTTCTATTTCACGAACATGACGATGCAATTCGGCGTGTTCATCCGAAAGCGCACCAAAACAGACAAATCGCGTCAGGTTCGCATACAAACCATATCCCCTAGCGCAAAACACCAGCATCGCTTGCCGTCCAATCTGTTCCCCTGTGGCTGTAGCATGGCGGTATAGCGGTAAACGCCTTTCGCCAGCCACCAAAGTCAGCGCTGGATGCAAACCCCTCGCCCACAACGCCTCTGCACCTGCACCTGCTAACTGATATTCTGTCCAGGTAGGCTTGGCTGCTTTTAGGACCTCTGTCATCGCTTCGCTTGCTTTTCGCCCCACTTGGCGATATCGCTCTAGCTCGCTTGACATCATTACCCGTTTATGTTGTTGTAGAGACGGCGGTAATAGCTTCTCTACATCAGGGATGGGGCGTTCGCTCAAAACCTTTCCGCCACCAGTCGCATCACGGACAAAAGATTCACGCGCAGCAGCATCAGCCCAAGGGTTAACGTGTAGCTTAAAATTAGCCGGCAGTTCTTCGTCCTGTAAACGCTGCGCTTCAATTTCATCTGTCAAAACCCAAGCATCTTGCGCCGTTACCAACACTTCTGCTACTCCGGTTTCAGCAGTCAGCAGCACGGTGTTAGAAGCGCCAGCAGTCGCCCAAGCAAACCAGTCTGTACCGCGTAGTCGCACAGCTTGCGCCTCAGTTTCAGCGAGAGTTTGGCGGATTAACTCTAGCTTGGTGGAGACTTCTTGATTCAAAGGATTCATATTACACCTGTGTTCAAGTTTCTTGGATTGATTACCCGATTATGTCGGGGTTCTCCTCTAGGTGTTGTTAGCTGCACCTTAGAGATTGTGTTATCCGTAATAGGTATTATTTTCTTAGAACAGTTGGGTTGGTCTTAACCCAATTCGGTATCCCTAGTAAGCGAATGACTATTAGTCAATGACTGAAACTCAAATCGGCTTTTTGTCAGTAGTGAAGTATACGCTTGACTGTTATTATAAGTCCCTCTAAAGAATTTCTTGTAGTTCATATATAGTCAAGATATCTGTATCTTGTACAAAAGTTATCCGTGGAAGGCGTTACACCCCGCCCCGCCTTTCTCCCCACCCACAAGGAGATGGGGTTTCCAGGCGGGAAGACTTTTATGAACAGCAATACCAGCACAGACTCAACAATCAAGCTGAATGAAGCATCCCTGTCTCGTTTACCTGGAAACGTGCGCGTACCCAAGTACGATCGCCGTCAAATCACTAATGGAATTGTGCATATTGGGGTTGGTGGATTTCATCGATCGCACCAAGCGCTGTATCTCGATGATTATTTCCATCAGAATCCTGGTAGTGAGTGGGGAATCTGTGGTGTTGGATTGCTTGACAATGACAGGCGTATGCGGGATGCGCTGCTGTCCCAAGATTGTTTGTATACCTTAGTTGAGCGATCGCCTCAAAGCGATCACGCTCGAATCATCGGTTCAATCACTCGCTACCTGTTTGCACCAGACAATCGGCAAGCAGTCATTGAAGCAATGGCAACTCCCGAATGCCGAATTGTTACCCTAACGATCACTCAACGCGGCTACTACTACATTAAAGGAAGTGGCGAATTCGATATGAACCACCCAACGATTCAGCACGATTTGCAACATCCTGACCAACCAATCGGGACATACGGTTTTTTGACAGCCGCACTTGAAAAGCGACGTAAACAGGGGTTGCCACCCTTTACACTACTGTCGTGCGACAACTTGCAGGGCAACGGCAACATGGTGCGGAAAATACTAACGACATTTGCCCAAAAGCGCGATTCGGCTTTGGGAGGTTGGATTGCTGAACAGGGGGCGTTTCCCAACTGCATGGTTGATCGCATTACTCCGGTGACAACCCCAGCAGATATCAAAATGGTGGCGGAACAGCTTGGTATTGATGATGCATTTCCATGCGTTGCGGAGCCTTTCATCCAGTGGGTAATCGAAGATACCTTTTGTGCAAGCAGACCCGATTGGGAATCTGTTGGCGTACAGATGACTAACGATGTTCATCCCTACGAGATGATGAAAATTCGGCTGCTCAACGCCAGTCACATGCTGATTGGCTATCTCGGCTCTCTGGCAGGTTATACCTACGTTTATGAAGTCATGGCTGATCCCTTGTTTCAGCAAGCAGTCGCTAACTTGATGGACGAGGTGACACCAACGCTCCAACCCGTTCCTGGAATTGATTTAGACGATTATAAAAAGACTTTAATTGAACGGTTTTCCAATCCCAAAATTCGCGATCAGCTTCCGCGCCTGTGCGTGAATGGATCAGCCAAAATGCCGAACTTTGTTTTGGGATCGCTCCGCGATAAATTACAACTTGGAGGTGCGATCAATTACCTAAGTTTAACGATTGCTGCTTGGTGTCGCTATCTCAATGGTTATGACGAGCAGAACCGTCCTATCCCCATTGATGACCCCTTAGCTGATATCCTCACTCAACAAGCCCGCTCAGGTAAAACAGATCCTAAACCCTTGCTCAGCATATTTGAGATTTTTGGAGATTTAGTACAGTGCCCACGTTTCGTCGAGACTGTTGCTGACAAGTTGAGCAGTTTGCATGAGTTCGGTGCTAAAGGAACAGTGAACTACCTACACTCCCCTGACGGGTGAGTGTAGGCTTCTAGCATTCCTGAGAACTACTAGAACTTCCTTCGAGGTACTATTAGTAGTAGAGTCGCCCACTACTGAATTCCCTTTACGGCGTTTTATCGTTGGGAACAGTCCCAGCCCAACGCGGTTTACGTTGATAGCGGCATTAACATCGCGGTCAACCCAAAGCAATTCCTTGTCGTCCCAATACTTGCGGATATCGCAATCAGTGAAGATGAATTCATCACGGTATGCAAGTAATTGGGACGTGTACGCAGGTTTTACTGCCATTGTCCACACCCGGTGCTTTTCCAGCTATGTATTCTAGGATTGTGAAAAACTGTCCAAATGCAGCATCGTTCCAGGATTTGTTTAATCCAGACTTGGATGACTGACCATTGGGTAAATATTTGCCGTTCTCATCTTGCTTCGCTTTGTTGCGCCTTGACAAAGCTTTAAGGTTTAAATCTTCGTGAATAAAAACTTTTTTATTTGTCCGAACTACAGCATAAGCCGTCTTAAATGCGTGGTCTTTCCTCGCTCTGGCAATACGTTGATGTTCCCGTGCTTCCCGCTTCGCTAGTTTACGACGCGATTTACTGCCTTTCTTGTTGGCAGATTTACGGTTAGAAACTTTGGCTAGCCGTTTTTCAGACTTCCTGAAAGACTTTAATGCGGGTAGTTTGGTATTCTCTGAAGTTGCCAAATAATCGTCTTCATGTAACACCGCATCTAGTCCCAGTGTGTTACCCCAAGTAGGAATGACATCGTCTGGAGTGAAAACAGGTACGTTGGGGTCTTCTAGCCAGATTGTGATATACCAACCGTCTGCCTTCTTAGTCAGTAATGCGTTCTTAAGTACAAAACCATTGGGCAATGAACGATGTAGACGGACTTTTACCCACCCTTTCAGCTTTGAAAAAGACAAGAATAACCAGTCTTTCTCAACACACTCAATTGTTATCGCTTGACCCTCAATTCTCATTGTGCGGTAACGTGCAGCGTTTTTGAAACGCGGTTTCCCGCTCCGATTCCCATTGCTGTCCCCTTTGATAAAACGAGAAAACGCCAAATCTACTCGCTTAGAAACGTCTTGCAATGTTTGGGACGGTACACGGGTGAAATCTAGCAGTTCTCCAGAATAGCCAACTTTGAGCAAATCTTCTTTGATGATAGGAAGTTGTTTTTTCTGGGAGTAAAAATCTGGATTGTCCCGCAATTGTGGTAATGAACAGACCAAAGGACAAGCATTAATACTGTTGCAGTTATTTTCCCACCAGTCGAATCTATCTCCTAGTTGCTTGTTGTACCAGTACTGACAAATTCTCAACCAAGTATTTAGTTCTAGTTTTTGACTGGTGTTTGGGTAAACACGGTACTGATAGTTAAGCAACAAAGGAACTCACCTCCCTATTAACTTGGCACTGTTGCTAAGATAGTCTACACTGATTTTAGTCGAGTTCCTGAAAAATATGTGAAAAATGATTTTCTCTCCAAAGGCAGGTCAGTCAGTGACTTAAAAGCCCATCTTGTACTGACAACAAAATATCGCCGCAAAGCTATAACTAGCCAGATGTTGCAGCGACTACATATTATTCTTGAAGATTTATTGATTAAGTGGAATTGCAAACTGGTTGAGTTTAACGGTGAATCTGACCACGTACACGTATTGTTTCAGTATCACCCAGACTTGCAATTAAGCACATTAGTTGGGAATATCAAGTCAACTACATCTCGTAGACTCAGGCAAGAATTTGTAGAACATTTGAGTCGATTCTACACAAAAGATGTTTTTTGGAATGGGTCATACTTCGTTGCTAGCTGTGGTGGCGTTACCATCTCCACATTGAAGCAGTACATTGACTCACAACAGCGACCTGAAAGTGGCAATTCCTCATCGACCAACATTGCTAATTGAACGGCGTTCAATACCGCTCGTTGGTCAATTCGTCATTGCCCAGAATTCATCCTACACTGCCCTTCGGGTCAGATGTAGGGCTTCTTCTGCTTCAAGCTAATGGCATTATATGCTGTGCGTGGTTGATTGGGTACTTCACCGCCGTCGGCCTACGTAAAAAACGGTTGTCATCAAAAAGCAGAGTGTGGTTGAAAGCTAGGGGAGATGCTCCTAGCTCCTGTTTCTCATGTGTCTCAAGGGCATTGAGCCTTTGAACCCTGCATGCAACGGAAATAGAGGCTCTTAAAGCTTATTATATATAGATTTCAGCTTTTTACTTCTCTATTTTAACCAAACAGGGGAAGAGATATTCCCGCGATCGCCGAAGGCGGGCACTTCGTGCCATCGCACATCCACATCGTAAAACTTTTTGCTACTCTAAGCCAGGAGAAATGCTGAATTTTTCTATTCGACTAGTTATACATTATCTCAAGTATGGTTCAGTACCTCTGACAACTTGTCGCACCCATCTAATTATAGCGATCGCCTGATTCATATTTTGATTCAGCAACGCCAAATCTTTTACTGCGGTTAAGAGATTATTTGAACTTGTAACTCACCATCAAATCTTTGATTTTCCCAAAATGTTTATGTACGATTCATTTTCACGAATGATTTAGGATTGCTATATAAGCTTATTATTTACAATTTATGGTCCAAGATACCTATGTTCAAGATGAGATCACCCAATTGTCTAATTTGTGGTTGCTTGATCCAGGGGTTACTTTTCTGAATCACGGTTCCTATGGTGCTTGTCCTAAAGCAGTGCTGGAAGCTCAGCAACACTTGCGGGCACAGTTAGAACAAGAACCTTTGCGTTTTTTTGTCAAGGAATGGGAACCACTACTAGACGAGGCAAGGCACAAACTGGCAGCGTTTATCAGTGCTGATGCTAACGAATTAGTATTCGTCCCCAATACGACGACTGGCGTGAATTCTATATTGCGTTCCCTTATCTTTGATGCAGAAGACGAATTACTGACAACCAGTCATGGATATAACGCCTGTCGTAATGCCCTTGATTTCGTTGCGAGTCGAACTGGTGTGCGAGTGGTAGTAGCAGAAATTCCTTTCCCCATTGATTCACCACAGCAGGTGGTTACAGCAGTGATGGAGCAAGTTTCACCAAAAACACGGCTGGCGCTGCTAGATCATGTTACAAGTGATACCGGGTTGATTTTTCCGATACAGCAATTGGTGCAGGAATTGCAGGCCCGTGAAGTGGATACGCTGGTGGATGGTGCTCATGCACCAGGAATGATTCCTTTGAACCTGCAAGAAATAAACGCGACATATTACGTAGGAAACTGTCATAAATGGCTATGTGCGCCGAAGGGATCAGCATTTTTGCAGGTGCGCAGAGACAAACAGCCAGCAATTCGTCCGTTGACAATTAGTCATGGCGCTAACTCTCCACGCACTGATAAAAGTCGCTTTCAGTTAGAATTTGACTGGACGGGAACAGACGATCCTACAGCTTATCTGTGCGTGCCAGAGGCAATCCATTATATGGGTGGGCTATTACCTGGTGGCTGGATGAAGTTGATGCAGCGAAATCATCAGCTAGTTTTTCAGGCAAGGCAGCTACTGTGTGAAACGCTAAGAACAGTGCCACCTTGTCCAGAGGAAATGATCGGTTCAATGGCGGTTGTACCAATGCCTACTGCGCTTGAAAACCGGAATTTTATATCTGTACGGGATGAACTGTTTGACAGATTTAACATTCAGGTGCAGGTGGTTTCCTGGCAAAAGAACCCTCGACTGCTAGTGCGAATTTCAGCACAGATTTACAACACAATACAACAGTATGAATATTTGGCAAGGGCGTTGATGGAGTTAGTTAAGTGAACTCTTTCCCTTAGCTCGACTTTATCCATTTTTTAGCAACGCGAGCGCATACGCTAAAACCCTTATGGAGCCTAGACTTTGACTTTTTCGATATCGGCAGAATTAGTGATGTAGGAAAAAGTTTTTGCCACAAAGCTACAACTTTTGCCAGCTGCTCACAAGGTTTACGCTGCTTTATTGGATAAAGTCCAGCTTAGAGGATGTTTTAAAAGTCGAAGGGGGTCAAAAATTATGCGAGTCGTCGAACCATAATACGAATCATCGCAATATAAATAAAAGTCTCCGAGGTTTCTGGTAGGCGGCGTTCATAATCTTTACTTAAACGCCGACACCAATTCAGCCAGCCAAAAGTTCGCTCTACAACCCAGCGCTTGGGTAATTGGACGAAACCTTTCTTCTCCAACGGTCTAAGAGGCTGTTTAAAAAGTTTTGAACAGTCAAATCTTATGCCAGCCGCCTTTTATTTTCGTAACCTGCATTGTAGCCTACGGCTTCATGTACCATTGCAGCAGTTTTCACACTTTGACTTATCGATGATCGCTTCTGATGGACTTCGATGCCGCTCAATATCAATTCTCGTCCACTCTCGTAGATGATCGTGGATGTGCAACCACGTCCCGTCTTTGCGCCAATTACGGAAATATGTATAGAGTGTCTTACCTTGCGGGGAAAATCACCGGGCAAGGCTCGCCATCGAACTCCTTCTACCAGGACATAGAAAATCGCATTGAGAACTTCCCACATATCGACTTCGCGTGGACGGCCACCTCTTTTCGGTTCTGGAATCAAGTCATTAAGCAATTCATATTGGTCGCGGGTCAGATTGCTGGGGTAAGCTTTACTCATGTCGCTCTCTCGGTGCTGTGTATTTTGCTATTTGCAAGATGTATCATGTTATGGTGATCGCATGACTGAAATCTTTATCCAGTAAGAATTACACATCTACGTACACTAAACCCGTTTGATGACTCATTTTTCCGTTTGTGCACTTACGTTGATATGGGGTGCTCGTTAGTAGTGCACAGATGGCTCTTCTGGTGATATGGGATGTATATGTGCAACACATCTGTACTGTTATGGACTGTGTATATAAATGCACAACACCCCAAACATCGAAAACTGGGTTGGAGTATTTAACGCTAAGTTAGGCGATCGCTGAATGGCCATAGAACTATGCCTATAACAAACATTAAAACAAACGTAATAACAACTATTAAAGGATCAGGTAAAAATTTTCCTATCCACATCCAAACTATTACGCCAAGGAATGGATACGCTAAACTACAGATCATGCCCATTATATTCGTGACACGTCGTCCAATCGGACTCGGAAAAGTTTTTAGATAAGATTTATAGTTGTCTAGCCCACGGCGTAAGGTACGCTCATCATCATAAATTGCTCTCTGAGCAGCAATCACACCCAGTAATGTAGTAAAAGATGATCCAACACCCACCGCAATCATCGCCCGACGTATTGTTATTAATGTCGAAATAAAAAACATTTTATCGGAGTTTGAAACAGATAATGAAGTGGCTTCAGCACTCAGGGAAAAGACGTAGGCAATAAATAATAGCCCCTGTAAAGTAATCATCCACATTATTCTCTGATTGACAAGGTTGTCTTCGTGTTCAATCTTGGCTCGAATACGATCGTAAAGAAGTTCAACCCCTCGTTGTTTCAGATCAAATTCCATTTCCTCAGAAAGTCCTAAATTATTTCCGAAACGGGCTTTTTCAATTATGGCTCCGCTCAGGTTAGTATCCTTCAGACCAGCACCGCTCAAGTCGATATCTCTCAGGTCAACACCATTGAATTTTTGACCTATAGCTTCCTTAGTAGTAATTTCCTGAACTAAACGAGATTTGTTATTATCTTCTGTAGTCTGGCGAGGTGATAATTGTACTTCCTCACCAGGGTCTGTAAGCCTCTTTTTCTCGCTCCAAGCAACAAATGCAATACCTAAACAGAAGCTCAAACCAACTACAAACCCTGGTGGGTTCCCCCCAGTTAATAGCAGCATGACTAACAAAGCAGCACCAACCAGAGACGTTTGCTTAATTAACGAACTCAAGCCAGCTTTGGCTTCATCGTAAAGACTAATATTTCTACGGTTGACCAGAGCCATGCCCACCACCTCCTTTTCCCTTCTTCTTCCTCAAATCATCCCAATCAGCCAAAAAGCGACCAATTATTCGACCTGCAATGATAATCCACAGAAGAAAGTCAGATCCCACTATGATAAAGCAGGCATAACGTGACGCATCTAAAACATTTTCTTTGAGACAAGTACGAAAATCAGAAAAGCTTTTACCAAGAATCCACTGCCCAAATAAATCTGGAATTTTTAGAAGAATGTAAAGGGCGATTGCATCCTGAATCGACAAGTAAACAGTTCTCCAAAAATCCCCCATTAAACTTTGACCTAGCAAATCCAGCGGTTCCCAAATGTTCTTTAAAATAACTTCTGTGCGTTTACCCATTTTCGTTTGCACAGGTTTGGTGGCAGAAGTTTGATTAGATTGTGGGACTGGCTGAGGGTTCTGTTGTTGAGTCATCCGGATATAACATGAATTCGGACGTACTTAAATTCTATCACTCCGCATAGAGTTTTGCCTTCTGGGATTCCTTGAAGAAACCCCAGAAGGAGACGAATGCTGTTTCTTTTCGACGATGATGACCAGATATAACAAAATTTTTCGGCGTTGCACAATAGCAATATGAATTAGTGCGATCGCTATGCAATGTCCAAGGTGTACATCAACTCACATTCGCAAGAACGGGAAGCAAAGAAGTAAAAAAAATTACATATTTGTAACGTGTAGGCGTCAATTTCTTGATTTATAGCGATCGCCTGATTCATATTTTGATTCAGCAACGCCCAAACCATTTGTATTCTTAACTTTTAAGTATGTGAGGACTAGCCTGATGCTGCTTGGCATTGATTTAGGAACAGGGTCTGCTAAAGCATTGCTTCTAGCGACAGACGGAACCGTTATAGGTGAAGCGTCAAGCTCCTATGCTGTTCATGCACCCCACCCTGGATGGGCTGAGTCTGAGCCAGGGGATTGGTGGTCAGCTGTTGCTGTGGCTGTTAGAAAGACAGTGGGAAATCACGCTGATCGGGTACAGGCGATCGCACTTTCAGGACAGATGCATGGTGTTGTCCTAGCTTCGGAGTCGGGTCAGCCCCTGCGTCGTGCTATCCTCTGGGCAGATACTCGCTCTAGTGCCACGCTTAACACTTATCATTCGCTCGATGCCACTATTCTAAAGCGCTTGGGCAACCCAATCACAGCGGGAATGGCGGGTCCAACTTTGTTGTGGCTACGAGAACACGAGCCTACTGTCTACACCGAAGCGCGTTGGACACTCCAGCCAAAAGATTGGCTACGGTTACGGCTGACTAGAGAAGTTGCAACCGAACCATCTGACGCTAGTGGTACTTTGCTTTACGATGTTGTGTCGGACAACTGGGCAAGGGAAGCAATAAGAGCGCTGAATCTACGTTGTGATTGGTTACCAAAAATTATCCCCTCTAGTGCGATCGCAGGCTACCTGACGGCTGTTGCTTCAGAGCATCTTGGCTTAAGAGTTGGCTTAAGAGTTATCGCTGGTGCTGCGGATACGGCAGCGGCGGCACTTGGTAACGGACTACTAGAGCCTGGATTGGTTCAACTAACCATCCCCCCTTTTTTCCTCAGATATAGAGAAAGCGATTGATTCGGAGATTCGCAAAGCCTTAGAACTGGCAGCGATACCACAAAAGAAGAGACAGCAGAATCAAGAATTCTTACCTCGTTGGACATTAAAGCGTTTAGTGGCTTGGATAGACCAACAATTCAATCTCAAATGTTGTCGTGAATCAGTGCGTAGAACTCTCAAAGATTTAGGCTTCTCATGGAAAAAAGCGCTAATCGCAGTTAAATAAAGCCAACAGTAAAAAACGTGGTGAGTTTCTTGGAAAACTCAAGGGTTTACTTGATGATGCTCTGCATAATGGTCGTTTACTAATTTTTATCGACGAGGCACACATTCATCTTGACAGCGATGAAGGTTATGGTTGGTCAATTAAAGGTGAACGTTTTTGGGTCAGTTCCAACTCCCCAGGAAGAGCCAAGGTTTCGTTTTATGGGGTCTATATTTACAACTATGCCTGCATTCAAAATTTTTCCTTACTTAAAGGCAGACCAATTCAATACGATTGATGTTTTAAAACATCTGAGAACTGAATTTCCCGAGCGCGACATCACTCTCATTTGGGATGGTGCTCCTTATCACCGGGCACAATTGGTAAAAGAAGCATTGGATGTTTTACAAATCAATCTAGAACCCTTGCCTGGTTACAGCCCTGATTTTATGCCTGTCGAACATCTGTGGCAGTGGTTGCGTGAAGATGTTACTTATCACACATGCTATCAATCTCCTACAGAACTAATTGAACGTGTTCATTTATTTGAACAAGATATTAATTCTAACCCCTTTGATATTAGCGATTGCGCTCCGCGCAGTGCCCCTTGGGCAATCGCCTATGGGTGAAAAATCATCTTGACCCTGATGAAGAAAAACTACGGGTTTCAATCTAGACGAGGTTTAGAGTTAGATATTCGTAAGAAACACTCACAGATGAGGAAAAACAATGAACCGCCTTCTTGCACCAACAGAACATTTGATGTGGTTAAGCAACCAGAATAGTCCAGAAAATGTTGTTTTATGTGCAACAATTAGAGGAATGTTGAGCGTTAAGCAGCTAACTGAGGCTCTGGCTTGGGTACAACGCCGTCATTCTCGACTTGGCTTGAGAATTGTAGTTGAACAAAATAATCGACCGCGATTTGTTTCTGAAAACGTCCCTACTATCCCACTTCAAGTTATCCCAAGACAAGGAGCGGAGCATTGGTGTCAGGTTGCACAAGAAGAACTATTGCACCCTATACCTTGGAATATTGGTCCACTGCTGCGTTTCGTGTTGCTGCAATCTCCTAATGAATCTAATTTAATTCTCACCTTCGATCACTGTATTGGTGACGGGTTATCAGCAGCTTATCTCATTCGGGATATCTTACGTTACATAGGTGAACCAGATAGTGAGCGTTCCCTACTACCTGATTTGCCCCCCATTGACGAACTTATTGAGAGAACTGCTTCAGATACGGTAGAGCAAGACAACAAAGAGTGGACTCAACTTCCTGAAGTTGCACTACCTACCCATCCTCAACAAAAACAGGATTTTTCAGATTGGCAGTTACGCTTACTCCATTGGAATTTTTCCAATGAAGATACAACTCAACTTGTTGCTAGATGTCGAGAGCAGCAAACCACTGTTCATGGTGCAATATGTGCTTCATTTTTTTTAGCGCTGGCTACTGAGAAAAACCTACAACTTGAAACTGTTATCTACTGTCTCTCTCCGATAAATCTTCGCAAATATCTTCACCCACCCATCGGTGAAAACTTTGGTGAATATATTACTCGACCAACAACTTCTCACACCATCACTAAGAATTCCGAGTTTTGGGACTTAGCCCGCGATGTCAAACACAAGCTTAATTTAGTAGTCACAGAAGGGAAATTGTTTGAAGATGTATCAAGAGCACGGTCTTTGTTATCTAACTCCCATCAAGGAGAAAGATTTGTCGATTTCAGAAACCAATTCAGTGTCGATTTATCAATCACCAATATGGGACGGTTAAATATTCCTCATCAGTTTAATGACTTGGAACTACAGGAACTCTATGTAACAGTAACTGGTTCAAAAACCGTACCAATTATAATAGGTGTAGTAACACTAAAAGGTAGAATGTGTTTGACGTGGCGTTATCCAGAGTCAGTACTCCCCAATGCCAGTGCACAGAGAATCAAACTTGAAGCGATGCAGCGACTGTCTGATGCCGCTCAAACAAAAATTCTTTAATTGAAGAAAAAGCCTCGCTGTTGACGCTCCGCCTTCGGTCAGCGCTTGCAGAAGTCAGGAGTCACACCCGCAATTAGTGAGGTCTACCGACAGGTGGTGAAGGCATACTCAAAGCGTACTCCTTTACAGCTCACTTTAGGAATCAATGATAACTCAGTAGAAAAAGCGGAGCCCGTGGCAACTGAGTAAATATGTAATTTAACGTGAGTTCGACGAACAAAAAAGCTTAGAAAGCTTGCTCTGTGGGAATTACAAAAATAGGATGAGGAAAGAAATGACAGTTCTTGAAGTTTCTATTCTTAACTTTTAACTATTTGAGGACTAGCCTGATGCTGCTTGCTTGGCATTGATTTAGGAACAGGGTCTGCTAAGGCATTGCTCCTAGCGACAGACGGAACCGTTAGAGGTGAGGCGTCAAGCTCTTATCCTGTTCATGCACCCACCCTGGCTGGGCTGAGTCGGAGCCAGCGGATTGGTGGTCAGCTGTTGCCTCAGCTGTTAGGAAGGCAGTGGGAAATCACGCTGATCGGGTACAGGCGATCGCACTTTCAGGACAGATGCATGGTGTTGTCCTAGCGCTTGCTCAGGGCATTGCGGATCAAAATCAGAAGCATTCCTATACCTGTAAACACTAATGCCAAAATGTGACTTTCTCGAGAGGCGAAGGCAAGGAGAACTAGGTTGGAGATTAGCGCTAAAGCCGGAATCAGATAAGGAACCTGAAAGCCATCGGCTCGGGGTTCTCGGCGTTTAATGACCAGCAGTGAGAGGTTGACAAGACAGAACATTGCAAGAATTAAGGTTGCGGTTGTTCCAGCGAGGAATTGAAGCGTACCTGAAAGCGCGAGAAAGATAGCGATCGGCAGAATGATAAGCAGCGTTCGATAGGGAGTTGCTCGCCGTGGATGTAATTTTCCTAACCAAGCTGGAAGCAGCCCTTCTCTCGACATCCCGAAGACCAGCCGCGATGCCGTGACAAAATTGAGCAAAGCAGTATTTAGAACGGCAAACAGGGCGATGAGTGAAAAGACGACTGCTGGAAAATTTGGCTGCGATCGCCGAACGACATCGAGAAGAGGAGCATTTGAGCCGGCAAGCACCGCCGGACTTAGTACGTTAGTGGCAAGCCAAGAGACGAGAACATAAACGACAACTGCAATTCCAAGGGCAAACAGGATGGCTCTTGGAACATTAGCAAATGATACATTTAACTACTGGTTTCCACTCCTACAAGAACTCTTGCCATCAACTTTACTTGAATAGGTAAAAAAACACAAGTGACTATGAGATAGTTCAAGAAATTTTAACCGATTACGAACTAATAGTAGATAGCTCTGAACAGCTTAGAGAGCGACCTAGAGAGTATAAAGAACAGAAAATGTATTACTCTGGTAAAAAGAAAAGCCATACATTTAAAAATCAAATTATCGTTTTACCATCTGGAAAAGATATTGTTGATGTAATCGTGGGAAAACCGGGATCAAAAAGTGACATAAATTTGTTCGGTGAAGGTGACAAAGGCTTTGACCCTAATCAAAGGTTCAAAGGAGATAAAGCTTATGAAGGAGAACCATCAATTAAGACTCCTACAAAAAAGCCAAAAAAACAAGAATTAAGTCTAGAACAAAAAGAGAAAAATAAAGATCTGGCGTCGTAACGAATTTTTGTTGAACATTTAATTCGTTTTGTAAAAATATTTCGAGTTGCCTCTGAAAGATTTCGATTAAATCCACGTAAATACAAACAGGTAATCATGACTATTTGTGGACTTGTAAGATTCCGAATAGAAGCATTAGTATTACCAAAATAAAATAACGCCATTTTACCTGGTAAAAATTGGCGTGTAAAGAGACTTACTTTTGCATTATTATCAACACTAACTGTCTCAAATGCTTATTTTCGCGTGGAGGCTGGCTGATATTTGAAATTGGCGATTGCGCGGAGCGCACTGCCCCTTGGGCAATCGCCTGTTGAAAGCCAGTTATAGATGACTATTGGTATTTTTCGGAGATGTCTTTTTGACTAGGTGGTTTAAAATTGCTGCTGAAAGTAGTATTGAATTGTCATCCATAAGTAGAGAATGGAAAAGTGCTTCAAAGGAACTGACATCTACTATATTTTGGCAGCAATACCTTGGGTTAAAGAACTAGAATTGAGATGATACTAATAAGTTTGAAAAAATTAGCACAAATATAGCCTCTAACTTCCTTCTCTAGAGACTTTTTGTAAAGTAGCCATGCTTACAGGCAAAACTTAAAATTTCATCTATCTATTGGTGGTGAAATCCTGTAGAAATTTTGACTAAAACTGAAAAGTTAGAACAACATCCCAATTTCCCTGCTATCTGACTCCCTGTTAGCAGGACGCTTTTTTGTCGAAGGTACGATGCATATGACAGACAATCAAAAAAAGGACGAACTCGGCAACCAAGAGGAAATCCTAACAAACCGCCAAGGTCACCCAATATCTGATAACCAGAATACACGAACTGTGGGTGACAGGGGTCCGACAGTACTTGAAAACTACAACTTCCTGGAAAAGATTACCCACTTTGACCGTGAACGCATCCCGGAACGCGTCGTTCATGCGCGAGGAGCGGGTGCTCATGGCTATTTTGAGGCTTATGGTAAAGTTGGCGATGAAGCGGTGAGCAAATATACACGCGCTAAGCTTTTCCAAGAAAAAGGTAAAATCACGCCTGTATTTATTCGTTTTTCAAGTGTGATTCACGGAGGTCATTCACCAGAGACACTCCGCGATCCGCGTGGGTTTGCAATCAAGTTTTACACCGAAGATGGCAATTGGGATTTGGTCGGGAATAACCTTAAAGTCTTTTTTATTCGAGATCCCATCAAGTTTCCCGATCTCGTTCACGCTTTCAAACCAGACCCGGTCACGAACCGTCAAGACCCCAACCGCATCTTTGATTTCATCAGCCACACGCCTGAGGCGATGCACATGATCACGTGGCTGTTCAGTCCGTGGGGAATTCCTGCCAGCTACCGACACATGGAAGGCTCAGGTGTAAACACTTACAAATGGGTTAATGCTGACGGTATTGGGCATATTGTCAAGTACTTCTTTTTACCCAAGCAGGGAGTCAAGTGCCTCACTCAAGCTCAAGCTGAGGAAATTCAGGCGAAGAACTTTAACCATGCGACACAGGATTTGTACGAAGCGATCGCACGAGGCGAGTATCCTGAATGGGAATTTTGTGTGCAAATCATGTCGGATGACGAGCACCCTGAACTCGATTTCGATCCATTAGATCCAACAAAAATCTGGCCGCCAGACCAATTCCCATTGCTGCCTGTCGGACGAGTCGTACTCGACAAAAATCCTGTCAACTATTTCGCTGAGGTTGAGCAAGCCGCGTTTGGTACAGGTGTATTGGTTGACGGTCTTGACTTCTCGGATGACAAATTGCTTCAAGGTCGGACGTTCTCTTACTCAGATGCTCAACGTTACCGGGTGGGACCAAATTACCTCCAGCTACCTATTAATCAACCAAAAACACCTGTTGCAACGAATCAGCGTGATGGTCAAATGACTTACCGCGTTGATGGAGTCGAAGCAGGCGAGAACCCCCACGTGAATTACGAGCCAAGCAGTCTTGGCGGGCTGAAAGAAGCGCCGAAATCTGGCAAAGACCACACTCCTTATGTTCAAGGTCCAGTCATTCGTCAAAAAATCAGCCGCCCCAACGATTACCAGCAAGCTGGCGAGCGGTATCGTACCTTTCACGACGAGGAGCGGGATGACCTGATTCTCAACCTTGTGTCAGCACTCAAACAGTGCGACACGCATATTCAAGAGCGCATGGTGGAACACTTCACACAATGCGATCCAGAATACGGTACACGGGTGCGAGAAGGACTCAAAGAAAGCCAAGAAAAAAATATGCATGCTCACTCTTAGTTGACTCAGTAGTGTTACGGAGCCTGACGTAACAAGTTGTGCTTCTTTACATTACCCCTCCTTATCATCGTCAATTTGTGAAGTAGCTACACAGCACCTACTGGTCAGCAGTGACGATCGCCATCGCGAAGCCGTCGTACCCTTTGCTACCCACGGTCTGGATCGCCGTGGCGCTTACGCGCGGTGACTCGGCGAACAGTTCGTTGAAGCGACGCACTCCCTGGGCGCTCGGATCGCCGCTGGCGGCGCTGTTAGGGAGGAGACGGATAACGCTACACAGGTGGTTAAAGCATTACAGAGAGGGAGGATTAGAGGGCCTGCTAGAAAAAAGAAAGAGTCCGGGAAGACCGAAAATCATTCCAGTAGATGTGCGATTGCGCGGAGCGCAGACGCCTGAAGGCGTATCGCAACTCAAGAAAGAACTCTGTAAACCAGAAGGATTTAAAAGTTACGAGGAAATCCGCACTATTTCATTTCAGTCGTTATCTGCAAGTACCATCCAATATAATTCTCTTGTTTCAACTGCCGCATACACCAGAGGTTAATCCAATTGAACGCTTCTGGGAAGAAATTAAAAAACGTTTGAGTTGGGAATGCTTTCAGACGTTGAATGAGTTGCGAGAAGCTGTCTGGAAACAGCTAGATAAATTCACTCCATCTCAAATTAAATCTATCGCTGGATGGAGCTTCATTTTAGAAGCTTTATTTGTATCAGGCTTTTCGTGAAATGGTATTACTAGCGATCACCAGCCCCAAAAAGCTCGGTTGAAACCCTTATTCTTTCGTCAACTTTCAAAAGTTTTCGGTCTACTGACCTTTGTTACTTTTTCCTCCTTCTGCCCTCTGCCTTTCCCCTAGTAACGTCTGTGCTTGTTCAAGAGATTTTTGGAGTTTTTGAGCTAGTACCTTGACATGAGGCTCAGTCATCATTGATATATGATTACCAGGAACGGTATGGATTTCTACCTCTCCATCAGAAAACTGATTCCAACCCCTTGCTGGATCTTGGAAAAGATGAGGAGAATTTTCCTGTTGAGAACTTACCTCCTCAGCACGGAACAGAGTAATTGGAGTCGGAGAAGTATTGTGTGGTACGTAATCGAGTTGACATTGAGCTCGGAAAACTTCTAAAAAGCCACGAACTAGTTTGATATCTGCTTGAGGAGGCAAAACGCCAACCATTTCTAACTGTTGCTTGAAATACTTTAATTGTTTCTCTGGTGTGAGGGAAGCTAGAGCCTCATAAGATACTTGTAAATTTTCTCCAAAAAGTTCTTCAACTAACACAGTAATTTCACATATCCACCTTGCATGATCCCAATTAGAAACATCAACCTTAGGATTGAGTTCAGGAATTGGTGCAGTGGTATCTAAAATAGCAACACATGCAACAGATTGTCCTTGACGTTGTAACTGCTGAGCCATTTCAAAAGCGACTTTACCTCCCAAGGAATGACCTCCTAAGAAGTAAGGACCGACTGGTTGAACTGTCTGAATTGCTTCAATGTAATGGCAGGCTATTTCTTCAATGCTCTGGAGGGGTTTTGTTTCACCATCAAGACCCTGTGCCTGTATCCCGTAGAAGGGTTGATCTTTTCCAAGATATCGTGCTAAGTGGTGGAAGTAGAGAACATTTCCCCCAGCTCCTGCGACGCAGAAAAAAGGTGTTAATGCACCGTTAGGTTGAATTGGTACCAAGGAAGACCAGAGTTTTTTATATGAAGAAGAACCAAGAACAACTGCTAGTTGCTCGATGGTGGGAGTTTGGAAAAGGGTGGCTAAAGGTAAATTTATCTGGAAATGTTGTTGAATGTGGGACATGAGACGGACAGCTAGAAGGGAATGACCGCCCAATTCAAAGAAGTTGTCTTGTACTCCCACTGAGGTGATATTCAAAACTTCTGACCAGATTTGAGTCAGTTGAAGTTCTATGGTTGTACGTGGTGCTACGTATTCCTGAACTCGTGTGATTTCTTGCTCAGGCTCTGGGAGTGCAAATCTATCTATTTTGCCGTTAGGTGTTAACGGTAGAGTATCTAAAGTCACAAAGGCAGAAGGCATCATATATTCCGGTAGCTTCTGTTTGAGGTGCTGACGAATGTCTTTGATCAATAGATTTAAACTACTCCAAGTTGGTTTCCAGTTAGAGACCACCCTTGTTTTGGCTGTTTTAAGAACCCAATCCTTTGGTGTTTGCTTGGCATAAATAATATAGAGATTTGTTTCCTCAAGCAGAATGTCTTGAGCAATTTCCAATGTATATCCGCGATCCCTTAGCAACTTTGTTATCTCAGCTAGTCGATCATTTATGTCATGAACCTCTATAACAATTTGCCTGATTTTTGGCCAATCCTCTTCCCGAATGCCTGCTAGTACATCCAGTTCGCTTTTCTCAACATCAATTTTGAGTAAATCAATCCGTTCAACCCCGTTTTCATTGATGACATCAGAAAGGGGTCGTAGCTGGCAGATGAATTGCTTGGTTGTCAAACGTTCTGATAACAACTCATCGATAGCCCCTTCAGAAACTGTGCTCTCGTTATCTGTATACTCATTTTGCTTAAATAAAAAGGACTTGACGACATTTTGTTCCTCTTCAAGATCCGCAAAACGTCCAGAAACTAGAGAGAGATTATTGTAATAAGTGAATGAGTCACTCTTAGTTGTATTGGCAAGACCGATATTGAACAGCTTAACATCTAAGTCGTAGAGCTCTGTATTTATGCTTAGCAGGTCAAATACGAGTGGAATCGGTTCAAAGGCGTAAACTTTCACATTTGGATACCTTTGAGCGGCAAAGAGGGTAAATAAACCTATATTTGCACCAACATCAAACACACAGTCTCCCTCACTGAGCGTGATTCCATGCTTTAAGTAACACCTTGCCTCAAAGATTTCCTGATAGAGATATTCGGTCTCGTTTTTATGTAGGTGGGCAATTACAGACCCATTAGGCAGCTCATATACAGATTTGCCGTCAAGTCTGCCTTGCTTCTTCAAGCGAAGGAATTGCAGAACTGGTAAGGCTTGATGTTTGTCAGGAACTAAATAGGCGACTAAACGCTGTTGGTCAGACTCATCCTGACGAGCCAGTACCACACTTTCTCGCACTGCATGATGCTTAGATAACACTGATTCTATCTCTCCCAGTTCAATGCGGAAACCTCGCACCTTCACTTGATTATCAATGCGGCCGAGGAATTCAATGTTACCATCACTCAAGTAACGGGCGAGATCGCCTGTTTTGTAAAGGCGTTCTGATAAAGAATTCGAGAAGGGATTTGGGATGAATTTTTCTTTGGTGAGTTCTGGGCGGTTGAGGTAGCCTAGAGCTAAGCCATCACCTCCAATGTACAATTCTCCGGGTACACCGATAGGTACTGGTTGTAGGTGTGAGTCTAAGATGTAAATTTGGGTGTTGGCAATGGGACGACCAATGGGAATATCACCTCTAGAAAAGCTTTGTTTTCCAACTTCATACATACAGCATCCTACTACAGTTTCTGTAGGACCGTATTCGTTAATGAATCTAATCTGAGGATCGTATTGTTGCCAGAAGGAAATATGTTTTTCTGACAAAGCTTCCCCACCAATAATAAATGCTTGAGTTTGAATCTTTACTTGTTCTGAGGCAAATAAATGGCTGAGTATTTCTAAATGAGCTGGGGTAATTTTTACAAGACTAAACTTAGTACCAGAACATAATGCTGCTTTCAGTGCTTCAATTTCTCCTTTCTCTGGTAAGAGCACTACCTTACGTCCTACCAATAAAGGAGAAAATAAACTGGTAATAGTGGCATCGAAGCCAATAGAAGAATTGACAGTAGAACCTTCTCCATCGGCAACATTATAAGCTTTTGTACACCAGCTTAAATAATTCACCATACCCCTATGGAGAATCATTGTACCCTTCGGTTCCCCAGTAGAACCCGAAGTATAAATTACATAAGCTAGATTATCTGATTTGACTTCTCTACAAGGGTTATCCTGAGAGTAATCAGCAAAGTTCTGCCAGTCTTGATCCAGACAAATTATTTGTGCTTGGTGTTGTGGAAGTTGTGTGAATAAGTGGTGTTGAGTTAGTAGTATTGGTAATTGTGAATCAGACAACATATAGCTCAGACGTTCTTGGGGATAATTGGGGTCAAGGGGTACATAGGCACCACCAGCCTTGAGTATCCCTAACAGTCCCACTACCATTTCAATGGAGCGTTCTACATAAATACCCACCAGCACCTCTGGTCCGACTCCCAGTGTTTGAAGATGATGTGCGAGTTGGTTGGCTCTTTGATTTAATTGAAGATAGGTCAACTGCTGCTTCTCAAACACTACTGCTACAGCATGTGGTGTTTTTTCTAGCTGCTCTTCAAATAACTGATGGATACACTTGTCTTTAGGGTAGTCATAACTCGTGTCATTGAATTGGAGTAAAATTTTTTCTCGCTCAACGTCGCTGAGAATTCCTATTTTATCAATGACTGTCTCAGGACAATCCAAAATACTGGATAATAGGGTCTGAAATTGTTCGGCTAGACATTGAATATAATCTTCATCAAATAAGTTGGCATCGTAATATAATTGTGCTACTAAATCATACTGATTCTTCGTCAAACTTAGTTTGACTTTAAACTTATCGAAACAGATGTCATGTTTGACAATAGAAAAGCCAATATCATTGACAATATGCCTATCTAGTGTAGCAAAATCAAAACAAAATGGTACAAAAGCAGTATTTATATAACTGTTGTTTTCATCAATGATTGAGTCCCAGGTAAACTGTTCCTGCCAAGTATAAATACTATCTAATTCTCGCTGTATCTGTTTGATAACATCTCCAAACAATAAGCCTTCTTGGAAACTAGATTTAAGTGGTAAATATTTGGCTAACAAACCAATAGAATCTTGCAGTTCTTCGTACTTTCGACCTTCACAACTAACTCCAACAAGTACTTCTGCTTGTTGAGTGAGACGCCATACAAGTATCTGCCAGCATGCTAAAAAAAATAAATAAAGTGAAATGTTTTCTTTCTGAAGAAATTCGGAAATTTGCTCTAATTGTCTAGGTAAAACAGTGAAATTCAAATAACGAGATTCAAATCCAGTTTCCTGTGTAAACTGTCTTTCAAAAGGTAAGTTTATATTTAAGTAATCAGTAATATTTTGCTTGTGCCAGTAAGCTTTGGCAAGGATGAGTTCTTGTTCTTCGTCATTAAGTAGTTGATTTTGCCACTCTGAGATATCTGCATATTGTAGCACTTCATCAAAAATTGCTTCTCCTTTGGTGCAAGCACGATAAAATTTGCTAATTTTGGATACTAAATTATCAAGTCCTTTAACATCAACGTACAAAGCAGGCAGGTTGAGCAATAATACAGATTCTTCTTCCGAAAGAGTGACCAAGGCACAATGGAAAAGTAAGTTCTGAGAAAAATCAAAGGGAAACTGGTTATATTGCTTCCACAACAACTCCATTTGAGTCAACTGTGCTTCTAATTCTATTCCTGTGTAATCGTACTCACTAAAATTGAAAGTACAATTAGGAGGGATAACCTGTAATGGTAAGGTCATTCCAGGTGCACAATGAAAAGTAGTGCGGAGAATTTCATAAGTGGATATGACTTTCTCGATAGCAGCTTTTAAAGTAATTGGCTCGATCTTGCCTTTAATTTGTACAGCACACCGGGCACGATAGGAAAGATTTGGCGAAGAGCCTTGTAGTTTCCAAAGGTGTTTTTGTTGGGGTGATAGTTCAAAGCCTTCAATTATTTCCATCTTTTTTCTCCTGAATTATGGAAAAGTATCAAATTGCAGATATAGATCTTTGTACGTAATTAATTACATGGAATTTTGACTGACATTGTTGCTGAGTCAAGAATCACTGTGTAATGAATTCCGTTTGGCTACTTATAAGGTTCACTCATGGCAACGAGAACCTGGCGTTCACCTGTGTAGGGCTCTCTTCCATGAGCAATGGACATATTGTCAAGTATCAGAATGTCCCCTTCCTGCCAGGGAAAGATGACTTTTTCTTGTTGATAAGCTTGGTTAATGTGTTCAATCACAGCAGGATTGATAGCACTTCCATCACCATAATAAGTGTTGTAGGGAAGTTCGTGCTCACTAAATTCGGAGAGTAAACTAGCATTTAAATTTGTGTAGTGAAAGAAAGCAGCATGGTTAAACCAAATTGGTTCGCTAGTTTGGGGATGATAATGAACTGCCTGACGAATTTGGCGAGTCTGTAAACGCGAGTTTTCTTTCCAACTGAACTCGATCAAGTTTTCCTGGCAGTATGCCTCTACTTTGGCTTTGTCATCAGTTTGAAAAACTTCTTGCCATGGTAGCCCAAAGCCATCATTGTAATTCCGAACGAGCATCCATTTTTTTTCTATAAATTGATGGAGAACTTCCTCATCAATCCGCTGATAAACTTTACGCCCATCAGCAATCGGAGTTTCACCACCGCACAAGGCAAGCTTTATACAGCAGAAATAAATTTTCAACGGATACTTAATTGCATAAGTTAACTCATTATGAAGTAATATAGGATACTCTGCTGGATAAACTGTAGATGTGTAAACCTGTTCTCCTACTGTTGTTCGGGGAGAAGTGCGGTCTACGTATTGGAGTAATTCGCCCTCAGAAGTAACCTCAACAAACTGTTTGAACTCTTGTGCTGTTTTAACCTTAAAGTTTCGGAATAATAAGGCTCGATGTTGCAAGAGTAAAGTGTTGACCAAGCCTCGATTATTTTTAGCCCATTGTGTAATATCTAATCCATCAATTCTAGGTTTAACAACAAGGGGAATTGATTGTTGAGAAGAAATAAAGCAAGTTTCGACTAGTTTGGCTGAAGATAAATCAACAGATCGACGCTGGGCATTTTTCAATTTGGGGTACGAGGTTTTTATTTGTGGATTTTGTTCTTTCATGGATTAATTTGAGGTTTGTCTATCTTAATTGAATTACGCTTAATTTCTTTGAGTTTGCTGAGATTTCTTTTCGACAAAGATTGTTTTTCTGATTCTTTAAGTAAAGGTAATTCATCCACAGAAAGTTGGGGATTTTCCACAATTGCTGACAACAAGTTCTGGAAATGAGCTATCATTCGCTCAATAGTTGACCCATCAAATAAGTCAGTGCTGTACTCCCATGACCCCAGCAATCTCTGGTCAGTTTCCGTGATTGATACTACTAAATCAAACTTAGCAGTTGTGCTTTCTTGATTTAACTCACACCAGGTAGCACCAGGTAATTCTAGTTCATTTATCGGTGCATTTTGCAACACAAATACTACTTGAAATAAGGGGGAATAACTTAAAGAGCGTTGTGGTTGCAATGCTTCTACGACTTGTTCAAACGGCACATCTTGATGTTCATAGGCTTTGAGTGTAGTTTCTCTAACTCGTGCAAGTAAAGTCTCAAAACTCAGGTTATCTTCAAAACGGGTTCTCAAGACTAAGGTATTGACAAAAAAGCCAATCAGCGATTCAATTTCACTGCGGTTGCGATTGGCTATTAAAGAACCAATTAAAATATCTGATTGACCACTGTAACGGTATAGTAAAGTGGCAAACGCTGCGTACAGGGTCATAAATAAGGTAGTACCTGATTCCCGTGACAGGGTTTGCAATTTCTGGGTTAAATCAGTATTTAAAGTAAAACTTTGAGTCGCACCTCGGAAAGTTTGCACACTAGGACGAGGACGGTCAGTTGGTAATTGTAACAGTTCTGGCGCACCATGCAACTGAGAAAGCCAGTAATTGAGTTGAGTTTCCAGAACCGACCCACTCAACCATTGTCGTTGCCAAACAGCAAAGTCTGCATACTGAATCGGTAGTTCTGGTAAGGGAGATGGTTGTTGGGCACAAAAAGCTTGATAGAAACTAGATAACTCTTGAATGAACACCCCAATTGACCAGCCATCAGAGACAATATGGTGCATTGTCAGCAATAACACAAATTCTGTAGCATCTAACTGCAACAAACTACACCTAATTAATGGTGCAATCTCTAAGTCAAAGGGAGTAATTGCTTCTTGTTGTGCTAACTGCTGTAGTAATGTTTCGCGTTCTTTTTCTGAGTGTTGTTGTAACTCTACCACATGTATGTTTATGATGGCTTGTGGGTGAATGACCTGTATTGGTGTGCCATTTACAGTTTGGAAGCTTGTGCGTAGTACCTCGTGGCGGCGTACTATTTCTGATAATGCTCGTTGGAAGGCATTCAGATCCAAGTGACCAGTGATGCGGATTGCTCCTGGCATATTGTAAGTGGCACTTGCTCCTCCTAGTTGGTTGAGGAACCACAGTCTTTCTTGTGCCCAGGATAGGGGTAATTGTTCGCTGTGGGTTCTGGGTTGAATGGGGGGAAGGCTTAATCCGGTGTCTTTCGTACGTAATTGGGTGATAGTTTGGTCTAATTGAGCTACTGTCGGTGATTCAAAGACTGCACGTAGGGGAATTTCGATGGAAAAGGCAACTCTTAGTCTGGAAATTAATTGAATTGCTAGTAGGGAATGTCCTCCTAAGCTAAAGAAGTTATCGTGGATTCCGACTGCTTGCATACTTAAAACAGAAGCAAAGATGTTGGCTATGATTTCTTCAGTTTGTGTGCCTGGTGTTACGTAGTCTTCCGTTTCGGAGATTTGTGCTGGTAGTGCAAGTCTATCTACTTTGCCGTTGGGTGTTAGCGGTAGGATGTCTAAACTTACAAAAACAGAAGGCAGCATGTATTCTGGTAGTTTCTGTTTGAGGAATTCACGTATTTGACTAGTGGTAACTGATTCATTAGAGGTAACTAGATAAGCTACTAGGCGTTTACCACTAAGAATATCTTCTGTAGCAATCACCACACTTTGTTGGACTTGGGGATGGGTGTTGAGAACTGCTTCGATTTCTCCCAGTTCAATGCGGAAACCTCGCACCTTAACCTGGTTATCAATGCGGCCGAGGAATTCAATGTTACCATCACTCAAGTAACGGGCGAGATCGCCTGTTTTGTAAAGGCGTTCTGATAAAGAATTCGAGAAGGGATTTGGGATGAATTTTTCTTTGGTGAGTTCTGGGCGGTTGAGGTAGCCTAGAGCTAAGCCATCACCTCCAATGTACAATTCTCCGGGTACACCGATAGGTACTGGTTGTAGGTGTGAGTCTAAGATGTAAATTTGGGTGTTGGCAATGGGACGACCAATGGGAATATCACCTCTAGAAAAGCTTTGTTTTCCAACTTCATACATACAGCATCCTACTACAGTTTCTGTAGGACCGTATTCGTTAATGAATCTAATCTGAGGATCGTATTGTTGCCAGAAGGAAATATGTTTTTCTGACAAAGCTTCCCCACCAATAATAAATGCTTGAGTTTGAATCTTTACTTGTTCTGAGGCAAATAAATGGCTGAGTATTTCTAAATGAGCTGGGGTAATTTTTACAAGACTAAACTTAGTACCAGAACATAATGCTGCTTTCAGTGCTTCAATTTCTCCTTTCTCTGGTAAGAGCACTACCTTACGTCCTACCAATAAAGGAGAAAATAAACTGGTAATAGTGGCATCGAAGCCAATAGAAGAATTGACAGTAGAACCTTCTCCATCGGCAACATTATAAGCTTTTGTACACCAGCTTAAATAATTCACCATACCCCTATGGAGAATCATTGTACCCTTCGGTTCCCCAGTAGAACCCGAAGTATAAATTACATAAGCTAGATTATCTGATTTGACTTCTCTACAAGGGTTATCCTGAGAGTAATCAGCAAAGTTCTGCCAGTCTTGATCCAGACAAATTATTTGTGCTTGGTGTTGTGGAAGTTGTGTGAATAAGTGGTGTTGAGTTAGTAGTATTGGTAATTGTGAATCAGACAACATATAGCTCAGACGTTCTTGGGGATAATTGGGGTCAAGGGGTACATAGGCACCACCAGCCTTGAGTATCCCTAACAGTCCCACTACCATTTCAATGGAGCGTTCTACATAAATACCCACCAGCACCTCTGGTCCGACTCCCAGTGTTTGAAGATGATGTGCGAGTTGGTTGGCTCTTTGATTTAATTGAATGGTAGGTTAATTGCTCCTCCTCAAACACCACCGCCACAGATTGTGGTGTTCTTTCTACCTGCTGCTCAAACAATTGATGAATACATTTATCAGTGGGATATTCCGTTGCAGTCTCATTCCACTCCACCAACAACTGATGAAGTTCTGCTTCACTCAACAAGGGTAATTCACCCACTGCTGCTACTGGATTGTCCGCAATCGCGGAGAAAATGGTTTGCAGATGTCCTAACATCCGCCGAATAGTATCTTCTTCAAAACGAACTGTATCGTAACTAATATTAACTAACAACTCATCGCCTGGTGCTGCGGTGACAGTCAATGGATAATTAGTTTGTTCAAAACCCTTGAGTTGACTAAACTGTAACGAAGTAGCTTCATTGAGCAAAGAACTATCAACTGGATAATTCTCAAACACCACAATACTCTCAAACAAAGGTATTCCCCGAGTTACCTCACTATTGGCTTGAACTTCAACTAGAGGAGTGTAAGAATAATGCTGTAATTCCACCATTAACTGTTGTATTTGTTCAAGCCAAGCAATCAGTTGCTGCTGAGGGGATATGAAAAGACGTAATGGTAAGGTATTGATCAACAATCCCACCATATTTTCCACCCCAGACAAATCAGCAGTCCGGCCTGAAACAGTCACACCAAAGACTACATCGTCTTCACCACTATAACGACTTAGTAGTAATGCCCATGCAGCTTGTACGATAGTCGATAAAGTGACATGATGTTGTTGTGCTACAGATTGTAAATTGTGGGTCAGTTGAGGGGACAAACGTAATTCAAGTTCCTGATAATCTGAGAAAGCTTGGTGGTGTTGAGACTGAAGCTTGTTCACTCTCAGGGGAGTGGGAGCGCTAAAACCTTGCAAAGTTTGTCGCCAAAACTCAGTTGCGGCATTCTTGTCTTGAGAATTTAACCAAGCGATATAATCACGGTAGGGACAAGGTGTTGGCAAATAACAAGTCTCACCTGTGAGTTCAGCTTGATAGAAAGTGAAAACTTCTTGAAACAGAATCGGTAAACACCATCCATCTAAGATGATGTGGTGATGATTCCAGATGAAGGTGTAAGTATTTTCAGTGAGTTTGATTAAGGTAAACTCCATCAATGGTGCTTTGTCAAATTGAAAACCTTGCTGTCTTTGTGTTTGCAACAAGTCTGACAACTGCTGTTGTTGCTGTGTGGGGGAGAGTCCTTGCCAATCAAGATTATTCCAGGGTAAGTTAACCTTTTTGAGGACTATTTGTAATGGAGTTGAGCGATTCTCCCAAACAAAGAATGTACGTAAAACTGAATGTCTATCTACAACTTTTTGCCAAGCGGATGTAAAAGCAGAAATATTAAGATTACCAGTCAAAGTCAAGGTCATCTGCTCGAAATACACTCCACTGGAAGGAGCATAAAGACTGTGGAACAGCATTCCTTGTTGCAGGGGAGAAAGTGGATAAATTGATTCAATGTTTTTTGTTTTGATGAGAGATAATAACTCATCAAGTTCTAATTGATTCAACTGTGCATCTGGAAAATCAGACGGTGTATAGCCAAAAGCATCTTCTAACTGACAATGTTCTATTATTGACCTGATTGATTGAACATAGCTTTGTGCCAATTTTTCCATTGTGGCACGAGTATGAAGGCTCTTACTGTAAGTCAAATTAATTTGTAATTCGCCTTCTATTACCAAACTATTAATATTCAATACATTGTCACGGCTTTGCTTTAGACTATAGTTGTCTCCAGTGGATTCAGACGCAAATTTCCAACCAGTCTGAGATTGTACTTGGTCAAATTGTCCGAGGTAGTTAAAACTAATTTCTGGCGTGGGAATTGTCTGCAGTTGTTGATTAACAGTACGCTCTTTACACAAGTAACGCAAGATACCGTAGCCTATACCACGATTGGGAATCGCTCGTAATTGTTCTTTAATTGACTTGATAACTGATTCTGGTTGGTCTGATGAAGGTAGTTGCAATAATACTGGAAACAAACTGGTAAACCAACCTACCGTCCGCGATAAGTCTACATCTTCAAATAGTTCTTCTCTTCCATGTCCCTCTAAGTTAATAACTACTGTTGAATTTCCTGTCCACTGTTTGAATGAAACTACTAGCGCACTTAGCAGTATATCGTTGATTTGTGTGTTGTAAGCTTCGTTGACTGACCCCAGCAAAATCCGGGTTTCTTCTTGACTCAATTTCACTGACACTTCTGCAGCACTTGCATTGGTATTTTCTTGCTTGTAAGCAGAATCTAATGGTAGTGGTGTTGTTTTAGACCAAGGTTGGTTGAGCCAATAGTCTAACTCTTGTTTGATAATTTCTGATTGTGCATAATTGTTTAGTTTTTCTGCCCAATCAATAAATGCTGTTGTTTTGGCCGTTAGTTGTATCGGTTCTTGAGCGATTAGTTGTTGATAAATTGTTTCTAGGTCTGATAATAAAATTCTCCAAGAAACACCATCTACTGCTAGGTGATGAACAATAATCAGTAAACGTTTCTCACCTTGACTATCCAACTTAAACATCACCACTTGCATTATCGGTCCATCTGACAGGTTTAAACTGGCTTGAAATTCTGTGGCGATTTTTGATAAGGCTTGTGGTTGTAAATGTTTAGGAGTTGATGATATATCTACTACAGAAAATGGTACGACATCATCTAAGCCATGGTTTCTTTGTTTGTGTTCAGATGCTTGTAAGTTGAATCGTAAACGCAGAGCATCGTGATGCTCTAGTAATTTTGCTACAGCTTTTGTAAGCAATTCAGGTTTGACATTGTTGGGTAGATGTAATAGAACTGATTGGTTGTAATGGTGTGGCTCTTGTTTATTTTCTAAAAAGAACAAATGTTGAATTGGTGTCAGAGGTGCAACTCCAGTCACTATACCTTGTTGAGCACTTGCACCAACTGTTGTATTGGCAACTCTGGCTAATTCAGCAATGGTTTGATGTTGAAATATTTGTTTAGGGGTGATTTGTATTCCTGTGTTTTTGGCACGAGAAACGACTTGAATGCTGAGGATAGAATCACCTCCGATTTCAAAAAAGTTATCGTAGATGCTAACTTTTTCAACTAGAAGCAGTTCTTGCCAGATGTTGGTTAAGCTTTGTTCAATGGCTGTGCGTGGTTCTACGTATTCTCGAACTCGTGTGATTTCCCCATCAGGTGCGGGTAGTGCAAGTCTATCTACTTTGCCGTTAGCTGTTAATGGTAGAGTGTCTAAAGTCACAAAGGCAGAAGGCACCATGTACTCTGGTAGCTTCTGTTTGAGGAATTCACGTATTTGGCTGCTGGTAAGTGATTGATCTAAGCTAACCACATAGGCAACTAAGCGTTTGTTACCAGAAAGATCTTCTGTAGCAATCACCACACTTTGTTGGACTTGGGGATGGGTGTTGAGGACTGCTTCGATTTCTCCAAGTTCAATGCGGAAGCCCCGCACCTTAACCTGGTTATCAATGCGACCGAGGAATTCAATGTTACCATCGCTCAAATAGCGGGCGAGGTCACCTGTTTTGTAAAGGCGATCGCATTTAGAATCACACAAGGGGTTGGCGATGAATTTTTCTTGGGTCAGTTGTGGACGGTTGAGGTAGCCTACAGCTAAGCCATCTCCGCCAATGTACAATTCTCCTGGCACTCCTATCGGTACTGGTTGTAGATGTTTGTCTAATATGTAGATTTGCGTGTTCGCTATCGGGCGACCAATAGATACACCACCAGTTTTATCTTCCTGGTTTCTCAAATCTGGTTCGTAAACTGTTGCTGTAATCGTCGCTTCCGTAGAACCATAAGCATGGTATAATTTGACGTGTCTTCCAACGTATTTTTGCCACATGGCAACTCGTGACCATTGGATTTGTTCACTACCCACTACTACCAAACGTAAAGACTTTGGTAAATCTTCCTGAGATTGGGATAAATCCAAGACCCACTCATGCCAGAATGCTGCTGGTAAATTTAATACCGTCAACCTTTGTACCTTGAGAAATTCTACCAAGTCTGCAAAAGAAGCAAACATCTCTTGGGGAGGTAACACCACTGTTGCACCACTTAACCAAGAAGGGAAGATTTCTTCAATTGCAACATCAAAACTCAAAGCTGCAAATTGCAGAACTTTATCCCATGCTTTCAGGTTATATTTTAATGCGATCGCACTATTATGATTTACCAAACTTTGGTGTGTGACCAGTACTCCCTTAGGTTGTCCAGTAGAACCAGAAGTGTAGATGACATAAGCCAAATTATCCGTACATACCCCAACACCAAGATTATCCTGAGTGTGTTGCTGAGTTTCCCCCCAATCTGTATCTAAACAAACTACCCGTGCTTGATTGTGTGACAAAGATTCCAGTAATGACTGTTGGGTCAACAACACCTCAACACCAGAATCAGCCAACATGTAACTTAGACGTTCTTGGGGATAATTGGGGTCAAGGGGTATATAGGCACCGCCAGCTTTAAGTATTGCCAACAGTCCCACCACCATCTCAATCGAACGTTCTACACAAATACCCACTAGCACCTCTGGTCCGACGCCCAGAGTTTGTAGGTGATGTGCGAGTTGGTTGGCTCTTTGATTTAATTGCTGGTAAGTCAACTGCTTGGTATCAAACACCACCGCCACAGATTGTGGTGTTCTTTCTACCTGCTGCTCAAACAATTGATGAATACATTTATCAGTGGGATATTCCGTTGCAGTCTCATTCCACTCCACCAACAACTGATGAAGTTCTGCTTCACTCAACAAGGGTAATTCACCCACTGCTGCTACTGGATTGTCCGCAATCGCGGAGAAAATGGTTTGCAGATGTCCTAACATCCGCCGAATAGTATCTTCTTCAAAACGAACTGTATCGTAACTAATATTAACTAACAACTCATCGCCTGGTGCTGCGGTGACAGTCAATGGATAATTAGTTTGTTCAAAACCCTTGAGTTGGCTAAACTGTAGCGAAGTACCTTCATTGAGCAAAGAACTATCAACTGGATAATTCTCAAACACCACAATACTCTCAAACAAAGGTATTCCCCGAGTTACCTCACTATTGGCTTGAACTTCAACTAGAGGAGTGTAAGAATAATGCTGTAATTCCACCATTAACTGTTGTATTTGTTCAAGCCAAGCAATCAGTTGCTGCTGAGGGGATATGAAAAGACGTAATGGTAAGGTATTGATCAACAATCCCACCATATTTTCCACCCCAGACAAATCAGCAGTCCGGCCTGAAACAGTCACACCAAAGACTACATCGTCTTCACCACTATAACGACTTAGTAGTAATGCCCATGCAGCTTGTACGATAGTCGATAAAGTGACATGATGTTGTTGTGCTACAGATTGTAAATTGTGGGTCAGTTGAGGGGACAAACGTAATTCAAGTTCCTGATAATCTGAGAAAGCTTGGTGGTGTTGAGACTGAAGCTTGTTCACTCTCAGGGGAGTGGGAGCGCTAAAACCTTGTAAAGTTTGTCGCCAAAACTCAGTTGCGGCAGTCTTGTCTTGAGAATTTAACCAAGCGATATAATCACGGTAGGGACAAGGTGTTGGCAAATAACAAGTCTCACCTGTGAGTTCAGCTTGATAGAAAGTGAAAACTTCTTGAAACAGAATCGGTAAACACCATCCATCTAAGATGATGTGGTGATGATTCCAGATGAAAGTGTAAGTATTTTCAGTGAGTTTGATTAAGGTAAACTCCATCAATGGTGCTTTGTCAAATTGAAAACCTTGCTGTCTTTGTGTTTGCAACAAGTCTGACAACTGCTGTTGTTGCTGTGTGGGGGAGAGTCCTTGCCAATCAAGATTATTCCAGGGTAAGTTAACCTTTTTGAGGACTATTTGTAATGGAGTTGAGCGATTCTCCCAAACAAAGAATGTACGTAGAACACAATGCCTATCTACAACTTTTTGCCAAGCGGATGTAAAAGCAGAAATATGAAGATTACCAGTCAAAGTCAAGGTCATCTGCTCGAAATACACTCCACTGGAAGGAGCATAAAGACTGTGGAACAGCATTCCTTGTTGCAGGGGAGAAAGTGGATAAATTAATTCAATGTTTTTAGCTTTGCTCGAGGATTTTTTTTGTACTTTGCTCATTGCTCTTTTTTTTCCTGTAAAATTTATTTTTTATTTATGCGTTTTAAGCATTGCTCTTATGCTGATATTGTTGGTGCGGCAAAGCCGCACCAAGATCTGACCTTTAGACTATTCGTCAAACAGTTCTAATAACTCATCAAGTTCTGATTGATTCAACTGTACATCTGGGAAATCAGACGGTGTATAGCCAAAAGCATCTTCTAACTGACAATGTTCTATTATTGACCTGATTGATCGAACATAGCTTTGTGCCAATTTTTCCATTGTGGCACGAGTATGAAGGCTCTTACTGTAAGTCAAATTAATTTGTAATTCACCTTCTACCACCAAACCACTAACATCCAATAGATGGCGACGAGTTTGCTTTGAACTATGGTTGTCTCCAGTGGTTTCAGGTGCAAATTTCCAACCAGTCTGAGATTGTACTTGGTCAAATTGTCCGAGGTAGTTAAAACTAATTTCTGGCGTGGGAATTGTCTGCAATTGTTGATTAACAGTACGCTCTTTACACAAGTAACGCAAGATACCGTAGCCTATACCACGATTGGGAATCGCTCGTAATTGTTCTTTAATTGACTTGATAACTGATTCTGGTTGGTCTGATGAAGGTAGTTGCAATAATACTGGAAACAAACTGGTAAACCAACCTACCGTCCGCGATAAGTCTACATCTTCAAATAGTTCTTCTCTTCCATGTCCCTCTAAGTTAATAACTACTGTTGAATTTCCTGTCCACTGTTTGAATGAAACTACTAGCGCACTTAGCAGTATATCGTTGATTTGTGTGTTGTAAGCTTCGTTGACTGACCCCAGCAAAATCCGGGTTTCTTCTTGACTCAATTTCACTGACACTTCTGCAGCACTTGCATTGGTATTTTCTTGCTTGTAAGCAGAATCTAATGGTAGTGGTGTTGTTTTAGACCAAGGTTGGTTGAGCCAATAGTCTAACTCTTGTTTGATAATTTCTGATTGTGCATAATTGTTTAGTTTTTCTGCCCAATCAATAAATGCTGTTGTTTTGGCCGTTAGTTGTATCGGTTCTTGAGCGATTAGTTGTTGATAAATTGTTTCTAGGTCTGATAATAAAATTCTCCAAGAAACACCATCTACTGCTAGGTGATGAACAATAATCAGTAAACGTTTCTCACCTTGACTATCCAACTTAAACATCACCACTTGCATTATCGGTCCATCTGACAGGTTTAAACTGGCTTGAAATTCTGTGGCGATTTTTGATAAGGCTTGTGGTTGTAAATGTTTAGGAGTTGATGATATATCTACTACAGAAAATGGTACGACATCATCTAAGCCATGGTTTCTTTGTTTGTGTTCAGATGCTTGTAAGTTGAATCGTAAACGCAGAGCATCGTGATGCTCTAGTAATTTTGCTACAGCTTTTGTAAGCAATTCAGGTTTGACATTGTTGGGTAGATGTAATAGAACTGATTGGTTGTAATGGTGTGGCTCTTGTTTATTTTCTAAAAAGAACAAATGTTGAATTGGTGTCAGAGGTGCAACTCCAGTCACTATACCTTGTTGAGCACTTGCACCAACTGTTGTATTGGCAACTCTGGCTAATTCAGCAATGGTTTGATGTTGAAATATTTGTTTAGGGGTGATTTGTATTCCTGTGTTTTTGGCACGAGAAACGACTTGAATGCTGAGGATAGAATCACCTCCGATTTCAAAAAAGTTATCGTAGATGCTAACTTTTTCAACTAGAAGCAGTTCTTGCCAGATGTTGGTTAAGCTTTGTTCAATGGCTGTGCGTGGTTCTACGTATTCTCGAACTCGTGTGATTTCCCCATCAGGTGCGGGTAGTGCAAGTCTATCTACTTTGCCGTTAGCTGTTAATGGTAGAGTGTCTAAAGTCACAAAGGCAGAAGGCACCATGTACTCTGGTAGCTTCTGTTTGAGGAATTCACGTATTTGGCTGCTGGTAAGTGATTGATCTAAGCTAACCACATAGGCAACTAAGCGTTTGTTACCAGAAAGATCTTCTGTAGCAATCACCACACTTTGTTGGACTTGGGGATGGGTGTTGAGGACTGCTTCGATTTCTCCAAGTTCAATGCGGAAGCCCCGCACCTTAACCTGGTTATCAATGCGACCGAGGAATTCAATGTTACCATCGCTCAAATAGCGGGCGAGGTCACCTGTTTTGTAAAGGCGATCGCATTTAGAATCACACAAGGGGTTGGCGATGAATTTTTCTTGGGTCAGTTGTGGACGGTTGAGGTAGCCTACAGCTAAGCCATCTCCGCCAATGTACAATTCTCCTGGCACTCCTATCGGTACTGGTTGTAGATGTTTGTCTAATATGTAGATTTGCGTGTTCGCTATCGGGCGACCGATGGGCAACGTGGAGGAGCTCAGAGGTAGAGATTTTTTATCCAAAAAATAGGTGAGTACCCCTACGGTAGCTTCTGTAGGACCGTAATGATTGATGATATTGCAATTAGGAGATTGAGCTTGAATTGTTTCTACCCAAGCTGAACTAGATGCTTCACCACCAAGGATAAGTGTTTTTCTCGGCAGAACTGATGCTGAATTTGATGAAGATTGTAAAGCTGCTAGATGAGAGGGAACAATTTTGAGATAGTCAATATGGCAACGACTAAAATATTCGCTAAGAGCGTTTGAGTCAAAGACTTTTTCCTCAGAAATGACATGAAGACACCCACCTGTCAGTAAACTAGGAAATATGACAGTATTGCCTAGATCTGCACTAATTGTAGACACTAAAGCAAAATTGCTACTAGGTTTAACATTTATTGTTCTAATGAGACTACAAACATAGTTACAAATTGATTTTTGTGCGAGCGCAACTCCTTTTGGTTGTCCAGTGGAGCCAGAAGTGTAGATCACATAAGCCAAATTATCAGAACATACCCCAACATCAAGATTATCGTGACTGTGTTGCTCAGTTTCGCCCAAACTGGTGTCTAAACAAATCACTCGTGCTTGATTTTGTGGTACAGCCTCCAGCAGTGAGTGTTGGGTCAACAACACCTTAACACCAGAATCTTCCAATATGTAGCTTAACCGTTCTTGAGGATACGTAGGATCAAGAGGTAGATAAGCACCACCAGCTTTAAGTATCGCCAACAGTCCTACCACCATCTCAATCGAACGTTCTACACAAAGACCCACTAGCACTTGTGGACCAACGCCCAACCTTCGTAGATGATGTGCGAGTTGGTTTGCTTTTTGATTTAATTGAAGATAGGTTAACTGCTGTTTCTCAAACACCACTGCCACAGAAAGAGGCGTTTTTTCTACTTGCTGCTCAAACAACTGATGAATACATTTATCTGAAGGATATTCTCTTGCAGTATCATTCCACTCCACCAACAACTGATGACGTTCTGCTGCACTCAACAAGGGTAATTCATCTATAGCTTGTTGGGGATTTTTCACAATTGCTGACAACAAGTTCTGGAAATGAGCAGCCATCCGCTCAATAGTTGAGCCATCAAACAAGTCAATGTTGTACTCCCATTCACCCACTAATCCTTGGGCAGTTTCCGATATTGACAAAGTCATATCAAACTTAGCAATTGTTCTTTTTTGATTTAACTCACACCAGGTAGCACCAGGCAATTGTAGTTCACCCATGGGTGCATTTTGCAACATAAACATCACCTGAAACAAAGGCGAATGGCTTAAATCTCGTTGTGGCTGCAATGCTTCTACGACTTGTTCAAAAGGCACATCCTGATGCTCATAAGCTTTGAGTGTGGATTCTCTAACTTGTGTCAACAACTTCTCAAAACTGGGATTATCTTCAAAACGGGTTCTCAACACCAACGTATTCACAAAAAAGCCAATCAATGGCTCAATTTCACTACGGTTGCGATTGGCAATTGGCGTACCCACCAAAATATCTGACTGACCACTGTAACGGTATAGTAAAGTGGCAAACGCCGCCAACAGTGTCATAAATAAGGTAGTACCCGATTCTTGAGACAGAGTTTGCAACTTCTGCATCAAATCAGTATTTAAAGTCAAACTTTGAGTAGCACCGTAGTAAGTTTGTACACTTGGACGAGGGCGGTCAGTGGGTAATTGTAACAATTTTGGTGCATCATGCAATTGAGAAAGCCAGTAATTGAGTTGAGTTTCCCGGACGAATCCACTAAACCATTGCCGTTGCCAAACTGCAAAGTCTGCATACTGAATCCGTAATTCTGGTAAAGGAGATTTTTCTCCAGCACAAAAAGCTTGATATAAACTAGATAGTTCTTGGATGAGTACCCCCATTGACCAACCATCAGAGACAATGTGGTGCATTGTTAGCAATAAAACATATTCTCTAGCATCTAACTGCAATAAACGATACCTGATTAATGGTGCAGTCTCTAAGTCAAAGGGGGTAATTGCTTCTTGTTGTATTTGTTGCTGTACAACAGTTTCACGTTCTATTGCTTCTAGTTGCTGTAAGTCCACCACTGGATTGATGTTCATGATGGCATCTGCATGAATGACCTGTATGGGTGTGTCATTCACGATGTGGAAGCTAGTGCGTAGTACCTTGTGGCGGCGTACTATTTCTGATAATGCTTGTTGGAAGGCATTCAGATCCAAGTGACCAGTGATGCGGATTGCTCCTGGTATGTTGTAAGTAGCACTTGCTCCTTCTAGTTGGTTGAGGAACCACAGTCTTTCTTGTGCAAAAGATAAGGAGAATTGTTGTATATCATTGACAACAGGCTCAATGGGAGGAAGATTTAATCCTTGCTCAAGAGTACGTAACTGGGCAATAGTTTGGTCTAGTTGAGCCACTGTCGGGAATTCAAAGACCGCACGTAGGGGAATTTCGACTTCAAAGGCAAGTCTTAATCTGGAAATTAATTGGGTTGCTAGTAGGGAATGTCCTCCTAAGCTAAAGAAGTTGTTGTGGATTCCTACTGCTTGTATACCTAAAACTGAAGCGAAAATATTGGTTATTATTTCTTTAGTTGGTGTACGAGGAGCTACGTATTCTTCCGTTTGCAGTATTTCCCAGTTAGGTGCTGGGAGTGCTCTTTGATCTACTTTACCGTTGGGTGTTAATGGTAGAGTGTCCAAAGTCACAAAAACAGAAGGCACCATGTATTCTGGTAGCTTTTGTTTCAGGAATTCACGTATTTGGTTGGTGGTAAGTGTTGATCTTGTTTCTTCCCCCTGCTCCCTGCATGGATCGCTTACCATATAGGCTACTAACCGTTTGTTACCAGGAATATCTTCCGTTGCAATAACTACAGCTTGTTGGATGTAGGGGTGGGTGTTGAGGACAGCTTCAATTTCTCCAAGTTCAATACGGAAACCCCGCACCTTGACTTGGTTATCAATCCTACCGAGGAATTCGATGTTACCATCACTTCTATAGCGGACGAGGTCGCCTGTTTTGTAAAGGCGTTCAGATTTGGAATTCGAGAAGGGATTTTGGATGAATTTTTCTAAAGTTAGTTCTGGACGGTTGAGGTAACCTCTGGCTAAGCCATCACCTCCAATGTAAAGTTCTCCTATTACACCGATGGGTACTGGTTGTAGGTGTTTGTCTAAGATGTAGATTTGGGTGTTGGCTATTGGGCGACCAATGGGTGGTAATAGATTTGTTTGTTCAGTTGAAACAATCAATCCAGAAGTGGTGACAACAGTATTTTCAGTCGGACCATAGTTATTAATTACACTAAAGGGTATTGAAGTTGATGGGTATTGATGAAGCTTGTCTCCACCAGCGAGCACAATTCTTAAAGCAATAGAGGGCGGCCACTCTAAAGACAAAAAGCTTTCTAACAATGGTGTCGGTACAAAAGTGATAGTAATTTTTTGTAATATTAGCCAATCTTGCAAAACTTGTGGTTGGACAATAGTTTCTGCCTTGAGCAAGTGTATACTAGCTCCAGCGCTCAGGTAAGGCCATAACTCCCATGCTGCTGCATCAAATGCAGTTCCTGCTAGCTGAGTGGCGATATCTAATGAGGTAATACCAAAAGTTGCTTGATGCCAAAAGACTAGATTTAATAATCCTTTATGAGCAACTAAAATCCCCTTGGGCTGTCCAGTAGAACCAGAAGTGTAGATCACATAAGCCAAATTATCCGACCATACCCCAACACCAAGATTATCCTGACTGTGTTGCTCAATTGCCCCCCAATCTGTATCTAAACAAACCACCTGTGCTTGATTTTGTGGCAAAGATTCAAGCAAAGACTGTTGCGTCAACAACACCTTAACATCAGAATCAGCCAACATATAACTTAACCGTTCTTGTGGATAATTGGGGTCAAGGGGTACATAAGCACCACCTGCCTTAAGTATCGCCAACAGTCCTACCACCATCTCAATGGAACGTTCTACACAAATACCCACCAGCACTTCTGGTCCGACTCCCAAGCTTTGCAGGTGATGTGCTAGTTGGTTAGCTTGTTGATTGAGTTGCTGGTAAGTCAATTGCTCTGTATTAAATACCACCGCCACAGACAGGGGTGTTCTTTCGACCTGTTCCTCAAACAACTGATGAATACATTTATCAGTGGGGTATTCGCTAGCAGTATCATTCCACTCCACCAAAAACTGATGACGTTCTGCTGCACTTAACAGAGGTAATTCACCCACCAATTGCTGGGGATTTTCTACAAGTGCTGATAACAAGTTCTGGAAATGAGCAGCCATGCGCTCAATAGTTGAGCCATCAAACAAGTCAGTATTGTACTCCCATTCACCCACCAATCCCTGGGAAGTTTCCGACATTGACAGTGTTAAATCAAACTTAGCAGTTGTGCTTTCCTGAGTTAACTGAGTTAAACTCACACCAGGTAATTCTAGTTTACCCATGGGTGCATTTTGCAACGCAAATATCACCTGGAACAGGGGAGAATGACTCAAAGAGCGTTGTGGTTGCAATGCTTCTACGACTTGTTCAAAAGGCACATCCTGATGCTCATAAGCTTTGAGTGTGGTTTCCCTAACTTGTGCCAGCAACCTCTCAAAACTGGGATTATCTTCAAAACGGGTTCTCAACACCAACGTATTCACAAAAAAGCCAATCAGCGACTCAATTTCACTGCGGTTGCGATTGGCAATTGGCGTACCCACCAAAATATCTGATTGACCACTGTAACGATATAGTAAAGTTGCAAATGCTGCGTGCAGGGTCATAAATAAGGTAGTACCTGATTCCCGAGACAGGGTTTGCAACTTTTGGATCAAATCAGTATTTAAAGTCGAATTGTAAGTAGCACCGTGGTAAGTTTGCACACTTGGACGAGGACGGTCAGTGGGCAGTTGTAACAATTCTGGTGCACCATGCAACTGAGAAAGCCAGTAATTAAGTTGAGTTTCTAGAACCGACCCACTCAACCATTGTCGTTGCCAAACAGCAAAGTCTGCATACTGAATCGGTAGTTCTGGTAAGGGAGATGGTTGTTGGGCACAAAAAGCTTGATAGAAACTAGATAACTCTTGGATCAACACCCCAATTGACCAGCCATCAGAGACAATGTGGTGCATTGTCAGCAATAACACAAATTCTGTAGCATCTAACTGTAATAAACTACACCTGATTAATGGTGCAATCTCTAAATCAAAGGGGTTAATTGCTTCTTGTTGTGCTAACTGCTGTAGTAATGTTTCGCGTTCTTGTTGTGGGAACTGTTGTAACTCTATTACATTTATTTGAGTGGTAGCTTGTGGGTGAATGACCTGTATTGGTATGCCATTGACAGTTTGGAAACTTGTGCGTAGTACCTCGTGACGGCGGATTATTTCTGATAATGCTTGTTGGAAGGCATGAATATTGAACTGACCACTGATGCGGACGGCTCCTGGCATATTGTAAGTGGCACTTGCTCCTCCTAGTTGGTTGAGGAACCACAGTCTTTCTTGTGCCCAAGACAGAGGTAATTGTTCGCTGTGGGTTCTGGGTTGAATCGGGGGAAGACTTAATCCGGTGTCTTTCGTACGTAACTGAGTGATCGTTTGGTCTAATCGAGTCACTGTCGGTGATTCAAAGACTGCACGTAGGGGAATTTCGATGGAAAAGGCAGCTCTTAGTCTGGAAATTAACTGGGTTGCTAGTAGGGAATGTCCTCCTAAGCTAAAGAAGTTATCGTGGATTCCGACTGCTTGCACACTTAAAACAGAAGCAAAGGTGTTGGCTATGATTTCTTCAGTTTGGGTGCGTGGTGCTATATACTCAGTTTCCCGGATGATTTCACCATCAGGTGTGGGTAGTGCAAGTCTATCTACTTTGCCGTTGGGTGTGAGCGGTAGAGTGTCTAAAGTCACAAAAACAGAAGGTACCATGTATTCTGGTAGCTTTTGCCTAACGAAGTTAGGTAATTCTAAAACCAGATGACGGTTCGATTCTTGCTTCAGAGGATTGTTTGCATAATCACTCCAGGGTTTGACCTCATTAGGAACTTCCAAGTTGGGAAATATCCTCACAGAGCCAAATGCAGATTCATTACATAGAAAAATTGCATCATAGCAACTATTACCACCAGTACCGGACCAAGTGATGTCTACTTCATAAGACAATTCATCACCCAAACTCCATAAATCGTCCGGCTGTACCCCGACTTGTGTTTGAAGCTGCAAAGCATTACGCAATTGACCTATTGTTTCTCGTCCGTCTGAATTAGAAAGCTCTTTAATAAGTGTGGCTTCTTCTTGCAAACGAGCATTGGGTATGTGTTTAATACCAACAACCTCTGGCTTCTTATCTAGTAAAAATCGTTTGATCGCCGATAAGTTCAAATCATCCTTGTCATAGTCCAGCCATTCGGGTGTAACTGTGGAAGATACTTCGTTGCCAACATGAACAGTTACATTGTAACGGAACTTAGTTAGCTCATTATGATAATCACCAGGCTTAAGCTCAATTTGAACATGCTTGATTTGGGGCAGATGCTGCTTTAAAGCTAAAAAGAAGTCTGGGTCAATGACCAATTCTTCCTCTTGATTGATAGCATTTTTTACCTGCTGTCTGAATTGATCTACAGTTAATGAATTTGGCGCGTGAGCGAACTGAGTTGCTGTATGAAAATCTTCTAATAATGGTAAGCTGCGAACATCACCTACAAAGATAAAACCTCCGTTAGCCAAAGTTTTCACTGCATCTTGTAAAACTTCTACCAGGTAATTGATGCTTGGAAAATACTGTACAACAGAGTTAAGAATAACAGCATCGAATTTGCCTTCTTCAATGTTTGTAAAATCGTGAGCAAGTTTTTGGCTTAGGCTTACATGTGAATAACCATCTTCCAACTGCTTAATTTGCTGCTCAATATAACCTAAAGCCGCCTCAGAAAAATCAGTACCGCAGTAACTCAAGCAATGAGGAGCAATCTGAAACAGCAACATCCCTGTACCACAACCTATCTCCAACACATGTTTGGGTTGCCATTTGAGAATTTGCTCAACTGTGGAGTCAACCCAGTGACGCATCTGCTCCTGAGGAATTGAGTTACCTGTGTAGCTGCTTGTCCAACCTACAGTGTTGTAGCTAGATTGTTCAATCTCCACTGGCTTGCTGTAGAGATCATCATACACTTGTTGCCATTGCTCAATCTGTAATGACTGTAATGGATCTGCTGCTTCAGATTGATTTTTTTGCTCAGGAACCACATAAGCAACTAAGCGTTTGTTAGCAGAAAAATCTTCTGTAGCAATCACCACACTTTGTTGAACTTGGGGATGGGTGTTGAGGACAGCTTCAATCTCTCCAAGTTCAATGCGGAAACCCCGCACCTTGACTTGGTTATCAATCCTACCAAGGAATTCGATGTTACCATCGCTTAAGTAGCGGGCCAGGTCCCCTGTTTTGTAGAGGCGCTCAGATTTGCAATTCGAGAACGGGTTAGGGATAAATTTTTCTTGGGTCAGTTGTGGACGGTTGAGGTAGCCTAGAGCTAAGCCATCACCACCAATGTACAATTCTCCAGACACACCAATCGGTACTGGCTGGAGTTGTTGATCTAAAATGTAAACTTGAGTATTAGCAATCGGGCGACCGATGGGTACAGAAGCCCCATTCGCTGTTGATTGTTTCACCCGATAGCAGCAAGTAAAAGTAGTATTCTCTGTAGGACCATAACCATTGATCAATTGACACTGTGGTAAAACCTGCAGCACCTTTTGCACATGAGGTGGAGATAAAACATCCCCACCTGCTAAAAGTTGTCGCACAGATGTTAGTTTCTCCAAGTGTTGCTCGACCATCAAATGAAATAGAGCCGCAGTTAACCACAAGACTGTGACGTTATGGTTTTCAATCACCTGTGCAATCTCTTCCAAAGCAGGAGGATGAGCAGGCATAACCACTAACTGGGCACCATTAAGTAAGCTACCCCAAATTTCAAAGGTAGAAGCATCAAAGGAAATAGGAGCCAGTTGTAAAAACACGTCTTGGCAACTGATACGGACGTAATTAGTTTCTTTAACTAACCGTACTACTCCCTGATGAATAATACTAACTCCCTTGGGTTGCCCAGTAGAACCAGAAGTGTAGATAATATAAGCCAAATTCTCAGCACACAAGCTCAGCTTAAGATTGTCTGGGCTGTGTTGTGAGATTGCCTCGCAATCAGTGTCTAAACAAACTATCCGTGCAGTGTGTGATGGCAAGGACAATAACTTTTGTTGGGTCAACAACACCTCAACACCAGAATCAGCCAACATATAACTCAGGCGTTGTTGGGGATAATTAGGGTCAAGGGGAACATAAGCACCACCAGCCTTAAGTATCGCCAACAGTCCCACCACCATTTCCACTGAACGTTCGGTGCAAATACCCACCAGCACCTGTGGTCCGACGCCCAGAGTTTGCAGGTGACGTGCGAGTTGGTTGGCTCTTTGATTTAATTGATGGTAGGTTAATTGCTCCTCCTCAAACACCACCGCCACAGATTGTGGTGTTCTTTCGACTTGTTGCTCAAACAACTGATGAATACATTGATCAGTGGGGTATTCGCTAGCAGTATCATTCCACTCCACCAACAACTGATGACGTTCTGCTTCACTCAACAGGGGTAATTCACCCACTGCTGCTAGTGGATTTTCTACAATTGCTGACAACAAATTCTGGAAATGACCTAACCAACGCTTGATAGTAATGTCATCGAATAAATCTAGACTATAGTATAAGTTCAACAATAATTCGTCTTCCGTCTCAGTAGTATCCAGAAAGAAATCGTAAGGAACAAAATTTTTAGGAATAGATATCAAGCTAGTTTTTAGTCCTAACAGCTTTGGTGCCTGGCGTGGGTTTAAGTTGAATAATGTTGATACCAAAACAGGTCTGCTTGGATCTCTTTTAAGATTTAGTTTATTTAGTAATCGAGAAAATGGATAATCTCGATGTTCATAATCATCTAGTAATCTTTCCCTCATTTGGATTAAAAATTCTGAGAAGCTCAAAGATTGATAACTACTAGTAGAAACTAAACTAGTTCTGAGCGGCAACAAATGGGCACAATAGGCAACTAAATTCTGACTTCCCTCAAAATCACGTCCTGCTGTAGCAATACCTACTACAATATCTTCATCACTTGTGAGTTTGTAAAGTAAAATTTTATAGGTGGCTAAAAGAGTCATAAACAGAGTGCAACCTTTTTGTCTACTAACTCTTTTTAGTTCAGCACAAAGCTTGGCATCTAACTTGAGAGTTTGCCTGCCACCTCTATAACTCATTACAGATGGACGCGGTCGATCAGTCGGTAAATTAAGACTAGGAACAGAACTGGAAAATTTCTCTACCCAGTAAGATTCATGAACGGCTATTTCCTCTGTCTGACTTCTTTTATTTTGCCCCTCTATATATTCTCTGAATAGCATCGGTGGTTCTAGTTGAGAGATATTTCTTTGACATTGGTCAGAATACAAAGTAGCTATCTCTTGTAGAATGATTGCCACTGAAAAGCCATCAGAAATAATATGATGAATTTTAAAGACTAACTGATGCAGTTCTTCTTCTAGCTTAAGAATATGAACTCGCAACAGAGGTGCTTGACTAAGATCGAAAGGTTCTCGAATCTCTTGCTCTAGCCATTCAGCAACTTGAGACTCGCGTTCACTACCTGAGAAATTTGAGAAATTAATTAAGGGAATCTCAATTTTTACCGAAGGCAAAACTTCCTGAAAATCCCCTCCTGCACATATTCTTGTCCGTAAAGCTTCATGGCGTTCCACAACCTTTTGGATTGCTTGCTCCATTGCATAAATATGGAATACTCCCTCTAACTGAAGATAAACAGATTCAACATAAGCTAGTTTACTGTTGCCCTCTAGTTGGTCTAAAAACCACAATTGTTTTTGAGATTCAGTCAGGGGAAGGACTACTGACTGCCACCTATCAGTTTCCTGAACTTCAATTTGTGGTAGCTTTTCTTGAGAATCAGGAAGCAACTGTAGAATCTCTGTTTTGTACTGCTTCAGTGTTACTAATATTGAGTCATTTGATTTATCTTTGGGGGCATCGTAGCATATTTGTCCATTTTCACTCCAAAGTTGCCAACCTTGATTATAAATGTCTTGCAAGAAATCAACTAAACTGTTCATAATACACCTCTCACACGCTCAGTTTTCTTAACATCAATTTGCTCAATTTGCTGGTTATTTTTCTGAAAAAAACCACCCTGGTGCATTTCGGATATGCTCTCTTTTACAGCAGAGATAATATAATCAATATCTTCATCTGTATGAGCTGTGGAAAGAAAACAAGCTGGTCCGTTTCTTCCTTCCCACATATAAACACCCTTTTCAATTAGCTTATAGAACAGTATGTCCAATCCTATTGGTTGAGATAAATAGCTATAATTACCTGATGGAACAAACCGAAACATCGAACCAAAATTTACCATCTTAATGGGTACATACTCTTGTTCAAAATAAGCATTTAGTGCTGTTATTAGCTTTGAGGTACGTTGATTGAGATTTTGTTGTAGTACTGCTCCTTGGCTTTTCAAATGTTTAAGCACTGCTCGCGCTGCTGCCATGCTTAAAGGATTTTTGTTGAAAGTGCCACCAAAAAATGTCTGTAGTTTCTGAGGATAAGAACTATCTCCGTAGTTCCATTGACCGCCATCTATGCCATCTATGTAAGCTGCTTTACCAGCAAGAATCCCAATGGGTATACCACCACCCACACACTTACCATAAGTAGCAATGTCTGCTTCAATACCAAACCAAGCCTGAGCTCCTCCCGGATGAATGCGAAAACCAGTAATTATTTCATCAAAAATTAGGGGAATACCAACTTCTTGGGTCAACTGTCTTAGTTGTTGAAGAAACTCTTTTGGTTGTAAATCTGGTCGGCGGCTTTGCACAGGTTCAACCAAAACAGCAGCTAATTCCTGAGCATGAGCTTTAATAATGTCTAGGGATTTGACTTCACCATAAGTGAGAACCATAACATCATCAACCATATTTTGCAACACACCCGGAAACATGGGAGCAGCTTTGAAGTTCTCATCTGTACTATTAGTTAATGTCACGGCTAAAGTTCCATCAAATTGACCATGATAAGCCCCACTGAATATAACGACTTTGTCTCGACCTGTAGCTAGTCTTGCTAAACGTAACGCGGTCATCACAGCTTCTGTTCCAGAATTACAGAAAGTCACTCGTTCCATACCTGTCAATTCATGAACTAACTGCGCTACTTCCCCTGCAAGTTGGGCTTGTGGACCAATCTGCATTCCTTGGTTTAGCTGATGTTGTAGAGCTTCAATAATAAACTGTGGTTGATGACCAAAAAGATGTATGCCAAATCCCATTGAAACATCTATATATTCATTGTCATCAATATCCCATATTCTAGATCCACTAGAAGACTCTCCAATAATAGGATATTTCATTTCTTTGAGTTCAATGCGAAACCCTACTGCTGCTCTTTTATCAGCCAGCACTGGACGACAAGCTAAAGCTCTTTGCTTGGATTTTTGAGTTTTTTTTGTGTAAATAGCCAGAAATTCTTTTAAGTAATTCTGTTGCTCCGTGTTTAAAGTTTGGTTAAATTCAACAGCAGGAGAAGAAGATTCTGCATCAAGCTTTCGATGCTGTGGGATTCTCTCGGCGGAATCAACAGTGAGTGATGTTGCTAAAGCTGATTGAGGTTCCTGATTTTCCCATGAAGAAATATGCTTCGCAGACGTTGCCTTGTGTTGCAGAACTTCCAACTGTTTAGATATAATATCAGACATCACTTGAATCTGCTGTTGCATGATTCTTTCTAGAGCGGTTTCAGGAACTTTCTCATCTATTCCTGGTTTGATAGAGTTTAATTCACGTTGAATTTGAGCAAATTGTTGTGATGTATTCTCAGGCTCAGATTGAGTCGCCCATTCCTGCGGTAAGTTCTGATCTATGTATGCTCCTAAAGCATCAAGAGTAGTTAAATCCTTAAAAAACTTGCGAATGGGAATGTTTATTCCATATATTTTTTCAACTTTTCCACCGACTTCCATCAGAATGAGTGAATCAGCTCCTATTTCTAGAAGATTATTATGAATATCTACTTCTGATGGATTGTCAAAACCTAATACTTGGGAAAATTGAGAACAAAGTTCTTGAATAATTCTATCTCGTCGCAAGGATATTTCTCCTGTTTTTTTTGTAAGTAGATAATTGTCTTTTTCCTTAATCAATTCCTGTTGTTCTAAATGCTGAACGATATCTTTGCCAACATGATTGATAGTTTTAGTCAAGACATTTTCTAGAGATAGAGATCTTGCTTGTGGATGTTCCTTTTTATCAATCCAATACCTTTGCCTTTGAAAGGAATAAGTGGGCAATACCACCTTACTACGGGTATAATCCCGATCAAACTCTAACCAATCAACTTTGACTCCTTGCACATATAGCTCTGCTAAACTATGTAGCATTTGTTGCCAGTCTTCTTGACTAGAACGCAGAGAAGGCAACCAAACTCCTACTCCTTCTGGCAAACACTGCCTTCCCATATCTAACAAAATTGGTTTGGGCCCGATTTCTAGGAAAACTTCACAACCTTCTTGGTGTAAGGTCTTCATACTTTGGGCAAACTTCACTGGTTGGCATACATGATTTACCCAGTAGTTTGCTGTAGTAACACTATCGTCTGCTTGTTTTTTTGTTATATTTGATACCAGTAAAATCCGAGGTTGATGGTAAATGATTTGATTGGCAACTGCTTCAAACTCCGCCAAAATCGGTTCCATCAAAGGTGAATGGAAGGCGTGAGAGACTTGTAGCTGTTTTGTTCTGATTCCTTGTGATTTTAAGCTGTTGCTTAGGGTTCTTATGGCTTCTGCTTCACCGGAAATCACAACGCTTTCAAGTCCATTGATGGCCGCTATTGCCACTTTTTTTGTGTATGGGGCAATGAGTTGATTGACTTGCTCTTCTGATGCCATCACAGCTACCATCTCACCTCTAGAAGGTAACTGCTGCATTAAGCGCCCCCTATGGGCAATCAGTTTTAAACCATCCTCTAAACTAAAGACTCCTGCTATTGCTGCTGCTGCATATTCTCCCACACTATGGCCCATAACCACATCTGCTTCAATTCCCCAGGATTGCCATAACTGGGCTAGCGCATATTGAATCGCGAATAGGATTGGTTGGGTATAGGCGGTTTGGTCAATGACAGAACTATTTAATTCTTGGCTATCTTCAGGATAAAGAACGTCTAAAAGAGGTTTTTCTAAATAAGATTGTAGAATTTGCTCACACTGATCTAAGGTTCGACGAAAAACTGGTTGGGTTTTATAGAGTTGTCTTCCCATGTTGACATACTGAGAACCCTGACCTGTGAATAAAAATGCGATTTTCTGGCGCTTTCTCTCGGTCAGTTGACCCCTTATCAGTCTGGTGTCTAGTGTCCCAGTAGCAAAAGCTTGTAGCTGTTCGCGTAACTGCTCAGTTGATTCCGCTACTATGGCAAGGCGGTGATTAAAATGCGATCGCCCTGTATTGGCCGTAAAGCAGATATCTCCTAAGGCTAAGTTGGGATTGGTGGCTAGATGGTTCTGATAGCGAGTGGCTAACTGTTCGAGGGCTGCTTCCGTTTTGGCTGATAAAGTCAGTAGATGAGCTGAACGGTCTACTGTCACAGGAACTGGTTCTCGAACAGGTGCCTCTCCTAAAATCACATGGGCGTTGGTACCGCTGGCTCCAAAGGAACTGACACCTGCAATCCGTTCCTTTCCTTTGACCTGCCAGGGGGTCTGTTTCGTTGGTACTGTCAGTGGCAACTCGTCCCAGTTAATGTGAGGAGTAGGATGTTTCAGGTGCAGATGCGGTACTATCTGCTGATGTTGTAGCTGCAGTACTACTTTGATCAGACCTGAGACTCCTGCAGCGGATTCCAAATGACCAATGTTGGTCTTAACCGAACCAATCATCAGGGGATGCTCTGGCGAGTGTCCTTCCGCGAATACAGTTCCTAAAGCCCTGACCTCAATGGGATCTCCTAAAGATGTTCCCGTGCCATGAGCTTCCACATAACTCACCTGAGACGGCTCTACTTTAGCCATTGCCAGTGCTTGACGAATTACGGCTTGCTGGGAGGAAGCGTTGGGAACCGTAAATCCACTGCTAGGTCCATCCTGATTCACTGCTGAGCCTCGAATGAGTGCCAGGATATTATCTCCAGCTGTTACTGCATCACAGAGGCGCTTGAGTACCAGCATACCGCAACCTTCTCCCCTGCCAATGCCATTAGCGGCAGCGTCAAAGGTGTTGCAGTGACCGTCAGGAGACAATATTCTCGCTTTGGAAGTGGCAATCATGCTGTCTGGCAACAAAATCAGATTGACTCCTCCTGCCAAAGCCATTTGACACTCTCGGAGCCGCAGACTCTGGCAAGCTTGATGGATTGCTACTAGAGAGGAGGAGCAAGCAGTATCAATTGCCATAGAAGGGCCAGTTAGTCCCAAGGTATAGGATATACGACCAGCGGCGGCATTTAACGGTAACCCCGTTATTCCATAGGTTTCAACATTGCTATTCGAGTGCGAGCGGTTGACAATACTGTTGTAGTCATTGAGGGTGATGCCAACAAAGACTCCAGTAGGGTTACTTGCCGCTCGCTCTGGAACTTGTCCTGCATTTTCTAGCGCTTCCCAGCTTACTTCTAATAGCAAGCGATGTTGTGGGTCCATGCTGATGGCTTCTCTAGGCGAAATGCCAAAAAACTGGGGGTCAAATTGATCTACCTGTTGTAAAAATCCACCACTGTGGGTGTACATTTTTCCAGGGGTATCTGGGTTGGGGTCGTAGTAAGCATTAACGTCCCACCGCCCCTCAGGAATTTTTGTAATGGCATCCACACCATCGGATAAGAGTTGCCAAAACTTTTGTGGGTCATTAGCTCCTCCAGGAAATCGACACCCCATACCGATGATAGCGATCGGTTCTGTATTGGCATACTTTAGTGCATTCAGTTTAGATTTTAATTCCTCTATTACCAAAACTGAACGTTGCAAAGGAGATAATTGCTCAATATCTTCTGAAATCTTATTCATGTCAATTCTCTTTAATAAGTGCTTCTAGTTCGTTATTGATTAGCACCTCTAATTCGCTTTCTGATAGCTGTTTTATAGTTGTCGATATCTCGTCAGGTTTCTTATCATTACCTTTGTGGGGGTGGGGTTTAGTTGAAAAATCCCAGTGTAGTACCTTCGACCCTATGTATTGACTCAAACTTTTAATGTTGGGATATTCAAAAGCTAAAGTCGACGGCAGAGAGGAAGCCAGATTAGCTTCGAGTCGGTTCTTGAGTTCAATTGCCATCAGAGAATCCATGCCCATGGCAAAAAAACCTTGCTCTGGATCTGGCAACTGAGAGACACTTAGCCCCAAAACTTTAGCAACTTCACCTTGAAGGTAACTTATCAAGAGATCGTAGCGCTTGCTCTCGGGTGCTGCCTCTAATTGTGGTAATATCCCAGACCATTGCACTGATAACTGCTCTTGAACTTCTTTAGAGCCAATTTTGATCTCTGTCAATAGCGATCGCTGTCTTTTCGCTTGATAAACCTCTTTAAATTTCCTCCAATCAACCTTTGCCACAACTGTTTGAACTGCATTGGTTCCCAAAAGAAAACTTAATGCATTGAATCCTTGCTCTGGCTGCAATTCCTCTAACCCAATCTGCATCAACCGTTGATGATATTCCTCAGGAACCACACCCCCAATACCCAAACTTCCCCAATTGATGCTGAAGGCTGGCAGTCCAATAGAACGGCGATAATAAGCTAAAATATCGAGAAAATGGTTAGCTGCGTCATAATGTCCTTGACCCTTCGCGCCCCACACTGACCCAGCTGAAGAAAAGCAGATGAAAAAGTCCAGGCTTATATCCTTTGTTAGTTGATGCAGAATCCATGCGCCCAATGCTTTAGGACGAAGTACACATTCAAGTTCATCTAGCTTCATATCCTTTAGGGCTTGATATCCACCAATACCAGCGGCATGAATGATGCCCCGCAGAGGTGTTTCAATTGTATTCACCTGCTTCAAGATCGAGGACATTTCGTCAAAGTCGCTGACATCAACTGCCGATACTACTACGGTGGCTCCCATATCTTCTAGAGATTGAATGGCTTTGATCTGTTTCCATGCCTTAGTGTTTTGGGGAAGTTTTGCCCAGAGATCCCTTTCAGGAAGTCCTTGACGTCCTGTTAACACCAAATGCCGTGCTCCCTGTTCCACCATCCACTGAGCTAACTTCAGTCCCAAGAAACCCAAACCACCAGTGATTAGGTAAGTACCATCAGACTTTAACTGTATACTTTGAGACTCTTTGTAGCTGCTACACATTAGACGAGCTACATAGCGTTGTCCATCCCGAAAGGCGATGTGGTCTTCACAATCTAAATCACTAATCTCTGTTAGAAGCGTTGTTACTGCTTCATCATTAGTGGCATTAGGGTCTAAATCTAGTATTCCTCCCCACAATTCGGGGTGTTCTAGAGAGATAACTCTGCCCATTCCCCATAAAGGAGATTGAGCCAATCCTGGAACTCTAGTATTGGTGTCGAGAACTGGCTGAGCCCCTTGAGTGACTAACCACAGGCGTGGCGGTTGAGACAATCCTACCTTAACTAAAGCTTGAACTAAATGCAAAGTACTGCCACATCCTTGTTTTGAGCTTGCTTCCAGGGACTTTATTGTCAAATCTTTAACTTCTGAAGTGTCTAAGCACCACAAATGCACAACACCAGTCAGGGGTGGTAACTGCACTGTCACTGTCGCCAGCAGTTGCTGAAAGTCTTCTGGATTGTTTGGGTCAATAGTAAACTCTTGTTGAGAAAACTGTTGAAATTCCTTTCCAGGTTTGACCAATGTGCAGACATCTCCTGTAGATTGCAACTGAGCAGCTAACTGCTGAGCGATGCCCTGTTGATCTGCCAAAATCAACCAACCCTTGGACTCAGATGGAGCATCCGATAATGAGGTTTTTGTTACCTGGGCTAGAATGACCGCTTGCTGAAATAACACTCCAGAATTCTCTTCAGATGACGGAATAGTCACCGCCTGTTCAAAACCACTTTCGGTAAGTAGTGAGCGCCACTGTAATGCTGACAGCAATGGGTAATTAGTTCTAATATCTGTATCAGTGAACTTCCACCACCCTTCGGTAAGCCCGAAGATTAAATCTAGGCAACGTTGGCGAGTGGTTCCTTCAAGCAGTACTAACATTCCCCCAGGCGCTAACAACTGCTTTATATGCTGCAATGTGTGACGTAAATCCGCCGTGGCGTGTAGCACATTAGCCGCTACAATCAAATCGTACTGATGGGACTCAAACCCTTGAGCGGATGGGTCAACTTCAATATCTAAGGTTTGATAGCGCACAAAGGGGTAATCTCGAAACTTCTCCTGGGCTTTAGCGGTGAATAAACCTCCTAAATCAGTAAACACATATTCTGTTTGAGCAGGATTCAGGTGAGGTAAGATATGGGCGGTAGTTCCCCCGGTTCCCGCACCAATTTCTAATACTCGTACCCCACAAGATTTTGGCAACTGTTCTAAAGCTGATAAGACTGCTTGTTGCACTAGGGTGTTTATCACCTTAGCCCCTGGGGATTCCTGATAGAACTGGCTAGCAGTGGTTAAATCTCCTCCGGGAAATACCAACTGCAGTGGATCTGATTCTCCACATAACACAGAAGCTAGTTGGGATGCACAACGCTCAAGTAGAGTTAACTCTGCAGTTGCAGTGGGATATTGACTCAACAGGTTATTGAAAAGCTGCTGTGGATCTTGAATATTAGGTACTTGGGTGACTTCCCATTGGCTGTTAATAGGTTGCAGAATCCCGATTTCGCTCAGCATCTCAAGTAAACGAGCTAGTAGTTGGTAGTGCTGCTTTACTACCCCCAACTGCTGAGCAATAAATTCTGTTGAAAAGCGCTCTGCTAGTTTGAACTGCCAGCCCATTTCCCCGAAAGCCTTTAGCACATAGTCAATACTTAAAGCTTCTAACTTGGTTAAAATTTCTCCGTAAATTTCCAACTCACTTTGGGCGAGCAAATTGTTAAATTGAGGACGGAGTTTCAGGTTAATTTCCAAAGGAGTTGGCAGGAAGTTGGCTCTCAATTGCTTACTGAAACTTACCTGAGGTTGCCACTTCACCTCATAGAGCCAATCTTTAATAGATTCTGCAGCCAATTGCTTTTGGTGTTGTTTGACTAATACCGACAGCAGTTCTGGGAGAACTTTTGTTTGCTCTGGCGAGAAATTCCCTGCCTTTTCTAACTGCTGAGCTAACTGCTGAGTATCCCCTTGGTTGAGCAGGTTAATGATTGCTGTTGAGGCATTTTCTGGGAAGGTTGACCCCAATTGTTTGTGTCCATTTTCCGGGGTTTCAATCCAATAGGATGATCGCTGCCACGGATAAGTCGGCAATACGACTTTGCGATGGTGATAATCCCGGTACATACTTGACCAGTTTACTGCCACTCCCCGTACATATAACTCGGCCAAGTTTTGTAATATTTGCTGCCACTCTCCCCAACCAGGACGTAGACTGGGTAACCATACACCTACATTTTCCTTGAAACATTGACGACCCATGCTTAACAAAATTGGCTTAGGCCCAATTTCTAAGAAGACTTCATAGCCAATTTGCTCAAGGGTTTGCATCCCACAAGCAAATTTCACTGGCTTTAGCGTATGATTCACCCAGTATTGGGGAGTAGCAATGTCTGCGTTGGCTTGTTCTCCGGTAAGATTGGAGATGATAGGAAGACGGGGCGTCTTGTAATTAATTTCCGATGCCACATTTTCAAACTCCGCTAGCATTGGTTTCATCAAGGGAGAGTGGAAGGCGTGGGATACTTGTAAGTGTTTGGTCTTTATTCCATCCGTTTGCAATCTGTCACAGATGGTGTTGATGGCATCAGTGGCACCGGAAATGACTATACTAACTGGACTGTTAATAGCTGCAATTGATACTTTTTCACCGAGTGGTTCAATCACCTCTCGTACTTGCAACTCAGATGCCAAGACTGCTACCATCTCACCCCTGGTTGGTAACGCTTGCATCAATCTTCCCCGGTGAGCGATTAATTTGAGTCCATCTTCCAGACTAAACACTCCCGCCACACAGGCAGCTACATATTCACCAACACTGTGACCCATCACTACATCTGGTTCAATACCCCAAGATTTCCATAACTGGAAGAGTGCATATTCCAGAGCAAATAGAGCTGGTTGGGTGTAGGCGGTTTCATCTATTAGTGAATTTTCCTCTGGTGATGGATATAAGATACTCAACAGGGGTTTGTCTAGATAAGAACTTAAAATTCCATCGCATTGCTCAAGAGTTTGACGGAAGGTCGGTTGAGTAAGGTAGAGTTCCCTTCCCATATTCGCATACTGAGAACCTTGCCCGGTAAATAAAAATGCGATTTTTGGGCGCGTCCTTCCGGTCACTTGACCTCTAAACAGTCCAGTTGTTTCGTTTCTAGTTGCAAACGCCTTTAACTGTTGACGTAACTTCTCTGTAGATTCAGCTATAACAGCTAGACGATGGTTAAAGTGCGATCGCCCTGTATTGGCACTGAAACAAATATCTGCGATCGCTAATTCCGAATGAGTTTCTAAATGGCTTTGATAATGATCAGCTAATTCTAATAACGCATTTTCTGTTTTCGCTGATAGAGTTAGAAGCTCCGTTTTTTGATCACTGATAACTGGTAACTGATAACTGTTCGCTGAGTCAGGGGCTTCTTCTAAGATTATATGGGCATTAGTACCCCCAAAACCAAATGAACTCACTCCAGCTAATCTCTTTTCTTCTACTGCTTGCCAAGGCTGAATTTCAGTGGAAATTTGAATAGGAGTATTTTTGATTTTTATATAGGAATTTAACTGTTTTAGGTGGAGATGGGGTGGAATTTCTTTATGTTCAAGAGACAAAACAACTTTAATTAAACCCGCTATTCCTGCTGCCGCTTCCAAATGACCAATGTTAGTTTTTACTGAACCAATCCAACAAGGTTGATTTGACTCCCTACCTTCCATCAGCACTGCTTTAAGAGAATTCACCTCAATGGGATCTCCTAAAGTCGTTCCTGTACCGTGTGTCTCCACGTAACTGATTTGATTCGACCTTACTTGGGCCTTAGCTAAGGCTAGGCGAATTACCTCTTGTTGAGAATTGCCATTTGGTGCAGTTAGTCCATTAGTTAGACCATCTTGATTAACGGCAGAACCTCTAATAATTGCCTGAATATTGTCTCCATCAGCCAGAGCATCACAAAGACGTTTAAGTACAACCACTCCGCATCCTTCTGAACGTACATAACCGTCTGCTTCTGCATCAAAAGTCTTACAGCGACCGTCTGCTGCCATCATTTGAGCCTCAGAAAAAGTCAAAGTTAATTGAGAACTCAACATCAAATTTACTCCTCCAGCTAAAGCCAGATTACACTCCTCAAGCAACAAACTTTGACAAGCTTGATGAAGTGCTACTAATGATGATGAGCAAGCTGTATCTACAGCCCAACTTGGTCCATGCCAATCCAAGAAATAAGACAAACGATTGGCAGCAATACTCAACGCATTACCAGTACCATAGTACGCTTCTGTATTGACAAGATTTCCGTTTAACTTGGCATAATCTCCAGTACTGATGCCGATAAAAACCCCACCTTGACTTCCTGCTAGTCGTTCTGCTGCTAATCCTGCATTTTCTAACGCCTCCCAACTAACTTCTAACAACAATCTTTGTTGCGGGTCCATGTTGCTAGCTTCTCGTGGAGAAATACCAAAAAATTGGGGATCAAACTGGTCAAGTTGCTCCAAAAAACCCCCCCAACCATTGTCCGATCCCCAACGAGAGACTGGGACTTTAGTAATGGCATCATCACCTGAACGCAACAAAGACCAAAAAGCTTGGGGATTATTAGCTTTTGGGAAACGACACCCTTTACCAATGATAGCTACTGCTTCGGTTGCAGTCTGAGGATTTGAAACAAAAGTGAAGGATTCTAACAAGGGAGTTGTTTGCCCCAAATAATCAGCCAGTGCCTGAATACTGGGATAGTCATACACAATAGTCGGAGCAACCGAAATCCCCAACCATTCTTCTAATTCCGCAGCAATATTCACAGCTTTGACTGAATTTAAGCCATAGACAGCTAATGGTTGTTTCAAGTCAATTTTTTCTGATGCTATTTGCAATAGCTCAGCAATTTTGTCCACTAACCATGCTTTGATTTCTGCCACTGTTTTAGAGTGGTTCTCTGAGGAATAATTTTGACTATTTTGTTGTGAATTTGAACAAACTATCGTCGGATTCTTTTCAATAGTTTTTTGCCATTGCCCTACTACATTCAAACTATCTTCTAAAAATCCTAGTTTACAAGCACGACGTTTAATTTTTCCACTAGAAGTCTTAGGGATACTTCCCGTTTTCAACAATACAACCCCATAAACTTCTAATTCATGTTCTGTTGATACTGCAATTTGGATTTCTCTAACTATCTCATCTGTGTTCAGCTTCCGTAGGTCAGTTCTTTCCACCTCACAAGCAACAACCAAACGTTCCTCTCCTTCGATCTCTACAGAAAATGCAGCACTACAATTCTCTCGTAAAGAAGGATTGCTGTTTTCAACACTTAATTCAATGTCTTGGGGATAATAATTTCGACCTCTAATGATAATTACATCTTTTAGTCTTCCTGTAACAAACAACTCTCCGTTGCTTAAAAATCCCAAGTCCCCTGTGCGTAAAAAAGGACCTTCTCCAGTATCCTTTAGATAAGCTTGAAAGGTTTCTTGTGTTGCTTCGGGGCGGTTCCAATACCCAGAGGCAATACTCCCACCAGACGCCCAAATTTCTCCTACTTGTCCTTTTTCACAGCGAGTTAAAGACTCAGGGTTAACAATAATTACTGTTGTGTCCATGTCAGGACGACCACATCCCACAAACACTCGACTTTTTTTAGATGAAATCTCACTCTCCACTACCGAATTTTGTTCTAGCTCCCCAGCCAAAACTCCCTGAATCACTGGCTTTTGATTCTTGTCTCCACCCGTAGCAAACAGGGTAGTCTCCGCCATTCCATAGCAAGGATAAAAGGCACTATAGTTAAAACCACAGTCAGCAAATTTTTTACCAAATTGCTCCAGAGTTTCTGCCCGTACTGGTTCTGCTCCATTGAAAGCCAAATCCCAACTGCTCAAGTCAAGATTAGCTAATTGTTCTGGTTGAACTTTTTTTACACATAAATCATAAGCAAAATTCGGTCCACCACTGGTAGTCGCTCTATATTTAGAAATCACCTGCAACCAACGAATCGGCTTTTGGAGAAACGCCACTGGGGGCATAAGAATACATGGAATTCCCAGATACATTGGCTGCAAAACATTACCAATCAGCCCCATATCATGGAACAAAGGCAACCAACCTACAACGATACTCTCTTCACTATGACCAAAAGCTTGGTGAATTAACTGTTGGTTGTGGATGATATTGCCATGAGTAACCATTACTCCTTTGGGTGTTCCCGTAGAACCGGAAGTATATTGCAAAAACGCCAACATCTCCGGTGTCACTGATTTAGGAATAAATTCTTGAGGATTAGCTTCAATAGTATCCGTAGCTACCAACTTTAACTGGGCTAACTCTGCTTGCTCTTCCAAGCTTTTGTCAATGTCAGCCAATATTGATGTAGTTGTCAGTGCTACCTTGACTTGGGCATCATTAACGATAGAGAGCAAGCGAGACAACTTCTGATTACGTCTGGGAGGATAAACTGGAACCGCCACTACCCCAGCATATAAACAGCCAAAGAAAGCCGTAATAAACTCCAATCCAGAAGGGTATAACAATAAAGCCCGTTCTCCTTGCCAACATTGGAGATGGGCTGCGATCGCTCTTGCTTGTCTGTCTAATTCCCCATAGGTAAGACTCCCTGACTCAGTTTCTCCATTTTGGAGGAAGATATAGGCTTGCCGCTCGGACTGACATTGCGCTCTACAGCTGAGAATGTCTAGTAAGGATGTAGCTATTGTGTCATTTTCCGGTAGAAGCATAAAACATCTCTGATTCAGGGGTTAGGATTAATGCAAATTTCTAGCGTGATTACTATTGACAAGGGGTAGTGTTACGGAAGCTGCGGTCAGGGGCAAACTAAACTGTATAGTTTAGGTGGACGACAAACAACGTTCCGAATTTTGTTGAAAAGTCGCAATTTAACCGATTTAAGTGGCAATTTTCTGCCCCAAAAGTATCAAAACGTAGTACAAAAACTTAGTAGACTCTTAATGAGCCTTGTGGTCTGTGGGACCCACCCATCAGTTCATGCAGCACACCAAGCATCAGTTGAAGAATGATTGTGTTTCAGTGACCTCAGTCTATAACAAAATAAATCATCCTGAGCCAAACACCAGTCAGGAGGCGCGTCAGAGAAATTGCTGGTCAAAGTTTTTGATCGAAGTTGTATTGCTCGTATTCCAGCCTGATCGAACTACAGACAACTCTTCTGTGATGTCTTTAGGTAGAAACATTATTCCTCGCAAAAGCTCACCTTAAAAACCATAACATGCCTAATTTAAGAAATTGCTCTTATTAGATATATTTATGTTTCTTGCGAAGAATATTCTTAAAAAAATCAAATAAATTATATTAAAAAATATATTTAAAAAACTTTCGCTCTTTATGGTATGCCTAGCAGCTAAGGCAAACGCATTAAAATTTGAAGAGGAAGAGATTGACACAAAAACATAAGCTGTCGCGAGTGCAACTTGTAGGCACGGCAGGTAGTAGAGTTCTTGTGGGATGAATATCTTATCCGTCCAGATAATGCAAATTAAAAGCGTAATAGCTTATATGTGGTGCGACTCCCTCAGATGATTTTAGGCAATCTCATATCTTGCACCTATCCATATAAACCCAGGTTAAGTAAAAACCAGTGCGATAAAGTTACATTACTTTTTTGGACTTTTACCGCTAAATTAAGGGCTTCGGCTTTGATACTAAATGATGAAATTACATCAATTTTTTTTTGTACAAAATCTGAGCAATAAAACAGTTAAAATGATTAGGTAATTAATTCAGTAATCTGTTCAATCGCATAAAATCATCACGAAGCGACAACAGAGGGAGGAAGAAGTAAACGCTCAAGCAGGGCTTAATTACAAACCTCAATATTACTTAGACTCAATTGTTCTATTCCGAGCCAGTGAGACTGATGCCGACGTTGAATCTGCCTGGAATGAAGGAGTGGAACATATAGAAACTTATCTAGTTCCTGGTAATCATCAAAACATGGTCAGACCACCTCATGTCCAGACACTAGCTCAACAACTCCAAAAATCTCTTGACCAAGCACAGAGCCATCAATTAGACAAATCAAATGCTCAAACCACTCAAAATTGAAGGGATGTCCATCTTTGTTCTGGTCTGGTTGGGGCAAATAGTCTCCCTGTTAGGCTCCAGTCTCAGCAACTTTGCTCTTAATGTTTGGGTTTATCAGCAGACCGGTTCAATTACCCAGCTATCCTTTCTGATTCTGTTCACTACCCTCCCCATAGTGATAATTTCTCCCCTTGCTGGTGTCTTAGTAGATCGTTGGAACCGCCGTTGGGTAATGATTCTCAGCGATTCAGGTGCAGCTTTAAGTACGCTGACTATGGCCTTATTACTGGTCTCCGGACAAATACACATCTGGCATATATATTTAATATACATAGCTACTGCTGTAAGTTCCAGCTTCAGTGCATTCCAATGGCCTGCTTACAAAGCCGCTACCACCTTGCTCGTTCCCAAAAAACACTTAGGTCGAGCTAGTGGAATGACTCAGTTAGCACAAGCCCTAGGACAACTCCTTTCTCCCGTTCTAGCTGGTATACTCCTAGAAGTTATACAGCTATCAGGAATTATTGTTCTGGACTTCAGCAGTTTTCTATTTTCCTTAACTACCCTACTCCTGGTTCGCTTCCCCCACCATAAAGTAACAGAAAGCCAGGAAACCAATAAAACCTCACTACTTACAGAAGCCCTTTACAGTTTCCATTATCTGACCGCTCGTTCTGGACTACTGGCCCTATTATTTTTTCTTGCTAGTAGCAATTTCCTTCTTGGAATTCTTCAGGTACTCGCCTATCCCCTAATACTTTCCTTAGCTTCCCCAGCCCAACTTGGCATAATCATGTTCATTGGCGGTGTGGGCATGGTAACAGGTAGCCTCCTTATGAGTACTTGGGGAAGTGGACGGCAAAGCTATATCAATATACTATTTTGCTTTATGCTGCTCAACGGATTTTCCATGATGGTTGCAGGGCTTTATCCTTCTGTTTTCCTGTTTGCCGTAGCTGCTTTTTTGTTTTTTCTTGGGCTCCCTTTTATCAACAGTTCAGCTCAAGTGATTTTTCAAAAGAAAGTTGCTCCAGAAATACAGGGAAGAGTCTTCTCCCTTAATAGTGCTATCTGTGGCTCCTGTTTACCGCTAGCTTATCTTGTTGCTGGTCCCCTAGCCGACAGGATATTTGAACCTTTAATGATAGTCAATGGTCCCCTAGCCGGAACCATCGGACAACTCATCGGCACCGGACCAAGTCGAGGCATTGGTTTGATGTTTATTGTCTTGGGCATATTAACTATGTTAATGACTATTGTTGCCTATCAGTATGCTCCCTTAAGGTTAGTAGAAGATGAATTGCCCGATGCCTATCATTGATCCCATTCAGTAGACCGAAAAGTTTTCCAAAAACCTTACCAACCTTTGATTTAAACTGGAAATTCATCCAGAACTGCTTTCCGATTTGCGTGCCATTGGTAACAGTGAAGCTCCATCATATTCAACATTCAAGAATGATGATGGCGTCCGTTTATTTGTGCGACTGCTGTATACGGGTATGCAAGAATAATTTAGTGAGTTTTCTCCATCCCTAATTTCTAGCTGAACTTAATGATAAGCTCTGGCAAAAGAATATGGTGGATTTACTGATGACATCTGTAAATTTTGAAGAAAACGCTCTCAGTGAGCAGGAAGTCGAGAAGCTGTGGGAAGCGTTCAAAGTATTTGATGAGGATGGCAGCGGTGCCATTTCAGCAGAGGAACTGGGGCAGATAATGCGTTCATTGGGACAGAGTCCTAACGATACGGATCTGCGCGACATGATCAAAGAGGTGGATGTTGACTTGTCAGGCAGTATCAATTTTGAAGAGTTTAAAGCACTTATGGTGTCCAGGCAAGGCGATCGCCGCTTGCGGCACTCAGCTTTGCCCAATCGCTCAAAACCTTCCCGCCACCAGTAGCATCACGGACAAAAGATTCACGCACAGCAACATCAGCCCAAGGGTTGACGTGTAGCTGAAAATTAGTCGGCAGTTCTTCGTCCTTTAAGCGCTGCGCTTCAATTTCATCAGTCAATACCCAAGCAGGGGGTCAAGTGCCTCACTCAAGCTCAAGCTGAGGAAATTCAGGCGAAGAATTTTAACCATGCGACACAGGATTTGTACGAAGCGATCGCACGAGGCGAGTATCCTGAATGGGAATTTTGTGTGCAAATCATGTCGGATGACGAGCACCCTGAACTCGATTTCGATCCATTAGATCCAACAAAAATCTGGCCGCCAGACCAATTCCCATTGCTGCCTGTCGGACGAGTCGTACTCGACAAAAATCCTGTCAACTATTTCGCTGAGGTTGAGCAAGCCGCGTTTGGTACAGGTGTATTGGTTGACGGTCTTGACTTCTCGGACGACAAATTGCTTCAAGGTCGGACGTTCTCTTACTCAGATGCTCAACGTTACCGGGTGGGACCAAATTACCTGCAGTTACCTATTAATCAACCAAAAACACCTGTTGCAACGAATCAGCGTGATGGTCAGATGACTTACCGCGTTGATGGAGTCGAAGCAGGCGAGAACCCCCACGTGAATTACGAGCCAAGCAGTCTTGGCGGGCTTAAAGAAGCGCCGAAATCAGGCAAAGACCACACTCCCTTTGTTCAAGGTCCAGTCATTCGTCAAAAAATCAGCCGAACCAACGATTACCAGCAAGCTGGCGAGCGGTATCGCACTTTCCACGACGAGGAGCGGGATGACCTGATTCTCAACCTTGTGTCAGCACTCAAACAGTGCGACGCGCATATTCAAGAGCGCATGGTGGAACATTTCATGCAATGCGATCCAGAATACGGTACACGGGTGCGAGAAGGACTCAAGCAAAGCGCAGAAAAAATTATGCACTAAACTTTGAAACCAAGTTGGGTTCAGATGTAGTAATTCCTGCCCTCTTTGCGTCCCCTCCTGACAAGTGTAGGTTTTTTACAACAACCCTTGAGAGAGGACAAGGGGGATAAGGCAATACAGTTGGTGATAAGACCAAAATCATTATCAGGATGCCAATGTAGAGACGTAGCATGCTACGTCTCTACACGCATGGAATTGACGCATGGAATTGTCATAAATAACCCTTAACTGAATGGTATTGAAATATAACACTGTTGTAGAAAATGGTTTTTTGTGATAAAAATCCCTAATCATATTGCTGGAAACAGTAATGATTTCTGTGATTTTCAGTAATTTTACAAGCTACATCGACAATTAAGATGCGTTTGCCCTGAGGATGAAACTAACCCCATTTTTAGAGCAAAGGTATTGTAAATTAGGGAATACTTGTATCACCCAACAGAGTCTGTTAGTTTAATCCCATTTGGGTTGTAGTTCACCGATTGAACAAGCTCTTTTTTTGCACGCTCTGTAGATAGATTACGTCCTTCACGTTTATCATGGTCTGTCCTGTCAACCCGGTAGACTTTCCAGTTCAATTCATTAGCAGTGAATTGGGCGATCGCGTATCCATTAACCCGTGAATCATAATGTTCAATATGTGGGCTTAAACTCTTGATCAAGCTGCCTGTGACAAACTTATGCTGCCAACTATGTTGCTCATGCACACTATTGTCTGTGAAAGGATTGAATTTTTCCAGGGTTCCAAGAATATCAATGGGTAGACTGGCTTCCAGTTTTTTGAGAACGCCTTCTGAAATCCCAGGTGAAGTCAGTGATGGTGTCATGAATTCCACACCAGCTAATTTGCTGTAGTCAAGATTAACCTTATTTCGTAATCCTTCAAATTCAGTCTTTAGATAGGCGACTAGAGAGGTGTGCATATCTCCTGTAAAGACCACAAAACGACTGTTGCGATCTGTTCCATTTTTTGAGGTTTCGCTATCCTTTATACGTTGCAATATCTCATAGCGTTCCGCCTTAAACCCATGCCAATCGTCAATTTCTCCGATCTTCTCATTTGCCAATGCTGTAGCTAGGAAGGTTTGATTACCCCACACCCTCCAAGAAGCATTTGAACCATTGATACCATTGATCAACCACTCTTTTTGCTCTTGACCCAACATACTTGCCTTCCACTTAGACAGACCTAGTTCTTTACGGGCTTCTAATATTGCCGTAGCAGTATCCGCTTGCGGGTGAGATTTCTGATATTCCTTGACTTTTTCCAAAATTTGTGCATTTATTTTTAAATCCGGTTTATCCCTAAAGCTTCGGCTATCGGTCAAGAAAAAATCTACCAATGAACCAAAGCGGAAATGTCTGTAGAGGTTGTAACGGGGATCGTCGGAGTTATCCGCTTTTTGGACTCTAGTTGGAATATATTCTCTCCAAGCTTGAGTTGCGTTTTTATACAGATTAAGCATCTCCTCCCTTGCCTTGTCGGAATCTTTGCCCAAATGCTCATCAATGGGATGGAGTGGCTCATCAACACTTATAGCCATCGTCTTATGTTCATAATCCCAATAGCAATTGTCGGCAATTTCATGATCGTCAAGAGTGATGATCCAAGTATGTTTTTCCATCGCCTTTTGCAGAGCAAGGTCTTGACGATATGTCTGATAAATATGGCGGAAATGTTCTAATGAAGTTGCTCTGTCACAATTGGCTGGATCTTTATGTGGGTATTTGTTCTTTTCTAGAGTAAGGTCTGTACGAACAATATCGCCATAACCAGGTGGATACTGTGGATACTCGTAAATAAAGTCACCTAAGTGAATCACAAAATCCACATTTTCTTCCGCTAACTTATACAAGGCATTAAAGTAGCCTGTGCTGTAATCATTGCAAGTTAAAACTGCCAGTGAAAGTTTGTCCAGTTTTGCATTAGCATCTGGCAAAGTTTTGCAATGACCAATCGGACTATATACGTTCTTATAGATGAAACGATATAAATACGATTGATTGGGTTTGAGCTTCCCATTCAGGTCTACATGAACTGTATGGTCTTTTTGTGAATTAAACTGCGAGGCTTTTACCTCGTCTTCTAAAACGACTGAATTGAAACCAGAATCATCTTTACTAGTAACCTGATACTTAAGAGGAGTAGTATAGTCATAATCTTTTGGATTCACACGAGTCCATAGAATGACACCAGTTGTAGTCGGATCGCCGGAAGCAACCGACCAGCTGAATATCTCAGAAGATTTAGGGTTACTAGGTTGAACATCAGTAGATGGAATAGGTTCAGCAGGCTCTAAGATCCACGAGTCACCAGCATTTTCCACGGTAGTTATATAACCCTTATTCTTTGTATCAAGAGCTAGTCTTTGATTACGGTAGGAGATGTTGGTGATGTGAACGCGATCGCCATAATAGATTGGACCGGCATCACCAGAAGCTTTGGTAATCCGCCAACCCTGTTTACCGTCATCATAGCCATCTTTCCAATAGTAACAATTATGGCTATCAGCAAAAGCCCCCAAAGTATCATTGTTGAATACTACCTGTTCTGTCGTTTTGATTTTAATGTAACTGTTAGAAGTAACCTCTCCCTCACCACCGACTAGTTTAAGTTCTATATGTCCCGTATTGCTCAACTGCGGCCAGTTGCGTCGTCTGGCACTAACATTAACGAGGTATTGTTCACTACTCTCGTGCTTGAGATAAAACCTATCACCAAATTTAACAACCTCTGGATTAGACATGAGGATGTTCTCCTGATTAATTACGAAATTATATCAGTTTACATTGGGCTTGCATAGAATTGTTCCTGTGGGATGACACCGGCAAAGTTTTTGGCTGTATGGTGTTGTGGAACCACTGACCGGATGCCATTTTTGCGCTTGTTATCCACATCTGAGGGCAGAACATTTGCAAGACTTTTTGAATACAGCTTCATATCAATTGGCAGAAAATATTGCACTCCTTCAAATTGACCAAGTCGCAGCACCTAAACGCTTATGACTTGAAATGACCTGAAAATATTATTCCCATCTATCAACCCGCTTATTGTTCACAACTCAACCCAGGGAAAACGCATCTGAATTGTCGATGTAGCTTGTAAAATTACTGAAAATTACAGAAATCATTACTGTTTCCAGCAATATGATTAGGGATTTTTATCACAAAAAACCATTTTATAGAACAGCGTTATATTTAGAATCAACGAAGAAATTTTTTGTATGAAATTAGACTGAGACTCAGAAAAAATTACCAAAGAAGAATTCAGTCCTTCTGGAGCCAGAATTCAGCCCGTCTATTTCTGTGCGTAGGCGTGGATGAATCATGGTTTAACAGTGAACAGTACCTTGAAGTACTTCATTGCTGATGGTGGGGCACACGGGAACGTCGCGCAGGCGTGATTTGCCCACTTGGGCAGTTGGTGCAAGCCTGCTGTCTAATGGCGAGTCAATGAACCAAGAATCCCCGCGTCTAAAGACGCGGGGAGTGTCAAGACAAGAATTTGTAAATCTTGCATTGTGAATAAAAACATATAAAATCAGGTTGGTAGGAAAAGCTTTCCTCAAATACTTGCCAGTTTCATCCAGAACTGCTTTCCGATTTGCGTGCCATTGGTAACAGTAAAGCTCCATCATATTCAACTTTGAAGAATGATGATGGCGTCCGTTTATTTGTGCGACTGCTGTATACGGGTATGCAAGAATGATTTAGTGAGTTTTCTCTATCCCTAACTTCTATAGCACTCCTAAGTCATTCGTAAGATTTTCTCCTCCTATCTTGGCGTCCTTGGCGTCTTGGCGGTTCGATAATTCTTACAACTCCAGCACGGATTGCTATAGCTGAACTTAATGACAAGTTCTGACAAAATAATATGGTGGATTTACCGATGACATCTGTAGATTTTGAAAAAACCACTCTCAGTGAGCAGGAAGTCGAGAAGCTGTGGGAAGCGTTCAAAGTATTTGATGAAGATGGCAGCGGTGCCATTTCAGCAGAGGAATTGGGGCAGATAATGCGTTCATTGGGACAGAGTCCTAACGACACCGAACTGCGCGACATGATCAAAGAAGTGGATGTTGACTTGTCGGGCAGTATCGATTTTGAAGAGTTTAAAGCGCTGATGGTATCCAGGCAAGGCGATCGCAAAAGCCGTCTCAAGCTTGCCTTCAGTGTATTTGATGAAAACGGCAGCGGTCAAATCACCGCAGACGAGATGCACGCGGTGATGAGGCAATTTGGGCTGACGGACGAAGAACTCGATGAGATCATCAAAGAAGTCGATCACGATGGCGATGCCTCAATTGACTTCGAGGAGTTCTGTAAACTGGTGCCAGATTCAGAGACAACAACTGGCTATAAAGACTCACCAATTGCCGTCAGCAGTTCGTTAGAGACAAGCGCAACTTCAAATAGCACAACAGTTGACACTGATCATACAGCTCATACAGCTCATACAGCTCATACAGATCCAGTCACCACTGAAGCAGTTCCACAGGAAGCACCCACCGAGATAGATGCAGAGGTAGCACGGCTAAAAGAACTACTCGCCCAACACCCACAAAGCGAGAAGACGCGCGGTACCTCCCGCCTACAGATGCAAATTGGTCTGTTCCGTTTGCTACAAGGAGCAGCTTACCGCTGCTTTCGCGAAAGTTTCTCCGCCAACCATGAAACACACCTGCGCGTAAGAAGCCTGCCATACAGAATAACTGACTTTGTGCAGTTTGTGCAGAAGGCGATCGCACTGTACAAAGGCTTAGGTGTGGTGGAACCAGCTTGTCACTCCGTGCTGGATGCCGTAGTTAAATCAATCGAGGATGAGTATGCCCGACTAGAAAATCGCATCCAGAACTGGAAGACAGTGGAAAAGACAAAAGAGATGTTGGCAGAGGAAAAAGCCATGGTGCAGGCGCGTGGTAAGTCCGCCACTGTCAAGGAGAAGTTTGCTGCGGGTGTCGAATTTGCAATCACAATCAAGAAAAAAAGTCTCAGTTTGCGTGACATCGCCGAGGGTGTACTGGCAATTAACGAACTCAACCGACTGAGGAAGATGGAGCTCAATGAGGAGTTAGCTCCAGAAACACCTCAATCCGAGGGAGATCCAAAAGAGTACCTGAAGAAATGGAACCGTGTCATCCTCAACAACGCATCAGAGGAAGTCGATGGCGCGATGATGCCAGTGGCATATTGGTATGAGGACTTCATGCCAAAGCTGCTAGCTGCGTTCAGTGTTAGCACCGCAGCAGACATCCAGAGCAACACAGTGCCAGACGAAGCTGCTTTGAGTCAATGGTATGAATCCACCAAAAACTCAGGGGAGTTTGACCGCTATGGGGCAGATGTTGCAGAGTACTTTCCAAAATGCACTCCCTCTCAGCAACTCATGCTCAAGCAGGCATGGCGTCTCACACACTACTACCTCAATGGGGTGCAGAAACGGCGCGAACGCCAAGAGTTTGGGCGTGATTCAGGCGCACTCTCACATTATGTGGCATTCATCGATATATATCTAGGGCGGAGTGATGTTAAGGACTCGCAGATGCGCGTGAGCTTCCCCTACTACATTGGTCCGGCGGTGTGGCGCTTCTTCCACACCACTGCTGAGATCGTTTCCACCAAGACACCTCAGGAGCAGAAAGCCTTGGTCGCAGTTTTCAAGCAGTTCTTCCAACTGTTCGCTACGATGTACCCCTGCCCCTACTGTCGCCACCACCTCAACATGTACGTTGTGCAGAACAAGGAGGTGGAAATGTACCCAGTCGAGTACCTCGTGCTTGGGCGTGACCCACAACTCACTAACTTTGAGGTATCAATGGATGCCAAACTGTCTACTGTGGCGGATGGTCCCTCCTTGCGCTTATTCTTCTGGAAGCTACATAACACCGTTTCCTCATCGATTGCTCGTTCAGAGGAGTGGTATCACAAGGATGAGAAAGCATTTTACACCACCCGCTATTGGCCTAGCCTTGACTCTGAGTTGGTACGAGCTAAAGCACTCAAACACATCAGCATTGCAACCGACCGCATCTATCACCTCTATGGCACGCTGAAGCCGGCTTCACGGTTGTCTGGGGTGAGAGCAACCTTGCAAAAGCTGTTGGAAAAGGGTGATGAGGAAGGGATTAAGGAGGTATGCCTAATTGCACAAGATTACATCAAGGACTTGGAGGAAGCTGTGATCAATGGAGAATTCTTGCAAGAAACCTACTACTTTGACGCGAGCCTTGTGGATAAAGCTCCACACTTCACCCCTGAGGAGGAAGAGTTTGCGCGGAGTGGTGTGTTCGTGGAGACGGCTTAAATATTAGGACTCTGTCACGGATAATATCAAGTCCGGATAATTACTTCTAATAAAATTTCTCCCTGTAGGTTGGGGAGCCAGTGCCGTGAGCGGGTTTCCCAACTTCAGGTACCTGGCGTTGAAATGTAGTGGAAGCCAACCTACTTTCAGCGGACATGATAGAACGAACTGCAGAGGGCGCAGAGGACACCAAAGAATAAGAGTTTGAGAGGTATTTTGCGTAAGTCTTGAACTAGTACGTCTTGCCATTGATAGTGACGCGATTGTCAACTAACAATACAGTAAACCTCTCCAGAAATTACTGCTTACAACGGGCAGCATAAGGCTTTCAGGTTCATTTTCAAAGATGTCTATAGCAATCCTAAATTATAAGCCCTAAGCCTACGGCACACTTCGTGAAGCGCGTTAGCTCTTCCGTTAGGAGGCACGGGCACGCTACTTTGAACGTGAGAACTCTGTTTTTCTGCTACACAGAACATGACTAAACTTGTTTAAAGTTTATCATTCAACTAAAGTTTCCTTTAGAGGGTCTGCTTCCCGCTTCGTCCAAGGGAGTCGGCTCCTTCTTATCCACGGGCGTAAATTCGGATGTAGCCCATCCTACATATTGAACTGTTTAAAGTTTGAAGCTTTTAGCCATTTGTCATCCCGTTTGACCTTTTTACAGGCTTGCTAGTAATGACCGCGACTGTGGTTTACAAACCAGATTTTTTAGCCTTGGTTTTCGGCATTAAGTCAATTTTATAACAAAATGCCTGCTCTTTACATCAAAAACTTACTCATGCTAAATAAGTACGATGAAGTTTAATAATGTTTTTGGCTATTTAATTTTACTCCTTTCTTTGCGCTCTTTGCGTCTTGGCGGTTCGTTAAGAGCAGATTTTTGCAAGAAGTCTATCGACCACCACAGCCTGCAACTCCTTCGCCTTTTCCTCTGGTAAAGCATCATTGGCAAACATCCCTGCTGCAAGTTCCGTTCCCGCCAGATACTTAAGCCTTTCGCTTGTCCGATAGGGTGGATAAAACTGAGCATGTAAATGGGCTTCGGGATGCGCTTCACCGTCAGTTGGGGCACCAAACCAAGCCATCAGGTAAGGAAACGGACGATTCCACAAACCGTCATACTTGAGAGTGACGGTTTTTAATGCCCTGGCAAGTCCCTGGCGTTGCTCTGGGGTAAGATGCATAAAAGTGCCAACAGGCTTAATAGGAGCAATCCAAACTTCATACGGGTAACGAGCGCACACGGGGACGAATGCGATCGCTTCCTCATCCTGATAAATAATCCGTTTGTTGTCAGCAATCTCCTTTTGGATCAAATCTTCCAGCAACCCGCGCCCCTGTTGCTGGTAAAATTGCCGCTGTTGCTCCAACATCCGTGCTGGAACAGGCGGTACAAAAGGATATGCATAAATTTGCCCGTGGGGATGGTGCAGAGTCACACCTACCTCCACGCCTTTGTTTTCAAACGGCAGTACATACTGTATGTGCTGATTTTCACCGATGACGCGAGTGCGATCGCCCCACACTTCCAACAGCAACTCTAGGTGATCCAGTTCCAAAGAACTCAGGGAGGCTTGCGGGTCTTGTGTAAAAACCACTACCTCACACGCCCCATTAGCTGGCATGGTATCCACGATGCTAGCAGGCGGATCGTGAGCAGCTACCGTCATCGACGGAAATCGGTTATCGAACACCGCCACATCATACTTACCTTGCGGTAGTTCCGTTGGAAACTCAGGGTTACTGGTGGCTGCGAGGGGGTTATACTCTGGAGGCGGCATGAAAGTCCGCCCTTGACGGTGAGAAGCATAAGCCACCCATTCGCCCCGCAAGGGGTGCCAGCGCAGGTGCGGATTTGCTTGCACTGGCTCATTGCTAGGACTAGTGGCTGTAATATTCTCGGCTATAGGGTATCGACTATATAAAGTCAGTGGGCGACCATCTGGCTTTAACAGCTTGTGGGAGTACATAATCCTTCTCCTGAAAGGGTCGCTGCGCGGATCGCCTCGATGGGAAATTTCGGCGTGCGATCGGCGTACAACAACCCGTTAGCTTCTTGAAAGGTATCAGTGAATTGTGTGTAACAAAACCCGCTGAATATCTCAATATTATTGATAGTTTCCAGTAGGGCAGCGTATTTGATTTGTAGCTCGGAGATATTCCAGCTGCGCTCATATCCCCAAACTTTGTTAGCATCGGGCTTGTCCTCTGGGGCATAAGCGATACCGCCAAACTCGGTCAGCATCACTGGCTGTCCCTGGTGAGGAAAGTTGTCGAGTGTGAGGATGCGCCCTCCGGGACGCTTACGATCAAACAAATCTGATAGCTTGACGGACGATCCATAACGATGAGCCAAGTGCAGGGGATTGGTGTCGTAGTCATGGATAGCCAGAATGTCCGTATCTGTACTTTCCCAGCCATCGTTACCAATCACTGGGCGACTTGGATCGAGCGTCTTGGTCAAGTGATACATTGCTAAAACGTAGTTCCGGTGAGCCTGTGTTTCAACCAGATTCGGAACTCCCCAAGATTCATTGAACGGCACCCAAGCCACAATACAGGGGTGGTTGATATCCCGCTTGATGACCTCTGTCCACTCTTTGGTGGTGCGCTCCACCGCTTTAGGCGAGAAGCGATATGCACTGGGCATCTCCTCCCATACTAACAGCCCCAGCACATCTGCCCAATATAAAAAGCGGGGGTCTTCAATTTTTTGGTGCTTACGTACACCGTTAAAGCCCATTGCTTTCGCGAGTTCCACATCGCGCCGCAACGCGTCATCATCGGGTGCAGTCATGAGGCTATCAGCCCAGTAGCCTTGGTCGAGAACCAGCCGCAAATAGTAGGGACGACCGTTGAGCATAAAGCGATCGCGCTGTATACTCACAGTCCGCATTGCCGTATAAGTTTTTACTTTATCCAAAAGCTCGTCTTTATACCATAATTCTATATCGGCATTAATCAGCGTCGGCTTTTCTGGGCTCCACAGCAATTCGTTGCGGTAGTCATCGATACCTGGATCGGAAAGGGCGAGGCGACGGCTAATCTCCCCGTTGAACACTTCATATGTATCGTTCACCAGTACCCTATCGCCAATGCTGAGTTTCACCTTGATTTGTACGCCCGAAGCAGGCACATCACCCGCCAACGCAGCGTAACAACCAATTTCCCACCGCTCGAAGTCGGGAGTCCAGCGAATGTGATCTATATAACTCGTACCCACGCGCTCAACCCAGACTGTCTGCCAAATACCACTGGTGCGAGGATACCAAATACTGTGCGGCTCAAGCTGCCAATCCTGCTTACCACGAGGCTTGGCGAGATCCTGAGGATCGTCCTGCGCCCATACTGTCACTTTCGTTGTGCCACTGTCATTCAAGACATGGGTAATATCGAGAGTGAAAGCGGTATGCCCACCTTCATGCTCAGCTATGTATTGATCGTTAACCCAGACACGGGCGCGATAGTCCACCGCTCCAAAGTGCAGCAGCAACCTGCCTTCCCCTGGTGGCGTTTCAAATTCCCTCTCGTACCAGCAGTTCGGGTGAAATCCCGTGTCACCAATACCACTTTTGGCAGATTCCGGAGCAAACGGAACTTCTATATGATGACTCCATTGGCTCAGGTCGCTGGGTTGAACGCATTTGCCTTGGTCATCAAATGCGAACTTCCACAGACCGTTTAGACTTAGCCAATGCGAGCGCTCAGCGTCTCCGGAAGAGATTCGCTGGAAATGCGGACGCGGGTATGCCGTTTCTTTTAAGGTCACACTCATCTTTTTATCGGCATTACAGGTTAGTTCAACCGCATGATTCTTTAACTCTAACAAGTTCATGGAAACCTATTCCCAACTCTACTAAAGAAACTATTTGTAACTACTCGCCTATTACCAAAGATTCCAGGAATTTTGCCTGTAAAATTACCTAAACTACGTGACTCACCTCAAACCACACTATCCCCTGGTAACAAATGCCTAAGGATGGAGCTGTAGTAAGCAAACGATAGTGAGCGTCCCCAAGGCTGTTGGAGGCGTTCAATTAGGTATTGGCTTCCGGCTCGTGACATTATGGCACACCTTGGGCAAATGTTTCAGGTTAAAATTTTGCTTTTTTTTATTTTTTTTACTTTTCCTGCTAAATATAAAAAAACCGCCCCCTATCTACTATTTTAGGGGCAGATATGTTGAAATATAGCGGTTTCGGCTTAAATACAATATGGACTGACCTGTGCCCTAACTTCTCCCCACCTCTTTTTAACCCTCTCCTTGTAGGAGAGGGAAGCGCAAGATTTGTGTTAGCGGCAAGGGAATTTCTCCCCTTCCCTGTGAGGGAACTGGGGCTGGGTGGTTAGGTCTTTTATAATTTTTTGGACTGAAATTTGTTAGAAAATCATCTGGCAGCGATTCCAAATGAGCGATCGCCGTCCAAATAGCAGCGAAACAGTTGTTAATTAGATAAAAGGCGAGAAATTGCTAGTTATCGTAGTTGCAATAGTGCCTGCGCCAATATCAGCCACTAAACTTCACTAAACTTGCGGCTAAACTCTTGGAGTTGGCTTTTGATCCAATTAGCACCTCTACCTATGCACTCAGGGCAAACATCGCCATAGCCATCACCCTCTTCGCTGCACACAATTACTCTCGCTTCCCTCGTCTGAAACAGCTGATTGCATATTAAGCACATTTGGTTATTTTTTAAGGTATTACATTCAATTTGAAATTGCATACTTCCTCCTCCTAAACCAACTTTTACATCAATTTTATTTCATAAAAATTGCTTTATGCTCACAATACAACTATTGTTATTAATCCGACTTCTACCAAATGAATGGAATAATATTAAGTTGATTTGTAATTAATAACACATTTTTTTTGTAAAACATTCAAACCACTGCCAACAAAATAAGCCTAGAGTAGAAAAAAACTACGCTGACGCGGTTTACAGACGCATTTTTTATATTTCAATACTCTAAAAGATAGAGAAATAGATTATTTTTAAGCTACGTTATCATGCCAAAGTAACTATGAGGTTAACTTACATCTAGAGAAAGATTAAGTAAAAAAGGCAAAACGCTAAATATGAGATGAACCGATTCAAAAACAATTTTATGGAAACTATTTATGGAAATATTCAAGGATTAAAATCTAGCCAAAGCAAAAAACTGCAACAACTTTACGAACAACGGCAACCCTCGCATACCGTAACTACGCCAGAATTCGCCCAAGCCTTGGCAGCAATCAGTACAGAAATCCATCAACCCGTGTGCAGCTATATTAATAGACGCGGGCAGGTGATCCGAGTCGCAGTTGGAACGCCGAGTCAAACTCAAATACCCCGCGAACAGCTACCTCGGCATAGTGCGGAACGCTTGAGCGGGATTCACTGCGTTGCTACTCAATTCAAATCAGCGCCACCTGATGAAGCCGCGCTGATTGCAATGGCACGCCAGCGTTTAGATGCTCTGGTGGTGCTAACCGTAGCTGACGGCAAAGATGGAAAGCGGGGTAAAGAAGCTAGTGGCGATATTAAAGAAGCTTTCTTAGCTCATATTGTCCCCGACCCACAAAACCCTTGGGTGATTTCTCCTCCCCTGAGTTTAGATGACTTAACTGAGCAAGATTTTGACGACTTAGTTGATGAATGGGAGAGGGAGATTTCTGAATCTGGCGATGGAATGCCATTCCAGGATGTTGTCTCTGACTCCGACAAAGTGCTGCTAGTGGGATTGAAGACAGATGACATTTCTCAGCAGCGGTTTGAAGATGGACTGCAAGAACTAACACGCTTGGTGGAAACTGCTGGTGGAACTGTAGCAGATACAGTGCAACAAAAGCGAAGTAGTCCGCATCCCCAAACAGTTGTCGGACAGGGCAAAATTGAAGAAATTGCCCTTCAAGCTCAGAAACTGGGAGCTAATCTGATTGTCTTTGACAGAGATATTTCTCCATCTCAAGCCCGCAACTTGGAAAACGAGATTGGCATCCGAGTTGTAGACCGAACCGAAGTCATTTTGGATATTTTCGCTCAACGCGCTCAATCGCAAGCAGGTAAACTGCAGGTAGAACTGGCGCAATTAGAATATATGCTGCCTCGGTTGCGCGGTCAAGGTCGGGAGATGTCCAGGCTAGGAGGCGGAATTGGGACGCGAGGACCTGGTGAAACCAAACTAGAGACGGAACGGCGAGCAATTCAGAGGCGAATTGCCCAACTCCAGCAGGAAGTCAACCAATTACAAGCACATCGCGCCCGCATCAGACAACAGCGACAACAGCAAGAAATTCCTGCTGTCGCCTTAGTCGGTTACACCAATGCAGGTAAGTCCACTCTGCTGAATGTGTTAACCCACGCTGAAGTTTACACGGCGGATCAACTCTTTGCCACCCTCGACCCGACAACGCGAAAGCTGGTCATTACAGAACCAGAAACTCAGGAACGCAGGACTATTCTGCTAACAGATACCGTGGGGTTTATTCACGAACTCCCGCCACCCCTAGTGGATGCGTTCCGCGCCACCCTAGAGGAAGTCACTGAAGCAGATGTGTTGCTTCATGTTGTTGATTTGTCCCATCCAGCTTGGGAAAGCCACATTGCGAGTGTGGAGGAAGTGCTTGCAGAAATGCCAACTCTTTCTGGTCCTACTTTGATTGCTTTTAATAAAGTTGATCAGGTAGATAGCGAAACTCTGGCTTTGGCTGGGCAAAAGTACCCCGAAGCAGTGTTTATTTCAGCGACTCAACGCTTAGGTTTAGAGACTTTACGACAGCGATTACTGCAAGTGATTGACCAGCCCGTTGAGGCAATTTCAGTCACACAAAATTCATAGGAAAACAAGGAAATTTATGACACTAGCTATTATTGTTCACGGTGGAGCGAAAACCATTTCAGAGGATAAGGTTGCAGCCAACAAAGCTGGATGCTTGGCAGCAGTAGAGGCAGGTTGGGCAGTGCTGACTAAGGGAGGCACTGCTGCAGAAGCCGTTGAGGCAGCCATTCGCGTTCTGGAAGCTGACCAGACGTTTAACGCCAGTCTGGGCGCGACTCTCAATAGCGAAGGGGAGGTCGAGTTAGACGCGGCAATCATGGAGGGCGCTACCTTAGGTTGGGGGGCAGTGGCAGCAGTTCAGGGTGTGCGTCATCCGATCTCGGTGGCACGGAAGATTATGGATGAAAAACCCCGGTTCCTAGTCGCACGCAGTGCCGAACGCTTTGCCGCAGAGAACGGACTCGAAATGTGTAAAAAAGAAGACTTGATTGCCGATGAGCAGTGGCACGAGTGGAAGGAGGAGCAGGAAGTTCTGGATCGCCCCAACACCGTCGGTTGTGTGGCTCTAGATGCTAACGGTATCTTAGCAGCTGGAACCTCAACAGGAGGCACCACGGGTCAGCTAGCCGGTCGCGTTGGCGACAGTGCTGTTATTGGCAGTGGCTTGTATGCTGATGGGAAACTGGGGGCTTGCTCAACAACGGGTGATGGCGAGTCGATTATCCCGGTGGTTCTGGCGAAAACTGCGATTGATTTCCTGAATGGAGACAGGCATCCAGACGAAGCAGCGCAGATGGCGATCAACACTCTGAAATCTAAGGTGAAAGGTGAGGCTGGGTGCATCCTCTTAGACCATCAGGGACGGGTTGGCTGGGCATATAACTCGCAGGACATGGCTTGTGGTTATATGACCACGGGACAGGACAAGCCAGCAGTGTTTACTAAAAAAGAAGCTAGTACTGCGCCAGTTTTGGTTTGAGAGGTTGATATTTTTTAAAGTTCTTTTGCTAGCTCTTGAAATCTAGCTATTCCTTAAAGCTTGCTTGACAGAGTACTAGGTGTTACTGAAATACTAAAATTAGTGCGGAATTTTTCACGAATCGTTTCTGCTTGCAGATAGAGGAATCAAAATTCCGCAACTAATACCTTGTTTGTCATGTAGATGCAGCAAGTGAGTCTTGAAAACAATTTTTCTATGAACTTAACATACAATTTTCAGTATTTTCAGGGGAGTTCTTTTTCTGATTTATTTACTCAAGACATCACAGATGCACGTTGTGGGCTCATCCCAAATTATCCTGGGACAGCCAGTTGGGCTGCTTACCCCAACACAAAAAAATACTTTATTCAAGATGGCAGCAGTGAAGCCACCAAAACCTCGTTCGATAAGATTTGCCAGAAGGAACCTTGGAAAAACCTGGCTGTGTTAGGCGATGCCATTCCAGGAATTGTCATTATTCCGCCACAAAAGTTGCTGATTGGCTACTGGCGGGAGCATTTTGGCTTCAGCTATAGCAGTATGCAGATGCTAGACTGTTCGCTTTATCTGGATGACCTCAGCCAGAGCGATCGCTTTGACAAACTCATCACTCTATTTCCCTTTGATCATCTCAAACCAGAAAAACACGCGATTACTCCGGACACTCACTACCGATTGCTTGACAAAGTGACACTAGCCGAGCTAGGGGTGCAATGTCCGAAATACGAGAGCTACAGTTTGCACACCAACAGTCTCGAAGACATTCAGTTACCGGAACAATTCCCCTACTTGATCAAAACGTCCCACGGACTTTCAGGAGAAGGCACTTATATTATCAAAAGCGCCAGCGATCTAAACTACTGCTTTGAAGAACTGAGGAAGTATCTAGATCATAAACTGCTGAATACAATTATTGTCTCGGAGTTCGTTAAGAATGCCGTGCAGAACTACTGCGTGCAGTTCTATCTCAACAAAGCGGGAGATATAACGCTCATCGGTACCACTCGCCAACTCGTTACAGAGGAGGGCACCTATTTAGGGGGACTGATTCACTACCGCGAGACGGACATGAGCAAATTCTTTCAGATGATTGCCGCCATTGGTGAGTATGCTCATAAGGTCGGTTATTTCGGCTTTATTGGCTTCGACGTGTTGGAAGATAAAGACGGACAGCTTTATGCGATCGATGCCAATTTCCGAATCAATGGCTCAACTCCGCTCTGCTTACAGCGCCATACCCTACTGTCCCTTGGAAAGGAGGTGGCTAAATATTCCACTGACTACCGCATGGATGGGACATTGGACTCCATTCTAGTGAGCCTGAAACCAGAACTGGATCGTAAAGACTTTATCATCCTGTCGGCTTTAGAGAAGGTCAAATACGGAAAAATTTATACCGAAATTTCCGGGATTGTGACTGGAGAGACAATCGAGGAAATGCAGCACATTGAGAAGAACCTACAGGATAAGGGATTGCATTCGCTTGCTTAATTAGTTAAAGGAGCATAAAAAATGGTATCAACTCTTGATGACACTAAGCGCCTTTCAATTGCAACAAAATTGGCAGAAATGAAAGCACTACAAAATCTGCTGATTAAGAATGAACAGCAATTCATTAAAGATTGCAGTGATGATGATATTTGCGATCGCCTACAGGATATGCTCGAAGATGATCAAAAAAACCTGGGCGTTCTCGATACTGTCATTGTTCAGTACGGTGTCAAGGGTGAGCCTAAGCCAACAACCCAGAAGATAATTGCGGAAGTTCAGAAACTCATGGAATCTGAACTGACTTTGTTTGAGAAAGTACAAGAGCATGAATTGCTCAAGCATAAGCAAACAATGGCTGGACTGCTGATCCACAAGGCTGCTCAAGTTGTGGGTGCTGATGTTGAAGCTGCCATAACTCCTTTAAATACAGTTAACTTTGAAAACCGCGCTCATCAAGAGCAACTCAAAGGAATTCTGGAGATTCTGGGCGTTCGTGAACTGACAGGAAAACAGCCAAAGCAAGGACTGTGGGCACGGGTTCAAGATGCTGTTGCCGCCTTAACTGGCGTGGTGGGTAGTGTCGTCACACGTACCGATGACGAAATGACCATTCGTGAGCTTCTCCTGATGGATCATACTAAGGCTGATATTCTGTTTATGGAAATTTTAGGTACTAATGATCCTCATAAAATCCAAGAGTATTTTGGGCAACTCTACAAAGACATAAAAGCTCATGGTACAGCCGAAGAACAAATCGTCTACCCACCAGTTCGTCAGTATTACGAACACACACAGGAAATATACGCTCAGACTGACGAAGTGATGGAGATGTTAGACGAAATTAAGCTTATCAATCCTTCTTCATCTGAGTTCAAAGCAAAAATTGAGCAGCTAAGAACTGCAGTGCGAACTCATATTAATCAAGAAGAGAAAGATATATTCCCCAAACTCCGCGACAACTTTAGCCATGAACAGCAAAAGCAAATGGCTAGCGAGTTTAAAACAGCTAAAAGCAAACTGCAAGAGGAGATGGTTGCTTCCTAAAAGTGCAGCAAGTTTATCAAATCTAAAGAAAATTTAGCTAAAGAAAATTTAGCTAAAGAAAATTTAGCTAAACATGAACCCTGCCACTCTGGAAGTAAAACGTTCTAGCGAAGAGGATTCAAAGCGGGTGCAATTATGAATAATCAAATGACGTGGAAGTACATATTTCAACTTAAGGCTGTAATCAATTGGGTCGAATCTGTGTTTTTGCTGTTATCCGACCAATGGATTCGTGAGTTGCTTGGTGAGAAACCCCTCATCAATGCTGAATACTCACACCTATTTCTCGCGTTGGTCTTTGTTATTGGAATTGGCTATTGGTGGGTTGGTCAGGACATTGAGCGCAATCACGGCATCATAAAACTTGGAATTATCGCGCAATCTTCGGTCTTCCTTGTGCTAGCTTATCACACGTTGGTAGGCAAGCTTCACCCATTTTATTTAGTTCCAGGTGTTATTGACCTTACCTTTGCAATTCTCTTTGTTCTGTTTTTAAATTCCTACGCTCGAACTAAACCGGCTCTCGAGTGATTTCTAGTGGTCTTTGTCATTTACCAAAAAAGAACCCAAGCGTGGCTGAAATCCTTGTTGGTTAAATACTTAGGACTGACGCTCACGCCTCCTTTTTATGGAAATGGCAGTTACTTTTTATGTGTTACTCAATAGCGAGAAAACTCATCATGCCACAAAAAAATGGTCCTTGGACAATACAAGAAACTAACGAGAAATTCCACGATTCGTTTATCCATGTCTGTGAAGACCAAGTTCTACGACCTGACGGGCAACCTGGTAAGTATGCCACCGTTAAAATGAAACCTGCCGTTGCTATTCTACCGATAGATAACGATGGTTACGTCTATCTGGTTCGGCAATTTCGCTATGCTCTTGGTAAAGATAGTATCGAAGTTGTATGCGGTGCAGTTGAGGAGGATGAACCTCACCTAGAAGCAGCAAAACGTGAAATTGAAGAAGAAGTTGGCATCAAAGCATCGGAATTGATTGAGTTAGGTGTCGTTGATTTAGATACATCAATTGTTCATTGTCCTGTGCAGATGTTTTTGGCAAAACAGTTAACAAAAACAGAAGCCCATCCAGAAGGAACGGAAACGATAAAAACAGTTAAAGTTTCTCTTGATGCAGCGGTACAAATGGTGATGGATAACACTATCACACATGCACCAAGCTGTGTGCTAATTCTTAAAGCACGTCACGGATATCTCAACTCTAACTAATGGTAAACGTCAATAGAAAACAAGGAATTGCATATACTTGGGGGTCTACGCCTGAAGAGAGGCTGATGTCGTTTCCATGCGATCGCTACATAGAAAATAGTGACGAGGCGTATTTTCGAGCTATAAATGTAAAAGCACCAACTCAGATTCTATTTCGATGGCTATGCCAACTTAAAGTTGGGTCTTACAGTTATGACTGCATTGACCGCCTCGAAAGAATATTTTTTCCGGTTAAAGATTCAATATCAGACCCTCCAAGTCCAAAAAAACTGCTTCCAGGTGTGGAAAATTTAGCGCCGGCTCAAAGAGTTATGGGCGTTTTTAAACTTGTTGAGTTTGAACAAAATCAACATTTAACAATAGTAATGGATGACGAACGAGCTATTACAATGTTTGGTAACATTGCAGCTAGTTATGTCATTTTGCCGATAACAGAAAACACTTGTCGCCTGATTCTCAAGGGGCATATTCGCTATCCCAGAAATATCTTTTGGTCATGGATTCGCTATTTTCTGCCGTGGGGAGATTTATTGATGATGCGCCAGCAGTTTTTAAGGCTAAAAAATCTAGCTGAATCTCAAGCTAACTGTAGCGGTGAGGTGAAGATTTAGAAGATGAAAAGATACAAAATAGTCTTTCAAATCATACTTGCGATCGGGATGGTAGTCGTTGGTGCTTTGCACTTTACCCACCCAGGTGGATTTGAGAAGATTGTGCCGGACTTTCTTCCCCACCATCTGGCATTTGTTTACACTAGCGGGTTTCTGGAAGTTTTGGGTGGGGTAGGATTATTAATTCCTGGTGTAAGCCGTTATGCAGCATGGCTTCTCGTTGTACTTTATATTGCTGTTTTTCCCGCTAATCTTTATCAGGCAGTTAATAACATCAAGGTTGCAGCATTGCCACACGATCCGCCACTGATTTGGTTGCGACTACCTTTTCAGGCTTTCTTAGTCGCTTGGGCTTGGTGGTTCACCACAGAAGAGAGTAACAACAGACAACTGAATGAGTAAGCTGCAAATCGGTACAAGTGGTTGGGTTTATAAGCATTGGATGGGCATTTTCTATCCATCACATTTGCCTAGTGACCAGCAACTATCATTTTACGCCCAGCACTTTTCTACTGTAGAGATTAACTTTTCTTTTTATCGTCTACCAGAGCGCTCTGTGTTTGAAAGTTGGCGAGAGCAAACACCATCTGGGTTTCTTTTTGCCGTCAAAGGTAGCCGCTACCTGACTCACATGAAAAAATTAAAAGATCCCCAAGAACCGCTATCTCGGTTGATGGAACGGGTAGAAGGCTTGCAAGAAAAGCTTGGTCCGATTTTATTTCAATTTCCTCACACTTGGCATCTCAATCTTGAGCGTCTTCAGTCCTTTTTAGAGTTATTGCAAACGTACGGGCAACAACGATTTACTTTTGAATTCCGTCACTCTAGCTGGCTGATTCCACAAGTGTACAAATTACTCGAAAATGCTGGTGCAGCCCTTTGCCTGCCAGTTAGTCCAACCGTACCGCTAGATGTTCGCCTGACTGCGCCTTGGACGTATATTCGTATGCATACCGGACAATATGGTGTTGGCTACAGTGATGAAGAACTATCTATTTGGGCGAACCGTATCCGCTTATTTATGCAACAGGAAGCTGACGTGTACATATAGTTCCAAATCACATAGTCAAATATAGTCAGACATCTGCAATTTAGGTTTAAGCAACCCTACTTTCAGCATGGACACGCCTAAATAGTGGAGTTATCCGCCTTGGATGTACTACCAGACATCCCCTATCCCTTAGAATAGACTTGAGAGTGTCGAAACCTTCAGGATTACTTTTTCTGCCGATGTTAAATGCCGCATTTACGTCGGCGTGAATTTTAAAACCATTTTTACTCAAATACCATGCGCGTTGCACACGCTTACCGGAGAATGCGTGTCTTATCTTGTTGTTAGGTTGATAAGTTGGGATAATGTCCCAATCAATAAAAGATGCCTTGCTGGTATAGCTTTCTTCTGCAACCTTGACGGTGATGCCGACTCGTTCTAATTTCAGGGTCAGCATCTCGATAAATTTAGCGTGTGGTATTTGAGTAAAGTTTTGGTTTGTGCGCTTTCCTAAATTAAGATGTGTTTTCCATTGCCCGTTTTTTCCTATTGATACGTGAGTGACACCCAGGCGCAGAAATTCATCCACAATCATTTTTGTGGATTGATGTAGATATGAATCTACAAATTGATTACGATTGCGAATGATGTTTGCAATTCGCCGCGACTTACCAATGCCCAAGGTGAGGAAACCTCTGAACTTCGCAACCTGCTTATTGTAAAACTGGTTTGCTGATTTTAGTGGTTTTCCGTTTAGAATAATTGGCTGTATCGTTAAGTCGTTAAAAACAATCGTCGCTAGATTATCTAAGCCAATATCTATCGCCGCATTTAGACTCTTGTTCAAGCTGCTGCATAATTGTGAGTGGTCTGGAATTTCATAAACTACTTCGATAACAAAACATCCGGTTTTTGGGATAATTCGTAGTTCGCACAAATCTTCAAATTTTAGTCCAGACTTTACCGGAATCCTGATTGGTGACATAGACGGGATTATCCAACCTTTCTTGAACTCCCTCTTTCCAATTGCCTGATGATTAAATTTAACTAGGTTTTTATCGTCAACGTAGTTAGGTGGTTTGGGTCTACCTGTAAACTTACTTGAATCGATTTTGTAGGCTGACAATGCTTTGTAGTAAGCAACCCAAGCGTCTGCATTTTGCTTTAAAACAAGTTGCGCTACCTTCGCAGGCATTGATTTATAGTTCTCGTTTTGTTTAAATAATGAGTCTAAAGAAGCTGAAGAAAGTGTACTCCAACCATAGAAAAATCCCTGGCGTTGGCTAAATTGAGCCGTGTTATAAAGCTTGCGAGAAACTGTGGTAATAAGAGCGCAATAACCAAACCATTCATGTGCCTCTTTTATTATGTGCTTTTCACAGCAACGCATATTTATCAAATTTTGGCAATGAAATTAGTCTATCAAAAAAAAATATAATTAGATATACTTGACTATAAAATTTATTTCAATCTGTAGGAGAATTTAAAGCTTCCACAATTTTTTCTGTTTTGCGCTTTGCCCTGCGCTGGCCATATAATCGCGCAGCAAAGCTGGTAATTATCGCCACCAAGTCTTGCATTAATTCGTCCCGACCATTATCAGCTAGATTAACAACCTCTAGATTTACTCCTAATCTTTTAAGCAGAATGTCTATGTAATGTGTACCAAAACGTCCTAGTCTGTCTTTATGTTCGACTAGTAAAATATCATAATCATCTTTGAGAAAAAGCAATTCTCACGCTTTTTGCGATTGTCGTTTAATCCGCTCCCTACCTCCTTTATGACATAGGCAATCTGATATCCTTTAGCCATAGCGTATTGAGACAACCTTTCTGCTTGTCTATCTAAGTTCTCTTTATTCTCAGCACTTGAAACTCTGGCATAAATCGCAACTTTAACAACACCCCCTGACATCTTTTTTGGATCGTAATCAACAATTACCGTGCCTGTAGGGAGTTGTTCTGTTGGGTATGGTATTTTACCTGCTTTGTAATGTCGCCAAGCTGTAAGATAGGAAATCCCCAAACTTTTAGCATAATCAGACAATTTCATCAGCTGGAAACTTAGACTACATCTGACTATGTTAGACTATGTTTTGTTTAAAGTTTTATTATACTTCAATAATGACCCTGATAGTCATGCTGTCCGCGATGCTCAGCACCTGTGCAGGTTGCTGGGGTATTGATAACTAGCATTCCTTGAAATGTTGGTTCATTTTTTCTGCGTGGCAAAAACGCACCACATGATAAAGATCGTAAACCCTACATAGGCTAATACAGTTAGCCATTCTTGCCACCTACTAAATGTGCCGTTCATCAACTTTAGCCTGTTTGTAAATAATGTTGTATTCTCGCACATCTACACCTGCGGCATCGGCAGCTTTTGCACCACTGGCAAGGGTAGTGTTGAACCCAACGATCAAAGAGACAGAATTGCCGTTGTTGCTCTGCTGTTGCGGTTGCGATTGCGTTCCGCACTGCCCCGAATCGCGATTGGCTTTGCCACTGCCCCTTGGGCAATCGCTCGCGCTTCCATGCCGTTGTGGGTTCCTTGCTAACCAACCCTGAGAAATCTCTTTTTGTAAACATATGTGAAGCAGCACCCCGCGTCTCACTCTTGAGATAGGGTAGCACTCAGGGCAAACGCCGGAATGTCAATAAGAACGTCTCAATTTCAACAAAGCCCAAAATAATCGTATTAATGTTTGGTTATTGACATCTTAGGCGATTCCGCCCAGGGCAGTGCTATGCAAGGCGATCGCTTTAACTGGAGAAAAATAACTCTAATGATCAATTCTGATTCTTGCGTTTATACATTAACCAAGGTTTTTGTCAAGACTAATTTAGATACGTTTGCAATGGTAGTGCTACGCCATTGCATCGTATACCTGCTCCATCAAGCTGATATCAATCACGCGTAGAAACTCTTCTGGTGTTGTGTTGTCGAAAGTAGCAAAGACGACCATTTTCAGTGAAAACTAAGAATTACTTTAGAAAAATAATAACTCCCAAGAAGGAGTTTATAAAAATTTCAATTATATTATCCTAGGTAATATAGGACTTATTTGATAAATATATTTATCATAATAAAACTCCTCGGAAATAAGGGTTATTTGATTCTTCGTTAATTCCCCAGAAACTCAAGTTCCACAGGGAGTAGCTTAAGTTGGTTTGAACGGACTTCGGCTATTACCGATAACACTTGCGCCCGGAGGCTCTCTCCGACAAAAGCAATGAAATAGGCTTGTCTGAAAAATTGTGTAGGAAACCAAAATTATGACTTTTGTGTGGCAGATTTTGGTTAGAAGCTGATGCTCGTTTACATTGCACTTTTTTCTGTTGAGGCAGTCCATAGTTAATACTTACTATGGACTGTCTTCACGAGTAAGTAAGCAATTTCAATGCGTCACAGCTTATTTATGAAATTCTCTATAGCGTTTACTTATTAATGCTGATAGGGGAAGCAGTTACCATTACAGGATTTAACTTTTTAAATATTGGCTAGACAGTATGTTCAGGCAATCAGAAGATGACTTATTAGTAGAAACGAGTCCTCTCCCTATTCAGGAAATCGCAGAAGATAGGGCAATCACAGAGACGCTACTTCCTCCAACTCCAAAACTGCTTTTTAAAATTTCTAAGCCGGAAATTCGGACAAGCCTCAGAGCGTTAACTTTTGAGAGTGTCTTCGCTACGGTTTTTTACAGTATCATCGGCAGCGCGTTGCTCACTAATTTCTTGCTGGAGCTGGGTGCCGGTCCAGTGGAAATTGGTCTTTTAGCCTCGATTCCTCAGTTGGTGAATCTGCTCCAACCGCTGGGAGCGTATCTGGTAGACAGAAGTCCTAGCTTCAACTGGTTTTCGATGTGCATTTTCGTCCCGTCGCGGCTACTGTGGGTGATTCTCGTGCCAGCGATTTGGTTGGTCACCTCAGTCACCTCTAATATCACTGGGGATCAAGTGGTGCTGTTGACATTGGGAATTATCTTGGTGACTAATATCATCGAAGCTTTGGGTCGTGCTCCCTTTTTGGGCTGGACGGTTGTGTTAGTCCCACAGCGGTTGCGGGGGCGGTATTTTGGCTTTCGCAATAGTCTTGTGAGCTTGACGAATCTCATCGGTGTGCCGCTGCTGGGTCTAGCGGTATCAACCTGGCCCGGAGGAACACTCCAAGGCTACGGTGTGGTCTTGGTTCTAGGAATTGTGTTTGGGCTAAGTAGTCTGGTCAGTCAGTTCTGGTTGACCGATGTGAACCCGCAGCTTTTAAAAGTCGCCCATTCAGAGACATCCCAAGTGCAGTCAGGGGGAATAGATCTTAGCTTCCTCAAAGACGCCAATTTTTTGAAGTTTGTATTTTACATTGCTATATGGTGCTTTGCCGTTAACGTCAGCGCTCCCTTCTTTAACCTCTACATGCTGGATAACCTGGAGATAAATATCAGTATAGTCACTATTTATACTGGCATCTCTACTGGTGCTAATATGCTGCTGCTGCTTTTGTGGGGCAAACTGGCTGACCGAATTGGGAATCGCCCACTCCTGGTATTCGTGGGATTGTTGGTGGGGGTGACACCTTTGTTCTGGCTAGGAACTGGAGCTGATCCAATTTCCCTTTGGGTCTGGTTACCTTTGTTGCACGTGCTCACTGGTGGAACATGGGCGGCAATTGACCTGTGTACCAACAATCTTATGATGGCAGTGGCACCACTGGGTAATCAGTCCAAATACTTCGCGATCACGGGGGCGGTTGCTGGTGTGAGTGGGGCAATAGGAATCACCGCTGGTAGCTTTCTGGCGACTCAGGCTGGTGGTGGTGGCTTGCTGGGGCTGTTTGTTCTCTCAGCCGTCCTACGAGTTGTTGCGCTTTTGCCCTTGGTTTTTGTTCAGGAGGAGCGCTCTGTACCTCTGGATAGGCTTTGGCGAGTCCTGTTTCCAGCTAGGCAGCCAACAGAGCTGATTGAACAAAAATGATTTCCCGCAGTCCCCACCCAAAAATACTTGGAAATATCTACATTTTGGGTGGGGTTAGGGAAATCCGATATATAGCAGTCCTATTTAATTTATGAAAAATATTAACCGCCAAGACGCCAAGAACGCCAAGAAAAGAGAGAAGAGAGAATTTCACGAATCATTTAGGATTGCTATAGTAAGCGAAGCAACATTATTCTTCAGGTTTTTCTTGGTTGTGTACGTAGGAAATCACCTACATTTATTTGCCGCTCTTCAACCGCAGTTTTCACAGTTTGCTCGAAGTCAATAAAGAAAAGTCTTCCTATAATCTCCCTTTTTTAGAGAAATTATAGGAAGACTATTTACAGTAGTGGGAGAGGATTTGAGGCAGGTTGCGTTTTTTCTAGTTACCAACTTTAATCATTAGAGTTTAAGCGCTCTGTTTCTGATTCCTTTCTCATAGTCATAAGAGCGGGAGGTACTGGCATTGCTATTGCTTGTGCTAGCGCTTCAGGTGGCTTTTGGCGAGAAGGCTTTACCAATCAGATGAAGGATAAAGAATGAAACATTAATCCCACTTAATGAATTCACACTTCTGCCTTCATTTGCTGTCTTTTTCCTAACATAAGTTTTGTCATTAACAGTTCCTTCTGTCTTTAGGAAGGGGGATCTGTTAAATTGTTCTGTGCTTGGAAATACAAAAATCAAATGGCTAAATATCAAGAAACCGTAAAATTGTAAATGATGCCATGAATGCCATTAATGAATATCTTTCAAAATCATATGGTTTCTGGAGTCAAAACAAATTTTCCCTTGTTTCTGTAACTTGCCTATCAGTCGTGTAATGGTTACCCTGGTCGTGCTGCAGGCGCTGGCAAGCTCTTCATGAGTGAGGCGAACCAAAAGGCGAGTTCCGTCTGCCACTGGTTGACCAATTTCCTGTTTTAAAAGCAGTAACAATTGGTGAAACCGATCTTGTACCCTTCGTCTTCCACAAATGGCTAAAAAAGATTCTGTTTGGCGTAACCTAGAATTGATTTTCGGTAACAAAGTATGGCTGAGCGTTGGCAAAGCTGCAATTTCTGCTAGGTGTACTGGCACTAATTCCACATCGGATAAGGCTGTTGCTTGGTAAATGTGCAGCGCAGTCAGACTCGCACCAAAAACCATTCCTTCTCCTGCTAACCCAACCAAGACTTCTTCGCCGTTTTCACACAGTGTACTCAGCTTCACCCAACCTTGATGAATATACCAAATCACTTCCCGGTTGAGAAGGATAGTTTCTCCTTTGCAATATTTATGCGAAGAGCGGTCTTGACGCAAGTCACAATTATTCTTAAACAGTGTTGATTCTACTTGCTGGCGCTCAGTAATGTCACGCACCAGCCAACGTAATGCTATTGGCTTACCTTGCTGATTGCGCACTACTCCTACTGTCATGGCGGCATTAAACAACTCATCGCCGCGTTTTTGCATACGTATAATTAACTCTTTGACCTTGTTGGATTCGGATAATTGGATAAGGAAGCCACGAAAGGTCTGACGGTCTTCTAACGTCACGAAGTTAATAATTGGTTTGCCCACTAGATACTGCTGTAAGTAGTTGAACAATTTAGCAGCAGCACAGTTAGCTTCTTGAATGATGCCCGTGCTATCAGTTACCAAATAGCCGTCTGGTGCAAACTCGAATAAATCCTGGTAGCGTTGGCGTTCCGTTTCCAGCAAATTTCGTGTTTGTATGAGTTCTTCATTCTGCTGATGGAGTTCTTGTGTAGCCAAATTCATTATTTCTGACGCGCTCCCGAGTTCGACGAGAGCTTGCGGTAATGTATCTGGCATGACAGGCATATTGTTTATACTGTCGTACAAATCTGCTAAACGCCTGTACATTCGGTGTGTGCGTTGGACAAATTGGTCAATTTCTAACTTGTTTAGATTCATTTGAAATTCTTACTACAAAATTTGCAGAGGTTGAGCAAAAATCTGACAAATAGGGTTTGTATCAGGTGTAAGGCTTCAAAATAATTCTTAATTATTGATTCGTCATTCCCCATTGAATTAGAAAGTACGAATGATGAATGACGAATTACTAATTATTTCCCTGACATCCGTACGAAGGCTAGGTATTGCCCTAGAAACAACTTAAGAGCATATCACCAAACTTGAGAAACTTTTAAAAAGAGAAGATGCTGATGACGTAATCAATTAAAATTTCAAATTCGCTGGCTTATATTTTGCAATTTTATCAATTTTTATTTATGTTGAAGTCAACAAATTATCAACATCTAGAAAGCATTAATCATTAATAATTCTAAAAAAATAGAAGGTATTTTAATTCATTACATTTTTTTTGCTTAGGAATGTAACTACATGATTGACTACTTTTGAATTAATAAAGTTAATAAGTATAATAGATGCCTCTGTTTTATCCAACTTCTATCGAAGGAATAAGTTAATTTTAAGTTAACTTGTATGCATAGATACAATTAACAGCCCTAAACCAGAACCCCAGCGATGGAATGGCGCGATTTCCTTGCCGATTTACCCAGCAGAAAGTGTAAAGTAAAACCCCATTTATGTCAGGGTGTTTTTCTATTTGAAGTATATTGCATCTAACTTGATGCTTTTGTCTAAGTACCCCGAAGTGCGAGACAAATTACATCCGTTTCCAACAGAATTATTTCTTCTTCCTCTCCCTCTGTGCTCGAGAGCGAAGGCGTACGGTTTTTTAACTAAAGCCAAAACAAGGCTCTTGCCTACCCGCAAGGGAGGCGACGAGATGAATTTTGGGGCGGTGAGTCCCACCCTTGAGCAATATTTGATTTTAATCAGATAAGTGATGGGGTGGGCGACGAATCGCAAATTTTTGTGCGAGTTTTCTGGTATAATAATCTTGGTTTGCTTCACCCACATTCGTCTCTGATAAGCCTCTGTCCAGTGGCACTGCGATCATTGGTAAGCGACTCCGTTGCCGTGCCGTGAAAGTAAGTCGGCACATCTTGATTAATACAAATTACCAATTGGTTTGTCCGATAGCGCGAATAAGCCAGCACATCATCCAGGACAGTAAAATTTGTAGGGTACAAGGTAAGAAATTCAAAGTCTGCGGTAGGGCATTCCGTGGACTTAAAACAAAGCTCAACGCCTCCGCGCGCAGTAGCCGCATTGGTTGAGAACCCCACGCTGTATGGTTGCATCAGCGTGGGAGTATGTCACTGCTGGTGGTCTAGCTCCTTCCCGGGTTGAAGCTGCCATTGATGGGATATCTTTCAGTCTCCAGTCACCACCAGCTTGTTATACCCTTTGCTACAAAAGGATTTACGAGCTTGAAGTCGTTGGGGAAATTTTCTGCTTTGATCGCGTTCTTTGAAGATTACGATCTCGATCCAGTGCTGCGTCGTTAAGAAGCTCGATTGTCCTCAATAACGGAAACGGCTCTTATGTCGCTGCTGCCTGTGTCTCGCAACTGCTTTACGCTTGTGTTTCTCCAGAGGTGTTTCAAAGTGACGATGTTTCTTCATATCTGGAAAAATTCCCGCTTTGGAAACTTCTCGCTTAAATCGACGTAAGGCTGATTCAATTCCTTCATTTTCGCCCACAATTATTTGGGTCATTCTCTCTCCTGCTAAATTGACTTAATTGGTTGCTGGATATAAGCAATCCAGTAAAACGCGAGCAAAAAAGGGCAGACTCCTTATCTGCCCAAAATACCCGAGAGTTCAATTATTTCTTTGCGATGAAACCATTGGAGAAGGAGCCAACACTCATCTCAAAGCTTAGTAGCGTCGAGAATATCCTCCACCACCACCACTATTGTTTCGTCTACCACCACCAAAGGAATCTCTGTCTTCGCGGGGCTTAGCTTTGTTCACTTTTAAGTTACGACCCATCCACTCAGCACCGTCAAGAGCCGCGATCGCTGCGGATTCTTCTGCTTCTGTTCCCATTTCTACAAAGGCGAAACCTCGTACGCGACCTGTTTCCCGGTCTGTAGGTAATTGAACGCTTTTAACAGTTCCATACTCTGAAAATACCTGTTTGAGGTCATCTTGTTCAACCTCATATGATAGATTGCCGACATAAATTGACATAAAAGATCTCCAGAATCAGATAGTAGTGTAGAGAGTTAGATTCGGAGAGACACTTGTAATAGATAAAAACAAACTGCACAACCGAATTTAATCCTATAAAGTGAGGATAACATAGAATTTAAAAGTGATGTCGCCAACCTTTGAGAAAATTTTAGAAAGAAAATAGACATTCAAAAGTTGGTTACGTAGTGGCTTGATTCGAGCTGCCAACGCTCCTTTGCAGATGCAGCCAACACCTACTAGGCAGCGCGGCGAGGTTACAACGCTCGCTGTTGTCGCTCCGGGCGAGAAGCCGGAGGCTTGACGCTGTGCGTATCGCGAATTTTGACCTGCTTGCAGTGCAACCACATCCACCCTCAACTAGGAAAATCTTTCCGCAATGGAAAGCAGTTTGTTTGCGGTCAAGAACTAGGGGGGTCACGGGGGTAAGGGTATAAGGGTGTAAGGGGAAGAATTTAGAATATATAAAAGAGTTTACCCCTTCTTCCTCCCCTACACCCCGAAACCCACTCCCGTTGCGGGCTTGGTCATTGCGGTGCTGATCTTGACGCTTAATGACAATGCTGCACGAAACATAGCGCGACTAGGGGTGTCCATAAACACACCTGAGCCACCAGAGTTATCTTGTGGATTTGCTCCGCATTTTGCAAAGGTTGGGCAAAACCCTAAGTTCAGCCGCAAGACTACTTACAGCAATTTTGGTTTGAATAGACTACACGTAGAGACCGTACAGCACTATTCGTGACAAATTAAGAAAACCGCCAAGTGAGCGATTTACTGGCGGTTACTGAACTCTATAATCAAACTTTCGGACGGAATTAAGTTTACCAACACATTCTGAGGAAAAAATGAAGCTCATATTTGTGGCAGCAGGCTGCTTTCGGATTTACATACTCTGATGAGAGTATATGTATGCAGGCCAGGGACGTATATATAAATGAAAGTCTGCTTCTTGAATTTGTTTTTGTTCACTACCTTGGTAGGTAAGCGATCGCGTAAGAAGTGTCCAGAAAAACTTCAATTTTCTTCACAATCCGTAAAAACCCACTGTGCCAGTAAATAAGTTACTGCAAACTGAATTTGCGACTGAATTAGCCAGTGTGCGATCGCCTACGGTGGGCGCTCTGCGCCATCGCGCATTGATTTTGGATGTCCTGCTGCGTCTATGTACGACAAGATACGCGCAAACCGCCAACTGTAAAAGCAGGCTATACGCGCTTGGCAGTTTATTTAATTCGGTATTCTACCAGCGGCATAGGAGTCATGATAAGTCTTTAACCGGACACAATATTAACTCGTATGTCACCCCATGAGCAGATGGCATTCCATGACATTTAGGATATTTTATTGCTATCAAATAAAAATAGCGACATGGTAGCTTGATGCTAGGCGCTCTCTGAAATGCTTGTTAAATTTCAGTCGTTCCCGATCACTCTAAATGACCACCAAACATTATTTTGGCGGCACAAATAAGAGGTATCACAAGTTGTGTGATATTTCTTTACAAAAAAATGGAAATTGCTCAATCATCACAACTCTCGAGCTGATTGTTGAAAGTTGATTTTTGAAAAAGGAGCTTTATGGCAGTTATTTACGGTACTACAGGAAACGATGATCTCAAAGGAACTCAAAACAATGATTCAATTTTTGGTTATAAAGGAGATGACATTCTCATTGGTCTAGCCGGTGACGACTTTTTAGAAGGTGGACAGGGTAATGACAAGATAGAAGGCGGCGACGGTGATGACATTCTATATGCTGGACTCAGCAAAGTACAATATGCACCCGGTTATGGAGGAGACCCAAACAGCGAAAATTTCTTGTATGGCGGCAAAGGTGACGACCAGCTCTTTGGCTCTTTAGGTAAGGATTTCCTGTTTGGTGGAAGTGGGAATGACCAAATCATAGGTCTTTCTGGTGATGACTATTTAGATGGCGGCGACGGTAATGACAGATTAGATGGTTGGTTCGGCAATGATACCCTGATTGGTGGTGATGGAGATGACATTTTATACGATGGAAGTTACAAGACTGGCGGCGGTAATGATTTGCTCTATGGTGGAAATGGAAATGATGTTCTCGATGGTGGAAGCGGCAATGATTTCGTTTTAGGTGGAAAAGGAGATGATATTCTCACTGGTGCTGGATACATACCCAGTGGTCCTTCTGGTGGTAGCTATGGAGTAGGTGAAATAGACATCCTGGTTGGAGGAGAAGGCAGAGATACATTCAACCTTGGAGGGCGAAACGCTGCTGGTAGATTCTCTGTTTACTATGATGACTATAATCGGACAACTGCTGGTGAGAGTGACTACGCTATCATTACTGACTTTAATCCAAGTGAAGATATTATCCAACTTGTCGGAAAAGCGTCTGACTATATTTTGGGATCATCTCCTACAGGTTTAGCGCAAGGGGTAGCCATCAACCTTAAAAAGCCTGATGGTGAGTTGAATGAACTCATTGCAATTGTCCAAGGTGTTTCGAGTTTGAGTCTTGACAGTAGCTACTTCACATTTCTTTCTTAGAGTCTTACGTAGCAAGGCTTTTGAAAACTACATACCGACTCATGACAGCTACGCTATTGTTAGCTTAATAAATAATAATGAGCAGAGCAATGCCGTAAGCTGGTCAATCGCAGACAGCCAATAATCAGAAGACGAAAACGATTAAAAAAGTGTTTATCGGTCTTAGCAATTAGATTTACATTAACTGGTCTTCCTCTTGCTCTGGATATGGCTAGGAGCGCTCTTTAGTAAGTCAAAAGCAGTTTTGGGTCTTTTGTCAAATACTTCTAGTGGACTGGCTCTTTAGTCATCACGGTGATCCCAGCACTGGCACAACTTTCTCGCCAAACACCTCGATAAACTGCTCGTGTTCTCGGTTGACATTGTGCAGAATCAATTCGTCAAACCCGAGTTCAATATATTCTTGCAGCCACTCGATATGCTGCTGCACGTCTGCGGAGATACGGACGTACTGGTCTAACTCCTTTGGTTGAACAAACTGCCCAGCAGCATCAAATTGCTGTGGAGTTCGTAGTTCTGTCATCAAGATATTCTCAAAAATATTGTTGCGCCATTGCTGATGAGCTTTTTGTCGCGCTGTCTCCTCGTCACGGTCGTATGAAAGCTGCACTTTTAAAATCATGGGTTTGCCTTCTCCACCACCTTGGCGAAAGGCTTCGACGACTTCTTTGAGCTTGGGGAGTGGGTGAGAAATGGTAATCAGCCCATCTGCCCAACTACCAAGCCATTCTGCGGTTTTGGCGGTGACGGCGGCTCCAATAATTGGGGGTGACGTTTGCGGACGGGTATAAAGTTTTGCTTCTTCAACAGAGACTAGACCGTGATGCGTGACTGTCTCTCCCGCCCAAAGAGCGCGGATGACATCAACACACTCCTTAAGACGGGCGTTACGTTTAGACTTGACGGGCCAAGGTTCGCCTGTAATCTGTTCGTTCAGTGCCTGACCGCTGCCTACTGTCAACCAGAAGCGGTTGGGGAACATTTCCGCTAGGGTTGCCACAGCTTGGGCGATGATAGCTGGATGATACCGCTGACCGGGAGCGCAAACAACGCGATAGGAAAGTGTCGGGGTGGCTTGCATTGCTGCACCCAACCATGACCAGGCAAAACCGCTTTGTCCTTGCTGTTCGCTCCAGGGATGAAAGTGGTCGGAAGATAAGACATGGGTGAAGCCAGCTTGTTCTGCTATTTGGACGTACTTCAGCAGTTCGCTGGGCTTGAATTGTTCGTGGGAAGCTTGATAGCCAATCTTTGCCATAATCGTTTCTTTGGTTTGGAACTAACGCACTGTGTGAACAAAGGAAGGGGCGATCGCCTTCACTGCGCTTTGTGCAATCGCTCTATGCTGACAAAGGAATGGAGAACTGTTGTCCACGTAAAACGTACATAGCTTATTAGCCGCCATTGTTGCCCTTGTGAGGCGAATAATCAGGACAATTAACGGCTTCTTTATTTAAAACAAAATAAGGCTGTACAGCACACTGTATGTATTGATTACGTTGAAAAAATTGACATCTAAAACACGGAATTTGATAGTAAAGTTTTAGACTCATTATTCGATTGTATAAAGCCTCTTTAAACTTGGATGGCTTCAGAAAAGCAACTGACAAAAGCAATAAAAAGCAAAGGGGAATAAAAAAGAACCCTTCTCTGGGAATCGTCACATCTTTTTGTGGTGCAGAATTTGAGGGAGACACACTCAAAGTCTGCTCGATTAAAACTTCTCTTTTTTGCTGCATTTTGAGTCAAAAGCTTTGATGACTTCATACCCTGCCTAATATTGAAATTTCGTCAATAAGTTTCTTCTTAAGGAGTTTGCTTTGTGACAGTTCTAACGAACATATACCCTTGCAATACCCTGAAGCCAAAGATATTGAATTTATCTTATGTCTAGGGAAAAAAGGGAAAAAGGTTTTATATAGACAATGAAGAAAATCGATATCTGACGAAAGACAGGTTTAATTACAGTCATATCTCTAAAAGTAGTTCTAATACACCTACCTTTGGTTATGTGTCTGTAGAGGTGTATTAGCTCAAGCTTTCTGTGCCAAAGGATAGTTACATAAAGTGGTTGTGTATGTAGGAACAAGTCTCAGCAACAGCCAGGGTTTTTTGCTCTCAAACAGCAAATCTTGCACTTATTAACTCAAAACCCCCTAATTTTCCTTTAATATTTTCCTTTAATATTAAGGATATATAGTGTCAGCAACCAACACAGGCTTGTTTCTGTAATCGGCTTCCAACTGTCCTCTCACTCTCTCATCCCAGGTTATGCCGTAGTCTCTCTGAATATCTGCAACGACAAACGGACGAACAACACCCACCACTCCTACTGTTTGATCCTGCTTAATAGCACTTTTTGGTGTTCCAATTAATAAAACTAGTAAATTTTCTCCACCAAGCACGGAGTTTTCATCTAGTGTAAACAAAACCGGACTTTGAATATTGTCTACTTCACTCCTAACTGCAAGTCTCATGCCATAGTATTTGCTAGGATCTTTGGTGATTTGCCCGGCTGTGGGTGCTAGCATCATCGACTTAGCAATAATCGCCGGTTTATTGATGTAGTCTTTATAGTATTGGTTTTGCAAATTCAGCTTATAATCGCGCTCAATATTTGGAATATCTAAGTTACGAACATCGCCCGTAACTTGAACTCTGATGTTACTATCTGTAGGTAAATCGAAAGGCACACCTGAAGCGTTCACCACTACTATAGGTTCGCCGCCAAAAAATCGCTCATCGCTTACAGTAAAAGAACTTAAACCGACTTTTTTAATAGGTTTGCTTATAACCGTCACGGTTTGACCGATAATATCGTCTGTATTTCTGCTAACTTCATATGTGCTCACAACTGGCGTAGGAGCAGCCCCATTATCTCTATAGCCAAATCTCACTAGCACGGCGAGCAATAGTATAGATATTATGACTTTTGCGTCCCAAAGCTTGTTAAGTAAGTAGTCTCTTTCAGTACTGATTTTGTTTTTCATATGTTGCTCATCTAAATTACTCATACTTCAAAATCTTTTTGAATTCAAAATTATTCAAACTTGGGTTCTTACTCGGCGGAAAATGCTAAAATTACAAATGTACACTCAAGTTAAAGCTTATTTGAATTGCAGGTCAATTTCTGCTTTTTCAAGCAGTCATTTATCTGAATAGAGGATTTATTTGTCAACTAATTTTAGATTAGCAATTCTATGTCATGATCTCTTCTAACTGAGGTAATACAATCAATATCAAAGAAGGTTGATTGCCAATACTATAGGTAGATTTATATCTTTCACTAGCTGACAGGATAAAGCCGGCGGCACTTTCGCCAAGCCCGCAAGACAAAAAGTCATACAAATTTAGGCTTCTTAAGTACGGTTCGGATCAGCTCCTAGACCGAAGTCTGGACGGCGCTACCCTGGGGTTGAGGGTTATGAGGGTATTCGCACCTTTGACCAAAAGTACAGCCGCAATACGCTTGATTTATACGTAGTGTCGGTGTTGCGATTCCGCGTATCCCTCAACGGGAGGCTTTGCGCGATCGCATTACTAGAAATTCTTGGCACACAACTCATAGGTCATCTGGCAATTGTCATCTACCCAGTATGTGGTGACAAGGATGTGCAAACAGTTGCCAAATTCTTAAACCCTAAATGAATTTGGGGAAATTTCATCTACCCAGATAGACATCAAAAAACAGTCTTTTGTTTTTAGTGACACTTAAAAAGTGACGGTCGTCTGTTGTAGTTTGGTGTATCCTTGCAAGTAAGAGGTAGTTGGATCTTGTATTTGTCTCTTAGTTACTAAACCACAATGCAGCAATGCTAGCAGAGATTAACCCCGGAACGTTGATTAACAATCGCTATCAGGTTCAAAGACTTCTTGGACAGGGAGGTTTTGGAAAAACTTACTTAGCATCGGACATGCAACGTTTCGGGGATCTGTGTGTCCTGAAAGAGTTTGTGCCTGTAAACACGTCAGAGCATCTCCTTGCCAAATCTCGTGAGCTATTTGAGCGCGAAGCAAAAGTATTATACCAGATTAATCATCCCCATATTCCTAAATTTCTGGCTTGGTTGACTGAGAAACAGCGGCTGTTTATAGTCCAAGAATATATAGAAGGTAAGACTTATTCTCAACTTTTGCGCGATCGCCTATCAAGGGAAAGAAAGCCGTTTTCCCAGGCAGAAGTATCAGCGTGGTTATTGGATCTGTTGCTCATTTTAGACTATCTCCATCAGCGCAACATCATTCATCGGGATATATCACTCGACAATGTGATGCTTTCCCATAAGCTTTCTAAACCTGTCCTCATCGACTTTGGCGTGGTGAAGCAGAAAGTCACTCAGATTTTGGCGGGTGATTCTTCTGATTCTCCTAATGCCTGGCACTCTGTTGCTGGTTCGATGGTGGGAAAAATGGGTTATTCTCCACCAGAACAGATTCGTATGGGACGTTGCTACCCCTCTAGCGATCTTTATGCACTAGGTGTTTCTGCTGTTGTTCTCCTGACTGGCAAAACGCCACGTTCTTTACTGGATGCCTCTTTCAAGTGGCAATGGCGCTCAATAGTTAATGTCAGTGAACCTCTGGGTGAGATACTGGAAAAAATGCTGGCGGAAAAACCAGCACACCGCTACCAATCAGCCAAAGAAATTTACAATCTGCTTCAGTCAGCAATTTTACCTGGCAGTATCAGTGTGAGCGTGTCGCATCAAAAAATCCAAATTTACCCTGATGTTAATGAACTTGAATTACCACAGACTATACAAGCAGAAAAAATTAAACAGTCGAACCAACACTTACAACAACCCAAGCAAAACACTGAAGCAGCAACTTCATTTCAGGCAGAAAAGCCTAGTAATATTAACCCAGAGTTTTTAGAGTATTGTCAGCGGGAACTGACTACTTCTGTGGGACCATTTGCCAGTGTTTTGATCAAAAAGACTTTGGATCAAACCCCACAAATGACACCTAGCGAACTCGTAGAAAAGTTAGCTGCGGCAATTCCTGATCCGCAACGGGCACAGGAGTTTAAAACCAACATCCGAATTCCCTCACAACCTCAGTCAAAAACAAAAACACTTCCGGAAACAACCCCCTCTGAGCAAAGCATAAATAGTTATCCTGTTGCTAACAACCCAGAGTTTCTACAACATTGTCGGCAAGAACTGACTTCTTTTGTAGGACCATTCGCCAGCTTTGTTCTTGAAGACACTTTGGCTCAAAATCCCCAAATAACCCCAGAGGAATTGGTAGAAGCCTTAGCCGCAAAAATTCCTCATCAGCAAAGGGCGCAAGACTTTAGAAAGCGTATTCACATTCCTCGCCACTAAGCAATTCAAAATTCAAATTTGCTCATTCGTCAATTCGCTAGGAACTTATGCAATCTGTACTTAGTCATCGTTTACCCCATAGGTAACTATTTTTTCAATGCCAAATTTATCGGGTCGTACAATTAGAGATTCATTTCCCCTAGCATAAACTGCTGAACCATGTCGTTGTCCACTGATATTATGTGTTAATAAAAAAAATAAATTTATGAGTGATCAAAATTCAACGGCATCATTACCGGGTTGGACGTTATCAGCGCGAGAACCTGAATTTATTGAATCGTTAATGCCAATATGGGAATGGTTTTACCGCTACTATTTTCGAGTGCAGACTTCAGGTTGGCATCACATTCCAGACGATGGAAAGGTTTTGCTGGTTGGCTCACATAATGGTGGGATGGCATCTCCCGATTTACACATGATGATGTACGATTGGTTCCGTCGCTTTGGCACGCAACGTTTGGTGTATGGTTTAATGCACTCCTATGCGTGGAAAGTAAGTCCCCCCATGGCCAACGTTGGACAAAAAATTGGAGCCATTCTCGCACATCCAAAAATGGCAAGCGCCGCCTTTGATATCGGTGCAAGTGTACTTGTTTATCCGGGAGGACAATACGATATGTTTCGTCCTCATAGCCAGCGTTACAAAATTCAATTTGCTGGTCATAAAGGATTTATCAAGCTGGCACTAAAAAAGTTGGTACCAATCATTCCGCTGATTTCTGTAGGCGCACATGATACCTTGATTGTTTTGGGTGATTGCTACGAACAGGCAAAACAGTTAAATCAGTGGGGTATCCCTTGGTTGTACCAGCTAGATCCAGGGGTATTTCCTATATATCTAGGTTTACCTTGGGGCTTGGGTATTGGCCCGCTACCCAATATTCCCTTACCTGTACAAATTCACACCCGTGTCTGTGCTCCGATTGTTTTTGAACGTTATGGCACTGAAGCTGCCAAGGACCGTGAGTACGTGAATGCTTGTTATGAGTTAGTTTACACCCAAATGCAACGCGAATTGGATGTTTTAGTGAAGGATGTAGCGATGTAGTTGATTACGTTATGTTACAACTGCTGCTGCCACTTCTTACTGCATAAGTTGATTTTAATCGCACTTATTAAGAATCGTCCGTCTTGTAAGTGATATATATTACAAAAACTATACTTAAATCGTTGAATCGCTTAAGCGATTACTACAAACCCGTACTTAATGTTTCAAAAGAGAGGTATCTTTGCAAAAATTTATCTTTATTTTTGATTCATCCATCTAAAGATAGAAAAAAAATGTATCTTGAGATATATAATAAAAGATAGTTCATCTTATATATGTGTCATTTCTACTTTAGATTTGGACGATCGCAATTATTTGGTTGAAGGCAAGCTAATTTTAATTAACCAAATAAAAAAAAGGGAACATTGATTGATACATTGTTTCTGAACTCAGATTACAATCCTTGATTTCTTGTCGTTTACTGGCTTCTAGCCCTTATCGCCCCCATGCTAACTAACTACCGCAAGCCCGTTTGCCTATCACTCATTTCCACAGATCAGCCACTTTCGTCTGTGGTTGAAACCGCTGTAACTGTGTATCAAAAAGACCAGAATCGGTTTCACTTACTGTTGAGTGCACCGTCTTTTAACGAGCCTGAAGTGGTAAACTCTAAGAGCCCAGAGAGTAGAAGTCGCCAAGAGCAAGATCATGCTGATCTCGCCAGTAGTTCCCGGCAATGGTGGTTAGAAATTGCTCCTGAGCGAGTTATCATGACACACCAAGGTCACGGTCAAGTGAATTACCGTCACTTCTGGCAACAAGGCGCGTATGGTAGGACTCGCTATTGGTTGGCTAATGAATCATCACAGCATAACGAACCTATGCGCCTGCATAATTTTACTCGTAGCCTAATACTCAAGGGTGATCCAATGCCTGAGCAGTTGCGAGTCGAATACGACTTGTTAGCAGGAGACGTCCAATTGGGAAGTTACATTCTCAATATAGAAATTAAACACTAATTGTACTCACCCAAATCCAGAATTTGCGGACGTATCCAGTGGTTCTTTGTGCATATCAAAGCAATACCATTCAGTTAAGGATTTTTTGTGAATATAGCGCTTCTCGTTTGGATGAAGTCATTATTTATCTGTGTCCCATGACTGTCCCATGAGTGGTTCTTATTTGTTGATGTATTGCACTCAACGCCACCAAGCGCTATATTTCACACCTGTAGAACTTTCGGATGCAAGGTAAGATTGCATTGGTTATTGTTTTTGGTCTTGCAAACTTTTGATTGCTATTACCAAACTTATCTTCATGCGTGTAAAGGCTTCCACCAAACTGCCGACTTCATCGTTAGCCACTTTCTCAAATTCTACATCCATATCACCAGTACTTACAGCTTCTGCAACTCGGACGACACGCTTAATGGGACGCACAACATATCGCTTAAGCCAGAAGTTAGCCATGTATATGGCGAAGGCAAAAATCATAGTGACGATTCCCATCACTAAAACAAACGATTGATGAGCTTTCTGCAAAACTTGACTGGAAGGAATAGAAACCATCTGAACACCATTAATAAGATTTAATTTCCACCCAAATCCGTGTTCTGTCCCATAAATCTTAATCATATTCTTGGGAGCAGCCTCTGGTGTGCTGTGACATCTCAAGCAACTAGACTCAGTTATGGCTAAGGGACGCGCAATGTAATAAAATTTCTCTTTATCAAAAGAACGGAATCCTGACATTTCTTTGAGATTCTTATTTTGACGAAATTTTTGTACAATTTCAGTCTCAAAGCTATCAGCTTTATCTCGAATATTTGTTGGATTCAGCATCGCATCCTTATAAAAAAAATCTTTGTAGGCATCGTTGTCATTTCGTAGCTTTTCAAAAACTCTCCTTGATGAGTAAGATGGGATAGTCTGCGCTGCAAATTCATCTTTACCTAAGCGTTGTTCCAACTCGGGATTCACTTCATCATTTGTGTAAGAACGGACAGAGTTTATAATCCGGAACAACAACCAAGCATTTGAACTGATTTCATCTTGAGCTTTGTAATTTAGGATATTAGCCAAAGCTAGACCACTCAAGGTAATTCCTCCAATAAATATGATCAGTAGTAGTACAGTTAGTTTTTTAGCTAATCTTAAATTCTTGAAATAGAATGAAAATTTTCTAAGCATATTTTTTTATCCATTAACATAAATAAACGGTATTGACTGAGTACAGCTTTGCATAAGTTTGTAACGATATAGGCTGGCTTGTAGTGAGCGCAAAGAGCGCTTACTACCAACTTTCGTTTCAGGCATACATAACGCTACGAACTTGTGAAATTTTCTACTTAGGGTATATGGTCTCCTTGTTAACACGAGTTAATAGCGGTGAAAAATTGAGAAATATGCAAGCGAACTACTCAACCTTCGCTTGCAACTGAGAAAGCCAACTCAGGAAGATTTATATGCCTACGACCTCTAGGAGTTCATGAAGTTTAGCCACGAGCCAGTTAAAATTATTTATGGGAGAAATTTAAAATTTGTGCGGCAAATGCACCCAAGCCGCTGGGTGGTGATTCTTCACAAACTCGTTCATTTCACGACCATATGGCTTTTGAACGCAGACTGGACACCTTCTCGCTAGCAGCCTTGTTGGTGTCCGCGCATTACGGTTTGGGGTTTCTTTTGGGAACCGCTGAGAAATCCCTCACTTTGGGTACTGCTGGCAGCCTCTATGCTGTCTCTCTTGGTTTGGGTACAATTGCTCTTTTAGGATTGGCAAAGTTTTACTGGACACAAACAGAGCAAATCTGGACATTGCTAGGTTCTGCTTACGGAGATGGGGTAAAACTTTTCGTGGGTTTGATGTCTTGGTCATCGCTGATTGGCATCGAAGCCGTTCAGTTGATTTCTGGAGCCTTTATCCTCAAAGTCTTCGGGATACCCACACTGCCGACGATGGTTGTTTTGGCTATCCTGTTTGCGACGATTTCTTTACTCCCAACCGAGAAAGCAGGCTGGATATTGCGAGGGTTACTGGTTCTGAACTTTTTGGCTCTGCTTTATGGGCTTTGGGTGTTACACGCTTTCGGTGACTATTTGCGATCGCCTATAGAGTTTGCTGGTTCAGTGCAACATATAAGTTTGCCTTCAGCAGTGGGCATCTCATTGTCTACAATTCTGCTGGTACTCATAGATATGAAGTATCAGCAGTTTCTTGTCCAAGCAAAAGATGTCCAAAGCTTATATAAAGGTTGTGCCTTAGCAGCGATTATACTACTGTTGCTTGCTTTTTTGCCTTCGACACTTGTCGTTGCAGCACACAACGCAGGAATTTTGCCTCCTGGCATTGATGGTAAAGAAACTCTCCCGTTTATCCTATCCTGGATTGGCGGTGGTAGCCAAAAGCCTTTGGGCATTGCTTTGATTGTGTCTTTATTGGTTCCGGCACTGGGTATTGGCAGCAGTATATTACGAGTGCAAACCAAGACTGTCTTGGACTTCAACATTCTGCCTGCATCTGTGTGGAGTCGGGTACTTGTCACTGCCGCGAATGCTCTGTTTGGTCTTGCTGTTGCTTTCAAAGGTGGGGAGATTGTCAATCTGATTGTGTCTTTTTATGCAGCTTATGTAGGAGCAGTGTTTGTTCCTTTTGTCACCTACTTGCTTGCTCAGACAGGACGCTATAACTTCTCAAAAGGCAGTGTCAAGCTGTCTTTAATCGTAAGTAGTTTTTTGGTTATATGTTTGTTAATTTTAACACTAACAAACTCAGACCTTGCACTATTTGGTAGTATTGAATTGAACATTATGGGAACAGGAATCCTAAGTGGAATCTTATTTTTGTTTATCGGTGAGGTATTAGAGAAGTACTTTCCTACATCCAAGGTTGGAGAAAAAGCTTAAAATATTACAAAATTCAAGGTCTTAGAAAATCGCTCCATCTCTATGAATCATCAGGTTTGATTGAAAACAGCTTGACAGTTGCTTGCGCTATTGTTTCCTTGGTTAGAGGTAAAAAAGCTAGCCATCCTTCTAAAGTTGGATGCTAGGTGACTTAGATTGTCATGACTCTTCTGGATTAGAACCATGAATAATGGCAACGGCTTAAAAAAACACAATGGCAGGCATATTCCTCATCGGAAAAAGCACATTTGTCGTACAGAACACGCCGCCATCCAAGTGCAGGACGATCGCACGGGAATGGACATCGAAACGCTCAAACGTGCTTTTTTCGATAACCTCTATTACATCCAAGCTAAAGATAGGGGTTGGGCAACAGCGCATGATTACTATATGGCGCTGGCGTATACTGTGCGCGATCGCCTGCTGCACCGCTGGCTGAAAACTGTCGAGCAAACCTACTTTCCCAAGGATATCAAAGTCGTTTGCTATCTATCTGCCGAATACCTTATTGGACGCCAACTCGGCAAAAACTTAACCAATGTTGGACTTTACGAGCAAGCCCGTCAAGTGGTACAAGAGTCAGGATATGATTTGTACGACCTGATGGAACAGGAAGATGAACCAGGATTAGGCAACGGTGGTTTAGGACGACTGGCTGCTTGCTTTCTGGATTCCCTCTCGACTCTAGAAATTCCTGCCATTGGCTACGGTATTCGCTACGAATACGGCATCTTTCGACAGGAGATTCGCAATGGCGCTCAAGTGGAAGTTCCTGATCGCTGGCTGCGATTTGGCAATCCTTGGGAAATTCCCCGTCCTGACTACACTGTGGAAGTCAAATTTGGAGGACATACCGAAGCTTTCACGGATGAGCATGGACGTTACCAAGTGCGTTGGATTTCAGGAAGAACCGTATTAGGAACACCCTACGACACACCAATGGTTGGCTACAACTCCAACACCGTGAACACCTTACGTTTGTGGAGTGCCAAGGCAAGTGATGAATTTGACTTGCAGATTTTCAACAGTGGAGACTTTGCCAATGCTGTTGCTGAGAAAGTCTTCTCCGAGAACATTACCAAAGTCCTTTATCCCAACGACAATAACTACCAAGGTCGAGAACTGCGTTTACAGCAGCAATACTTCTTTGTGTCCTGTTCTCTGCAAGATATCATTCGCAACTACCTGCAACACAATGACAACTTTGACAATTTCCCCAACAAAGTTGCTATTCAAATCAATGACACCCACCCCACCATTGGCATAGCAGAACTGATGCGGCTACTGCTAGACGAACATCAGCTAGGATGGGACAGAGCTTGGGACATCACCCAAAGAACCTTTGGTTTTACCAATCACACCTTACTGTCTGAAGCGTTGGAACGTTGGCCTTTAAGTTTGTTTGGCAGACTTCTACCTCGACACTTGGAGATTATTTTTGAGATTAACCAACGTTTCTTGGATCAAGTTCGTGCTAAGTATCCAGGAGATATTGACAAAGTTGCCAGACTGTCGCTTATCGAAGAAGGCGCAGAAAAACGGGTGAGGATGGCTCATCTTGCCTGTGTGGGTAGTCATGCTATCAATGGTGTCGCAGCGCTACACACTCAACTGCTGACAAACGACCTGTTTCGAGACTTCTACGAACTGTTTCCCGAAAAATTCAGCAACAAAACCAATGGCGTCACCCCTCGTCGTTGGATTTTGATTGCCAACCCCAAACAAGCCCTCCTGATGACAAACAAAATCGGTAAGGGTTGGATCAAGAATTTGGAAGAACTCAAGCAGTTAGAAGCCTTTGTGGACGATGAAGAATTTCGCGCCCAATGGCGGCAAATTAAGCAGGAAAACAAGCAGGACTTAGCAGAGTACATTCTGCAAACAACTGGAGTTCATGTTGATGCCAATTCCTTGTTTGATATACAGGTGAAGCGACTGCACGAGTATAAGCGTCAGCTTTTGAATTTGTTGCACGTTATCACGCTTTATAACTATATCAAACAAAATCCCAATGCAGATGTTGTGCCACGAACCGTGATTTTTGCTGGTAAGGCTGCACCTGGTTACGCAATGGCAAAGCTGATTATTCAGCTCATTAACTCAGTGGCGGATGTGGTGAATCATGATCCGGATATAGGTGATCGCCTCAAGGTCGTTTTCTTGGCAAACTACAACGTAGCATTAGCACAGCGAATATATCCAGCTGCTGACCTTTCCGAGCAAATCTCGACTGCGGGGAAGGAAGCTTCTGGCACGAGCAACATGAAGTTTGCGATGAATGGCACATTGACGATTGGTACACTAGACGGGGCGAATATTGAAATTCGCGATCGCGTCGGACACGAAAACTTCTTCCTCTTCGGACTGACGGCACAACAAGTTTCACAAATCAGAAGCTCAGGCTACCATCCCTGGGATTATTACAACAGCAATCCTCAACTTAAACAAGCAATTGACCAGATTGCATCCGGTTACTTCTCCAAAGGTGACAGCAATTTGTTTCAACCACTCGTAGAATCCCTAAAAAACCGAGATGACTATCTCCTCTTTGCCGATTACCAGTCCTACATTGAGTGTCAACAACGGGTTAGCCATGCTTACCGCGACCAAGACAACTGGTTGAAGATGTCAATTCTCAACGCAGCGCGCACGGGCTACTTTTCCTCAGACCGGACAATTCGCGAGTACGCCCAAGATATTTGGCACGTTCAGCCGGTACCTATTACTTTAGAAGATGCTCAACAGGAGAATGCAGCCATAAACATCGAAGCACAACCTGCATATAGTCATTAATTTGTGATTCGTAATTCGTAATTATCAACTTAATTACGAATTGCGAATTTCATCACCACAATTATCATCCTTAAGGCTACGTCCATTGCTAGAGGGAACAGTACCCGCCCGAGTCTTAACTTGTGTAGATAGTTAGTCTAGCAAGTTCACCAAAGAGGCAAAAATGACTCAGGAACCACGCAAGCTTATTAATTTATCAGTCCATGAAAGTGCTGATCCAAGTGTAATTAGCCCATCACCAGATAAAGAAGCTTCTGGAAATCAGAATGATTTGAATGACTTGAATGACTCTGTTCATGATGAAGAAAACGTAGATGTTCCCATTCCAGGGACTTTTGATGACGCTAACGACTCTAATCCTGTCGATCGCCAACTCGGTATTGTGGGTCGAGCCGCCGGATAAGCTGAGTTTACATCGTTCCTATTTGATTTGTGTTGGCGTAAAGAGCGCTTCGCGGATAAATCCATTGGCTCAGATTCCCGACTTCTTAAAGAAGTCGGGAATCTTGTTGTTCACTAAAAATTTAGGATTGCTACATTCTTTAAAAAATAGCTTTCTTTGGATAGATGACAATAAGCATGCCTAAGATAAAAGCATGAAAAAAGAGGGAGATGACATTAGACACCGACATCTAAGATCAATAAAGTCTGATGAAAAGAAGACGCTTAAATAATAATCAAAAGCTTATCAATTTAAAATAGAAGCTCTAGGTAAAAAAATAAACACAATGGACAAATTTTCTAGGAATAAATTAAAAACTCACTTATTGCTACCACTTATAGGAGTAGGAGTGGCATTTTTGAGCGGCTGCTCAACAGGCTCATCCAGAAACGAGCAAGCTTCACAGGAAACTGCTACTGCTACTGCTCAAACAGTCCAAGAGTCAGTTCCGACAAATAACCGTCCTTTGGCACCGACTCCCGATGATACCAATTTTGTGGTTGCTGTTGTCAATAAGGTAGAACCTGCAGTAGTGCAAATTAATACTTCCAGAACTGTCAGAAGGGAAGTCCCAGAAATATTTAACGATCCATTCTATCGGCGGTTTTTTCGTCAACAGGTACCAGTACAGCCTCAACAGCAAGTTGAGCGCGGTGTGGGGTCTGGTTTTGTGATTAATCCTAATGGTCAGATTCTCACAAATGCTCACGTTGTTAACAATGCTGATACAGTGACGGTATCGTTTTCCGATGGTCGCACTGTTGAAGGAAAGGTCTTGGGACAAGACACTGTGACTGATATTGCGGTTGTGCAAGTTCCAGGAAATAATTTACCAACTGTAGAACTGGCAAAATCTGAGCAGGTGCAGCCAGGACAGTGGGCGATCGCCATTGGTAATCCTTTAGGTTTGCAAGAAACGGTAACAGTAGGCGTTGTGAGTGCAACTGATCGTTCGATTAGTGATATCGGTTTATCTGATAGCCGCGTTGGCTTTATTCAGACTGATGCAGCCATTAATCCTGGAAACTCCGGCGGACCACTGCTAAATGCTCGCGGTCAAGTTATTGGTGTCAACACAGCGATTATCCAAGGTGCTCAAGGAATAGGCTTTGCAATTCCCATCGATACAGCTCAACGAATTGCCCAGCAATTAATTACTCAGGGTAAAGTTGAACATCCCTTCATAGGAATTCAGATGGTAGCCCTCACACCTGAAATTAAGCAACGGATTAACAGTCTTGCTAACAGTAACATCCGTTTGCAGGCAGACCGAGGTATTCTTATTGCCCGCGTTGTTCCCGGTTCTCCAGCTGACAAAGCAGGACTACGTCCAGGAGATGTCATTCAACAAATCAACAATCAACCTGTCACCACAGCCGGTGCAGTGCAGCAGTTAATTGAAAAAAGCGGGGTAGGTGCAAATATGCAAATGCAACTGCAACGCAATGACAAAACTTTGCAAGTCACAGTACAACCTGGACCGCGACCAACAACTACACAATAGTTTTCAGAGCTTATACTTTAGCCTCATTATCTTCAACGGCGGTATGAGGCAAACCATTGTCCACAATTTCTTCTGTATCTTGTTTGTGACTGTCTTTTTTATCTCCCCACCAGTTATTGAGGACATCCTTGACTAAAGCTTCTTTGATCCAAATTTGCAACACAATCACTAAAGGAATCGCAAGGAATAGTCCTAAAAATCCAAAAAATGAGGAGAAAACGACCACTGCTAACAAGGTCACTGCTGGCAGCAAGGAGACCTGAGACCTCATAACTAAAGGTACAACAATCAGGCTTTCAACTTGCTGAATTCCAAAATACAATGCTACCACTGCGGCTGCTTTCCAAGGTGCATCAACTAATGCCAGCAGTAGGGGTGGAATTAAACTGAATGTAGGACCGACATTAGGGATAAACTCTAATAATCCTGCTAAAACAGCATTAACTAGCGGCAGTCGCACCCCCAAAATTAGCAATCCAACATAACTTAAAACACCGATAAGTAACATAGTCAGGAGTGTGCCTTTTATCCAACCTACTAAAGAGGTTTCACACTTAGACAGAATTTCATCGACTCGCCGACGGTAAAAGGCAGGAAATAGCAGTGTAAACCCCGAACGATATGGCGAGGGGTCTATTAATAGCATGATGGTTAGAACTAAGAACAGCAAAAAGGTAACAACAATATTCAGTGACCTACTGATGATGGCGAAAAAGTTGTTAACTAACCCACTTAACCAAGCTTGCAAACCTTGAGTCAAACTCCTTAAACCACGGACATTTTCTAACCATTGCTCTGGAATTGCATTTTGTAGCCAGTTATTCCACGACCGCATTCGTTCTAATGTCTGAGGCGCAAAGTCGCTAAATTGTTGCAATTGGTCAACAATTTGCGGCACAATCAATGCCAAAAATCCTACTACAATAGTCAGTAGAAGAAGAACTGAGATGCCAACAGCAACACCTCGCTTGATGCGATATCTTTGTAAAAATTGCACAACCTGGTTTAAGACTGTTGCCAAAACGACAGCTGCAAACACCACTAAAACGATTTGCCGGATTTGCCACAAAATGTAAACAGATGTGACAAGGACAAATATGCCGATCCATTGACCGAATCGCACAACTGTGCCTCCATATTTTTGCTATTTCCAGCAATTGTGCTGAATATTTATGCTTTTAAACTATCTCTTGTCTTCCTCTTTATAAAAGCCACTAAAAGGCTGATTTTAGAAGAGAAGAAATGTATACATCTTTAGATAGATGAGAATGTTGCAGTTTTTTTAAGCTCAAAACAATGAAAAACAACCGTCCCAGCAACACAATCATTAACGGTTTTTTATTAGTTGTAGCAATTCTAGCTATATACCTCGTAGGCGCTTTTCTATTTTCAGGATTTCACCATACTAAGCAAGACACGAATGAAAAGATTTCCACGCATACAGTACAGCAGAATATGAACTTGTTAGCATTTCTTCATGATTAAAGTGGCAAAGAAATAGTGAAACAAGCTCCTTCACCAAACTGACTCGTAGCAGTGACACTACCTCCGTGAGCTTCAATGATACGCTTAGCTATAGCCAAGCCTAACCCAACTCCTCGACCTTGGCGCGAGCGATCGCCGGTGTAGAATTGCTCAAAAATATGCGGGAGGTCGCTTTCTTTAATTCCTTGTCCTTGATCTCGAATGGTGACAACCGCCTGTTTAGCTTGTTTGTAGCCTGTAATCAGTATTTGAGAATTTGGGGTTGAGTGCTTAATAGCGTTATCGAGTACATTGAGCAAAGCTTGCAGAAGTCGTTCTGAGTCGCCCTGTATTTGCAAGTCAGCTACGTTCACCTCGGCTGAAATTCGCGAATTTTGCATTCGCGATTCTACAGCTCTGACAGCACGGCTGATCAAGCTATTGAGTTGTACATTGTGCTTTTCCAGGAGTGTTACTCCAGCTTCCAACCTTCCTAAATCCAGCAAATCATTAATTAACCGCGATAACCGTTTGGTTTCGTCTTCGACATTTTGAAAAAAGCGATCGCTCACTTTCGGATCCCTAGCAGCACCGTTCCGAAGAGCTTCAACTGTTACAAAGACATTACTGATGGGTGTACGAAGTTCATGAGATACGTTTGCCAAAAACGCCCTGCGTTCCTGATCCAGCGAAGCCAAGCGTTCGCTCATGCGGTTGAGTTCAAGTGCTAACTGATCCAGTTCGTTGCTCTGACGCAGCTCAAGCTTATCCCCAAAATGCCCGCTCCCCAGCCGGATAGCAAAGTTTTTCATTGTCTGAATTGGACGGGATATGCCACGCGCTAGCCACTCACTGATCAAAGTGCACACAACAAGCGTGAACACCAGCGTTCCCAGTACAGTCCAGAGGATGGTGGAGAACTGTCTTTGAAACTGTTGCAGGGTGACAGACATCCGCAATGCACCCAACAACCGACCATTACGCCCAATTGGTTTGGCAATATATAATCTGTCATCATTGGTCAAAACACCTTTTGCCACACCCTGTTCTTCCCGATTTTTGATTGCGGCATTTATCCCAGGCACTTTCAACCAGTTCGTTACTTGTCGGTCTTCCTGAGGGCTAGATGTGGCGATGAGTTGACCATTTGTATCAAAAACTCGTATTGTGATGGTTTCTGCTGCACCAAAACGGAGCACCAATACCTGCACTCGTTTTAGGTTATTTTCTTCGAGTGCGTCAGCAACACTCTCACCAATAGCAGTACTCCAATTCTGCAAATCTGCCTGTCTGGTTCTTGTGAAGTAAGCATGGAACGACCAGAGAATGTATCCTGCCATTAAGGAGGTTCCCAAAGCTGTCAGCAGCAGGTAAGTTGCCAACAGTTTGGTGTGAATAGAATTCCTTTTGAAGTGCGGTATCCAACCCATTATTGATTATGATTCCTTTTGGGAGGGACGACGCAACACTGCCTTGATGCGTGCCAAAAGTTCACGAGTATTGAAGGGTTTCGTCACATAATCATCAGCACCTGCTTCTAAACCCGAAATTTTATCGATGTCCTGGTCTTTAGCAGTCAGCATCACAATCGGTACGTCTGAGAATGCTCGAATCCGCCAGCAAACCTCCATACCATCCACTTCCGGTAGCATCAAGTCTAGCAGAATTACGTCTGGCACTTGCTTGTGGTACTGTTTAATAGCACTGTGACCATCTGCTGCTGTTGTGACGGTATAGCCTTCTTTTTGTAATGTATAGGAAAGGCTCTCGCGCAAAGGCTCTTCATCATCTACCAGTAAGACGTGGGGCATCTTTCATTTACTGCTACTTCCATGAATTATTTTTGCATACTGTGTTATTTCCGATTTCTTTCTAAAGAAACAAAAATTTGACTTTTCTGTTGACTTTTTACGAATAAAGAACCCAGAACTCAGAACACAGGAATCAGAATAGGTATAAAAGTTTTGAGTTCTGGGTTAAGGTTTAAAGCTTTGCTCGAAATTCACTCTTTTCAACTCCACACCGCAAGTGGTGTGGAGTGATTCTGGGTTCTTTTGTTCTGTATTGTGACTCCTTTTACTTTGAACTTTTGACTTGTCAAGTTGCTTTAAGAGGGCGCTATTTTGTCTGAATTTTCTTTAAATCCCAGCTGTAACAACCAATTTTGTGCGGAACTCTAGAGAATCTTCCTATCCGATGACCTCTAGAAAGTTCATTATGCACCGCAGTTTTTATCTCTCTTAGTTGTTCAGCATTGAGTTCGCCATAAAGTCCAGTGATCACCTCAGCGACACTGAAGATTTTCCCTGAATTTCTTTGCAACAGTATGGAAATGGCATCAATCAAAAACTTACCCTCAAATTCAGCTAGCATCGGTACCCTTTTTGCCTTGGAAAGCAGGAAGGGTTTCTTCCTTTTAGGTTTGATACTCTTGGATTTGACCTTACCATTTGCTAGTGTTACCAAATTTAAATCCAGGGTGTAACAACCAGGCTCATCGGGAAAGGCTGCCCAGTAACTCTTTTCTTTGCCGTGTGTCAGCGAAGATTGCACCCGACTTTTGACAACTTTGAACACACTAGGCTCTAAATCGCCAAAAAGTGAGCGCACAATGAAATCTATATGACAAACAGTCCCGATATGGTCTCGCAATATTTTTTCAATTGCTTGCATTCGAGTCAGAACTTGGTACTGAGGCAGCATTGGAACGTCCGTCCCAAGAATAGAGTTATCGTTGTTCTGTGTTTGTGTTTCCTTTTGTTGCGATAAAGCCGGTACTGTAACGACTGTGTCTTCTGCGTCGGATGACTCATCATCATCTATCTGTTGCTCGTCCTCGTCAGTCAGTTCAGATTCGATACGTTCTTGTTCAACATCATCATCATCATCATCATCATCATCATCAACATCATCATCAACATCATCATCAACATCTATCTGTTGCTCGTCCTCGTCACTCAGTTCAGATTCGATACGTTCTTGTTCAACATCATCATCATCAACATCTATCTGTTGCTCGCGCTCGTCAGTGAGTTCAGATTCGATACGTTCTTGTTCAACATCATCATCATCATCATCAACATCTATCTGTTGCTCGCGCTCGTCAGTGAGTTCAGATTTGATACGTTCTTGTTCAACATCATCATCATCATCATCAACATCTATCTGTTGCTCGTCCTCGTCAGTCAGTTCAGATTCGATACGTTCTTGTTGGTCAACATTGGAAATCGTATCGAGCTGTTTTGGTGACAGGGAGTCGTGTTGGACAGGAGTGGGTGCAAAAGAGAACGTCTCAACCACAGCCGTGAGGTTGTCGCGTTTATTTACCGCAGACCAGTTGGATAACAAGGCTTCTACATGAACAAGTTGCGATCGCGCCGTTTGCCATAAACGCTCATACTCACAAGCAAGAGCAGCATAGTAATCTCTTAATTCCAACAGTGGTTCCAGCAAGGTTTCTGGCGGTGGTTCTAATCCCTTAATAGTAGTCATATAGCTTCAATTCAACCCAAATCGGTGTTACTTTTGTAGGTCATTGGTCTAGGCTTAGCTTTTTTAGGCTTCATTAACGATTTTTTAGATGGTTGAGGAGGACGGCATTTTTCACAATACAAGGGTCGAGGTCCGAAAGTTTCGCGCTTCGTAGGAATACCACATTCCTTACAGACAAAGTTGAAAACCCGCGTCTGAATCAGTCGTTTATGCGCTCTAACAGTGTATTCTCTAACAGAGACTAATTTACTTGCCATAATCAAGATTGGTGAATTTCTGTCCTATCAATATAGCTATTTCAGCAGAGGTATTTGCATAAATATGACGCGAATAGCACGTTTTTGCCAATCATTCACGCGAGCTAAGCTTTTTGTGCTTTCTTGAGGCAAAACTCGTATTTCGTCAAGTGGGAAAGGCTTTCTCGTCCTTTGTGGAGACGAGGAATGGGTTTGTGAAAAACCCTCAAACACCCTTCAACTATGACAATATTCCTGACAAAGAGCGCTAGTGTTGTCACTCTAGCACAGCATCTAGCATTGACTCTGCCAATATGAGGCAAACTCCAGATCTGTCTTTTCGGATAACCCCACACTTGGTGCAAGATAGCCTTGAAGACTTCTTTGAGGCACTCTAATGGAGTGTAGAAATCAATACTACTAAGTAACACAGGACTTTTACTACAAAGATGCAAATTTATCTCTTATTTCAATTAAAGCATTGCTAATTCCCAGTTGGTTGCTCGAATTTCGAGTATCTAGAACAAAAAATAAATTCCACATTTGATCTGTTAACCTTAAATGCTATTGTTGGTGCAGATTTTAAACGACGTTAATGCACCTAAAGCCATGTACCCTGATCTGTGCTGTGTGTTTAAACCTGTAAAGGTTTGCATACATTGTTATCAGACTTTTGGCAGATGTTTAGTTTTCTGAGCAGCCATATGGGTACAAAGCATTATACGGCAGTCGTGCTGTCTTTGCCGGATAATTGTGGACAGAAACTATTTAGAGCCTGCAATCTGGTCGTAAGAAAGCGAATTTCTTCGTGGAACTTCTCTTTCTGCCCTCATCTCCATCCAAGTCCCCAAATACTTAAGTGGGGTGTACCTCCTCATTGTCCCGCAATTCATACCCACCCTGTTGCAGGTTCCGGGAATTCTTGGGGAATTCAATTAAAGTCGCAAATAGCACAATACAGTAGTATTAATCCTGAGAAGGTGCTGCGAGAATTAGCCCGGATTGCGTTTGCAAGTATTCCTGATGTGATTATTAAGCAGAACGTATGGTAGCATATCATCATGCTAGTAATAAACGACACGTGGCAGAACCACACACTGACGCCCTCCAGGTGTAAAGTGTGGACTTCTAACTCCGTCACTCGCTTCTCAAACATTCAAAATTCAAAATTCAAAATTCAAAATTTAATTAGTGGGAGCTTGCACTCACAACTAATTAAAGACCACCAATATCATTGATTATGGTGGGGGCTTGTACCCAGAATTAATCAATTCAAAATTATTCTTCCGGATTGAACGCGTGAACTTTGAACTTTGAATTCAAAAAAGGTCACCCGTTAGAACTCCCACAATCCGGGGGTTCGCTTCAAAATCCTACACAAACAAAACTGCTGAATTTGGAATTGGTCGTGCAACAGGAACACAAGTCAGAAACCTCTAATCGCATTTACCAGTCGGCTTTGAATCAAAGTGGAGTGACTCCAGAATTAACACATTTACGGCTTTTTAACCGCAGCACGATTAAATTATTCAAATTAGATGAAAAAGCCAGTCGCCCAGACATTTTGCTAGAAGAGGTTCTGTCATGGACAGGTGGTCAGCCGTTTCTTACTCAAAAGCTTTGTCAATTGCTTGCTGAGTTTGAAGCTTTGATTGGTGCAGGTGAAGAAGCAGCAACAGTGCAGCAGCTCGTGCAAAGCTTGATTAGTCATTGGGAAACTCAAGCCGCATCTGAGCATTTGAAGTCGATTTGGGAGGGGCTTGTAACAAATAAGCAGTGCGATCCCTCATCGCTGCTGCAGCTGTACCAGCAAATCTTGTATCTGGGAGAAGTTCCAACTGACGAGAGCCCGATACAAGCAGAACTGCTAAATTTAGGATTGGTCGTACAACAAAAAGATAAATTAAAAGTTTCTAACCGCATTTACCAATCTGTTTTTAATCAAAGTTGGATTGACCAAGAGTTAGCACGGTTACGACCTTTATTTAAATTAGATGAAAAAGCCAGTCGCCCAAACGTTTTGCTACAAGAGGTTGTGTCATGGACAGGTGGTCAGCCGTTTCTCACCCAAAAACTTTATCAATTGCTTGCTGAGTTTGAAGCTTTGATTGGTGCTGGTGAGGAAGCAGCAACAGTGCAGCAGCTGGTGGAAACTCGCTTAATTAATCATTGGGAAACTCAAGCCGCATCTGAGCATTTGAAAGCAATACATTTCGGTCTTGTGAGAAATAAGCAGTGCGAGTCCTCATCGCTGCTGCGACTGTACCAGCAAATCTTGTATCTGGGAGAAGTTCCAACTGACAAGAGTCCGGTACAAGCAGAACTGCTAAATTTGGGATTGGTCGTGCAACAAAAAGATAAGTTAAAAGTCTCTAACCGCATTTACCAATCTGTTTTTAATCAGCAGTGGATTGACCAAGAGTTAGCACGTTTACGACCTTTTACCCACAGCACGATTAAATCATTCAAATTAGATGAAAAAGCTAGTCGTCCGGATATTTTACTAGAAGAGGTCCTGTCATGGACAGGTGGTCAGCCGTTTCTCACCCAAAAGCTTTGTCAATTGCTTGCGGAATTTGAAGCTTTCATTGGTCCTGGTGAGGAAGCCGCAAGAGTGCAGCAGTTCGTACAAAGCTTGATTAGTCATTGGGAAACTCAAGCCGCATCTAAGCATTTGAAGTCGATACGTTTCGGTCTTGTGAGAAATAAGCAGTGCGATCGCTCATCGCTGCTGCGGCTGTATCAGCAAATTTTGGTTCACAAACAAGTTCCAGTTGACAAGAGTCCCGTACAAGCAGAACTGGTGAATTTGGGATTGGTTGTACAACAGGAAGATAAGTTAAAAATCTCTAATCGTATTTACGAATCTGTTTTTGATTTGAATTGGGTGACTCAAGAATTAGAGAAAAGCCTTGAATCATCACCTTCGCAAAAAACCAGAAGTACTCAAAGTAAACCAGTTCCAGAAAGTGCTTCCTTTGAGGCAACAAACACTATTTCCAATCCTAGAAACACAATTTTTCAACGGATTTGGGTTTTACTAGGAATAGTCGGCTTGGTCGTTCTTGGCGTTAATGTCATTCGCTTTAATTTTTTTAGGCAGCCAGAGGTGGAAACTCTTTTTCAACAAGCGAACGAATTATATTACCAAGGAAAATCTAAAGAGGCAATCACGAAATACAACGAGATTTTAAACATCGATAGTAACTACTACCAAGCTTGGACTAACCGAGGCTATGCACTAGGTAGCTTACAAGAATACAACAAGATGGTTGAATCCTGTTCTGCAGCAACTATCATCGAACCGAAGGCGGTGTATGCTTGGAGTTGCAAAGGAGAGGGATTACATAACCTCAAGCAATACGAGCAGGCGATCGCTGCTTTTAATGAAGCCATTACGCTCGACTCGAAAGACCCTGTTTTCTGGATTAACAAAACTGAATCATTGCTAGCACTCAAGGAAACCGACAAAGCACTTGCAGCCATTGACGAAGCAATTAAACTTTTTGAACAGATTAAAGAAAAAGAAACCAGTAAGCAAAATTTATCGGTTGCTTTTAGCCATAAAGGTAAGGTGTTATCGCAAAAGCAAGAATACGGAGAAGCCCTGAAAGCCTATGACCAAGCATTAGCATACAATCCAAACTATTTTGCTGCTCAACGTGGTCGAGGTATAGCGCTTCAGGGCTTGAAGCGATACGATGAAGCAATTGTTCAATTTAACCAGATGGTGAATGGTTCCAAGCTGACACAAGCTCAAAAAGCTGAAACTTGGTACTATTTGGGATTGACACAATGCCGATCATCTGAAATCCAAAAGGGGCTTATCGCCTTTGAAGAAGCTCTCAAACTCAAGTCAGATTATTCGGCAGCACAGAAAGCAAAAATGAACTGCACCCCATAATCTCATTAGAAGAACCACCAACGACGAGGTTTGGGTTTGATATCAGAGTAAATTCGACTGACAGTCCTAGCATCAGGGGGTTGTCCTTGCTTAAAATCGCTACCCAGGATTTTGTATAAAGCTTGAGAGGAGTTAACTGTTGAACCAAGGGTAAATAAAACCTCGGCACTGTCATGATTGCAACCAATGCCTCTACGTTCTACAACGCACACGACAGATTTTGAATTGACTTTGTCATTTGTCAAGTAGCTTGCACGATCTGTTTTGTAAAGAGTCTGCAAAGTTTTAGCTGTATTCTGGCAGTTCTGCACAGCATCTTTGGGTGAGAAATATTCCGGGAGGAAGCTGAGGATTGTAACATCTTTCCCTGTTCCCTGTTCGGGTAAGCTAGCAATCACTGTTGGTATACTAGCGTTGGTGTTGCAGGTAACGTTCGGGGTAGTGGCTGTGCTGGGTTGAGTCAGTGATGCTACAAAGCCTAACGCCAACATCGGAGTTGTCCACGTAGTCGTTGTCCAAAATTGCCTTTTGTTCATGAGTTGAATTCCTGTCTTGACCTGAATTGACGGTTGAATATAAACTTTATAGTGTTGTTTTTAGTTGATTTTACTTAGATTTAATATATAAATAGAACTTAGGTAAGCTTAAGTGAAGCTTACCATGATTTGAGAGCAAACAGGGTGCTAAAATTTACCATTTTTTACGCTTAAACAGGGTGCTATCGAATTAGTTTGAGTGTTATTTACTATTCTCTAAGAAAAAAAAGCACAAGTTGAAAGACACTGGCTCCTCTAGCTTTCAACTTCAAGCATCTACTTGGTGCATACACTTACGGCTGCTTCTTTTGGTTGGATTCTCATACCAAGTCGCAATCAAGTTAATGTAGTGCAAGTGACTGGCTTGCGTGCGAACAAGGCAAGTGTCTTGTTTGAACGCGGGCTAGATGCCCCTACTACGGTTGTACAGTTTGATGTGCGACTTAGTATGCCTGCATATCCAAAAATAGACCTCACGGCGGATTGACCACTTCCACACATGAAAATATTTTTCCCTCTGCTACCTCCACTTCCCCCACTATTTTCAAACGTTACTCTGCGAATTTTAAGTGCAGTTAGTGTTTACCTCTGGTGTCTAGTAACGAGTAGCCCTGTTCAAGCGCAAATTTCTTCAGATCGAACTATTCCAACTAATGTCGATCGCTCTGGCAATGTCTTTGAAATTACCGGAGGAGCACAAGCTGGTAGCAATTTATTTCACAGCTTTAAGGAATTCTCTGTTCCAACTGGCAGCGAAGCTTTTTTTAGAAATACAACAAATCTTAATAATATTAACTATATTATCAACCGGGTCACAGGTGGCTCAATTTCCAATATTGATGGATTAATCAGAGAAAATTACGGTGCCAATTTCATCTTGATTAATCCGAGTGGCATTAATTTTGGTCCTAATGCCCAACTGAATATTGGCGGTTCTTTTTTAGGTAGTACGGCGAGTAGCATTAAATTTGCCGATGGTGTGGAATTTAGCGCCACAAATCTTCAAGTTCGCCCTTTGCTGACTATCAGTGTTCCAGTCGGTTTGCAATTTGGGCAGAATCCGGGAACAATTCGGGTACAAGGTACGGGTCAGGCTTTCACTATTGCCGATCCCACCTTCTCGCCTGTAACGATAAATACCTCAACAGGTCTGGGGGTACAGCCCAATCAAACCTTAGCTTTGGTTGGCGGCAATATTAGCATAGACGGAGGTACTCTCACAGCAGAGGGAGGACGAGTAGAGTTAGGTAGTGTCGCACAAGGGCAAGTCAGTCTTAATCCTACTTCCGGTGGATGGACTTTGGGGTATCAAGGTGCAATTGGTTTCAAAGATATTGAGATGCGATCGCAGGCTTTAGTAGATGCTAGCGGTAGTGGCGGCTCGATTCAGGTGCAGGGGCAAAACTTCTCAATCAGCGATGGCTCGCTCGTTTTGATTCAAAATCAAGGGTTCCAACCCACAGGCGCAATTCAAGTCAACGCCACAGAGTCTGTAAAAGTGAGCGGAACCAACGCAGATGGAAAAATTCGGAGCAGCTTAACGAATGAAACAGTGGGAGCGGGTAGAGCAGGAGACATTAATATTTCAACCAAGCGCCTAGTCGTGGAGGGAGGAGGAACCGTCTTGGCGAGAACCTTTAGTTCCGGAACAGGGGGCAATCTCAATGCCAATGCCTCTGAATCCATACAAGTCAATGGAGTCAGTGCTGTTAATCCTAGCGTTTCCAGTTTTATTGCAACTGCCACTTTTGGTTCTGGAGATTCAGGTAATAATACAGTGTCAACTGGGCGTTTGACCGTCACTGGAGGAGGAACCATTGTCTCCACCACTTATGGAACAGGTCGCGGAGGAAATCTGAACGTAAATGCCACTGATTCTATAGAAATTACTGGTGTCGAACCTAAGTTTTTTATACCTAGCGGTTTGTTGACTACCACAGTAGTTGCTGGAGATGCTGGTAACCTAACAGTCAGTACACCAAGATTGACTGTTCGGGATGGGGGAAGGGTCGATGCTTCTACCTTTGGAAGTGGTTTAGCTGCCAATGTTATCATCAACGCCCGTGAATTCGTGGAAGTAAAAGGTACAGTCCCAGGAGCAATAAATCCGAGTTTGATTGGCTCCTCTGGCATTTTACCGGATCAAGCCTTACAACAGGCTTTTCGCACGCCTGCAGTGCCAAGTGGGGCAGCACAAAACGTGACAATAAATACAGGTCAGTTGAGGGTCACGGATGGTGGTCAAGTGACTGTGAGGAATCAGGGGTCAGGTAATGCAGGAAACGCCAGGATAAATGCTCGCTCTATTTTACTGGATAACGGCGGTAGTATCACAGCAGCCACCCAATCTGGTGAAGGTGGTAACATCATCCTCGAAACAGGTTCCTTACAAATCCGCCACGGCAGTCAGATATCAGCACAAGCAGGTGGGACTGGTAACGGCGGCAACATCACCATTACTGGCAATAGTCCCGCTGATTCTGTTGTGTTGCTGGAAAATAGCAAAATCACCGCCAATGCTTTCGAGGGGAGAGGAGGAAACATCCAGATCAACACTCAAGGATTATTTGTTTGCCCAGAATGCCAGATTACTGCCACTTCCCAACTGGGATTAGATGGTGCAGTACAATTCATCACACCGGATATTGCAGCCAACCAAGAAGCGATTGATGTGCCACAAGAGATAGTTCAACCTGAAGAAGTTGTGGCGCAGGTGTGTACAGCAAAGAAGGAACAGGATAGGAGTGAGTTTACTATCACTGGGCGCGGGGGATTGCCACCCCGACCCAGCGAACCACTCAGCAGTAAAGCTTTGGTAAGTTTTGAGCCTTCCCCAGCAGAAAATATCTCTCGTTCAATCAGAACTGTTGAGGAACCGGAAACCTCAGAGCTACCGCCTCCAGCCCTAGGCTGGTACGTTAACGCAAAAGGTACCGTTGTTCTCAGTGCTAATGCCCCCATAGTTACCCCCTACGCTTCTGGATTGACCGCATCGTTGTGCCATGCTCATTAAACTGAAATTATGGGGACAAATCAATTCAAAATTCAAAATTCAAAATATGCCCTATGTCCTGCGGACACGCCACGCGAACGGTCACGCTGCGCGTTTGCCTAGCTCCTCCGCAGGAGGCACAAAATTTGGAATATCCCCCCATCCCCCCATTGCCCTAGCCCCTCATTTTGCACTTCTCTTCCTCCCCCTACTCCCCCTACTCTCTCACACATCTTCTGCTTGGGCGCAATCTATCAACCCCGTTATCCCAATTCCCTCAGAACAACCTCTGCCTATCAATCCTCTGCCTATCAATCCTATTACCCCAATTTCTCCAGAACAACAAGAGCCGACTCCACTCCCGCCACAACAAAAACCACTCCAGCGGCTTCCTACAGGACCTCGTACTCCTGGAGAAATTCAGAATGTGCCTAGGATAATTCTCGTTGAGAAGTTTGAGTTTGTCGGTAGCACTGTATTTAGCCAGAAAGAGTTAAACCAGGTGACGGGTGACTTCATTGGGCAACCGATCACTTTTGACCAACTCCTGCAAGCGGCTAATAAAGTTACTGAGCTTTATCTTAAAAAGGGCTACATCACCTCAGGTGCTTACATACCCAGTCAAGAAATCGAATCAGGTACCGTCAAAATTCAGGTACTTGAAGGTAGGCTGGAAGAAATTAAGGTTAATATCGCCAAAGGGCGGCTGAATCCAAACTATGTTCGCAGTCGCATTGCTTTAGCTGCGTCCAAACCCCTCAACATCAACCGCCTACAAGAAGCACTGCAATTGCTGCAACTGAACCCCTTAATTGAAAGCTTAGATGCTGAACTGACGGCTGGAACGAAACCTGGTGCAAATTCCCTAGAGGTGACGGTTAGGGGAGCGAAAACGTTTGTCACCGAATTCAGGATTGATAATAACCGCAACCCTGGCGTTGGCAGTTTTGAACGCGGTGTCGAGATATCGGAAGCTAACCTCCTAGGACTGGGAGATCAGTTGAGTTTTGCCTACATTAATACCGATGGCAGCAATACGTTTGAGGGCAGCTACACCTTACCAATCAATCCCCGTAATGGCACGCTACGCTTTGGTTACCGGATTAGCAACAACAACATCGTTGAACCGCCTTTCAACAATTTGGACATCGAGGTAGACTCTCGCGAGTTTGAACTCACCTTTCGCCAACCAATTATTCAAACAGCCACTCCAGAACGCAGCCAAGAATTTGCCCTTAGTTTTACGGCAGCTAGGCGAGAAAGTGATTCTTCCATTTTAGGAGCTAACTTTCCTTTGTTCCCAGGAGCAGATGTCAATGGAAAAACCCGTATTTCCGAGTTGAACTTTGGTCAAGAATGGCTGCAACGGAGCCGTCAAGATGTTTTAGCTGCTCGTTCTGAATTTAGTTTTGGCATCGGTGCCTTTGATGCCACTGTTAACAGCAGCGAACCAGATAGTCAATTTTTCGTTTGGCGGGGGCAAATGCTGTATTTGCGGCGCTTAGGAGAAGCAACAGGTAAGCCTGCCATTGGTCCTAACTTGTTAGTCCGTTCCAACATCCAACTGGCAGGTGATTCTTTACTTTCTCGAGAGCAGTTTAGCTTGGGGGGTCAAGCAAGTGTAAGGGGTTATCGTCAGGATGCTCTGCTCACTGACAATGGTATTTCTGCTTCTGTAGAGGCACGGCTGCCCATTGTCCGAGTACCAGAGGTGGAAGGAACTTTACAGTTTGCACCATTCATCGATTTTGGCATTGGCTGGAACACAAATGGAAACACTCCAGACCCTAATACCTTAGTAGGTGTAGGATTCGGTTTCATCTGGCAGATGGGGGACAAATTTACGGCACGCTTAGACTGGGGTATTCCTTTAATAGATATTAATTCGACAAAAAGGACATGGCAAGAAAATGGCGTGTATTTTCAACTGGAGTACAGACCGTTTTGAAACCAGAATGGGGAATGACAGCGCTTCTCAATTGCATAGACTACAAACCACATGGTAGGAGGACAGCATTGCTCATCTGTGTCAACTTAAGCCAAAACCCTTTTAACATCTCGTTTCCAGGTCGAAGCTGGAAATGCGCTTGGGGCGGTGCCGCAAGTAAGCAAGGCAGAGCCTCCCAATGGTACTCCCAGTCTCTGACTGGGAACAAGGCAATTCTAAAATCTCGTTTCCAGGTCGAAGCTGGAAATGCGCTTGGGGCGGTGCCGCAAGTAAGCCAGGTTCTGCCTCCCAATCGTATTCCCAGCCAAAGACTGGGAACAAGGCAACCTTTATCCCACGTTGGTTTGACCCCACCCCTTAATCCCCTCCCCTTATTAAGGGGAGGGGCGGTTTTGGCGCAAGACAAAACCGGGGTGGGGTTGTACGAAAATTGTGGGCAATATAACAACAAGAAAATCTCGTTTCCAGGTCTAAGCAGGAAATGCGCTTGGGGCGGTGCCGCAAGTAAGCAAGGCAGAGCCTCCCAATGGTATTCCCAGTCAGAGACTGGGAACAAGGCAAACAACAAGAAAAAGACTGGGAACAAGGCAAGGTAATTATAAGGTTCTTGCCTTAGACACGTTTGAGCAAAGCTTTTGCCCCCTACAAGCAACCGATATTTTACCTAATTAAAAACTACCATAAGATTGATTTTAAACTGCAATTGATATGATTATTAAAAAGTACCGTCGTATATTTGTCTTTATCCTTCTAGTCTTGTTTGGACTGGTATTCACGCTGAGTATTTCAACTTGGTCGAATACAAGCCGCGCAGGAGTCAAGGAGCAAAATTCGGAATATGCCCAAAAGGCACCCTACCCGAAGAAAATCCCGAACTCTTCTAGTCCTGCGCTACAACTGGCACGAGAAGGTCAACAACGCTACAATGCCGGAAAATTCGATGAAGCAGCAAAGTTGTGGGAACAAGCAGCTCAAGCTTATAAGCGAATGGGCGATCGCGAGGGGATAACTAAGAGCGTGATCAACAAATCCCAAGCTCTTCAAGATTTAGGATTATATCCCAAAGCGTGCAAGACTTTACTCGAAGCTTTTGCCATTAATAACCCAAGCTGTAGTCAAGCACAAATAGATGACTTCCTCACAAACTCTCAACAGCGAAACTCTATTTCGCCAACTCAAGCTGTTGGCTTGCGTAGCCTCGGTGAAGTTTTGCGAAGACAGGGATTGTTGAACCAGTCCAAAAAAGTTTTGCAGTTGAGTTTGTCAGTCCTGAAACAATCACCAGAGTCAAGTGCTGTTTTGCTGAGTTTAGGTAACACCGAACGCGCTTTAGGAAAGCAAACACGAGACCGTTGGGACTATGAGGTGGTTACTGACATTATAGACCGCAAATCTCAGCAAGCTGCTTTAGCGCCTTACCAACAAGCTTTTAATAACTACGTCGAAGCAGCAACGGTGACATCAGCTTCGCCAATTCCTAAAATTCAGGCACAACTCAATCACTTTAAACTATTACTAGAGCTGCAAAAATGGTGGGAAGAGCAAACGAATCGGCGTATCGCTTCTTGGTCTAAGTTTGGAGAATCTCAGTTGATTCAACGGGGAAAGGATTTTTTGTCTCAGTTAGAAGTGAGGTTGAGTCAAGATCGACAAGCTTTGCAAAGTCAAATTGAATCCACTCTTGCCAGTCTTTCCCCAAATCGTGCAGCAATCTACGCTCAGATTAACTTTGCTCAAGGTTTAATCCAAAGCAAACAAATAGACAAGGTTGAACCGATTTTGAACGCCGCGCTGCAAGACGCTGTCACCTTGCAAGACAGGCGAGCACAAACTTATGCTCTCGGTTATCTCGCTAGATTATACCATGAACAGGGACAGCTAAGTCGGGCAATTGAACTGACTCGGCAAGCTCTGGTTTTAGCTCCAGGACAAAATATCACAGGGGATGCACGGGAAATTAGTTATGTTTGGCAATCTCAGTTAGGCAGTTTACTGAGAGAACAAGGAGATACAAAAGGAGCAATTACTGCTTACACAGCCGCCTTCAACACTCTTCAGTCTCTGCGCAGCGATTTAAACGCAAACAATCGAGATGTCCAATTTGACTTTCTCCAAGAGGTCAAACCGGTCTATCTAGAACTAGCAGATTTACTTTTGAAATCACAACTGAGTCCAAGTGAGTTAAATGCCCTGGTGGTATCGAACTCTAGCATTAAAAAGGAACAAGTTGAGGGGAACAAGCCTAAAAGCCGTTTAGAGTTTGCTCGCAGAGTTATCGAGTCTCTACAATTAGCAGAATTAGACAACTTTTTTCAAGACCCCTGTTCAGAGGAAACGGATATTGCGGTGCAGATTGATGATATCGATCCCCAAGCAGCTGTCATCTATCCTATTGTTTTGAAAGAGCGCTTAGAAGTTATCTTGTCCTTGCCAGGAAAACCTTTGCAAGAAGTTGCAATTCCTATCACTGAGGAACAAGTTAATGACATTCTAGATCGGCTTTATGATAACTTAGATAACGTAACTGTCAATACTTCTGCTCGCAACATTCTATCCACTTCTAACCCAGATCCGCAGGAGTTAAAAGAAAATATCCAGAGACTTTTACCAATTTTTGGACAGGTTTATCAGTGGTTAATCAAACCTTTTGAGACAGAGTTAAATGCTAATAAAATTAAAACTTTAGTCTTTGTACCCAATGGTCAATTGCAGAGAGTGCCAATGGCTGCACTCTACGATGGTCAACAATACCTGATTGAGAAATATAACGTTGCTCTGGTTCCAAGTCTGCAACTTGTAGACTCTAAACTAATTAAGCAGAAACAGCTTAAGGTTTTAGCAGCGGGAGTCAGTGAGCAAATCAAAGTACAAGAAGAGATTTTTCCTGCACTGACTAATGTGCCTAAAGAATTAAATGATATTAAAGAAGCTTTTCCTTCTTCTATGAAGCTTCTTAATCAAGAATTTACGGCAAAAACTATTCAAAACCAGATGAAATTTAATTTTCCTGTTGTCCACTTAGCGACTCATGGGCTTTTCAGTTCTAATCCCGAAAAAAACTTTATTATTACAGGAGATGGAAAAAGTATCAGCATCAATGAGTTAAGTGCTTTATTAAGACAAGCAGAAAACAACTTGGAACTACTCGTGCTGAGTGCTTGCGAAACCGCGACTGGTGATGAACGTGCTGTTTTAGGTTTGGCAGGAGTTGCCGTGCGTTCTGGCGCACGCAGTACTCTCGCGACTCTCTGGCCTGTGGGAGATGCTTCCACGGCTGAAGTGATGAGTAAATTTTACCAAGACTTAAAAAAACCAGGAGAGAAAAAATTAGATGCCCTCAGGATGGCTCAATTGTCTTTGATACAGTCGCTTAAGACAAAGCCCCCATTTGAAGAAATGAGAGCTTTACCCCCTCATCCCTATTACTGGGCATCTTACGTTTTGGTGGGCAATTGGCAGTAGCGAGTAAGTAGTAAGTGGGACAAATTAAATATAAAACCTCACCCTGCCTCCGGCTTCCCTCTCCTTAGCAAGGAGAGGGATTGAGGGTGAGGTCTTATTTTATATTTAATGACACCTGCCCACTTAATAAGCAATTCAAAATTTAAAATTCAGAAAACCAGTTATGTTGACACTCCTCAGCCTAAAGGCATGAGGATTCTTGGGCTGAACTTGCCTTTTTCGGGTTGCCCCTATCATAGGTCTTACAGTTCATAACTTGTCCGAATCACAGTTTTTTAGGCTATGACCCACTTAAGGACAACACGCCTGTGCGTTTACCCATTTCGGGGTACGTTCCCATGTGCCCCATGGTACGCGGATTACTCCAAATTGTTTTTTACTAAATCATTCACTGTTGTCGAACAGCTACTGCCCTGTTTATAGAGTTTTCGGTGCTCTTGCCCTTACTATTTTCCGACCCATCGTGTGGCAAAGCGATCGCATAAATCCTCGGCTGAGCCATATTTGTCGGGCACGTATCGGCGGTATCTCAACCTGTAGGCTAATTATATTGTCGCACTTCGATGGCATTTTGTTCCCAATTAAAAAGTCGTCCTTCTAGGACGAGGCTTTAAACCCAGCTTTTCGGTAAGCTGCTATCGCAGAGCCGCCAGCATCTGTTTAGTAAAATCGTGAAATTCCCTAGTTTGATACCAAGCACACGAAAACCAGGTCATTCTTCTGGTGCAATCTCCCCAGGTACTAAGACTGAATGGCAGTAAAGAAATCGGTTCCTCCATTTTTTGCAGGTATGTATCCATTTCTTTGAGAACGATCGCTTCAGCTTCCTTCTGGCTGCAACTCTGAGTCAACATCAAAATTAAAAGGCTATTTGGCTTTTGAGCTTGGCGTTCGCGCTCGAAACTGCATATATCATTAGCTAGTCGAATGCTACTGCCACAGGTCAGCATCACTTCATCTATGAGAGTCTCCAGGTTGCTATAGGGAGGCTTAAGGCTAAATTCAGAATCAACAGGTTCACCCACCATTGCGAGTAACGAACTCTGGACGAGCGGTGCTGCTATGGATTTTCTACCATTTAGGAGATATTGTTCATAAGTTGGATAATTTCCCGTTTCTTTGAAAGCTTGGCTCCAGTATAATTCTGTGAGCATAGCCTCCAGACCTAACTTAAAATGTTTCGCAAATATACCGTAATAAATCGCAGCTGCTGGGAATTTCTGCAGTTCCCGACAAAATTTTGTCAAAACATTGGCTATCTGCACCCAGGGCTGCGACTCATTAATTGCCGGAAATATCTGAATTAAATCTGGATAATCACGATAAGTTGAGTTGCCACCTGATTGGACGAGCTTTACATATAGCGTTAACATTGCCTCCATTTGTTCAACTGTCAGCCTTATGTTCACAAAACCTTCGGTTATGTCAAGCAAGTCATCCACAGCGCATATGATTAGCGATAGGATAGACGCTTTAACAATCACAGATGGTTTTGCGTAGGGGGCTGTTGCAGTTAGTGCCAAACATACTCCTGCTATCCGTTGCGGTAGAAACGCCGGGAACTGTGCTACCCAATTTTCCACCTCCGGATAGATAGATAGCGCAGTTTGTAGCACATGAGCGCGGTCTACTGTTGGAATACCAGAAAGTTCACTCACTGCAAGTGCATTTTTTAAAGTTTGCTGTTGTTCTAAATCACTCGCCATGTTCTTACAACTCATTCATTTATTAAGTTTTATCTCTCTTTTTTATACGACCTACATCAAACTGGTTCCACAGTCATTGGTAAACCATAGCGCGGGTGAAGAATGATTTTAGGCGACGCCTTGACAGGATGTCCAGGGACGCACCGTAGTCGGTACTTCTGCACCATCATGGCGACAATCAACTGCATTTCTAAAAGGGCGAGGTGTTTGCCGATACAATAGCGCGGTCCACCACCAAACGGAAAGTAGCTGTAAGAGTGTCGCTGTGTAGAGTACTCTGAGGCGAATCGTTCTGGGTCGAAAACTTCCGGTTGATCCCAGAACTCAGGCAGACGATGAGTTAAATATTTGCAGAGCACAACTGTAGTCCCTGCTTTGAGCGGATAACCATCGATAACATCATCCGCTTCGACGACTCGCGCCAAGAACAAGACAGGCGGATAAAGCCGCATAACTTCCTGGATGACCATTTTGGTATACTGTAGTTTAGCGACGTCGGCACAAGTTGGTTGTCGTTTGCCAATGACAGCGTCAATCTCTGCCCGCAGTTTACTCTGCACTTCCGGGTGTTTGTCAAGCAGATACCAGACCCATGTCAGTGCTGTAGACGTAGTCTCGTAGCCAGCCAGAAAAAGTGTGATGCTCTCATCTCGCAGTTGTTGATCATTCATCCCAGTCTTGCTTTCTTCATCGCGGCTAAATAATAACCGCTCAAATAGGTCGCCGTAGTTCAAACTACTCCAGCGTCTAGCACGAATGATACTGAGAATTGTATCATCCGTGGTTTGGATGGCGTTGCGAAAAGCTCTCTCTCCTGGTATTGGAAATTGCTTCGGGAGGAAGCAAAGGAACATACGACGGCTAGTTTCTCGCACAAGAACCTTTAGCGCCTCGGTCAAAGTTTCAGCTTTAGAGCGGTCGATACTCGAACTGAATATGACCCCTAGGATCACCGTTTGCGTGAGCAGCGCCATTTCATTTTTTATGTCGATTGGTTCACTATTTGCTGTTGTTTCAAAACGTGCAAGCTGCTCGGCAATCAGTTTAACAGAAAGTTCCGTTAAAGCATTAGCTTGATTGGCAGTGAACATTGGCTGCATTAAGCGCCGATTGCGAAACCAACTTTCGCCGTGACTCGTGATCAAACCGTTGCCTACCACTTGCCGTGCTGGCTTCCACATGACCTCACCCTTGCCGAAATTTTGCCAATTATCGTTCAAAACGTACTTAACATGGTCAGGGTGAGTGACTAAATGAGCTTGGATAGGTCCTAATTTCAGTGCAACTATTTCGCCTGGGTGGTCTTTAACCGCTCGTTGAAACAACCGCAGAGGATTTTGCAATAACTCGGGTAAAACACCAACGAAGGGATATCCACGTACAACAGGGCAGGTTTTTGGCGTGGGAGAAGGGTCAAAAGGAGATGGGCGATTGATTTGATGCTCCTGTGCTGTATCTGCGTTTTTTAAAGTTTGCTGTTGTTTAAAATAACCTTCTTTGATTTCCATGTTTTTACTACTCTCCTTATTTTTGTTGATCTAGCCTATCCAGCAACAGCTTGCTCGCTTGCAAAAGCCTGATAGAGCACCGCCAGCACTGCCGAAAAAACTACCCGTGAAGGCAAATATAACTGTTTACCCCGCCATAAACGAGGTAATCTCGAATTTGCGGCTATTTCTGTAGTAGAACTCAATTCATCCAAATGCTGCCATAAGTAGTCCACGCCCCTTCTAATAGCTTGACTTAAGCTTGGTTGGGTTGTTCGTAGTGTTTTTTCTAGTGGTTTTTGCCTAACAGCATTCAAAATCTGCAGAGCGTAAGCTGTTTCTTCCAGCGTTGAGGATCCACTGCCATTCATGCCCCAACCACCGTCTTTTGCTGACTGAGTTGCTAAAACCCATTCAACTGTCGGTTGCAACTGATTTCGTACGGATGGGGATGGGTGCTGTGTTAAAGCCATCGTTGCAATTGCTGTAACGTAAAAAGGACTCTCGTGCCATTTATCTTCCCAGTAACCAGCACTGTTCTTTGTGCTGTAGAGGTAGTCAATCACTTTGTTAATACTGTTGTTTTTCACAACCCAATCAGGGAGAGTGGGTACGCTTAATAAAGCTGCCAGCACATGAGCGTTGGCGCTTAAAGAAATACCTCTTTCCAATTCAAAGCAAGCAAAGTAAGTGTCGCGCTCAAAGTTCTGTAAACAGTCCACTGAAACTGTTTTCATTCCTGTTTTTTCAGCCAACAAATTATGCGCTGCCAGTAGCATTCCGGTATCATCTGAGTCTGTTACTACTCCTGTTAATCGGCTGAAGCTTGCTCCCTTCTGGGTTAAGCTTTTTTCCAACCAGATTAATAGCTTTTTTCCAACTGAGCGGAAAGCTTCATCTTTGAAATCGAACCCCCCTTGGATAAGGTTGTATAAGACCCAAGATCCCTCAAACACATCAATCGGATAGGCATTAGGCATAGCACCCGGATCACCATTCCTGCGAGCCTGATTCGATAAATGTGTTAGCCAATCAGCAGCAGCCGTATCCCACTCTGGACTATGAATCAAAACAGCAGCAGTAGCTGCAGGTGAGTTGCCATAGCTACCATTGGTTATCTGCAGTGGCTTTAACCGCTGAAACTCAATAGAAGGGGCGAAAGCTTCTACAGAAAAAATCAAGCCAGATTTGCCGGTGTAAATGAGTTCTGGGGAGGCAATGCTCAACTTGTGGTGATAAATTTTTAACAGTTCAGCCTTACCTGGAAACTCAAACACCACACCTAGCTTTTCTAGTTCATGCAAAAGTGTTGGAACTAAAATTTCAAAGGCAATGCTTTCGTGATTAGCAATTGACCATTGTCTTAAAGCAGTCCGTAGGTGAGCCTCAGCACGCTTAGCAGCATTGCGAGTTGATTCAGTTTGCTGTGGGGCTTTCAGCAAGGCTAAAAGACCTGCCAGGGTAGGTACTATTGTCTGCGGTGGATAACCCCAGCTACCATCTCTTGATTGATGCCTAAGAAGCCAGTTGAAAGAGTCTGGAAAGGCTAGCTGTTCAGGATTATGTCGTTCCCTTACCATAGCCACCCAAGCAACATCATAAGCAGCGGCGGACATTTTTCCTCCACCCCACTTTTCGTCATAGTCAGCTACCATCTCTTGCAGTAAAGCCAACACCATATCTCGTAGCTTTAAGCCTAATGTAGGCTGACTTTGCTTGGTTAAAGAAGTAACCATCTTTAGCTTTCCTTTGCTAAATTTCAAGGATGTCTGCAATGAAAATCAGGCAGTTATGCTGAAAAATTTTTATGTTTTGTTGTGAGATTTTCTCATCGGTAGATTGTTAAAAATTTTCAGCCTATATGCGTTTAACTTGCAGATAACAAGTGTGTAGCAGCCGTCTCAATACTTTTCGGATAGTACTTGATCCCCCCTAGCCCCCCTTAAAAAGGGGGGAACTATCTGCCCCCTTTTTAAGGGGGTTGGGGGATCTCATAGAGCGGAAACATCACTAACCGAAATGTATTGGCAGCCGTCTTGCATCATATGTGTAAAATCTCATATGACAAGTGTGACTTAGGTAATCGTAAGATGATTAAGAACCATCTAATAATCCTTCGTCTGTCACTTACAGCAGAGATATATTCAAATCCTTTGATTGAAAATACTTTGACTCTTGATTGAGAACATGATGTTTATTTTCAATAAAAATGTTTTTTACAATACAAAACCCAAACTCTTCACAAGACAAAGCTTTCAAAATTTAAATTATTTCCTCTCATTATAAATAATTAATTTAAGTTAGCAAACTTTTTGGCAAAATTTTTCGTAAAATCTCAAAACTTTAAGAGGGCAAGGAGAATCAATGAAAAGAGGATTCAAACCAAGCCAAACGCATCTCATTAATCTTGACAAAAACCTTAGTTAATGTATTAACAAAACAATAAGAATTTATCCTTTGAGTGATTTTCACACAAGTCAAAGCGATTGGACTCAGCCCACTGCCCTTCGGGCGATCGCCCTGCATACGACTGAACTGGGCGCGATCGCCTAAAATTTAGTCAATCAGCATTCGCGTTGACTGCGATTATTTTGGACTTTATTAAAATTGAGATGTTCTTATTGATATTCCGGCGTTTGCCCTGGAATTCAAACCCCTGCTTACCAAACATTGAGGATGAGGACTTCCAAAGAACTAGTAAAAAAGAACTGACGAACAGTTCTGATTGCAGACCGTCTTCTTGCCATAAGAAGGTAAAGAGTAGGCTACATCTCCCTTTTAAATAAAGTTAAAGTAATTGCTATCCAGGGATGCGATCGCCCACCCGTAGCACTGTGCTGGTGCATTTTACAGAGCTTTTGATTGAGGTGGGCATTGTCCAGCAACATTTTAAATGGCGATCGCCTAGGGTTTTACGGGCAATGCCGCCGTAGGATTTGTGGTCTCATCATAGAATCAGCGCTGTAAAAGTTACGGTAGGGTGTACTCATGCTTCAAAAACCACTGATCAATCAGCCCTAACTGATTCGACTTAACGGCTTCTCAGGATGGGCTTACTGCCAACATACCCTTTTTTAGGAGGTATACATTGAAATGATTATCAGGCGTAAGAGTTGGAAATGGCAAGTATGCCTGACTACATTTATAGCAACTGGTGGAGTATGGGCTTACTTTAGAACTTGTGCCTCTGCCCAAAGCACGGGAAGATTAACAGTTAACCCTGACAGTAATTTGATCATTATTGATAACACAGCTCGGAACTTTTCTTGTGGGGTGGGCATCCTTGCCCGCCCAGTTTATAGGACGCTCCCCAATCCCATCCCACAAGGCGCGATAATTTATTTCGTAAAAGGGATTAGGGATTGGGGATTAGGGATTGGGGTAGTGGTATTTCAAACGAAAAATTATGTCAGGGGCAATAAAGCCCCGTACCATTTTTGGAATCTTTTCCCAATCCCCAGTACCCAGTACCCAAGGCTCGTGAGCGGCTGACCACACCAACGAGTACGTATGGTGGAAGGCGACTGCCGCGACCAGTTGGAAATCCCTAATATCAAACATCATTCCCAGGACGCCAGCCGCCAAGTAACGCTGCAACACCCAGCGCCGCGAAACCAACCGCGCCCCACTTCAGCTGTGGATTCATATCGAACCAATCCAAGAAAGTTGGTATCACCAGATGGTCAAAGTCTCCCTTAACTCGGTCGTACTCTGGGATGGCGGGTGCAAAAAGATTGTCTGGTGCGTCCTCTGACTTTGGTTCGTTGGTGCGCTGTCCCGCAAAGCCGATCACCGCCAATATCGAATCTACAAGTTCTGGTGAAAGGCGCTGCAACACATCTAAGACCCTGCCCACATCCCCGGCGATAAAATCACGAGTGGGGTGTTCGGCGGTGTAGAGAATGGCATCAACGACAATGCTGGGCTGATAATACGGTGGTATGCCTGTAGGCTTAACTCCTAATTTGGTGCGAACCTTGTTGTAGTAAGGCGTGTTAATGACCGAAGGTTTTATTGATGTGACGCTGATGGGCAATTTTTCGTGTTGCAATTCAACGCGCAGCGCTTCTAAGAAACCTTCTACACCATGCTTGGCAGCAGAGTAAGGGCTTTGCAGTGGTAGAGCACGTACACCTTCCACTGAGGAAATATGAATTAACGCCCCGCGTCCCTCTTGTTTGAGATAGGGCAGTGCCGCCATTGCACCATGTACCTGTCCCATTAAAGTGACATCAATGACTCGTTGAAACTCCTCTGGTGTGATTTGCTCAAAAGGAGCAAGTACACCCGTAGCCGCAGCATGAACCCAGGTATCCAATCTTCCGTATAGCGCTACAGTTTTGTCTGCGATCGCCTTAACTTGTTCAAAATCGCTGACATCTGCAAGAACATATGCTGCTTCACCGCCAAAGCTTTGAATTTCTTGTACCAAAGACTTTAGTCCGCTTTCGCTGCGTGCAGCTACCATGACTTTTGCACCGCGTTGGGCAAATCTTAGCGCTGCTTCCCTTCCTATACCACTGGAAGCCCCAACGATGGCAACAACCTGTTGATTAATTGGCTTTAATTGCATGATTTATCATCCGTACCCTCTCTTTCTATGTATTAAGCTTTATGAAGCCAATGTTCATCTTTCGCAGGAATGAGCTATTGCTTATTTCTAGAGGGTGGGGGTGCTTTGCGCCATCGTAGCTAGTAGTCACACAAAGACAATTTCTAATACATAGCTGATAAATACGCTGGAATTTCAGAAACCATCCGATAGATAACCGTTACACTTTTTCTAGCTAGTTGCATTCAAATTTCGTTGGTGGAATAGGCTCAGATTTGGTAGGTGATTAGGGATTTCCAAGAAATAAATTATCCCTAACAGTGGGGTGGGCATCCTGCCCGCCCTGAATACAAAGGACGGGTGGGGACACCCATCCCACAAGAAAATTTGGGATATTTTTTTATTTGGAAGTCCCTTAGATTAGACATGAGACATTTTTGATGGTGCTGGAATAAAAATTAATAATAAAATAAGACTAAAGGATGATGACAATAATGTTGTCATCACATGAACGCACATAGGGCAGGTACTTACATATCACTTGACGCTCTCAGCCTACTGAAAGCAACTCATGTTTAGAGCCAAAATCTGTAACAGCGCGTCTTTTAGTTGTAGCTAAGAAAAAATTGAGCAGTCACTGCGATCGCCCTCTTAACCCTCCATCAAAATCCCCACTAAAATCTGCATCAATACTTCCAAATCCGTAGGAACTCGATACAGCATTAAATACTGAGTGACTACCCGAATCAACTCATCCGCGAGTATCAAACACTCGTCCCCGCACTGTCGCTTGGTGAGAAAGAGTTCAAGAACAATAACTCTCTTTCCTCAAGAGCAAATGCTAAAATCTGCGTCACAGTGATATTCTATACTTCTATGTTAAAAAACTGAATTTGTGAAAACTGACAGCATTTTCTATCGCCTATTTCAAGAATTTCCAAGCATCTTCTTTGAACTCATTGGTGAACCACCTCAAGAGGCTAACGCTTATCAATTTTCATCAGTTGAAGTCAAGCAAACAGCTTTTAGAATTGATGGTGTATTTCTTCCTACACAAGAAGGTGATAACCCGCTTTACTTTGTGGAAGTTCAGTTTCAAACAGACGCGGAAATTTACGCTCGACTGTTTGCAGAAATCTTTTTATACCTACGGCAAAATCAACCACAAAATGACTGGCGTGCGGCTGTGTTATATCCCACTAGGAGTATAGATACAGCAGATATTAAACATTATCGTGAATTCTTTTCCAGTCAGCGTGTTAGCCGTATCTACCTTGATGAATTAGGTGAGGCTGTATCGTCACCCATTTCCATTGCAACTGTCAAGTTAGTGATTGAAAATGAAGATACAGCAATCGAGAAAGCAAGGGAGTTGATAGATAGAACTAAACACGAGATAAGCTCTCAACAGCAACAGCAGCAATTACTACAATTGATAGAGACGATTTTAGTCTACAAGTTTCCAAATATGAGCATAGAGGAGATACAGGAAATGTTTGGATTGAGTGATTTAAAGCAAACGAGGGTTTATCAGCAAGGAGTAGAAGAAGGTGTCCGTCGGGAAAAGTTCAGAACAGTACCTCTGTTGTTAAGATTAGGGTTGACTGTGGAACAAGTGGCACGGGAGTTAGAATTGACTGTAGAAGAGGTGCAGCAAGCAGCACAAGAACAATCTTCTTCGTGAAAAACAATAAAAACAAGATTTTTTACGCGATTCGTGTTATTTAGCAATCCTCCGCACATTTGTAAAACTTGAGCTTATTCAGCTCCCCGACTTCTTTAAGAAGTCGGGGAGCTTGTTTTTTCACAAATCATTTAGGACTATTCCCAAACCTTGATGGATCTACGTTGGCTCATGGAGGTAACGCAGAGCGGTTGCGGTGCTATGAGATACTTGAGTTACTTAATCTTTCCACAAAGCAATGCCACCCAATAAACCAGTAATATTGGCGATAATCTTCACATTAGACGGCAACTCGATATTGACTCGTACCGCTTCACCGCCGCCGATATACAGGTAATCGTAATTGAACAGATGTTCCAGAGATGCGATCGCCCTTTGTAAGCGCCTGTTCCATTTCTTCTCACCCACCTTTTCTAAGGTTGCACGTCCTAGCTGTTCTTCGTAAGTCTCCCCTTTGCGAAATTCATGATGCCCCATTTCCAAATTCGGCACCAGTTTACCATCGACAAACAAAGCAGAACCAAAACCTGTACCCAGCGTAATCACCAATTCTACGCCTTTGCCAGAAATTGACCCCAAACCTTGCATATCCGCGTCATTTATCACCCGCACAGGGTTGTTTAAGCGCTTTGACAATGTTGTTGCCAAATCAAATCCAATCCATTCTGGATCTAAGTTCGCGGCTGTTTCTGTGACACCCGCGCGCACCACACCCGGAAAACCTACCGAAACACGATGAAACTCACCTTGAGTCGCTGCTAGCCCTACAATTGCATCAATCACAGCCTGCGGTTTTGGAGGTTGCGGTGTCTGTGTTCGCGCCCGTTCAGTCAAAGGTTTCCCCGTAATATCCAAAACCAATACTTTGACACCACTACCACCAATGTCAACTGATAGGGTGCGGATAGCTCCATTTTTTTCAACCATTGGGTTTTCTCTCGTCAGTATGTGCTAATTGGTTGATATTTTCTAATGTATCTAGGAAATATCCGGTTATGGTTAGGCTTTTTGCGTATTATACAATATATACTCAGGCAGATTTTGTATTTTAAATAGCTTAAAGAAGTTCAACACTTAGTCATTTCCCAGACAAGCTTTGCGGGATCTGTAGTCAGTTAAGAAATATCAAAATTGAGGACTAACGCTCTGACTACTGGTTCATCGCATTAATTATGATGGTTGTATAAGTTCGTAGTGAGGACTTTAGTCCTAGACTGTTTGTGAGCGAAGACAGCACTCATTACGAAGCCTTTAAAAATGCGATAGACCTTACTTTTCACTTCTGAATAGGAAAACCTCTCTCCTTGTAGGAGAGAGGAACCTTGATTTTTTCCCCAACCCTTGTAGGTCAGGGGGCTAGGGGGTTAGGTTTTTCGTGGATTTTCCATATGGCGTGAAAAGTCAGATGCGATAGACCACTACAAACCACACTTAGCTTAGATTTGTTCGATAATGTCAGTGCTTAGTTGCGTTCCAGTTTCCGCGTCAGTAACTATTATGATTTCGGACTTACGGAACTTAGCAGGATTGCCGTTTTTCTGTGGGACTTCTAATCCTTCGGGTGCGTCAATTTCTGATACCCACACCAACCTGTTCGGATGAATTTGCAAGTTTTCAATAATATCGCCACCGCGCTGTTTCTTATTTTGCAGGTATTGAGAATACTTCATCAACTTAGTTTGCTTTAAATTCAAACCTTTTTTGAGTTGTCCTACAGCGTTTTCTTTCTTGGTAAGTTGAGATTCAGATTTGGTGCTGTTGTCAGGATACAAATAGTTAGTAGCTGGGGCTTTACCTCCAGAGTATGTTTCAATTTCACCCGGTACATTCAACTCTTCAGGACGTGGGTTTTCTTTTGCTTGCTGTGCTAATAGAAAACCACCAGGAATAGATAAAGCTGCTACAAAGGCGATCACAATTGCTGTTTTATTCATAAATTTTGAAAGATTTGTATTACCAACTACTGATTGTAGAAACCTATACCATTGTTCCCATTTTGCAGAGGGAACCATTGCGAATACCATCCACGATTGTTGTTATCTATATTGACTGCTGTACCACCAAAAATCTGAAATCCCGTAGCGTTGGTTGGATATGTCCAAATATTTGATGCTCCAGTGCCATTGGTAAAAGAGTGCTGGTTGTCTTGAGATTCAATACCGATAGTTGTATTTACTGCACTGTTGTAGTTATTAGCTCCAGCAATTGTAATGCAGTAAGCGCCTACATTATCTACGTAGCTACACCATTTGTTATTTTCCGACAAAACCCGCTCTAACTTATACCTGTGACTACCCGTTGGATTTGCGCTGCCAATACGACCTTCGTAATACCATCTATTTCTACTAGAATCAAACCTTTGGTAGGTGAAATAATGCCCTGCCCAGTATGATTGTTCATTTAGTTGTGGATTTGGCAAAGCAATAGAAGTTGCAGTTAAACCTTTTCCGCCACCTAGTTCTACCCATTCAAATGCAGCAGGATTTGATGGCTGAGGAGGAAAATTTAACCACATCGTCTTATTTAAAGGATATGGTGTTACGGATGAGCTTTGAAGATGGTCTACAGATCCACTTGAAGTAAAAGCTGCTCCATAAACATTTTGCGTTATTCGTCTTTGGGTATATTCGGGTGCTGTTGGAACTGCTAAAGCTGGTAGCAAATGCGTCAGAGCCAGCATTGAACCTGCGATTAACGCTTTGGACAAACATTTCATAAATTGACAAAGATTATAATGATACGTTGATTAGCTTGAAACCAAAACAAACATCAGCTTCTTTGTCTTATGGTTCCCATTTGGCTATTGCTGATACTGTTGGCGAAATATTACTTAACATTTGACTGATGAAACGGCGCGTGTAGCGGTTGCAGCGTTCCCCAAAGGTAATCTCTATACGCGTCTGTGTGACGAACTTGGGATTTTTTATGAGGATGAAAACTTTGCATCATTAATCACATGAAACACTAGAAAATCTGGCTTTGGTTCTCATGGCTTTTGTAAAATCAGCAAGGTGTGATCCAAACCTTGGTAAATATATGCACAGCTTTATCCCCCCAAAACGCTTTTTTCCTTACCTCACTTGGACTGACATCCAAGCAATGCCAAACAAGGAAAATGTGGTAATTATCCAACCAGTGGGAGCAATTGAACAACATGGTCCCCATTTACCGTTAATTGTGGATGCTGCAATTGGTGTGGCGGTTCTGGGAAAAGCTTTGGAAAAGCTAGACTCCAGCATTCCAGCATATGTCCTGCCAAATCTCTATTACGGTAAATCAAACGAACACTGGCACTTTCCTGGTACGATAACTCTAAGCGCCGAAACTCTCATCGCAACTCTCATGGAAGTTGCAGAAAGTGTGTACCGTGCTGGGTTTAGAAAACTGGTGTTGATGAACTCCCACGGCGGACAACCCCAAGTCATGGACATTGTGGCGCGGGATTTGCATATCAAGTACAGCGACTTCTTGGTGTTTCCGCTGTTCACTTGGCGAGTGCCGCATATTACCGGGGAATTACTGACGCCCAAGGAAAAACAATTAGGTATCCATGCAGGCGATGCTGAAACTAGCATCATGCTGGCAATTTTACCAGAACAGGTGAAGATGGATGCCGCTGTTGCTGAGTATCCGCCAGAACAGCCAGAAGGCAGTTTGCTAAGTATCGAGGGAAAGCTATCTTTTGCATGGGCGACACGCGATTTAAGCAAAAGTGGAGTGGTAGGAGATCCCACAGTTGCAACCAAGGAAAAGGGCTCGCGCATTCTTGAATCTCTGTCTGACGGTTGGGTACGAGTTATAAAAGATGTGTATGCTTTTCAAAAGCCACAACCTGAATAACCTGGGAAACATTTCTTGTAGGATGTGTTAGGCGCAAGCCGTAACGCATCATATTACTATTACCAATTTTATGAGCGCGAATCGGTTCGTTCCCGCTCTCATTTTCTCATCTTGATGAATTTTTGTAAAGAAATCGCAAATTATGCGTAAAACTCATGAACCGAAACGGAGAAGTAAGTAGATGTCGCGATACCAATTACAGCACTCCCCGCACTGTCAAATGATTGGGCGGGGTTTTTCTTATCACTCAGTTCATGAAATTTTGTAAGAAGAACTCAGCTTGGGCAGAACGCAGAACACAGTTGGATCCTGACGGATGGAATTTGGGGAAATAATTACGGAAATTAGATAAGTAAGTCGGCGCAAATAATCATCACTGGTTTGTAGTAGCGCTTTAGCGCTGAAGCGCTACTACGAGCCAAATACAGAGATTTTACTTTTCTTTACATAGTTTGGTTTTTTCTTGCCGACTTACTTAAGCCTTGTGAGGGAGAATAGTTTAACGATAAATCTATGGCACGACGCTAAAGAAACACAGAACGTCACAGCTTACAGCAGTTTTCACGTATTTGAACCACACTGTAAGGGCACAGCAATGCTGTGTGCCCCTACGGCAAATGTGGTCTATTTACCTGAAAATAGCTGTAAGCCCTGACCAATAACCCACTACTCACATCATTAGCTATAATTTGCTAGTCTAAAAATAGTAGCAACATTGCTGGTGGCATCGCACAGTGGCAATGCATCAAAACAGAACTTTTTATTGAAAAAAATAAAAGAAACAGAATTATGGCGGCTTTTGAGACTAGAGTGACAAGGACTTACAGCCAAGAAGATATACAGCAAATTCTCCATCTGGCGATCGCCCGTCAAGCTGACGACAAAGACAAAGAATTTTCCTACGAGCAATTGCTAGAAATTGCCGCAGAATTGGAAATTTCCCCAGAAACACTCAAACAAGCAGAACGAGACTGGCTGGAACAACTGGGAGAAATACAACAACGGCAAGCTTTTAACGCTCATCGTCAAGGTAGGTTCAAGAAGCGTTTTGGCAATTACGCAATTGTTAATGCCTTTTTGTTCTCCCTAGATCTACTTAGTGGTGGCGGTCTTTCCTGGTCACTATATATTTTACTTTGCTGTGGGTTGGCAGCCGGTCTTGATGGTTGGAATACTTTTCAAACTAAAGGCGAAGAATACGAACTCGCTTTCCACAGGTGGCGTCGCCAGCATCAGGTGAAAAAATTCTTCAACACAGTTGTGAATAAATGGCTCAAGGCGTGGCAGATTTAGTCGATTCAAACCAGTCCTCATAATAGCAGGCATTGCTGGTTGTAAACTGCTACTTTTTCCAAAGAATTTCCTTAAATCTAGGTTTTAATACCAAATCCAGTCTTGTTACCGCTTTATTTTTTAGCCCGCCCACGCGGGTTTTGTTCGTGTAGCCCCAGCTGGGGCGTGCTAAGCTGTTGGACATTATAATTTGCTTAATTTTTTGTCAAGGCAGCTTGGTTGTCAAGACTCAAAAATCAAAACTTACTCCTGACTCTTGACAATCCTCACGAGAAAGTATGGAATGAATATGTGTTTTAGCTGATCTGTCGTAAACTTACTCAGATCTTGCACGCAACAAGAGCCAGAGGCTCTAATATCTCGTTACCAGGTTCAACCTGGTAACGAGGGTTTGGAGGCTTTGCCTCCTCACTGTTGCAACAGGTGCAAAATCTCAGCTTACATACATTACCAAAATTCCTAGGTAGCAGAAAGCGCTTGCGTCTGTCAATCGCTATACTTTCGTTGTGCCATACTACAATTCGCAACAAGCTAGATTCTTTGAAAATTTAGCTCTGTCTGCGCTGAAATCAACTGAATCTAATTAATCAAAGTGAATCAAACAAATAAAAATTTTTCCTTTCGTTTAGTTCTAGCTATTATTATTTTGTTTTCTATTCTAAATTTAATCGTCACTGAACCTGTCATTCCTATTTTGGGGTTTCATGGCATCATTGCTTCTAAAACTCCTGTTACTCGGTTCGACCAGGGATATATGCATTACCCACAACAAGATTTAGAGAAACTTTTAGAGCATTTAGTTCATAATAATTATTGGTTTTTAACATCTCAAGACTTATATGATTTCTTCTTAACAAAATCCAAAAAAATTCCGAAAGAGCATTCCAATCAAAAGCCCATCATGATTACATTTGATGATGGATATAAAACAGTATACACAAAATTGCTTCCCATTTTATCTAAAATTGAAGATAAATACGGTAAAAAAGTAAAAGTTGTCTTGTTTATTAATCCAGGTACTCTAGAGCAGAGAAGTAACGCTGCCATTCACTTAGGATGCCAGGAATTAAGAGAAGGCTTAAAAAAAGGTTTTTATGATATTCAATCTCATGGATTAAATCATAAAGACTTAACGACACTTAATCGTCAGGAGTTAGTTAAGGAATTATTGCAAGCCCAGATTCAACTGAGAAAATGTACACAAGATTTAGACCCACAACAACAAGTAGCATCTCATTTTGCTTACCCTTATGGGGCTTATAACAAACAAGTGCAGTTCTATGCTTCTAAATATTATTTATCTAGCTATCTATACAATAATAAAATGTTGGATTATGGTTGTTTAAAAAACTACTATGAAATTCCTCGTATACCAATGAACGGACAAATATTATTTAAACAAATGCTACAAGAAGTTGCTGAAGGTTTTCATAAATTTAAGAGTCAACAAAAATGCGAAGGTAAATAAAAAAATCTTTATCGTGAGGCTTAGGCATGGGAGAAATAATATATAACGGCTGAAACAATAGACTTCTTACAAAAGTATGATGAATGGATATTTAGAACCCCAGATACATGCAGGAAAACACAGATCATTTATCTGTGTCCATCTGTGGTTTTTTTTCATAAAATTGACTTTTGCAAGAGGTTTAATATGAAATAAAATGAGATTTTCATGCACGAAAATATTATCAGTATTGCCAAAGAAAAACGTGCCTATGCCTTAGATGCACTGCGTGGATTTGCGATTTTAGCAATGGTCTTATCAGGCACTATAAAATATAAGATTTTGCCAGCTTGGATGTACCATGCTCAGGAGCCTCCACCTAACCATACTTTTAATCCTAATCTACCTGGGTTAACTTGGGTAGATACTGTATTTCCAATTTTCTTGTTTTGTATGGGAGCAGCTATCCCCTTAGCGCTGTCGAGTCGCCTTGCTCAAGGATTCACCACAAAACAAGTTATATTATACATTTTTAAAAGAGGATTTTTGTTAGGAATATTTGCAATATTCCTTCAACATATTAGACCGTTTACGCTCAATCAAAATCCAACCAAACAAACATGGTGGATAGCCTTATTGGGTTTCTTCATACTCTTTTTGATGTTTGTTCGGTTGTCTGTAAACATAAAATTTAGGCAGTACACAAAATGGATTACTTTTGGTGCTTACATCGCAGCAATTATCCTCGTCTGTTTTCTGAGATATCCAGATGGAAGTGGATTTTCTCTTTCCAGGAGCGATATTATTTTAGTCGTCCTGACGAATATGGTGATTTTTGGTTCTCTTGCCTGGTTTTTTACCAAGAATAATTTGTTGCTACGTCTAGGATTGTTAGGCTTATTGATTGCTTTGCGACTGTCGGCTACTGTTAAGGAGAGTTGGATTGCTTTGCTTTGGAAAGCATCGCCTGTCCCCTGGATTTTTCAATTTGATTATTTCAAGTATTTGTTTATCGTTATTCCTGGAACAATTACGGGAGATCTCATTCTCAATTGGCTGAAAATGCCAGAAATAAATAAGGGAGATCAGGAAATTAAATCAAACGGTCGTCAGCTACGTTTTTATAGCATCATTGTGTTGATGTTCGCTATTTGTTTGAGTCTACTGATTGGCTTACAGGCTAGATGGGTATGGCAAACAACGTTACTGAGTGCAGTTCTTTGTTCAATCAGCTGGTTGTTATTTGTCAATCCGGCTAATGATACGGAAAAATTGCTGAAATCATTTTATCAGTGGGGTGTTTATTGGTTGGCACTTGGCTTACTTTTTGAACCGTTTGAAAAAGGAATTAAAAAAGACCCATCTACGTTGAGTTACTACTTTGTTACCACGGCGATCGCACTGTTTCTCCTAATTACCTTCACTATACTTATAGACATCTTTAAACAGCGAAAATATCTTCAACTCTTAATCGACAACGGGCAGAATCCAATGATTGCTTATGTAGCGTTTGCCAATCTTCTCTTGCCCATTTTGAGATTAACCCAATTTGAACCGTTCATATTAAATTATATAAACACCCCATTAACAGGTTTTTTGAAAGGGGTCATTTATACGTTAACAATTGCGTCTGTTGTAAGCTTTTTTACTAAATTAAAGCTTTTTTGGAAGACGTAAAATTAAATTCTATTACGTACTCATATACACTTAATAAAATTGTGATATATTTGACGCCTGCTCTGAATTATCATAATTTTGGGTCATAAATTTATAAATAGCTGAAGCGTCAAACTGCTATAGAAGGAGATGCATCAATGCCAAGCACTTTAAGAGTGAGGACAAATACTGTTTTTAAGCAGGACTGGCGACTACAATCAAATGATCCTCAGTTACAAGAACAAGACAAGTATTTAGCTAAAACAGGTCAGCAATTTCGCGTCTCGTCCATTGACCGTAATACTCAGAAATATGGCGGCGACTACTGGCTAGTCACTTTCGAGCAACCACTTCAGCCTAGTCAGGGGAAACCTAAGATTAACTGGTATGTTTATGTACCTCATGTAGAAGAATTATCAGTAGATTCATCAAGTTCAGTCATTCTCAGAGCAAGGACAAGTACAACTTTCAAGCAAGACTGGCGGGAACAATCATCAAACCTTGCACAACAAGACAAGTACGCAGCCAGAGCAGGTGAGCAATTTCGCGTCTCCTCTATTGACCGCAATACTCAGATATATGGCGGCGACCACTGGAAAGTGACGTTTGAGCAACCACTTCAGCCTAGTCAGGGGAAAGCTAAGAGTACTTGGTTCGTTTATGTGCCTCAAGTAGAATTATTAGGCAATACAGTAACCTCACCCACTATTAGAGCGACGACAAATACAACTTTCAAGCAAGATTGGAGGGTACAAACATCAAACCTCGCAGAACAAGACAAGTACGCAGTGAAAGCAGGTCAGCAGTTTCGCGTTTCGTCTATTGATCGCAATGCTCAAAGATATGGCGGCGACCACTGGAAAGTGACTTTTGCCCAACCACTTCAGCCTAACCAGGGACAAGCTAAGAGTACCTGGTACGTTTATGTGCCTCATATAGTCTACGAATCATCTGCCTTAAGGTCTGACAGGAATATAGCACCCGGTAGTAGCAACAAATACATAACCCAGAAGATACTGCAACAAATAAATGGAAGCCCCTCTATCGAAGCTGTGACAAACGTGAGCTTGCTTTGTCCCTCGTCGCTTCTTCTCTTGTGCTTCGTTTGTACTTCTGCGGTTCGTTTAAAAAATTATTTAAAAACTATACTTTTCCATTTCCCGCGCTAAATTCAAAGGTGCAACAGCGAAAGTGGTGCACCCTTTCATGAAATTACCAACTAGCCACAGCTTGAGCTATAGCTTCATGTGCTTTGGCAAAAGACTGCTCGCGAGCTTCATCACCCGCGCCGAGGTCTTCCACATTAATGAATGTAATATCTGTAATTCCAACAAACCCAAAAACCGCTCTCAGGTAGGGTTCCTGATAATCGTATGGTGCGGCGGGACTTCCTGGTGAAAAGTTACCGCCCCGAGCTGTGACAACTAGCAACTTTTTGCCGTCAACCAATCCCTTGAAGCCGCCTTGCTCTGTTACAGCGAAGGTGCGACCAACGCGAACAATTTGGTCAATGTAAGCTTTGAACGCAGAGGGTACGTTAAAGTTATACATCGGCACACCAAAGACATAGCGGTCAGCTGTCAAAAACTCATCAACTAAAGTATCTGACAATTCAATTGCCTTAGTCAGTTCGGGTGGGCGAGCATCTGGTGGTGTAAAAGCAGCAGCAATCCACGATTCGTCTACATGGGGAACTGGATTGTGACCTAAATCCCGGTAGGTCACTGTATCTCCAGAATGGGCGTTTTTCCAAGCTGTCACAAACTCATGAGTGAACTTGCGGGAGAAAGAACGTTCTCCACGAGGACTAGAGTCGATATGCAGGATATTTGCCATGAATCAATTCCCAACAGTAAACAAGTGATAGGGGGTTGCTCATTAGGCTTGTAGTTACGCAGAAACGCAACTATGAACCAGTCCCTTTATTTATAGTTAAATTTTTGGCGTTGCTGATTTGAAGTATGAATCCAAGTGTAGAGACGTACCATGGTACGTCTCTACAAGGGTTTGGGATCACACGACATCTTTTTCATACATGGATTCAGCAACGCCAAATTTTTGAGCCGTAATAACTTTAAGCTATGTAAAGTTAACATGGAAAGTAGGCACTTAAAAGTAAGGTACTTACCAAAAAGAAACTATGAAAGCTGAAGCGGAAAACCATACCAGGCTAACTTGTGAAGTGGAAACCACGCTCAGGGTGATTGGTGGACGCTGGAAGGTTTTGATTATTAGAGAATTGATGGGTGGTGTGAAACGCTTTGGCGAATTACAGCGTGCTTTGGGTGGAATTACTCAAAAAATGCTCACCCAGCAACTAAGAGAAATGGAGGAAGACGGGATTATTCATCGCAAAGTTTACCCGCAAATTCCTCCTAAAGTGGAATATTCCTTAACGCCTTTAGGAGAAAGCCTTCAACCAATTCTTTATGCAATGCACGAGTGGGGTGTAAAGCATTTATCTGAAATAAATAGTCAAAAACAAAATATTTGAGAATTACACTTTTTTGTGAAAACTGTCCTTTGCCATTTGTCATGACTCTTTAGTAATTCTAAAGGACAAAAGACTAATGACTCACGGCAGCCCTTACACTTTAACGTTTATTCATTAGTTTGTAAATATTCAATTGCCGCCTCTAATTTTGAGGGATATCCTTCAGCAAATCTCTCAAACCAAAGTCCTTCTGAAGAAAGTGGATCTAACTTGGCAAGCCAAAGATTGGCTTGCTTTTTCAACTCCTCTAATTTTTTAGCCTTGAGTTGTTCTTGTCTAATGCGTTCTTGTTCCTGTTCTTGCTGTATTTGCAATTTTTCAGCTAAGTCTTTTTGCTCAAAATCAGCTTTGACTTCTGCTAAAAGACTATCTATTAACGATTCTGATTTTCGCTGCATACTCATTGGTTTTGCTGAGATGGGTTTAGGCTGCTGTTGTTGGGGTTTTTGTTCCTGATATTCAGCTTTGAGTTCAGCTAAGAGTTTGTCAATGGAATCCATGATATGAAATCCTCAGTAGTACTGCACATTCAGTTTGCTCCTCAATTTAGTCAAAAGTTAGGAAGATGCTTAGTCGTTAATAGCATTGAGCAGTACTTCTGATAAACTCATGTCTTCCATATCTTCTATAGTGATGGTGTCGCAGATATCGAACTTTGCACCTGCTCCTTGCAGATCATCGTCCAACACCTTGAGAAAGCGAGTCGCCTGAGAGTCTGTACCGACTTGAATAAAAGAAATAGCAAGTTCTTCATCGCGATCCATACGCCGAGAAGCTTCAATAATGACCTTCATGACGGCTTTGCGATCGTCTGGTTCACCATCTGTCACAACTAAAATAGTTTCACCATTTGGCTGAGTTTGACCGCTAGCCTTGCGTTGAAAGTAGTTATCAGTTGCGTGTTTCAATACACCTGCCAAGTCAGTTGTGCCAGATGGGTCATTTTCTTGGAAAATTTGCAATACCTTGCTAGATGTCACATTTTCGTAGCGCTTGAATCTTCCAGAAAATAGATAAACAGTGATACCATCTGGGTCAAATTGCTCGCATTTACTCGCCAAGGCAAAGGTAGATTCTTGTGCAGCAGCCCATCTGCTTCTAGCACCCTTTTGGTCTTGGGTTGCCATGCTGCCGCTTTTGTCGATAATTAAAGTATAATCACGATTTTCTAGCATTTTTATTATTCTCCGTATTTATATCTATCGTTTGTCGATTAATGACTAATCAATCGGTAATCGCGTTCATCAACACATCAGCGAGGCTCATATCTTCCATGTCATCCAAGGTAATTGTGTCGCAGATGTCAAATTTAGCACCAATACTTTGCATTTGGTCATCTAAAGCTTTAAGAAACTTGGTTGCTTGGGGATCTGAACCTACTTGAATTATAGAAATTCCCAATTCTTCATCGCGTTCCATTTGGCGAGACGCTTGAATAATCACCTCAAAGACTGCTTTGCGGTCATCTGGTTCGCCATCGGTAATAACTAAAATTGTTTCGCCGTTGGGCTTAGTTTGACCAGCAGCTTTGCGTTGAAAATAATCATTGGTAGCGTTTTGCAAGACACCTGCTAAATTCGTCGTGCCAGCCGGGTCATTTTCCATAAAGACTTGTGCGACTTTGGCTGAGGTGACATTCTCGTAGCGTTTAAATCTACCAGAAAATACATAAAGTGTAATGCCATCCGGGTCAAATTGCTCACATTTTCTTGCTAAAGCGAGTGTAGATTCTTGGGCTATCTCCCAGCGACTTCTACCACCGGCTTGGTCTGGAGTGGACATACTCCCGCTTTTATCGATAATTAATGTGTAATCGCGATCGCTCATCATAATGTTCCTTTAATTGTTACCTTGTTGTTCTAGTCTAGCCGTTGGGTTAGAGTACGGCTTCTACTGGCGATTCTTTGTAACAATAAGCTATTCACGGGGACTGGGGACTAGGGATTAGGGACTGGGGATCCTTGAGGAATTGAGGACGGAGATTGTACTGTGCCCTAATAACAGTGATTGGGATAAGGAATTAGGATTTGGGACTTGAACCCAATCCCCAATCCCCAATCCCGGAGCGCCGATTCCTCCCCGCCTTGGGTGACAAGAAGACAGGGAGGAATCGGGGCGACTCGATGAGCTAAAAAAAAATTCCCCCAGACTATGTGAGGGAGGTTCAAGAAAAAGTCTTGAATCGAAATATTATGCAGGGTTAGCTTGTGCTCTTTTTTCGAGTAGGTTGATAATAGAAGCTTTTTCTAAGATTCCGACAAGCACGCCATTGTCACGAATCACCGCAAGTGCAGATAACTTTCCTTGTTCTAGTAGCTTCACGACTTCCAATAAGGGTTGGTCGGATTTCACAGTGGTAAACTCTTCAACAGGTCGCATGACTTCTTTAATTTGAGTTTCTGACCAGAGTGTAGTAGGAATAGTTCGCAAATCGTTAATAGATATTGCTCCCACTAACTGTCCGTTATCATCAGTCACTAAGAACCGATGCCAGTTTTGCCAATTCAAGATGCGCTCATCAGCAAACTCTCTTAAGGTAAGAGTACCAGACACAATCGGGCTATCGGACGTTACCGCATCGGCTGCTGTCAAACCTGTCAGTCGTTCTTGTACTCTGGCAAACTGAGCCACATTACCAGCATTTTGTAGCAAGAAGAAACCGACTAACGCGTTCCAAAAGTTACCAAAGCTGCCAAATAACAGTAGTGGGACTAAACCAGAAGCGATCGCCACCCAACCAAAGATTTGCCCAACTCGACCGGCAAAAACCACACCCTTATAAGGATTGCCCGTAACTTTCCAAACAAGAGCTTTCAGTATATTACCACCATCCAAAGGCAAGCCTGGAATGAGGTTAAACAGCGCTAATGCTAAGTTCACTGAAGCTAGTACACCAAGAATCGCTGCTAATGCTCCTGATGGGGCGGTAGCAAAACCAACGGCTGTAAAGAGACTGAAGAGCAGTAGGCTCACTAACGGACCTGCGATCGCAACCCAGAAAGCTTCACCTGGGGTTTTTGACTCTCTTTCTAAGCTTGCCAACCCACCAAATATAAACAGTGTGATTGATTTTACATCAATTCCTTGGCGAATGGCGACAAAGCTATGTCCTAATTCATGGGCGACAACAGAAGAAAATAACAGTAGCGCTGTTAGCAATCCTAGTAGCAAAGCTAATCCCCCGGCTAATTGGGGAAATTGCGCCGCCAGTCCACTGCTATAACTCCAAGTAACTAATCCCAGAACCAAAAACCAGGACGGATGGATGTAGAAGGGAATCCCGAAGAGATTGCCTACACGAATAGTGCCATTCATGGCGTTCACCTTTGATTTCAGCTTGGAGAGGTTTGGTTTTACCCCTCTCGATGTCTCTATCGTAACGATTTGTTAAGCCATCTTAATCTTCTCAACTGTCGTGGTGTCCGTCCGTTAAAGTACGGTTATCGAGAATTCTTACCCTGCGACGGATTTTGTGCCTTGGTACAAATCAGGCAGGAGACAGCTTAGCAGCCGATAATTTCTTAGACTGCGTACAAGTAACTTTACTCTTCTGGTAAGGCATAAAATCCCAAATGGTTGCCAACAGGACGCTCGCGCATAGGTATTCTTGTATGTATTGGAGCGTTTAACACCCTTGAACCCTGATTTGTTGACATCACCAGCGTCGTTGAACCGCCCCCATCTAAGTTGAGTGCTACATAAGCACAAGACGGGTTTATTTGGTTCGGGTGGCGAATAACGAACCCCCACCAATTGGATCTTTATGCGTTGGTGGCGGTGAGCGCATCCCCCACCATACGCCTGACTGACTGATAACTGATAACTGATTTAATGCCAATTTCTCAGTTACTAATTGACACAAAATGAAGAATTCTCTACCCAGTCTACTTTGTGATTAAGAATCGTCAATCTCAAATTAACTTTATTGTTGTGTCAGGAGTTTTTCAAATGTAATAAAGCCCAGTAGCAAGAAAGCAACTGAGCTTTTTGATCCACGAAGAACTTGTGTTATAGGCTATTTGGGTAAACCATCAGATGGAACGTGCTGAGTTCCACCCCAAATCATTGTGTCACCCGTCTTTTCGCTACCTGCCATTGCTGGACGAACATTGTCGTAGACCTCAGGATATTTCGCCTGTAGTTGAGCATCGCTCAGTTGAGCATCCAAGACAGTACCGTCTTGAGTTTTGACTGTGTATGATAGCCCCTTTGGACTATTATTGATGGTAATCACGCGAGCGCGCATAACTAGGGTAGTTAAGGGTTGATGCTCAGAAGCACGCGTTGCAGTGGAAAATACTACGCTGAGCGCTAGGACGACGAGAGTAGCTACTGAAATCCGACGCATTAATATATCCTCAAACACCTAGCATTAATTTAGCGCTAATTACCAGGAACTGCATATTACGCGTATATAGTCTATTGCGAGAAAAAAAGTTGCAATTTTCCGGAACAGATAAACCTCTGCTTGTAGATATTATTAGTTGACTCATTTATAACTGAACTTCTATACGAGCCGCAGGGGATATAACCCCACTACTATTAAAAACCCGGTTATCATAACCGGGTTTTTGGCTTGACACTCCCCTGAGTGCCGTAGCTGGTGTGACTTAAAGGAAAAGATTGCCGAAAATTAAAGGATAAGCTTGCCGCACCAAAGCCTGAAAGCCTGATTATTACGATTTGTGCCAAGTAGGTGTTGGACTCCAGTTAAATGATAAAGTTGCCACGAGTCCAAAGAATTTCAGTCAAAGCCTGCCGTGAGTCCAAGCCATTTTTTTAAGTAAAAATGCTCAACGCACAAGAGTTTGATAATTGGTGTCACCGCCTCAAAATATCAGGACAAGCGCGTTCTGTGATTGAACAAATTCGGTCATCAGAACCTATACGGCGAGTCAGAAGCAATGGAATCAACGTTGTTGGCAGTTACTCCAGTATGAAAATGGGCAGAACAATTCAGTTCGAGTCCCATAAAGTGGAATTACCAGCAAGCGAAGAATATGAGCAAGACAATGATGTTTTGGAATACTATGATCAACCCTACCGTCTCAGCCTAAAAGTCAAAGCCAAAAATGGCAGAACGGTAACAGCGATTCATGTTCGGTGATTTTTTTGTCATCCGAAAATCGAGTGCGGGTTTTGAAGAATGGAAGTCCTCTGTTCGATTAGAAAAACTAGCAACCAAGCAACCAGAACGCTATGTTTTTTCTCAAGATGTGGGATGGCTAAGTCCACCAGTAGCAGAAGTCGTTCAACAATTAGGTCTGTATTACCGCCTCCGTACTGATAAGGAAATCAATTGGGTCAAGTACAGAAATCGTCAATTTCTCAAAGCCTACACCATCAAAACTTATCAAATAAATGTGGAAGTTGCGAACCGCATTAGAGAGCAGGTTGCCATGACACCAGGAATAACCTACTCTGACCTGATTCAAACAAGGACGGCGACATCAGATGAGGTGAATGCCTTAATAGCTAATGGGGAAATTTATACTGACCTGAGTGCTGCTTCTTTAGCTGAACCAGAGAGAGTAGATTTATTTGTTAATCAAGCAGCAGCTGATGCTTACAATCGCTGGCTATTAGAGCAAAAAATCACCGAAGAGAACTCGCTTTTCGCAGCGATTAGTAACCAAACATCTACAAATTTTACATTTTCTGTCCACCCAGAAGCAATAGAACGCTATTTAAAAGCCAGTCCATGTGATTTAGCACAAGCAAACCGCCGCTATCAAATTATTACCCAGCAAGCAGCAGGTAAACCAACAGATAACTCTACTATATCTGAGCGTACTATTCGTTATTGGAAAGCTAAATTTCTCCTGGCTCAAAAGAAATATAACTGGGGATATATTGGGCTGCTCGATAATCATGCAAGCAAAGGTAATAGAAAACCAAAAATATCACAACAGACGCAGGACTTCATTGACAAAATTATTGCTGACCACTACGAAACGCTCAAACAAAAAGGGAAAATGGCAGTTTACGGAGTCTTGAAACACGAATGGGAAAAAACCAAAAATCCGGAGGAACTACCAAGCTATGTGACTTTCTGCAACAGAATCAAGCAACGTTCCGGTTATGAACAAACTAAAAAACGGCTTGGTTCTCGTGCAGCTTATCAGCAATCAGCCTTCTACTGGGAATTAGACTTAACCACTCCACCTCATGGAGATCGTCCCTGGGAAATCGCTCACATTGACCATACACAGGTAGATGTGGAGTTAGTCTGTTCCCGTACAGGGCGTAATCTGGGCAGACCTTGGGCTACTTTGCTGATGGATGCTTACAGTAGAAGGATTTTAGCGGTTTATTTAACCTTTGACGAACCAAGCTACCGCTCAATTATGATGGTGCTGCGAATTTGTGTGCAGAGATATTCACGCCTACCTGAGACAATTGTTGTCGATGGCGGGGCTGAGTTCAGTAGCATCTATTTTGAAACACTTTTAGCCGCCTTTGGCTGCACTAAAAAACAACGTCCGCCAGCCAAAGCTCGATTTGGGTCAGTGATTGAACGTCTTTTTGGTACAACCAATACAGAATTTTTTCATAATCTTCAAGGAAACACGCAAATAACCAAACAAGTTCGTTTAGTAACTAAATCAAATAATCCGAAAAAACAAGCAGTTTGGACATTAGATGAACTGTATGCTTTCTTTGGCATTTACAGTTATGAATTTTACGATAATAAAGAACATCCAACTCTGGGGAAAAGTCCGCATCAAGCCTTCACAGAAGGAATAGAGAAAAGCGGACAAAGAAAGATGCAAGAAATTATTTCTGACGAGAACTTTAAAATATTTACTCTACCATCTACTCCTAAAGGAACAGCCAAGGTGCAACCATCCCGTGGAGTCAAAATCAATTACCTTTACTATTGGTCAATAGATGATTCGTTTATCCAACCAGAAATAGAAGGAACAGATATCCCAGTGCGCTATGACCCCTTTGACATGGGAACAGCTTATGCTTATGTCAAAGGACAGTGGATTCGGTGTATCTCCCAATATTATAAATCTTTCCAGAATCGTTCAGAGCGAGAAGTTAAATTAGCCACAGTTGAATTACGTCGCACTCGACAGAAATTTAGTAAAAGAATCAATTTAACAGCTAAGGAAAGAGCGGCTTACCTCGAAGAAGCAGAAGCCAAAGAAGCAATATTAGAACAACGATTACATGATTTAGCCGGTCAAGACGTTCGCTCGATTATTGAAGGAAGAATAACTCAGCCAATAGGTGAAGACCAGAAAAAAACTAAATCACAAAAAGTTAATAAAGTTGCTAAAAGCAATCTGAAGCCAGAAAAAGGTTTAGAAACAAAAATAAATTTTAATACAATTAATCCATATACGAATGAGGAGTTATGGTAAATACTAATGCACGAGCATTTACGCAAGAACTCCTAAATAAATCTAGTGAAGATAAGACTTGTTACTTCAAAAGTATTACAGTTCCCCACCGCAAACTTAAAGAAGCTTTGGACAGGCTATTAATTAATATTCTTGAACCTGCGGATACCCTAGTATTTTTAGTTTTTTGTGTAACTGGCGTGGGTAAAACTACCTTGCGACTACGGCTAGAGAAACTCTTATTGGAACGATTTCTCCCTGAATTACAAGTGAACCCTGGTAAAATTGCTGTCGCTAGTGTTGAAGCTATTCCAGCCGAACGAGGAAATTTTAGTCATAAGGATTACTATATTCGGGCTTTAGAATCTCTCAATGAGGTTTTAATAGAGTATAAGTCTAATTATAAATTCTCTTGGACTGATAATGATAACAAGGATTTAGGATTGATTAATCAATCCAATCGTAAAGACGCACCTACTTTGCGACGAGCGATGGAGAAGGTGTTTCGGTATCGCCAGTTAAGATGTTTCCTAGTAGATGAAGCTCAACATTTGTTAATGATGTCCGGTGGACACCAAATGCTGCATCAAATGAATTGGATTAAATCAATTGCTAATCTGACGGGAATAGTACATATCTTATTTGGAACTTATGAGCTTCTTAATTGCTCAACTCTCAATGGACAGGTAGGAAGACGTAGTGAAGATATTCATTTAACTCCTTATCAACTTGATGAGGCTGAAGATGTTACTGAATTTATTAGAGTTATTAGAACCTTGGAGAAGCATCTTCCCTTAGAAGAAGAACCTTGTTTAGAAAATTATTACGAATATCTATTTTCTGGTTCAGTCGGTTGTGTAGGAATTCTTAAAATCCGTCTGTGCTGTGCCTTGGCAGATTGGACTTTTCTTTTTAAAGATGTGTTTTGGGGATACCTCGGCACAACTGGGCAGGCATTAGCCTCAGCAATCACCGAAAGGTTGTGGGAAGTTTCCACCTCTTTTAGCACTTTAGTATCAGTACTAAAGACTTGTTTTTCCACAACTTTTACGCGCAAGGGCGTGAGTACCAAAGACTTGCTCAAGCGTTTGAAATAAGTTTTGCAACAGATGAAAGCGATCTGCCACCTGAATGGCTTGAGGTGCCCCTTGACGAATGCCTTTCTCATAAGCTTTTGAGCGGTCTCGCGAAACCATCTTAACTCCGGGATGAGCTTGCAACCAAGCACTCAAGGTTTCGGATTCACGATCTTTGAGCAAAGCAATTGGTCGGCTTTGCTCCAGATCGACTAATATCGTGCCATAGGTATGATGTTTGCGGAAAGCAAAATCATCTACTCCAAGAGTTACTGGCGTACTCACAGAAGGCAATGGTATCCTACGTACCATTTGCAGCAAGGTGTTTCGACTGACAACAAAACCTAAGTTTTGGCTGAGATGAACCCCTGCGTTACCACCCAACGCTAGACCGATGGCGGTCAATTTTTCAGTTAGTCGGAGAGTCTTTCGTGCCCAAGGTGCGCTTACACCACCTAACCTTTCTGTGAAAATGCGCCTTTTACACAAAGCATTGATGCAGAAAAACTTTCGTACTCTCAACTGTAAAGTAACGCTGTAATTCGCCCACGGTAGGTCAGTTAATTTCCGCTCGTAACGGCTATGAATCCGATGGTTTAATTTTTGGCACAACGGGCACTGAGCAACAGTTTTTGTGGAAGTGGCAATTAAAGTGATCTGATGAGTTACTTCGTCAAAAGAGCAACTTTCCAGTTGAAAAAGAGCTTTTCCGGGTAACAATTGATCTACTACTTTATAGCCAATTCTGGCTAGGTTCTTCATAAGTTGGAAGTCGGAAGTTTGAAGTCTCAATATTATATCATTTCTAACTTCTTCCTTCTTCCCTCTTCCTTTTTTCTTACTTCTGCCTTCTGCCCTCTGCCTTCTGCCTTAAAACGAGTTTCCGTGTTGATCACCAAAAGCTGACAAGAACCATTTTATGGTTCACAATTTGGGTCATTTTATGGTAAAAGTCACAATTAGTATGGGTATCTTCTATAAAGATTAAGAAATAACAAATGTGCGCCATTCGATTCCATGCTCAGGTAAGCAATATCTTGGGATAAGCCGCAGAAGCGTCTATGCCTGTGGCTTATTCTTAGGTAATAGTTGCTTCAGTCTCGCTCAATTTATACTTTTAATTGCTTATGCGTCCTCGCCAAGAAATTACGGATATGTTCTCAACATTCGTGCAGTTGGAAAGAGGCAGATTCAGCAAATGGTTGACTGATACCACATTACGTCGAAGTATCCAAAATTGTTTGGAGTCTTCACCAGAAGTAGCTAACTCACAAAACTTTTGGGCGCTTTACTGGCATAAGCACTGGCAAACTCAGTCTCATAACCTTGCCAGAATGCATTTGTTGGCTTATTTACAAGAACCATGTTACTGGGTTGCTTCAAAAACAGTTACTAAATTTACTCTTAGCCAATACACTCTAGCTGATTACTTCCAAATGGCGATCGCTGAAGTCGAAACAATTCTCAAAGACTTCAACCCAGAAAAATCTTCTAGCTTAAAAGCTTACGCCATTATGGCAATGCCCAGTCGGCTGAGAGATATTTTACGCCAACGTAAGGAAGCTGATATTTGTACCAATTGGGCATTGTTACGCAAAGTGAGCAAAAAGCTGCTTAGTGAAGCTCTTAGTGAAGCTGGATTATCACAAAGCGCAATTGCTCAATATCGCTTAGCTTGGACTTGTTTCAAGGAACTGTACATCCAAAACCAACCAGGAGGTACCAGTCAGTTACCAAAACCGAATCGTCAACTGTGGGAAGCTATTGCCAACCTCTACAACCGCGAACAACAAAGCCAACTCACTCAACCTACTGGGCAATGCACAACAGAGACAATTGAACAGTGGTTAACCCAAACAGCTCTCTACGTGCGTGCTTATCTGTTTCCATCTGTGAAATCTCTAAATGCTTTCAAGCAAAATGATGACACGACAGTAACGTTTGATTTACCAGACCCATCCTCCTCATCACCAATGGCTGATATGATAGCCGAAGAGGATGTCCAAAATCGACAAAACCAAATATCTCAGATGTCTGCTGTATTGTTAAAAGCTTTACAGAGCCTGGATGTACAAACCCAAGAAGTACTTAAGCTTTACTACCAACAGGGACTCACTCAGCAGCAGATTATGCAACAGTTGCAGATGAGTCAGCCTACGGTGTCTCGCAGACTGGTTAAAGGTAGAGAATCAATGCTTGCAGCACTTGTTAAGTGGAGCCAGGATTTGAATATTTCTGTTGATTCCAACCAAATTAAAGATATGAGTCTTGCTTTGGAAGAATGGCTGAGAAACCAGTATGGTGAGTACAACATAATTCCATAATTTTCATAAGGTAGTAAAAATGACTTGCGCGTTTGCAGATCCAAGAGAATGGTTGTTAGAAATATCACCAACAATTCAGGCGCAATCCTGGCAGCAAAGCCAGGTTTATGCCACGCCTAGCAGTCGTTGGTGCGCTTACATAAATCAAATTTGTCTTTATGCCTTCTTAGATTGGATCTCAACTGAAGATTTTCCCAGCGCGAGTGTTTGGTACAGTTTCCCTGGTACGCCAGCTTTTTGGGAATTTGTCAATGGCACAGCAATTTTGTTAGAGGGGAGGCGAGTCGTGTTGATCCCCGGTGAGGCAATTGATGATAGCGAGTTAGAAGTTCCTCAGGAATGGGTAGATATTTCTAGTTGGGCAGCAGACTACTATTTAGCAGTGCAAGTCAAACCGGATGGCGAGTGGGTGCGAATTTGGGGTTACACAACCCATGAAGAACTCAAATCTCTGGCTCACTATGACTCAGTGGATAGAACTTATTGTATAGATGCAAGGTATTTAACAAAAGACCTCAATGCTTTCTCTTTGAGCTACCAATTTTGTAGAGAAGAGGAGATGAAAGCTGCTATAGTTCCTTTACCACAATTATCCACCCAGCAAGCAGAAAATCTTGTGCAACGGTTAGGCAATTCCTCTGTAACATTTCCTAGGCTGGCAGTGCCATTTACAACTTGGGGAGCGCTAATAGAGAATGAGCAGAGGCGGCAGCGCTTGTATCAAAAACGACAGCAGGCACAATCTTCCCAAGTGCAAGTGAATCTCAGTCGTTGGCTGGAAGGTATATATGATACTGGTTGGGAAGCAATAGAGACATTTTTGCCGTCAAATTCTAGCAGTCTAGCTTTTAATTTCAGGAGTAGCTCTGGGTTAGGTGTTGGTAGTATCAAACGAGCCAAGCTGATTGACTTGGAAATGGAAATAGAGTCTCAAAAAGTGGTGCTATTAGTTGCCTTCGTACCAGAGGATAGTCAACAAGTTAGTATTCGCGTGCAACTTCATCCGACGGGTGGAGAATCTTACTTACCTGTTAATATCAAGTTAGCTTTGCTTTTAGAGTCAGGGGAAATCATTCAGGAGGTGCAAGCAAGAGAACAAGATAACTACGTGCAATTGAAACGCTTTGATGGAGAAGTAGGAGAATGTTTTAGCATCCAAGTTGCTTTTGATAGTTGCCAGATAACAGAAAATTTTGTTATTTAGTCATTAGTCATTAGTCATTAGTCATTAGTTATTGGTCAGAGCGTTAATTACAACTGAACTACTGTGACTAACACGAGGGGGTATGGGTAGGGATTCTAGAGGATCTTAGCTTGTTGGCTCTTCAGCATCCCAATTATCATATGGCACTTGGACAAATGACAACTAACAACTCACAACTACCAAACAACAAATGAGTAAGCTAGTCGTCTTCAGCTTGTTGGGAGGAGACTTAAATCAAGGATTTCCTGTTGTCACAGTTCAACTTTGGCACAATAACCAATTATTTAAAATAACAGGGAGTCTGCCAGCAGTACCAAAACTCAGCGAACTCTACAGAAGGTGGCAGTTACTCTACGAAGCTGTCCATCAACGTTTGGGCAGCAATCAACGTATAAAAGTGCATTCGCAAGATATTACCAATATCTCTGTGAATGACTTCGATGAAGTGTGTCAACAGCTACAAGCACATATCAATGCTTGGTTGAAATCTGAATCCTTTCAAAATCTTGAACGAAAGTTAAGAACTCTACTCAGTCGAGATGATGAAATTAGAGTTATTATTGAAACGAATATCGCTTTACTGCATCGCTTGCCTTGGCATCTGTGGGATTTTTTTGAGCATTACCCTAAAGCAGAATTAGCTTTGAGCAATCATGAATATGCATCTCCTCAAGTATTGCAAAAATCTCACACAGGTAAAGTCAAGATTTTGGCAATTCTAGGTAACAGTTTTGGTGTTGATATTGATAAAGACCGCTCTTTGTTGCAAGGTTTAACAGATGCCCAAACTACATTTCTTGTTGAACCGACACGCAGAGAACTTGATGAACAACTGTGGAATCAAGATTGGGATATTCTGTTTTTTGCAGGACATAGCACCAGTCATGCTAATGGGGAGATAGGGGAAATTTACATTAATCAGACAGAGAGTTTAACAATTTCCCAATTTAAGAATGCACTTAAGACAGCAATTACACGCGGTTTAAAACTGGCAATTTTTAACTCGTGTGATGGCATTGGTTTGGCGCGAAATTTGGCTGATTTGAACATTCCCCAAATGATTGTGATGCGCGAAGGGGTGCCAGATTTAGTCGCACAGGAGTTTTTGAAAAACTTTCTTGTCGCTTTTGCAGGGAATAAGCCATTTTATCTGGCTGTACGAGAAGCGCGGGAAAGACTTCAGGGGTTGGAAAATAACTTCCCTTGTGCTAGCTGGTTACCAGTGGTTTGCCAAAATCCTACAACTGTTCCGATAACTTGGCAAGAACTGCGCGGTGCTTGGGGTGACACCGAGACTCGTGGCGAAGTTTCGACTCAGAGCAGAATTTCGACCCCAAAGACCAAAAGCACAATTGCGACTCGAAAGTGTAAACTTTGGACTGTACTACTTAGTAGTGTTATTGTGACTCTTTCAACAATAGGTCTAAGATATTTAGGGATTTTTGAGAAAGCTGAACTGCAAATCTTTGACCAAATGCTACTCCTGCGACCAAAGGAAGAGTTAGATCCAAGGTTGCTCGTTGTTGAAATCACCGAAAAAGATATTCAATCCCGACAAGAAACGACTCAAGGACTGAAATCGATTTCTGATAGTACGTTAGCTCAATTACTTAACAAATTACAAAAGCATCAACCGCGAGTCATTGGATTGGATATTTATAGAGATTTTGCTGACCCCCCAAATAAGTCAAAGCCGATACAACTTCCCACTGAACTGAGCAAAGAAAATGTGGTAGTTGTCTGTAAAGGCACAGACCGTAAATACGACCCCCAAGGTGTTAAACCTCCTCTTGGAGTCCCTGTACAACGTCAGGGTTTTACTGATGCAATCCAAGACCCAGATGGTATCGTCCGTCGCCAAATTCTGCTCATGGCACAAGAACCTTCGTCTCCTTGTGCAACGCCTTACTCACTCTCGTTCCAATTGGCTGCTCGTTACTTATCTTACAAAAAGATTCAATCTAATTTTAATTTAACTACTCCTTACGTACCTTACGAAAACACTCACCAAGATATTCAACATGATTTCAAGGAAGATTATGTACAGTTTGGTTCTAAAGTATTTAAACGCTTAAAGCCTGGTCGGAGTGGTGGCTATCAACAAGGAGTTGATTTAGGTGGAATTCAAATACTGCTCAACTATCTTAATACTGATTCTCCCAGAATTTCCCTTGAAGATGTATTAAGCGATAGAGTTAAGCCTGATTTATTTAAAGATAGGGTAGTTATCATTGGAGTGACAGCTAACACTATCAGCGATACTTGGTCAACTCCCTACTCTGCTGCACTGCAACCTTACGGGGAAATACCAGGCGTATTTATACAAGCGCAAATGGTCAGCCAAATTTTGAGTGCAGTTTTAGACGAACGTCCAATTCTTGGGGTTTTGCCTTTCTGGGGCGATATTCTGTGGATATGGGGATGGTCGAGTGTGTCTGGTTTGATTGTTTGGTGCGTGGGTCGTTCGCTACTCAATAAAGGATGCGCCTTGTTTGCGATAGTTATCATTTTATATGGAGTTTGTGCGATCGCTCTTAGCGGGGCTTTGCCCATCGTCCTTTGGGCAGCTCCTTTTGGGAGCATCGCTGTTTTAAAACAAGGGGTATGGTTACCATTTATTCCCTCAGCTTTTGCTGTGGTTGCAAGCGGTGTTGTTGTATTGTTTATTCAACGCCGTCGGGAATTTTCCAGTACTCCACAATATTTAGTTGAATAAAACGACAAGATTAAACCATCCTTGACAGGTTAAAATCATAAACAATTTGTCAATAAGTAATATTGCTTAAATTTTTGTCGAAAACAGGGGTGAAAAACACAATTTTGGGGCTAGCGATCGCGCGTTCGGGACGAGAGCGCAGACGCTAGAGGCGCATCGCCTCTTCAAAAAAAGTGCTTAAATGATGAGATGGTGGTGTCTCTAAAGTGTCGATTCAGTTGTTTAATTACTTGCTGTAAGATAAATATAAACATCATCCTCAACACATCTGTAACACCACCCCAACATAGAGTCATTCCTGATTAAGTTCCAACAGCAATAGCATCGGAAACATTATCCTGTTGCAAGGCTTCCTCATATTTATCACGAACGTCAGAAGGCAATTCTTCAAGTGGAACTATCTCTTCTTTGACTACTGTTGTAGGAGATAGGTTGTGATAAGAGAATCCAGTACCAACTTTTTCTTTGCCAAGCTTGACTTGGGTGACGGCGTTTTGAATATCTGATTGTAAAATCCTTCGCTCTTCTCCAGTCCGGACAACAGCTTGGCTTGCAGCTAACTTTACTACATTGAGAATATCTCCACCAGCTAAACCTATAGACTCTTGCGCTAACCATTCAACAGTAATATCGTCTGCACGGGGAACTTCTGTAGGTAGTAGTAAATTCCACAATTGCATTCGGCAATCTTCGTTTGGAAGTTCAAACTCAATATGTGCCTGAATTCGTCTTACAAAAGCCCCGTCGAAGTTTCCAGGTAAATTAGTGGCAAAAATCACGACTCCATTGAAGTTATCTAACTCCAACAACATAACGGAACGGCTGACATTGACTCCGTGATCGGCACTTTGGGTAACATTGGTGAGTCGCTTGCCAAGAATTGAATCGGCTTCGTCGAAGAATAATACTGCTCCGGTTTCGCGGGCTTTGTTGAAAGCTGCTTTAATATTTTTTGGAGTTTCTCCTACGTACTTAGATTCAATCTCTGCATAGTTTACACGGATGATTGGTTTGCTCAAGTAGTGAGCGATTGCCTCAGCGCAAAACGTCTTTCCCGTTCCTGGTGGACCAAACAGATTAATTGCTACTCGATGTCCGTGTGGGTCAATCTTTTTTAAGTTCCACTCGTGGTACAGCACATCATGGAAACGAATGCTGTTTAAGGCTGTTTCAATCTGGGTTTTAACCTTAGCTGATACAATCAGGTCATTTAGGCTGCGGTTGGGTGTTTCTGGGACAAACATTTCCATCCGCTGGATTTCAGAAGTTTCAGAGCTAGTATCCGACGAAACGGTTACATTAGCCTGAGATTGATGAGATTGGTTAGGTTTATCGATACCTTGAGGTTGATGAGATTGGTTAGGTTTATCGATTCTGATCCAATTTGCTGGCATATTTGTTTCCTCCTATTGCAATAAGGGCATAATGTCTTTTTTGGCGTAGCCCAACCTTGGGGGACAAGGGACGCCTGATTTTATCCAGAAGGAACCAGGGAACAGGGAGGAATGACCTGTTCTTTGTTAAAAGTTTTCCGTTCCTTTCTTGTTGAAGAATGATGTTAATTGGTCATAGCGAGTTCGTCGAGTTCGCGATCGCGCACCTGAGTCACATCCATATCCTGAGTGGTTTTACCTCGTTTCAACCATTCTTGGCGCACCTCAAGTGGCAATGAATCAACGTCTTCAACTATCTCCTCTGCAACCATTCGTACCACCACCTCCTTGGACTCAAGCTTACGAGTTGCCCAGGAAGTAATCCGTTTAACCCACTGATTTTGTGTGTTCCGCTCAAACTGGACTAATACTTTCAGTAAATATTTCCGGAGTATTTCCCAAGCTTTTTTGATTTCGGTGAACTGTTTCAAAGTTTTGAAATTTTTGCGTATTGGTCCGACAACTTTGTGAACCTCCGCGAAAGCATCTCTAACATACTGTTCTAACCCAGGGAAGTTTTCCTTAATCCAGGGAAACAAAGTTTGATCTGCCCAGTTAAGGATTTGGTTCCAGAAGATGAGTGCGACTGCTACAGTTCCTACAAACAGGACAGTCAGTAGAATTTGTACAAAGATTTCCACAGGCATAATATTAGTCTCCTTGGGGATAAAGTTTAAAGCTGATCTGAGCTAAATCTTCCTTGATAAAGCTTTCTCCTACATCACTCGGTAAGTCGTCCCATTCCATTTGTTCATCAACCCGAAAAACGTTGGGTTTTGGGTTATTGCGATCTATGTAAAAAATTTCGGTTTGACGCAAGTGCTTACTGTTTACGCCTGTGCCAGAAGTTGGAACTTCTTGGTGTTTCAAGTAATTGACTTTGATAGTGAGGATGAGATCTTTTACTTCGGTTGCCAGTTTTTGAGCTAGCTCGCTTAGTGGCTGCTCCCCTACCAGTTGTGGATCGGATTCGTTACACAATATGTAAGTTGTTTGCAAGTAGGTTTGAAATTCTACTTTTTGAAACTCTACTTGAAACTTTTCTTGCAAAAACTGAGCAATATTGTGATAAACCTGCTGCTTTTGTTGAAGGTCAACCTCTTGTGTAGATGTTAGTTCTTCCCAGATCGTATTTGTCACGTTTTTGACTAATTCTGGTATTTGAGATAGATGAGACTGAAGGTGCTGCAGTGAATTTGGTGGTTGTTTTGGCAACTTTTCTGACAAGTCTTTGTCTTCAAATATGTTGTGTTCTTCATTCATAAGTGGTTTCTCCATAGCCAAAAACTGGTGGTCGAAAGCATAGCGTCGATATGCAGGCGATCGCGTTCGCGGAGCGTGCGCTTTGCGCGAGGGCGTCTCCGAAGGAGAATCGCGCTCCCGCGCAGTGCGCGAGCAAAGCAATCGTTAATGCAAGGAAAGTACATCTTGTGTGCCGGTTGTGCGCGATAAGCCGGAGGCTTAACGCAAAGCGTATCGCCAGCCAAACAGTTCAGACGTACTAAAAACATGGGCTTACATACAGGTATAAAAAAATGGAGTATAGTCTGCACCTGCTACAGGTACCCTCTCCTCTAATTCTTAATTGGTAGCAGTAGTTTCGTTTATTCACGACTGGAAAATCAGAGGTTTTTGGCTGAGCCTTCTGATTCTCAATTGGTAGCAGTAGTTTCGTTTATTCACGACTGGAAAATCAGAGGTTTTTGGCTGAGCCTTCTGATTCTCAATTGGTAGCAGTAGTTTCGTTTATTCACGACTGGAAAATCAGAGGTTTTTAGCTGAGCCTTCTGATTCTTAATTGGTAGCAGTAGTTTCGTTTATTCACGGCTCTGGAGCCGCCTATTCGGACTCTGGATAGGCGCAAGGCAAGTGGAGTCAAGATTCGCGGGAAAAATTACGTAGAAGTCTTGAGCTTTCAACGCAGCATTCGCAATTTTAAGGAGGCGCTCAAACTATACTCAGCGCTCACCTAGCTCAAAATTTGTTGATATCCAAAGCTTGTGCATCAGTTGATTTTGCTGACACCTATACTTAATTGAGGATTCACTCGCTAAATTTCCTTTTTAATAGGAGAGTGCAATGTCTGGGGTATCTATACGTTTGTACTGGTGGCAAGGTCTAGGAATTGCGATTGGGAGTGCGATAGTCTTGTCTGCAAATAGCTCAGTTGCTCAAATCACTCCGGATAGCACTCTCCCAAATAATTCCAACGTGAGATTAGATGACAACATCCGAATCATTGAGGGTGGAACTACAAGAGGCGCTAATCTGTTCCACAGCTTTTCTGAGTTTTCTGTTCCCAGTGGCTCAACAGCTTTTTTCAATAATGCACGGGATATTCAAAACATTATTGGTCGAGTAACGGGTAAATCTATCTCTGAGATTAATGGTTTAATCAAAGCTAACGACGCAGCGAACCTGTTTCTAATCAATCCCAATGGAATTATATTTGGACCAAATGGCAGCTTAGATATTCGCGGTTCTTTTGTTGCTACAACAGCCAACGCTTTAGGATTCGGTAATCTAGGCAGCTTCAGCGCTACAAATCCAGAAGCACCTTCACCGTTACTGACGATTAACCCTTCAGCTTTTTTATACAACCAAATCCCTACAGGAGCAATTCAAAATAACTCAATTGCAGGTGCTGGCCCTCATTTAGCAGGTTTTGAAACATTTGGTTTGCGAGTACCCGATGGTAAAAGCATATTACTAATCGGTGGTAATGTGACGATGGATAATGGACAATTAAATGCTTATGGTGGACGAATAGAATTAGCAGGATTAGCTGCTCCAGGAAGTATAAATCTTGCTATTAATGGCGACATTTTGAGTACTCAAGTACCTGAATTAATCCGAAGCAATGTATTTTTGAATAATGGAGCGATCGCTAATGTTGCTTATGCCAGTGGTGGTAGTATTGCAGTCAACGCACGCAACATAGATTTATTAAAAAACAGTTCAATCAATGCTGGTATCGAGACAACTTTGGGTTCAGCAACTGCAAAAGCAGGAAATATTACTCTTAACGCCACGGAAGCAATTAGGATAGAAGAGCAAAGCGAAATTAGAAATCAGGTTCGCCCGAATGGCATCGGGAATGCTGGTGATATTAATATTACTACTGGCTTATTGTCCGTAAAGGGCGGAGCTAGAATTTACACTCGTTCCTTTGGTCAAGGTAATGCCGGGAATATCAATATAAATGCTCGCACACAAGTCTCTTTTCTAGATGGAAGTTTTGGCTGGACTACTTTAGAACCTACAGGTGTAGGAAAAAGTGGAGATTTGCAGATTCAAGCTGATTCTGTATCAATTGGTAACGACTCTCAATTAAAGGTTAGTACTTTAGGTACGGGAAATTCTGGCAATTTAACAATTGATGCTCGTAATACCGTTGATTTTTATAATAATTCCTTGGCCTTAAGCCAAGTTGAAAAAGGAGAAGGTAATGGCGGTATCATAAAAATCAACACGGGTTCACTTGCACTGAATAATAATTCGTTTCTTAGTGCTAGTACCATTGCAAAAGGAAATGCGGGTAGTGTGCAAATACAAGCTCGCGATGCTGTCTCCTTTGCAAATAGTAGAGCGTTTACCACAGTCCAAGAAGGCGGCAAAGGAAATGGAAATGACCTTTCAATCCAAGCAAGGTCAGTCTCGGTTACTAATGGATCATTTTTAACAGCAGGTACTTTTGGTGAAGGCAACGCGGGTAATGTAATAATTGATGCTGCCGATTCTGTTCTATTTGATGGTAGTAACAGTTATGCTGCTAGCAGTGTAGGTTTGGAAGGATATGGCGTAGGATTAGGCGACGGAGGTATTGTAAAAATCTCTACAGGTTCGCTTCAGCTCACCAACCAAGCTAGATTAACAGCAGAAAGCTACAGCAGAGAAGGAAAAGCAGGTAATATCATCATTAATGCCCGCGATACCGTCTCTTTATCAGATGGAAGTTCTATAAAAACCCTGTTAGGAGGAGGAATCAAGGGTCAAGCAGGTGATATAAGCATTACCACAGGTTCACTCTCAATTGCCAGTGCTTCCTCGCTCCAGGCTGATACTTTTGGACAGGGAAACGGCGGTAATATTAATATTCAAGCACGAGATAATGTGTCTTTTATAACTGAGGGAGGAGCTTATAGTCGAGTACAACTAAATGCCATTGGTACGGGAGGTGATATAGATACTAAAGCAGATTCTTTGACGCTGAGTGATGGTTCTTTTGTGGCAACAAGCACTCTAGGGCAAGGAAATTCTGGCAATGTAACTATTAACACCGCTAATGCCGTTAACTTAAGTGGAGTCAACCAAAAAGGTTTTCCAGGAGGTATTTACAGCGAAGTTGCGACCGATAAACCAAATAGTAATGGAGGCAATGTAAATATCACTGCTAGATCATTGAAAGTCACTGATGGTGCGCTCTTGGCTACTCGTACAAATGGTAATGGAAATGCTGGTAAGGTCAATATCAACGCGACTGATTTTGTTTTATTTGATGGTGTAAATATAAAAAACGTTAATGGTGACATTAAAATAAACAGAAGTGGTGCCTATAGTCTTGTGTTCCCTCTAGGAACAGGTAGGGCAAATGATATTAACATTAATACAGGTTCACTTTTTTTGCGAAATGGTGCGAACTTGCGCGCAGGCACGGACGGAGTAGGGAATGCAGGAAAAATAAAAATTACCGCTCAAGATACGGTATCTATTGACGGAGCAAGCAGCTATAAATTCCCAAGCACGATTGAGAGTAAGGTAACAGAAAATGCTGTGGGCAATGGAGGTAATGTTGATATTACAACTAGGTCACTTCTTATTACCAATGGTGCCGAACTATCTAGCAGCAGTCAGGGAAATGGAGCAGCAGGCAATTTAACGGTAAATGCTAATTTGATTCGTCTTGATAACCGAGGCAAAATTTCAGCCGACACTATTGCAGGACAAGGCAATATAAATCTAAATCTAAGAGATTTATTAATAATGCGTCGTAATAGTGAAATTACTACTAAAGCTTCTGGCAACAATATTACTGGTGGTAATATTAAAATTGATGGCAAAAATGGCTTTGTTGTTGCAGTTCAAAATGAGAATAGTAATATTCGTGCTGATTCTGAAAACTTTCGTGGTGGAAATGTCACGATTAATGTAGCTAACATCTTTGGTTTTCAATCCCAAACAACATCATTCCCGCAAACGAGTAGCATTACTGCAAAAGGAGCAACGCCAGATTTAAGCGGCAATGTGCAAATTAACAGACCTGAAGTAGACCCCACTCGCGCCTTAATCGCACTCCCTACTAATCTAGATGATGCCTCGCAACAAATTTCCACCGCCTGCACTCCTGCAAGTCGGCAATTTCAGAGTTCCTTTGTGTCAACAGGACGCGGCGGACTACCCATCAGTCCCACTGAACCATTACAAGATACAAGCACTCTCAATGCCTGGGTGAGATTAAGACCAAGACCAGCAAACTCTACTAAAACAACAATTTCGCCACAACCAACAGCAGTCTCAAATAGTACTAAAGTTGCTGCGGCGACTCCAATTGTGGAAGCTACTGGTTGGGTAGTGGATAGCAATGGAAACATAGAACTCGTGGCGCAAGCACCTAGTGTCACTCCTCACAGTTCTTGGCAAACTCCTGCTTCTTGTCAAAATTCAAAATGATTCATTGCGGTAAAAGCGACTATAAAATAAAGACAACACACTCAACTTAATTCTATGGACTGGCAATCCCGAATTACGATTGATTCTAACGTCCTTGTCGGCAAACCAATTATTAAAGGCACTCCAGAAGCTGTTGAATTTATCATTGACCTTCTTGCTCAAGGTTGGACAACTGACGAAATTCTCCGCAACTATCCTGGTATTACCCGCGAAGATATTCAGGCTTGTTTGGGCGTGAGCTAGCGCCACCCTTAAAGCTGAAAAAGTTTACGCTTTTCCCGCATAGATTATGCGCTTTCTTGCCACAGTTTTCTCCCTTGTGCCATCTTAGAGAAACTCTACATTTCCTATCATTTATTCCGGTGTAAGCACTTCGTAAATCAGAACCAAACGCTCAATAATTTCGCCAATGCAACGAGTTCCTTTCTTACAATAAGTAATTCCAGGATGGTTGCTATTACGACTGGCAATCACCAAGAAATCTGCATCTTGAGTAAAAATAACTCGCTCACCAAAGTCTTCGCGCCGTGGAAGCCCCTGGCTTTAGACATGGGGGTAAGGCGCAGGCGATTTTAATCGCCGTCAAGTTGGTTTCAAAAACCATAACTGTATCCATCCTTTTTATGAGTTGCCGAACAATATTTATAACTAATACCCGATATTCTCCCTGTCTTCGTAGCAATGTCGAAACTACCCGTAGCACGACACAGAACACGTCCAACATATTCGCCAACTTTTTTTCCACTGGTAACAACCGCTTTGATAATGTCTCCAGTTTGAAAACCAAAATGAATTTGTTTATTTGTGCGGTGACGACTTGGAAAACCAAACTTATCTGTCCCACACATCTGACGAGTGCCATGACCATTAGCTGTAATCATCAGAGGCTTAACGCACTTGATGTTAAGAATTGGTGTTGACGAACCTACGCAAACCGCGTCTAACCAGTGAGTTTTAGGTAATCCTTGTTGATTTCGATTGAATTTGGTTAAACCTCCCGACCCCGTTTCAACTGGTAGACCAGTTGTTTTCAATACATCTAGCAACGCAAATCTAGTTGTATTAACTGCTGCTGCATCTGAAGCAGGTCTTTTAGATTGTTTAAGAATTCGCTCTAACCTTGACTGGTCTTTTTTGAGGAATTCCTTAATATCTTTAGTTCCTTTCTTTTTATTGCATTTTTCGCAAGACAAAGTAAGATTTGTAATTGAGTTTGTTCCTCCTTTTGCTCTTGGGTGAATGTGTTCTATCTGAAGTGGAACGTCTTTGATACCACAGTAAGCACATTGTCTATTCCACTTCTCTAACAGAAATTCTCTTGTTTCGTAACCAGCAAGAGTTCCCTGTTGATATTCCTTGCCTTGAATATCAGGATGACGCATTAATTGCATATCAAAACGCACCAACTCTTGACTTATTGCTTCAATTGGAGCAACTTTAAATAGTCTTTTTACCCAAGTCTTAATATTGTCAACACGACTTTGTAAACTTGGTGCTAACCATCCATCAGGACGCTTTCTGTTATCAAATCGAGGTTGACGATATCTAGTTTTACGATTTCTTCTACTTCTACGTAATTGTCTACGAGAAGTCAATGCGTCTCGAATTGCGAAACCTCTGTGCTTTAACTCAGCAGCAAATACAACCTCACCAGTACTATCGTTGACTAAAGCCATTCCAGTGTATTTTGCACCTGGGTCAATCTTTAATCGCAGTGATTGAATTGGTGCATCAAGTCGTGCTTCTTTTAAAATGATTGTGAATGGAAAATTACGGAATATTGCTGCTTTTCCGTTTCTCAATAATTGTCTAGCTTGGGCTGGATGAACAGGATTTAACGGTCTTTTTTCTGTGTCTAAAACAAATACTTTGCACATAAAGTGCCTCCTCGCGGGTAAAGTTAGCTTCTCCCAAGGGGAGACGCTGAGCCCTGCGGGCACGCTGCGCGAACGCGAACGATAATGTTAGAGGTCGGTACTATCCAAACAGCACTTCCTTAACCCTTGTACAGATGTTTAACTGTTCGGTTATAGAGCAGGGGACTAGCTACGCATCCCTTGGTATGTTCTTAAACACTTGCCTCTAACGTAGCCAGAATTTTGGCTTAATCTGGTCAGATTAGGGCTTTTTCAAGCCCCTGCCTTTAGGCATGGGGTTTCTGACTTTGCTGAATAAACTCTAACTGAGCCTCATCCGTCTGACCACGTAATCCTGCTTCACTTGTTATTGTGACATCAATCCCGTAACGACGTAAACCAAGTGCAATTGCCGGATCAACATTTTCATCAAGATGGAAGCGGATACGCTTACTCATCCCTCAACGACCTCAGTTTTTCTTGGAGTCGTGAAGGATAATTGGACTTCAACACTCGAATATACTCGTCTTCTTCTGTCATGTGGCGATCTATCTCGTCTCGGTAGTCAAAGTAGTAAGCCATTGCTGCATATAACGATGCCAAAGAGAGGTCATACTTGCCAGCGATTTCTATAAGGGAATACCCCATCTTCAGGTGCATTACAGCCACATCCTCTACAGCAATTCTCGTACCAGCAATGCGGGGTTTACCAGCACGTACATCAGGGGAGATTTCAATATGCTCCCTACTTAATGCCTGCATAACTTTATTAGATATTTCAACTTAATGTTTCAAACCTAGCATAAATTATGAGTCAACCTCTGCGATATCCCTAGGAGTGAAGACGCCAACTGGAACATTTGGCAAAGTCACAAATCAGCAATCAATCTTGCCTTCCTAAGAAAGAATTGGAGTACAGTCTCTTCTTTGGAAATAATATCAGCTCTGCCCTCCATCCCTACTTGAATAGCACACTGGTTTTTACCCCTGCCAAGAGATAGGACTTCTGGCTGAATCGTCACCTCATAGAAAGTACCAACTGCACCCCCCTGCTGACTTGAAGCTGTTGCAGCAGCAGTTGCAGTCGCACCATTATTTTGAGGTTTAATCGTATCTTCAGAAATTTGGCTGACGACACCTTTAAGAGTACCGTAATCTGTATAAGGACAAGAAGAAACCCGCAAAAGCACTTTTTGACCTTGTTTCAACTTGCTTTTCTCCTGGGGTGCTACTGCTGCCTTGACTACCAAAGGTGCATTACTGGGGACAATTTGAGCGATTTCCTCTCCAGAACGCACAGTTTGACCAGGATTTCGCAGATTGAGTTTTGATATTATACCATCTGATGTGGCAGTTATGGTAGTTTGGTTGAGGTCAATTATTACTTGTTGGAGTTCACGGGAATCTCGCTCTAGCTGTTTACTTTTTTCAAACTTCTGTTGGATAAGGGCTTGCCGTTCTTTGTCTAGTGTTGCGAGAGTGGCTTTTCCTGTGGCTTGTTCTCGGGCAATGCTTTGTTGGGCGATCGCCACTTCTGCTTTACTAGGATTAAGAGCAGCTTGAGTACGTTGCCATTTCGCTCTAGCAGCCAAAACCGCTTGTTTTTGCTGCTCAATCGCTTGAAATTGTACCTCAATTGCTGCTTGTTGCACCTCAACCGCTGACGATTGCTGCTCAACAATGAGTTGTGCTTCTTCCAATTGATTATAAGAAAGAGCTCCTTGTTTGGCTACGTTCTGATATCGGTTCCGCTTTGATTTGGCTGCGCTTAACGCAGCTTGGCTTGACCTAAAATTCGCAGAGGTTGATTGTAATTGTGCTTGTGCTTTTTGCAATTCCGCCTCGGCTTGCTTTAAGTTCGCCTCGGCTTCTTCTACATCTTTGTTGCTGGTAATTTGTCTGTCTCGATAATCCCGACTGCGGCGACTGAGTTCAGCGACTGCTGAGTCAACAGCCCCCTTGGTACGGTCAGTTTCTGCTGCTATCTGGTTATTAAGAGCACTAATTTGAGCGTTGATTTGAACGATTTGTAAGTGGCTCTGCTGGATATTGCTTTGTAGTTGGCTCTTTTTGGTTTGCAGGCGAGAATCATCAATAGTTGCAATCTCTGTTCCTTTTTTGACAACTTGATTCTCTTTGACGGATATGTGCATAACCTGACCCTCAGTCGCAGCCTGCACAATCCGCAATTCACCCGCCGGACGGACGAGTGCTTGTGCTTTAACGGTGACTTTGTATTTAGCGACAGAAGCAACGATGACGCTAACTCCCAAAATACCGACCATCACCAGTCCGCCCATAGTAACCCAGGAACTCATTGGTGGGAGAAATTCGTTTTCTTGAACTGGGGGAGGCAGAAAGTCTGAGTTGGAGTTGCTAATCATAATTCAAGTTAGTTTAACAGTTATCAGTTATCAGTAGTGTAGGGTGGGCACTGCCACTAAAACCTTCATATAATCGGCAGGATCTGACTAGCAGTGCCCACCTTACCTGTGTTTCAAAAATCAAATAGGATTTCTATATCAGCTATCAGTTTCATCAATGGGTTTAACTAATTGCATGGAATTTTCCATTAGAATGAGAAATAGAACCTTTCATCATCAAACCATTCGTTGGTTGGGCAACGTCGTCTAGGAAGTCTAAGTGATCGCCTCTTTGATGACGCAGTTGCTCTGGTGTGCCTTGGATTTTTAAGCGCCCTTCCTCTAGTAGGACAATCCAATCAGCTCGCTGGATGACTCTCGGGCGGTGGCTAATCATAATTGTGGTTTTGCCTCGTCGGTGGGAAAGCAGTTGATCTAGTACTTGGGCTTCACTTACCGGGTCGAGAGCACCAGTAGATTCATCTAAAATGAGTACAGGAGGGTCAGTGACTATTGCCCTGGCTATGGCTAATCTTTGCTTTTGACCGCCAGAGAGATTCGCACCAAATTCTCCTAAAACAGTTTGATATTTGTCGGGCAATTTACTAATAAATTCATCTGCACCAGCAATCTGGCAAGCTTCGACAATTTGTTTAAAAGTAACGTTAGGATAACTAAAGCGGAAGTTGTCAATGATGGAGCGACTCCAGAAGTGAGCTTCTTGAGGCACGAGTACCACCTGCTGTCGTAGACATTCCACAGAAAGGTCTTGCTGATTGTACATTCCATAGCGGATATTGCCAGACTCAGAGGAATATAAACCAGCAATCAATTTGGCTAGGGTACTTTTGCCACAGCCAGATTTACCAATCAGAGCAATAACTTGACCGCCTGTGATAGTCAGGGAAAAATCTTGCAGGAGGTCAACTCTACCTGCATGGTGGAAGTTGAGGTTGGTGCAAGTGATGTCTGCGTTGGCAGGTATCTCTGCAATCGGCTTTTTCAAGTCGTTTTCGTCTTCTGGGGTAGCATCTATCACTTCTGTCAGGCGTTGGACGACAATTTGAGCAGTGATAAATTCATCAATTAGCCCAACTACAGACCCCAGGAAGCCAAGAAAACTGCCACTCATGCCGTTATACGCCAGCAGCTGACCGATGGATAATGTCTGATTAATCACCAAGTGCGAGCCGAACCAGAGTAAGGCAATATTCGTGAAATTGGAAAGAATACCAGTAATTGTGCTGCTGTAAAGCCCCAGCTTCATCGTACTCCAGCCCAGATTGGCAAGGCGACCAAAATTTGTCTGATACTCTTGCCAAGCTTGTTCTGTGGCTTGGGTGGTTTTGAGGACTTGAACACCGCGAAAGGTTTCAACTAAAAAGCCTTGGTTTTCTGTGCCTTTGACGATGAGGCTGCGGGTTTTCTGGCGCAAGGCGGGGAGAAAAAGCAAGTTGACGAGGGTAACAATGACAAAGGCGGCGAGGGAACCTAGAGTGAGTTGCCAACTATAGAAGAGCATAAAGCCCAAGGAAACCAAAGCCACAAAAAATTGACTGGGTAAACCGAGGACAATTTGGGAAACTAGGGCATTGATGGTATGAACATCGGCAATGCGGCTCACAACTTCCCCACTGCGACGTGCTTCAAAGTACGATAGGGGCAAGCGCAACAGTTGTCGCCCGTATTCTAGAATGAGTCCGTATTGCAACCGTTGACCAAAATGACCGACCAAGTGAGATTGTACCAAACCAATGGTACTTTGGAATAAGTTCATGGCAATGACTCCAATTGCCACGGTGGTAAGCAGTTGGGTATCTCCTCGCACCAGCACGTCATCAGTGAGGAGTTGCATCATTAAGGGAGAGGCGAGGGATAAAAGCCCAATGGCAAAGTTGATGGCGATCGCCTGAACCAAAAGATTGCGATATGGCATGACGCGGGCAATAAAGCGCCCAAATCCGCCAATTTTATCTTCTGGTTGTTCATAGAAGCGGCTGTCGTCAGGCATTAGCAGCAGCATAACGCCATCACCCCAACCCGCGATTAACTCCTTGGAGGTGAGGTACAAGATGCCGACGGCGGGGTCAGAGATGACATATTTTTTCCCCTTTTTCCCGTATAATACTACCCAGTGGTAGCCTTTCCAGTGAATAATGGCTGGTAGCGGGACTTCATGTAATTTCTCAAGCAATTCTGGAGTAGCTTGGACTTGACGGGCATGAAATCCCAGAGTTTCTGCTCCTCGTCTCAAACCTAGTAGTGTGGTTCCCCGCGAACCTGTGCCGACTGCTTCTCGCACGCGGTTGAGGGCAAAGGTGCGTCCGTAGTGTTTGGCGACTGTGGCTAGGCTTGCTGCACCACAATCTTCTTCACTGTGTTGCAATATGCTGTGGTATTTCATTGTTTAAAAAATCAGTGAACAGTAAACAGTTATCAGCGAACCGGGAACAATTACTAGTAAAGTTATTGATATTAGTTAACTGATAACTGATACTTGAAAACTGTTAACACTACCTCAGAAATCTATACTCTGAGGCAGCTTTATCATTTAGACACAACGCCTAGAATGGTTGCAAGAAAGTGAAATCTATCCTACACGTCTAAGTCCAGTTAATTGGTCGTTGGAAATCTGTGTCGCATCGAGACTCCGGTATAATCCTGGTCCAAGAACCCTGGAGTAACGACCACGATAGCCTGAATCTGCAAAGAACTCCCATTGACCACGATGAATCACCAGAGAGGAAGTTCTATCGTTGAAGCTACCATTAGTTCCGATGTTGGGAATCCCATCACCTACTGATGCATTGACCCTCAGACTACCTCCTCGCAGCTGTCCGTCTGCATACAAAGTGACATCTGGATCTGGGTCATTGATACGTGCTACACCACCACTACAGGTAGCAGCCACCTCATCGTTTATTTCCTTCACTGCGCTCAAGTTCAATTGAGCTAATGTGTTATTGTTCATATCTACTCCGTGGTTATTGATGTTAGACATTGTTTTTCCCCTGAGTTTTAGATTGGGGTTTGAACTGAAGGTAAGCTTGTTTTCTTCCTTCTGATTCTTAATTGGTAGCAGTGAGATTGGTTTATTCACGGCTGGAAATCAGAGGTTTTTGGCTTTGCCTTCTGATTGTTAATTGGTAGCAGTGAGATAAGTTTATTCACGGCTGGAAATCAGAGGTTTTTAGCTTTGCCTTCTGATTTTTAATTGGTAGCAGTGAGATAAGTTTATTCACGGCTGGAAATCAGAGGTTTTTAGCTTTGCCTTCTGATTGTTAATTGGTAGCAGTGAGATTGGTTTATTCACGGCCCCGAATCAGAAGTTTTTTAGCTTTGCCTTCTGATTGTTAATTGGTAGCAGTGAGATTGGTTTATTCACGGCCCCGAATCAGAAGTTTTTTAGCTTTGCCTTCTGATTGTTAATTGGTAGCAGTGAGATTGGTTTATTCAACAGGGCAAACGCACGTAATTTGTGAAACCCTTGCTGCATAAGGATATTGATGAAAAAATCGCCTCAATTATCAAACGTTCAAACCCTTGCTATTAAAGGATTCTTATACTTTAGATGCGTTTGCCCTGGTTTATTCACTTGATTCAGTAACGCCAATTTGCTAATATCCTCGCTTGTGCATAAGTTGATTTTGCTGACACCTATACTTAATTGAGGATTGCAAGCTAAATTTCCTTTTTAATAGGAGAGTGCAATGTCTGGGGTATCTATACGTTTGTACTGGTGGCGAAGTCTAGGAATTGTGATTGGGAGCGTAATAGCCTTATATACAAATAGCGCTCGCGCCCAAATCACGCCAGATGGGACTCTGCCTAATAATTCCAACGTCAGATTAGATGGCAATACCAGGATTATTTCGGGTGGAACCACAAGAGGAGGTAATTTGTTCCACAGCTTTCAAGAATTCTCTGTTCCCAATGGCAGTACTGCTTTCTTCAATAATGCACTCAATATTCAGAACATCCTGACACGAGTAACGGGTAAGTCAATTTCTAATATTGACGGCTTGATTCGCGCTAACGGCACAGCAAACTTATTCCTGCTCAATCCCAATGGTATTGTTTTTGGATCAAATGCCCGATTAGATATTGGTGGCTCGTTTTCTGCAACTACAGCAAGCAGTTTCAAGTTTCCTAATGGCAGTACCTTCAGTGCGACTAATCCCCAAGCACCGCCATTACTGACGGTAAATATTACACCAGGGTTGCAGTATGGAACAAGTCAGCCAGGGGCGACTATTACCAATACCGGAAATTTAGCACCCCGGCAAGACCTGACGCTAGTAGCTGACAAACTTGATTTGCAGGGACAGTTACTTTCAGGCAGAGATTTAACACTGCAAGCTACTGATACAGTTCGGGTGCGAGACAATGTGACGACTCCGTTTTTAGCTACTGCAGGTGGTGATTTCACGATTGTTGGAAATCAAGGAATTGATATTTTAGCGCTGAATCACCCAACGCAGACACCGTTTGTGAGTGGGGGCAATTTAAGCTTAATCAGTGATGGGATTATTTCTCTTGATGCTCGCTTTGCAAGTGGTGGGAGTTTTTCAATTCAAAGTGTATCGGGGGAGGTGGCAAACTTTGTTAGCAAATATGACCCAATAATTAGCAGTAATGGCGACGTGGATGTTGCAGCTAACTACACAGGAGCATCGTTGTTAGTCGAAAGCAAGGGTAATATTCGCTTTCAAGGTGATATAAATATCACTACACCGGATACTAGCGTACCAGCAGGACAAAATACTGCAACTTTAAGCAAGAGTACGGCGTTAATTATGCGTTCTGGACAGAATACTCTAGCTTATAGTGGTGTTAATGATGGCTCAGTACCTGCGTTTACTAGTGGAACTGTGCCAGAGGGAATTACTTTAGGTGGAGATGTTTCCTTACAGCCGTTTAATGGGGCAGGAGGGATAGTTAGCTTAACGACAGCATCCGGGGATGTGAGTACTAAAGGAATTACAACTAATGGGGGCGGGATTGATATTAACAGTGCTGGAGCAATCAATACCACAGGCATTTTAAATTCCTCATACTCTCCTGTGGACAGTGCGGGAAATGCGGGCGCGATCGCCTTAACTGCTTTGGGCAACATTACCACGGGCGGTATTAACTCAGAAGCAGAAGATACTGGCAACGGTGGAAACATCACCCTCACCAGTAACGCCGGAGCTATTGATACAACGTCAGGAGCTATCACATCCGAAATTCGCGAACGCTCAAATGGAACTGGGCATGCAGGAACAATTGTTTTTAAAGCCAAAAATAATATTCAAACCGCTGAGTTAGATGCTAGTGCCGAAAAAGGAGATGGTAGCACCATTCAACTCAGTAGCGTAGCTGGAGAAATTGATACAACCAAAGGAACTTTATACACTGAGTCTCGAACTGGGAATGCTGGCGCGATTTTCCTCTCTGCCTTTAACAATATTACAACCGATCGCATCATCTCAGAAGCAGAAGATACTGGCAACGGTGGAAACATCACCCTCACCAGTAACGCCGGAGCTATTGATACAACGTCAGGAGCTATCACATCCGAAATTCGCGAACGCTCAAATGGAACTGGGCATGCAGGAACAATTGTTTTTAAAGCCAAAAATAATATTCAAACCGCTGAGTTAGATGCTAGTGCCGAAAAAGGAGATGGTAGCACCATTCAACTCAGTAGCGTAGCTGGAGAAATTGATACAACCAAAGGAACTTTATACACTGAGTCTCGAACTGGGAATGCTGGCGCGATTTTCCTCTCTGCCTTTAACAATATTACAACCGATCGCATCATCTCAGAAGCAGAGGGTACTGGCAACGGTGGGAACATCACCCTCACCAGTAACGCAGGAGCTATTGACACAACGTCGGGATTTATCACATCCGAAATTCGCGAACGCTCAAATGGAACTGGGCATGCAGGAACAATTGTTTTTAAAGCCAAAAATAATATTCAAACCGCTGAATTAGATGCTAGTGCCGAAAAAGGAGATAGTGGCAATATTCAACTCACTAGCGTAGCTGGAGAAATTGATACAACTAAAGGAACTTTATACACTGAGTCTCGAACTGGGAATACGGCTAGTATTCAGCTTCAAGCCTTAAACAACATTAGGACACGTAATATTATCTCAAATAATAGCTCGTCTGACAAGCTAGCTCGTGGAGGAGATATTACCCTGATTAATAAAAATGGAGAAGTCCGGATTGACGGCTACATCAGCACCACTACTTATGGTTCAAGTAAAGGAGGAGACATTAATATCACCGCTGGCTCACTCTCTTTAACCGATGGTGCTAAATTAAGTGCTAGTACCTTTGGACAAGGGGATGCAGGCAGTGTGTTTGTGAAAGCAATCGATTCTGTGTCTCTTGTCAACGGAAGCATCTTCAGCACTGTAGAAGCAGGATCAGTTGGTAATGGAGGCAAGGTCGAAATCAACGCAACTTCACTATCTCTAAAAAATGGTGCCCAAATCTTAACCTTAGTGCGTGAAGCATCTAAAGATAAGCCAGCTGGAAGAGGAAATGCAGGAAGTGTTAACGTTGATGTCACAGGTGCGGTGAAGATTGAAGGTATTAGGGATGGAATATATCCCAGTGCAATTTTCAGCAGTGTGGGTGCGGGGGCGACTGGTAATAGGGGAAACATTAATATCTCCGCAGGTTCGTTGTCTTTAACTGATAACGCTGAACTGTCTGCCAGCTTGCAACCACTAGCAACGGACAAAGGGGTTGAGGGTAATATTGATATCACAGCCAACTCAGTCTCTCTCGATAATGGCGGCAAAGTGTATGCCCAAGCTCTAGATAACGCGGTAGGCAATGCAGGCAACATCACAATTAAAACTGGGTCATTTTCTGCGGCAGGAGCTAGTCAAATAGCGGTCAACACCAAAGGGCAGGGCAATTCGGGCAACATCAAAATTCAAGCAGGAGAGTTCTCGATGACGAGTAATGCTGCTTTGAGAGCGGATTTAGACATAGGCGGAACATCACGAGAGGGAGGAAACATTAATTTAATAGTCGATGGTTCCGTCTTGCTCATTGGAGGCAAGACTGAAGCTGAAACTGCTCCTACTGGAGAATCGACGAGAATTACATTAGGAGTGCTGCCAGGGGGGAAAGGTTTTGGTGGAAACCTTACAATTAAAGCTAATTCTCTAGTGCTAAAAGACGGCGCTTTGATCAAAGCCAGTACTCAGGGAGAAGGTGTCGCAGGAAATATCAATATCAATACTAATATTGTTGATATCTCAGGTAGTAGTCCCAGTAGTGGATTAGCTAGCGGATTATTTACCAGCACCAATACTTCTTTTAATGCTGGTGACATCATTATTAACACTGAGACATTCCGAATTGCAGACTCAGCAGGTTTGAGCGCTCGCAGCCGAGGTGATGGGCGGGGTGGCAATATTACGGTGAATGCCAGATATTTTGAGGCTCTGAATGGTGGACAACTGGTTACCACAACAGCTGGTAACGGACAAGCAGGTAATATCCTGATTAATGCAAAAGACCGGGTGACTATATCTGGTGTTGACCAGAAATACAATACTCGCATTGCCCAAGTTCAGGCGAATGAAGAACGTATCCGCAATACTACAGATCCAGATCGTGCTTCCTTCCGATTATCATCGATCGCCAACAATTTCACAGAAACAGGATCTGCTAGTGGTCTATTTGCCAACACCTTCAAAGGCTCCACAGGTAAGGGAGGAGACATTAACATCATTAGTGGGTCGTTGGCTATCCGGGATAATGCTGAAGTAACTGGGAACAGTCAAGGGTCAGGTAATGCAGGCGCTATAAAAGCTACATCTAATTCTATCCTTTTGGATCGCGAGGCAACCTTTAGCGCTAACACCACAGGTGGTGGGGGAGATATCTCTCTCAACTCACCTTTATTATTATTACGTCGAGGTAGCAGTATCACCACTAACGCCAGTGGAAGCAATATCTCTGCCGGTAACATAACTATCGATGCTAAAAATGGCTTTATCGTTGCTGTTCCCAAGGAAAATAGCGACATCAGAGCAGATTCCGCTCAATCCCGTGGCGGAAATGTAACCATCAAGAATGCTGCTGGTATCTTTGGCATTCAGTCCAGGAAAGAACCTTCCCCACAAAGTGATATTACTGCTAAAGGGGTAACTCCTGACTTAAGTGGCAATGTGCAAATTAACAGACCTGAAGTAGATCCCACTCGCGGCTTAATCGAACTCCCTACTAATCTTGTTGATGTCACGCAACAAATTTCCACCGCTTGCACTCCTGGAAGTCGGCAAAGCCAAAGTTCCTTTGTATCAACAGGGCGTGGCGGACTACCCATGAGTCCCACTGAACCATTACAAGATACAAGTACTCTATCTGCGTGGGTGAGATTAAGACCAAAACCAGCAAACTCAGCTAAAACAACAATTTCGCCACAACCAACAGCAGTCTCAAATACTACTAAAGTTGCAGCGGCGACTCCAATTGTAGAAGCTACTGGTTGGGTAGTCGATCGCAATGGAAACATAGAACTCGTGGCGCAAGCACCTGGTGTCACTCCTCACAGTTCTTGGCAAACTCCTGCTTCTTGTCCTGCATCTCAGTAAGGTGTGAAATATGCAAAAACTTCTGACCAAGCGACTCGTTAGATTTGCGCTAACGAATGTAGTCCTATTTACCCTTGCATTTTCCCTAACTATTATCCCCAGCACATTCGCCAGACAACCCCAGACAAATTCACCCGCCGGATTCCACACCCAAACTACCAAACCTTCAACCACAACACCACAGCAACTTCTTGAGCAAGGAGAAGCGCTTTATCAATCTGGACGCTTTGCTGAAGCTGTAACTGTTCTACAACAAGCTGTCGGCATCTATCAACGAGAAGGCGATAACCTCGCACAAGCCGCAGCACTAACGAACCTCTCTCTAGTGTTTGAGCAACTCGGCTCATGGAAAGAAGCGTCAAAAGCTATTAATACCAGCTTAAATCTACTTGGCTGGGACAATACAAATCAAAAGTTAAATGTCAACAATCCCAAGCCAGAGTTGCTAGAAGTTTTAGCACAAACTCTAGAGATTCAAAGTGGACTGCAACTGTCACAAGGACAGGCAGATGTATCTTTGAAAACATCACAACAAGCAGAGGAAATTTGGAAGCGCTTAGGTAAACAATATAGTGCTGGAGTGACGCGCAGCCGTATCAACTCTGCACAAGCTCTACGAGTTTCTGGTTTTTACCGCCGTAGCTTAGATATCTTGAATACAGTTTCCCAACAGTTACAAACCCAACCTGACTCACTTGAAAAAGTGACTACTTTGCGCTCCCTCGGTAATGCCCAGCAACAATTAGGTGAGTTAGAGCAATCCCAGAAAAACTTACAACAAAGCTTAGAAATCGCCAAACGTCTGCAACTGCCGCAAGAAATTAGTCTGACAGAATTTTCTCTTGGTAATACTACCAGAGCATTAGGTAAGATTAATGACGCAATTAGCCATTATGAAAATGCGGCTTTAGTTGCATCTAACCCACTCACCAAAGTTCAAGCTCAAATCAATCAACTCAGCTTGCTTGTCGAGAATAAGAATACAGCAGATGTAAAACGACGGGATGCAACACCTGTACTCATCTCCACAATCCAATCTCAATTAGCAACTTTGCCTACCACTCAAGCTGGTATCTACGCACGTATCAACTTTGCTCGCACCATAAACAAAATTGGTGACAAAAGAAACATCGCCGAGATTCTAGCTAGCAGCGTTCAACAAGCCAAAAATATAGGTGACGAGCGTGCTCAATCCTATGCTCTAGGCAGTTTAGCAGAAATCTATGAGCAAAACAATCAATGGCAAGAAGCACAGAAATTGACGCAGCAAGCGTTGTTTCTCGCTCAAAAAATCGATGCTTCAGATATAGCTTACCGTTGGGAGTGGTTGTTGGGACGCTTGCTCAAAGCACAAGGAAATATTGAGGGAGCGATCGCTGCTTATGATACCGCAGTCGCAACTCTTCAGTCTCTCCGCACCGATTTAGTTACAGTAAACCGAGAGGTGCAGTTTAATTTTCGTGATAGCGTAGAACCTATTTATCGCCAGTCAGTAGAACTGCTTTTACAACAGAAAGGACAAGGAAAACCTGATTTAGATAAAGTCCGCAAGCGAGTTGAAGCCTTGCAACTAGCAGAACTAGATAATTTTTTTCGGGAAGCTTGCTTGAGTAACCAATTTGTGGTATTGGACAAGGTGGTAGACCGTGATAATCCTAATACTGCCATTTTTTACCCGATTATTCTAGATAATCAGTTAGAAGTTATCCTCAAACTTCCCAACCAAGCGTTGATACGTAAAACTTCTGTGGTGAGCAGTCAGGAGGTAGAGCAAGTCATTACACAAATGCGAGGGACGATAGTCGAACCTGAAGCTAGTAAGAAATTTCAAGTCGTTTCCCAGCAGCTTTATGACTGGTTAATTAAACCAGTTGAAGCTGAACTCAAAAATAGTAGAGTGAATACTCTAGTCTTTATCCCAGATGGGTCATTAGGAAACATCCCAATGTCTGCACTGTATGATGGCGCATTGTATTTAGTCCAGAAGTACGCTGTAGCCATTAGCCCAGGATTGCAACTGTTTACCCCCAAACCTCTAGCGCAGGAAAGATTAAACGCTCTTGCTGGAGGACTCTCGCAACCACCCAAGAACGAAAAGTTTGCACCGCTTCCCAACGTTAAGGTTGAACTGAAATTGATTCAGCAATCGGGCGTATCGACAACGACATTATTGGATGAAAATTTCAAAAGTACAACTTTAAGAAAAACCATCAACGCCCAACCTTTTAGAGTTGTTCACCTGGCAACTCATGGGCAATTTAGTTCTAAAGCAAAAGACACTTTCATCTTAGCAGCCGATGGACGTATCAATGTAAGTCAATTAGATAGCTTGCTCAAAAGTAGAGAGCAAAAACGAACAGAGCCAGTGGAATTACTTGTTCTGAGTGCTTGCGAAACAGCAGCAGGAGATAACCGTGCTGCATTGGGATTAGCAGGAGTTGCTATTCGAGCTGGGGCGCGGAGTACTTTAGCGTCTCTATGGCAGATTGGGGATGACTCCACTGCTTTGTTTATTAGTGAATTCTACCGTCACTTAACTACTGGCAAAACCATAGCAGAAGCTTTACGCGAAGCTCAATTAAAGTTGCTGTCTGGTACTGAATACACTCGTCCTCTTTACTGGGCTCCTTATGTGTTAGTTGGTAATTGGTTATGATAATAGACATCTCCAGAAATTAATTGTGCGTTGTCTACAACCCTTGTACCAGACGTGCCATGGCACGTCTCTACATTGTTTTTTGGAGAGGTCTAATTAATCATCCGAACTTGATATTATATCAGGTTCGGTTGATTAGTTCTTATTCGTGAAGAACCCCACACGCCAGTCGCCTCTGTCGGGAAACCCTCCAAAGGGCGCTGGCTCCCCTTTATCCCCTCCCCGCTTGCGGGGAGGGGAGCCTAAGCGTAGCTTTGGCGGGGTGGGGTGCAGTCAACGTGGAAATCATAACTAATTAGCCGAACATGATATTATTTCACCAGAGGAGCCGTAGCAACATTATCCAAATTGACCGATTGCAATAAACTTTGCCAATCCCAAGCAACAGATGCATCATTAGGATTCTTTTGGCGCAGTTGTGCCAGCATAGTCAGAGAATCAAACCAAATACCATTAGCCGCATAGATTGCAACCTTTTGTTGCGGTGAAACTGCTGCTTCCGACTGCTGCATCACACGAGAATCCAAATTGACTCTTTGAATGTCTCCTTCTACATAAATAGGAACACTCGCGGTTTGTTGCTGATTACAACGGACTTTTAAGTACCAGCGATATGTTTTCCCGACTTGTAAGGATGCATCGGATGGAAGAGAAACACCTATGACACCAGGCTTTGGAGGGAGTGCGATCGCATTTCTAGAAATATCGTTTCCTGCACTATCCTGTAAGATAAACTCAGCACTAACTGTTAAATCCTGAGTGTAGGGAACGTAAAACCAAAACGTTGGTCGTTCAGAGGTGGTTAGTCCCCCCACAATCCCCGAAATTGGTTTGTCTGTTTGTTTACTAACTCTCTGTTCCTCTTGCAACGGTACTAAAGCAGTGAGTGCAGTTGGAACCGCAGGACAATTATCCCGGCTAGCCATTCCAGCCCTACGCCCAGATATAGTACTTAACCGAGATGGTGTCTTTGACCAAACAAAAACTGGTCGAGAGGTACGTTGTTGAGGTGAAGTCTTACCTTTGGTTGGTTGTACAGGCTGCTTGGTCGTTGCTGGTTGTTGAGTTTGGGCTGTTACCTTTGCTGGATAATAGGTGACGCTGCTCAAAACCAGAGCGATTGTTAGCATCCATTTCATGGACTTTATAGGGTACGTACAGTTTCTGCTTACGGCTATCGTGATCATAGTATGAGGACTTATGCATTGATAAATCTCTATATTTATGTTCTTAATAGCTTTGAGTACAGTAAGTTATGCACTTGTACTGTCAGTCTGGCTTGACATTAGACCTCTTGCAAAAATGCTTCAAATGTCATGTTGAGCGTTCGCGCAGCGTGCCGGAGGCATAGCGAAACATCTGTCGAGATTCCTCGCTACACTGCGTTTCGCGACTAATGACATTCACAACTTTTCGACTTTTGCAACAAGTCTATTCTCCCCACGCCTATAAGGCGAATGTCTGCGACACGACTGCGCCGAACGCACTTCCAATCGCAATTCCTATATGCCACCAGTACAAACGCATAGATACCTCAGACATTGCACTCTCCTATTACAGCAGTTTTCACGTATTTGAACCACACTGTAAGGGCACAGCAATGCTGTGCCCCTACGGCAAATGTGGTCTATTTACCTGAAAATAGCTGTAAAAAGGAAATTTAGCGAGTGATACCAAGTTGCATTCAAATATGTCATTCTGACCGAACGCGAGTGCGTGCCGCAGGCATAGGGAAGAATCTCGCGAGATGCTTCGCTTCACGCGATCGACGAACCTTGGAAAAGCAACCAGAACGCCAAGGTTCCGCCGGACTGGCAATGATATTCTGGTTTGTCACTACAATCCGGCAGGTAACTTTGAGGGACAACCTGTTTACTAAAGACTGATTACTTTCTAATCGTTACATTCCACAAAACTCAAATCTCAAGGAAGAACATCATGAAATTTTCATTTACCAACAATACAAACCAACAATACCCCTCCGATCAAATTTACTTTGCAATTATTGGTAATAATACCTCGGGTCAAACTTGTCACCTCGATAAAAAGCTCCTGCTAATTACTATGCTCAATTCTGGCATCTTCATAGCATAGATAATAAAGCTTATGGATTCCCATTTCATGATGTGTGCGAGCAAAGTACTTTCATTGAACATCCAAATCCTTAAGAATTGAAGGTAATTATAAGTTGGGATTGATATAGCGTTTCACAGTAGACTCAAGTGCAATATGCTACTAAAACTATTAGCAATGCTTATGATGCTCCAATGCGTTCAACGATACAGCCCACAAAGTACATGCTTTCTACCAACATCAACTGAGATCTTGCACCTATCCGTATAACCCTGGATTTAGTCAAAAGCAGCGCAATAAAGCTACAGTTTTTTTTTGATTTTTCTCGTAAAAATAGGGGTTTTAGAGTTATTACTGTGTGTCTAATTTACATAAAATTTTCTTGGTGCAAGATGTGACCCTCTTACGGGCGCGGCGCTCGCTCCCGTTACATAGGTCAGAAACACATTTTCCTTGATTGCCTAAAAAACTTGCTATATAAGGGTTTGAAAATGTGTTTCTTAAGAGTAACCAACTGTTCCTGGTATGTGGGTCGGTGTAGCTCAACAGGAGTTGCAGAGGAGCAGAATTGAAAATATTCGATTGTATTACCATCAGTGGTTTACAGTGAATGAAAGCAAGTAGTGAATTATACTATTGTCTAGTTGAGAACCGAAGTTACTCCTGCTATTGCAATTTCTCATCCATCCAAGCGAGATCGGGTTTTGACAATGCAGGAAGGCGAAGTCATTTGCGATCGCCTCATTGACATCCGAGTAACTGCTCACATCAATTTCCAGCACCAGATCGGGTGGCGGGTCGGTATTCCAATCAATGCCCTGTTTACCAGAGACAGCTTGCCAATGGTCAATATAAATAGTCCCCCCACAATCCCCGAAATTGATTTGTCTGTCTGTTTGCTAACTCTCTGTTCCTCTCGCAACTGTACTAAAGCAGTGAGTGCAGTCTCAACCGCAGGACAATTATCCCGGCTACCCATTCCAGTTCTACGCCCAGATACAGTACTTAACCGAGATGGTGTCTTTGACCAAACAAAAACTGGTCGAGAGGTACGTTGTTGAGGTGAAGTCCCACCTTTGGTTGGTTGTACAGGCTGTTTGGTGTTGCTGGTTGTTGAGTTTGGGCTTGTTACGTTGCATTACAATACGTTTGAAGCACAGAGACTAGCACAGGATACGATCAGTGACACATCAAACTTCTTTTAAAACAGCATCTACCTTAGGTAATGAAGAGACAGATGTCATTGTCATTGGTAGTGGTATTGGTGGTTTGAGTTGCGCAGCTCTTTTGGCGCGGTATGGCTTTGATGTCAGAGTTTGCGAGAGTCACTCAATCACCGGTGGTGCAGCACATGCTTTTGAGCGTGATGGATTCAAATTCGACTCAGGTCCATCGCTTTACTCTGGGTTATCCTACAGTCCTTCTGCTAATCCTCTCAGACAAGTGCTAGATGCAATTGGCGAGGAGTTGCCTTGCCTCACCTATGATACATGGGGTTGCTGTTTACCAGAAGGAGATTTTAACACCTCCGTTGGTGCTGACCAGTTTTGTGAGGTGCTGAAGCGGTTTGGTGGCAATGAGGCTATCCTTGAATGGCGCGAGTTACAGCGTGTGATGGAACCACTAGCGCGTGCTGCAACTGCAATACCGCCAGCAGCTTTGCGTCTTGATCTAGGTGCAATTATGACTGTGAGTAGATTTGCCCCATCTTTATTTCCACATATTGCAGACATCGGCAAGCTTACAGGACCATTTAGCCGGATTATGGACGGCGTTATCAAAGACTCTTTTACGCGCAACTGGCTTGACTTGCTTTGTTTTCTCCTCTCTGGACTACCAGCAGATGGAACCAGTACAGCAGAGGTTGCATTTATGTTTGCAGATTGGTATCGACCAGGTGTGGTGCTAGACTATCCCGTTGGTGGGAGTGGTGCCTTAGTTGACGCATTGGTACGGGGACTAGAACGACACGGGGGTCGGTTGATACTGAACGCTCATGTTGAGCAAATTCTTGTAGAGACGCGCCATCCGAGAGTTCTACATAAAGCCGTAGGTGTGCGTTTGCGTGGTGGTAAAGAGATAAGAGCGCGTCGGGCAGTCATTTCTAATGCATCGGTATGGGATACGCTCAAGCTGCTTCCAGAAGGGTCAGTGCCAAAACAGTTTCGGGAACAGCGAGCAAGCACACCTGAGTGTGATAGTTTCATGCATCTCCACTTAGGTATAGATGCACAAGGATTACGCTCAGACCTTGCGTGTCATTATATAGTGGTTAATAATTGGGAAGTCGGCGTTACAGCGCCTCAAAACGTCGTACTGGTATCGATTCCCTCAGTTTTAGACCCCTCATTAGCACCACCCGGAAAGCACGTTATTCACGTTTATACTCCAGGTAACGAACCTTACGACTTATGGCAGGGAATGGACAGGAAGAGTGAGGAGTATGCACGACAAAAACAATTGCGTGCAGAAGTGATGTGGCAAGCCTTAGAGCGCATCATTCCGGACATTCGCTTGCGTTGCGATGTGACACTAGTTGGTACACCGCTGACACACCAGCGCTATCTGCGCCGTCATAGAGGTTCATATGGTCCAGCAATTCAGGCAGGAAAAGGTTTCTTCCCTGGTTCTAACACACCTCTTCCAGGACTGCTGTGCTGTGGAGACTCGACTTTTCCTGGTATTGGTTTACCAGCAGTCGCCACCAGTGGGATGATGACTGCAAATACGCTCGCACCACTGAAGAAGCATTTAGAAATGCTTCAAGATATTGGTTGCCTTAGTTAGTTCATAATGAATTTAGGTGTTATCTTTACAAAAATTTATGTATTTAACTTGGTTAGACAGCAATTCTTGGCTGCTGGAAATCGGAGGGAAACGCATACTGATTGACCCTTGGCTAGTTGGTTCGTTAACCTTTGGTAATTTAGATTGGTTCTTCAAAGGTTCCCGACCTCAGGAACGTCCAATACCAGAGAACATAGACCTGATTTTGCTATCTCAGGGTTTGGAAGACCATGCTCATCCACCAACGCTGAAGCAGCTTGACCGCAATATTCCAGTTGTCGCTTCTCCCAATGCTGCCAAGATAGTACAGCAGTTAAATTACACTCAAGTCACAACACTTGCTCATGGGGAAACTTTCACCTTGAATCAAAGCGTTGAAATTAAGGCAACACCTGGCTCGCTGGTTGGTCTAAACTTGGTGGAAAATGGATATCTCCTCAAAGAATTGCACAGTGGTTTTACACTCTATTACGAGCCTCATGGGAATCATTCACCCACGCTTAAGGAAATTGCGAGCGTGGATGTCGTGATTACTCCGTTAATTGATGCAGCTTTACCCTTAGTTGGTTCAATTATTAGAGGGAATAAATACGCCTTAGAAGTTGCTCAGTGGTTGCAACCCCAAGTCATGCTATCTACAGCAGCTGGAGGTGATGTGATTTTTGAGGGATTACTCAACTCTTTACTTCACACTAAGGGAACCATTGAAGAATTTCGTTCATTACTAGAAAAGAATAATTTAGCGACACGCGTGATAGAACCATTACCGGGCGATCGCTTTGAGGTGAAATTATCCAAGCGAGCATTAAATGTTTGATTGATGAAAATTAGAGTCCTGGTTACAACTGTTAAGAAACCTTAAAACAATGAACAGTGAACAGTGACCAGTGACGCCTGCTATGGTGGGGGATTTAAACCCGCCACCAACGCTTATGCCTACGGCACGTCTCTTGACGAACGGTCCAATTGGTGTGGTGTTTCCCCCTGCGGATGAAACTGATAACTGATAACTGATAACTGGTAACTGTTAAACGTTACACTCTTTAGAGCCGATTGCATCCTGAGACGGAAAGTAACCTATGAGGATTACGGTTCTGCACACTGCGTCATCCTAAAATCGAGCATATATTGGAGATGTGAGTTCCAGGGATAGAAACTCTGAACTGGAACTGTAAACCTTCAACGAAAGAGCGGATAAGTAAAAACTTGATGCCTAAAATCGTAAACGCTAGTCGGGAAGTAGCAAATCAAACTCCTCTAGAGCGAGCCATTCTAGAAGCTATTGAGCAAGCTCGTTCCACTTGTGACATTCAAGGAAATGCCTCTGCTGGCTGTGCTGTAGCCTGGGATATCGTCGAAGAATTGCAAGCAGAGAAATCCCATAGACAGGCAACAGAAAAGTTTAAAACATCCTTAGAGCATTACTGTGATGAAAATCCAAATGCGCCTGAGTGTTTAATCTATGATGTCTAAGTTGAGTTAAATACTGTGTTATAGGCAGCTTGAAACTCGTCCTAATATAGAAACCCGTTTGAATGTTTGAAAATTCAGACGGGTTTTCTATTTTTTATCGGACATTTGCCGCTTGTTAACTTAAATGAAGAACTTCCAAATCTGGAAGTTGACCCGATTTATTAACTTGTGATTCGGGAAGCTGTCAGAATTTGCCGTCAAAACTGCTGTTCTTGTTCATCCAACCAAATTTCTACCAAAAGAGTTAGACCAATAAGCCAAAAAAAGCAGAATCCCAAAAACCAAAACATTCCCGTCATTAGTATCACCTCCAACCAAGGCTTTTACTTACTGCCATAAAACAGAGAACTGCTCCCTGCCTCACCGTTGCATCTACATTTCTCACAAATCAAATAGGACTGCTATATCTTCACGTTATCGAAATTTTTCTGCAACTCATCCTAAGTTGAAACAAAGTTTAAAAAATTGGACTTAAAAATCTTATAGTGGTTTTCAATTACTTACACTACACGGTAGTAGTTTATCGCATTAATTATGATAGTTGTATAAGTTTGTAGTAAGGACTTTAGTCCTAGACTCTTTGAGCGCTCTTTACGCTCACTACAAAGCCTTCAAAACAAATGCGTTCTTACCACTAGTAGTGGTTCATGTGATTAATTTTGATATATTATACGCGCCAGAACCCCGACTTCTTTAAGAAGTCGGGGTTCTTGTAACCGTACAGCAGATTTATGTGTGTAAAATGTATATCCTACTATGACTGTAATAGAAACTCCTCGTACATGGTTACGTCCACTTGTGACAGCAGATTTAGACGATTTAGCTCAGATATATGGCGAGCCAGAAGTGATGAAGTATCGCTTGATTTCAGAACCAGCTTCTAGGAAACAGACTCAAGAAATGTTAGAGTCTTATCTGGCACACTGGAAGCAACACGGGTTTGGTAGATGGGCAACGATTTACAAACCACACAAGCAATTAATTGGACACTGTGGTTTAGAGTATCTAGCAATTCTGGACGAAATTGAAGTAAATTATTTGCTGGCAAGGGAGTACTGGGGACAAGGATTAGCAACTGAGTCTACAGTTGCACTCCTTCGTTACGGCTTTGAAACTTTGCAATTTGAACGATTGGTAGCACTCGCTAAACCAGAAAACCTGGCATCACGTCGAGTGATGGAAAAAACTGGTATGCAATACGAGAAAAATGTCCAACTCTATGGTGTTGAATGGGTTTTTTATACGATAAACCGTGACCCGTGGAAGCAATCTCACAACGGTTGCGACTTATAAGTATAATCCTTAGAAGTGCGATGCCCCTTCGGGGCTGCGCTCTGCGCCATCGCCGCTGTCGGGTAGCTCCCTCTGGGAGCATCGCCTTCGTTGCTGCTTTTCGCGCCATCGCTCAGCAGGTTCAATTGCCCAACCGCAGTGGTTACACTTTTGTCAATTTTGGTATAAAAAAGAAGTTCAATGTCGTGAGGAGAAAACCAATGCGATTATTACTTAGTGGAGCGATTCTGAGCTTTGGATTGTCTTCGGTGGTTTTTCCAGCATCAACTTTCGCTCAAGCACAACAGTCGTCCGCGTCTGAAGCCCAAGTCAACAGGATGGTAGAAGCACTGCGGCTGGCTGCACCGAAAACTGGTACTGCAAATGATGGATATTATAGTGAATGGCAAGTCAAACCAGAAACCCTCAAAGGCTGGTCCAAAACTTGTCTCAAGAAGGAAGTTACACCTACAGAGTTTGAAAATAATTCTGGCTTAGCACGCCAAGTCGTCTCCTGCATTGCACGCCGGGAGTTAAATAATCAGTTGACTGCTACTGGTAGTAATGAAACGGCGGCTGTGCGTGGCGTTGCTTGTTGGTGGATGACTGGTAACTATACAGGCTGCAACAGTGGTTTCACTGGTGATTATGTGAAAAAAGTTGCAGGCTATTACCAACAACAGCGAAAACCAGCATCTAGTACTACTAAACCTGCAACCAGTCCATCGTCGTAACTGAACTATAGAGCAATATATAGCAATACCGTTCAGTTAAGGGTTATTTGTGACAATTCCATGCTTGTAGAGACGTAGCATGCTACGTCTCTACATAGGCATGTCCAAAAATTAGCATCAAAATCTTGTCCCATCTAGGCTGAAATTTCATTTCTGGAGTTGTCTGTTGTGTCTGGGTGTCACTTGCAAAGAGCCGTAATTCTGAGTATTGGAATCAATTTAGCGCACATGACTTGAGACTCTGCAGTGATTTCATTCGCTTTTGTCGCTTGGCAATAAGTTTCTCTTTCTTCTGCTTTTCCATAACTTTACTCAAGCCAACGGCTACCATGTATGTCATTTCTGCCGCTGTTTGATATGCTAGTTTGATATCTGCTTCCTGTTGCTTGCTCATAGCCAACGCCTATTGCTATTAGTACTGCTTATTGCTGGTTGCTATAAAGAATACAATGGCTTTCAATAGTTACGCTTCATCCTGTAGGATCACCCAATCGGGTGATATTCAAACAGACATTTTCAAAATCGGTAGCAGCATTCACAAAATATGAAGGGCAGATTGATTGTATTTGAAGGGGTAGAAGGTTCTGGCAAAAGTAGCCAAATACAGCTAACGCAAGAATGGTTACAAAGTTTTAAGACTTCTGTCGTTGTGACTCGTCAACCAGGAGGAACAGAGTTAGGGTTGCATCTACGAAAACTGTTGTTGTCAGCTAAGTCTAACTCAATTGCAGATAGGACAGAGTTACTCTTGTATGCTGCTGACCGATCGCAACACGTTGAGCAAGTTATCAAGCCAGCTATCCAAAACGGGGCGATTGTTTTGTGCGATCGCTACACCGATTCTACCATTGCCTACCAAGGATGGGGACGTGGTTTAGATATGAGTTTAACCCGTCAGCTAAATGCGATCGCCACATCCGGGTTAGAAAGCGACCTGACTTTGTGGTTTGATGTTGATGTCGAGGTGGGACTGAGCCGCAAACGAGGAGACGGGGATACATTTGACCGCATTGAACAAGAGACGATAGACTTTCATCGTCGCGTCCAGCAAGGATATGCTCAACTGTATGCATCTTACCCACAGCGAATTGTCCGTATAGATGCTAGCTTGAATAAAGAAGCTGTACAGCAACAGATTCAGGCAATCTTAACCTCTAGACTGGAAGGTTGGGGCTGAGGGGTAGTAGTCAACTAATGACTAATGACTAATGACTAATGACTAATGACTAATGACTAATAACGCATTTGCACCACTTGTCGGGCAGCAGCCAGCCGTAGAATTACTGAGCCAGGCTGTAGCAAAAGAACGTATTACTCCAGCATATCTATTTGCGGGTCCAGAGGGTGTAGGACGGAGTTTAGCAGCACAATGCTTTGTGGAATTGGTGTTTGGTTCACATCAAAACCGCGTGCGACAAGGTAATCACCCAGATTTGTTGTGGGTGCAGCCAACTTACCTGTATCAAGGACAACGACTCACAGCAACCGAAGCCGCAGAAAAAGGAGTCAAGCGCAAAGCACCGCCGACAATTCGCTTAGAACAAATTCGGGAAATTACAGAGTTTCTCAGTCGTCCGCCGTTGCAAGCACCAAGACACATGATCGTGTTAGAGCAAGCAGAAACAATGGCGGAAGCGGCAGCAAATGCCTTGCTCAAGACTTTGGAAGAACCGGGACAAGCGACGCTGATTTTAATTGCGCCTTCGGTTGAGTCTATGTTGCCAACATTGGTGTCACGCTGTCAGCGAATTCCTTTTTATCGTTTGGATGCAGCAGCAATGGCTCAAGTTCTGAAACAAACAGGACATGAGGAAATTTTGCAGCATTCCGCAGTTTTGAGTGTCGCGGCTGGTAGTCCGGGAGATGCGATCGCATCTTACCAACAACTGCAAGCCATTCCCCCTGAACTTCTAAAAACCGTTACCAAAGTGCCTTCATCCTATCGTGAGGCTCTGGAATTAGCCAAACAAATTGATAAGGATTTAGATACAGAAGCTCAATTGTGGTTAGTCGATTATCTCCAACAGTCTTACTGGCAGCAAAAGCGTCAACCAAGCATAATTAAACAGTTAGAACAAGCTCGTAAATCTCTGCTTTGCTATGCTCAGCCGCGCCTTGTTTGGGAATGTACACTTTTATCATTCGTTATGAGTCATTAGTTTGGTATCACTTAACCATCGCTCGTCATCTCAGTTGAATTCTTCAGAGATTGATATCTGGAACCATCTGGCATAATTGCACCTTCAAGAAAAGCACCACTCAGTTCATTAACACTTACTTTGGCATATTTCAAATTTGCACCTGTCAGATAGGCACCCTCTAATTTTGCACCACTCAAACTGGTATATTTCAAATTGACACCACTCAGATTGGCATGGCTCAAATCTGCACAAATTAAGTTGGCATGACTGAGGTTGGCGCTACTAAAGTTCACATGGCTCAATTGAGCAAAACTCAGATTAGTATGGCTTAAGTTGGCACCTGATAATTTTGCTCGGTTAAGTTTGGCATTGTTGAAGTTGGCATGGTTCAAATTGGCATTGCTAAGATCCGTTTCGTTCAAATTGGCTTCGCTCAGATCCGCTTTTGGCAGATGAATATTCATCAATTCTGTATTTCGAGCATCCAATCCTCTAAGCGGAATACCATCTTCATTTAAATCTTGAAGTGCCAAAATTCTGGCATAGCTGACTCTGACACCGTGTGCAGCATCAATCGTGCTCCACGCTTGGTAGTGAAATTGTTTTCGGCGATCAGGTGCTTCCTTTATAAACAAAACTAAAGCAATCACGAGACTAACAGTATCAATACTGTTTACAATCTCTGAAAAAAAGGAATTGTCATCAACTATTACAAAAATGCCCTCTAATACAATGAGTGAAATAATCACAACTTGCCATACTGGCAGTGTCCAGAAAGCATTAACAATTTTTTCTGGAATTTGCTTGAGAATTGCACTCCACTGTTGAATAAGCGATTGAGGTTGAAATGTCTGAAACTTGTCTTGAAGCTGTGTCTTGAATGGTATGGGCTGTTTTGATATTGCAGCTTTCTCATCATGAGCAGCTATTGAAGATTCTGCCTGAGCGCCTTGTAACATCTTAGCAGTGATCGCTCCAAAGGCTTTTACCCAGGCTTGCTTGACTTCAGGCGTCCAATCTGCTTGAAGATACTGTTCAAACGTTGTCAGTAAGGCTTTTCCAACCGCAGGATAGTATTTAGGAAGTGCCCCATAGCCAACGTGTCTGGCTCCCAATGCACTGAGAACTTGCCCTAGAGATTCTGGGTTACGGAGATTCTCTACAACTAAGATTAGAGCATTTAACAGCTTTTTCTGTTGTGTTACCATGTCAATGTTGGCAAACAACGGTTTCACCTCTGGGTGGGCGATAAACAAGTTCTCGTAGAAACTGGCAACGAATTCTTCAGCACGTGGCTTAATAGTGGCAAAACTCTTTTCTAGCAAATCTGCAGGTAACTCGTTCGCCTCTTTTTCTGCAATGTTAGATGCAGTAGATGCAGTTGGTGTTTCAGATGATGCAATGGTGGCTGAATCCTCTAATTCAACACCTGCATGAATTCCATTTGCACTTTTTAACATTTGATCTGCGATCGCAGTGAACGCATCAACCCAAGCTTGCTTGACTTCGGAAGTCCAATCCTCTTGGAGGTACTGTGCAAACGTCGTGAGTAATGCTTCTCCGACCGCAGGATAGTATTTAGGAATAGCTCCATATCCAATGTGTCTGGCTCCCAAGGTATTGAGAACTTGTCCTAAAACCTCTGGGTTACGAAGATTTTCAACCACTAAAACAAGAGCATTCAACAGTTTTTTTTGTTGTGTTGCCATGTCAATTTTGGCAAACAACGGTTTCACTTCTGGATAAGCAGTGAATAAATTTTCGTAGAAGCTAGCAGCAAACTCATCGGCATGAAGTTTAACTCGCTGAAAACTTTCTTCTAAAAGCTCAATATTTAAAGACATATTTTCCGTAGATCCGAATCTTGATTTGCTAATAGCAACTAGAAAGTTTTATATTAAAACCTCAAATTCTCTAATTCTTGCTCCACAATTGCCATAAACTCCTTCGCATCCTTGATACCCATTTTTGCTAATGCTTCCCACTCTTGGGATGTGTAATCTAAATCGTGTCCCATCACGTCTTGAGCCCAATATGGTAACTGTGATGGGTTTTCCATAAGCTGATAAGTTAACTTCAAAATTTCTGTGCCAGGCGTTTGTTCTCTAACCTTTGTTGCTAAACAAAAAGAAAGTAATTTTGCTAAGTTGCTTTCTGGCGAAATAGATAGTAAAAAAGCCATATTTTGTGCTAAGAGAAACTTGTCGAGTTTCATTGGATATACTCCTTTTCTCTACCTATGTGAATACCCGCATTTGGCTATATCTCCAGCTTACATACTGGTTGTCCAGCTTTGTTCACTGTTTGGTGTATAGCTTCCGAAACTTCACTTTGTCGTTTCAATGTCAGCATTGAGCCACTCCCCTAACTAGAAGTTAGGGGATTCTGGCAAAGAGTTAAGACAATTAACCCCGAGATGACAACACTAAGAATTGCGAGAAGTTCTGAAGAAATTCCTCCATCGACAAGGTACTATCTTTGTCAGCATCGCTCATGTTCCAGAACATCTTGATGTCTTCATCTTCATAGCCCAAGGCTTTAAATTTCGCCTCAATTTCAGAGACTTCCAGAACCCCATCTTTATTCTTGTCAACATCTTCAAATACCTGAAGAAGTGCATCTCGGAACAGAGAATCAGCAACCGCCTGACGAAACTCATGTTCGAGAACATCGAGAAATGACCCCTTTGATGTTTCTGCAAGCCACGGCTCGAGTACCGTAGAACGCAGTACGGTGATAGACGAGCCTGTTGCTCCAGATACTCCTAGTAGACGCTGCTTATAGTGTTCGATGAAAGCTTCTCCGTAATGAGCCGCGTCAAAATCTGTGGTACTGACGATGAGCTTATAACCGTAAATATCCTCACCTGGGTCGATGCTAAGTTTGTCATAGATAGCCCTATTAAGGCGGTTTGCCAGATTTAAATCTGTGTTGAGCGAGCCATCTGGATGTTTGAAATTAAACGCGTAGGTGATGATATTTTGGTCTGGACCGATTTCTGAAAGCAGATGCAGGGCTTCTTTGTCCGCCAAGAGTTCATCATTACTTGCTTTATCGATTCTCTCCCGAATGAATTGAATTTGTTGCTCTACATCAGAACCGGAAATTTCTGCGGGAAGTCGAGGAACGGGAACAATTGTGAAACGGTCTTCCGGACTTGCCATACACAACAGGCGCGCATAAAGTTTCTTACAATTGAACAAAGCTTTGCCAATGATTCTGCCGTATCCACTCTTTGTGGGGCGAATAACCTTGTGGCTGAGATACACCGAAGCCGCCGCAGCTCCAGGCTTTGACCCCTCCAAGCCATAGATACCAACCGTGGGTTCTGCTTCGCCGTGGTACATATAAGGAGCAGCGAATGTCACCAAATCCCGCATTGCGGAATTGCGGTAGCACAACGCCCCGGCTGGGTATGGAATGTAGCCGGATTTATGAGGGTCTACCGTTATGGAATCAGCATTTCCCAGAACTTGGAATTGTGCGGTGACATACGAACTTAATCCAATCTCAGTAATCAGTTCTTCTTTTGTCTTAATCAGTTGTGGTGTGTTCGTCTCATCTTCGCGAAGAAGGGTGGCGAAATAACCGCCCCAAGCCGCATCAGCATGAACGGTAAATTCTAGTCCTTGGGAGCGCAATTCTTCTCGCAGCTCAAGAATATTCTTCAGGGGGTCAGTTGCACTTTCTTCGGTGCTTCCCATGACAGAAACCACTGTATATACCGGTCTGCGCTGGGCTAGGCAATCTTGAAGAATCTTTTTGACCTCAGTGAAACTCATCCTGGCATCTTCATCCACAGGAACGTCAATCAGGTTTGCCGCTCCAATTCCCAGCAATGCCGCTGCCTTTGGAAATGAGTAGTGTTTCGTTGCTGGCACTAGGAACACAGGCGCAGACTTGATGTCGCTCAGGAAGCGGCGTGAAAACTCCGCCATTCCAAGGTTTTGCAGTGAATATTTAGATAGGACATTTGTTAGGGTTTCACCAGAAATCTGATACTCGTTATACAGACGAGTCGGCAATGCCAAGATGTCATCGCCTTTGAGGTTAAGCACTGACCAAGTGTCTAGTTCAATCAGAGGTTTTGACCCGCCAGTGGGCAGGGAAATACTGATATCTTTTGCAGCTTTTAGTGACGGTTCATTTTGCAAAGCTGCTTGCAAGGCAAGGGGATAAAATTTCAAGTTTCTTGCTGCCCAAATCGCCTCAATGTTGGCAACAGTTCCACCACAAGTGATGTGTCCCCAAGGACGAATCGCCCCTTTTTCGATTTCTGCCTCATCTGGTATGGTGTATCCCAGCATTCGGCAAAGGTCGTCTCCTACCAAGATTTCCAAAAGCGTTGTTGCCGTTGACCCCTCAAAAGCCACATTGTTGGGGTTGTACAGCATTGCCGCAAAATAACCTAGGATAGATGGCATCGTCATATCCCAGTTCATGTGCCCTTGATAGCGCATACTGAAGAACGGTACGGACTTCTTCAGAAACGCCAACAATGAGCGGTAACTCTCCTTGAGAGTATCAATTGCCTCTACGTAATCTGACTGTCGCTTAACTTGCTCGGTGATGTGAGTTGGATCGCCAGGATGAAAGTTTCGACGCCAAAACGCGTGGTCACGAATCGCTTCTACGATTAAACTCTCAAGTTCATCAGCATTTTCTGCTTTTGTTCCTAAAAACCATGCTTCAACTGAACGAGTTCCCAGACCTTCAAGATGGGGTACTTCTCCAAATTTGAAGAATTTGTTTAGCCCATTTTTTTTACCTAAACCATTGTTCTGAGAACCGTTGTTATGAGAGTTATTACTCATTTTTTCACCTTTTGTTTAAGTTTTGCAGGCAACTATCTGGACACCAGTCATTCGTGACCGAATAATCCGCAATTGGTATTGAAATTGTGAAAAATAATGACGAATTACGAATTATCAATGACGAGTTTGCTTGTCATGTTTCATCCTCAGCTAACAGGATGTTTGAGAAGTATCAAATATTTTACTTGATCCCCCCTGCCCCCTTAAAAAGGGGGGTAAAAGTCCCCCTTTTTAAGGGGGATTTAGGGGGATCATCGATAAATTTTGGTACAATACGGCACTTTCCAAACATCCTCAGCTAAAGTCATCAGTGCATTTTTCAAGAAAGAGAGATTTCTACCAAATAGCAGTCAGCATTCAGCAGTTAGCTAAAGGCTAATAGTTGATAGTTTTCATCTGTATACACTGTTTGAATACAAGCTGGTATTAGCTATATATCTAGGATCAGTGCTAGGCAAATGTCAAAATTTTTATCTTTATCCTGAGCTAGTGTGCTAATTCTAGCTGGGAAACAAGATTTTTGGTAATTGAGGCATGAATTTACATCAGAGATATTAACTTATTTTTATTTCAATAGGTAGATGCGTCGTAAAAAATCTTCAAAAAATTAATAAAGAACTTTTCCTACTTTTCTTACTTGACAAAATTCATTTGTTTTTAAATTAATACTACTCTTTGCTGCTTTTCCTTGCTTTTACATAATAATTTAAAACTTTTCCTACGTTCTTCCACCTTTAAACTTCCTACCTTTGGCAAATAAGTAGGAAAAGTAGGAAAAGTAGGAAAAGTAGGAAAAGCAGGAGAATAAAAAATATTTAGTTCACGTCTTGCACCACGTGACAACTGTAAAGCCTTGGCTATACAATCTACAGCCCATAAGAAAAGGACTTATTATTATCTACATTGTTTGACTGGTAATAGTCGCAATAGGCTTTACAAAGCCACAAATGAAATGTTAGATTTTTTGTACTTGTTTCCCTACGTCGTTTAGGAACGCTACATAGTGTGCCACCTTCCATCTGAATATAAAAACTATTCAGCTAACTCATTTAGCCAAAAAATGTTTTGATATTGACGAAGTAAATAGAAGATTTCCAGGAAGTTCAAGATAACAGAAAAGCGGCGATCGCCTAATTCATACCTTGATTCAGCAACGCCATCTTCACAGTACTTTTTTTCCACATTGTTAACAGATAGATATCAAATTTAACTTTCTAGATTCACACCAAAGATGAACGCAAATAATAACCTAGAATCGTCTGTTTCACAGCTCCAAGAAAAACAGCCCAGCATACGCGAAAGATTCTTCAATAAGCTAAAGACCGAACATCCAAATCTGCACGCTTTATATGTCACAACTAATGTAATACTCATCTGGAGTGGCTTCATCCTCATCTTTGACTCATGGGCTCAAGGAACAAATTTGATGGCAGAACCAACCCCAGAGATTGCTATACAAGTGCCTATTCGTCACCTTTGCTTATTATTGCTGGGTCTAGCAATGCTCTTGCTGGATGACTTATCTTTGTATGATCTAGTAATGATGAGGAAAACTCATTCAGAAAAAAATATTGAGGAGATGGATATCAGGGAAAAGTTTTTCCACAACTTCAAAACCCAGTATCCCAACCTGGCAACTATCTATACGCTGATGGGGGTCATAATTACTTGGACTGGATTATGGGGTTTGACTTGGGATATCCCTGTTCAACCATTATGGCGATCGCTACTGACAATTCTTATTGGCTTCCTTCTGCTCTACCTTGATGATTTCAGATTGGACGAAATCTAGAACCTAATTCATGCCTTTTTTCCCAAAGATTAAGTTGGGGTTGCGTAAACTTTGCGCCAACCTAATCGCTAGGCTGACTATAGCGCTTCTCGTTTAGATGAACTACAGATTTATCTGTGTCCATCTGTGTCCATCTGTGGTTCTTATTTTTTGATGTATTGCACTCAACTAAAAACCGCCATATTTCATCGCCCGATCTTGTTCATGAGAAAGATTTTCCAAAGCTTCACGAGTGCAATTACCTTCTACCTGCTTTTTTCCAATAATCCCGGACTAGCTGAGACTGCTCCAACGAATATCATTGTCCCTGAAGAGATAGCAGAAACCATCTCCCAAGTACAGCCTGACTCGACTAACTTAGTTGGTCAAGTGACCTCAGTGAGCCAACTAGCAGATGTGCAGCCTACAGACTGGGCTTTCGGCGCACTCCAGTCTCTAGTTGAGCGCTATGGGGTGATTGCAGGTTATCCCAATCGCACATTCCGGGGTAACCGAGCAATGACGCGCTATGAATTTGCCGCCGGTTTAAATGCTGCCCTTGAGCGGATCAATGAACTCATCAGAACGGGAAAGGAGGATTTAGTTTCTCGTGATGACTTGGCGACGTTGCAACAACTTCAACAAGAGTTTGCCGCCGAGTTAGCAACGTTGCGGGGACGGGTAGACGCTTTGGAAGCCAAGACGGCAGAAATAGAGGCAAATCAGTTCTCCACAACCACCAAGCTAACTGGTCAAGTCATCATGACAGTGAATGCCGGAGGATTTGATGGGGAACGCATCATCAGCCCTACAGGTGAAGAGATTACTCGTTCTGACCCGAATCCTACGGTGGCTTACCGAGCTCTGGTTGAGTTGAATACCAGCTTCGTTGGTACAGACCAGTTGAAAATAGTTTTCGACACAGGTAGCGATGCCGGTGAAGACAATCCCGCAGGATTTCTAGAGCCGTCTTTTGGTAGTGTCCAAGACTTCTCGGTTTCACCACCCATTGACAAGCAATTCATACTAGATCTGCTGTACTACACCTTTGAGCCGTTTAAGAACTTCACAGTGTCTGTTGGACCTAATATTCGTACTATCAGCTATTTTGACCGTAACAGCTACGCTTACTTGAGCTTTCAAGACTTTAGCACTCAGGCATTTATCAACAACTACATTCTTGCCCCTCTCAACGGTCCAGCAGCAGGTGCAGCAATTGACTGGAAGCCTGGTTCCGGACCGTTTTCAGTGCGGGCTTTGTACGCAGCATCAGATGCAGCCAACGCAGGCGATGAGGGATTTATCCCTGGTGTAGCGCTGTTTGTTCCCTTGCTGTATCCAGATGGAGGTGGCGACCAAGGTTTATTTGGCGACACGTATCAGGGTACAGTTGAACTGGAATATGCGCCCTCGAAAGCTTTTGCCCTGCGCCTCCAGTACAGCGGCGGCGAATTATTTGACAACCGCTATGACGTATTCGGGGTGAATTTCGAGTTAACTCTTTCACCGAAATTTGCTATCTTTGGTCGTTATGGTTACGGTAGCTACAATAATACTGCCTTTGGTGACATCAAACCCAACTACTGGATGGCAGGAGTGGCGTTTCCAGACTTGTTTACCCGAGGTGCTTTAGCTGGTATTGCCGCAGGTCAACCCTTTATTGTTAGTGAGATTGGGAATGCCACTCAAACCAACTTTGAAGCATTCTACAACTTTCCTGTAAGTAACAACATCCAAGTCACGCCTTTGATTCAGGTTATTACCAATGCTTCCAACCAAGAGGCAAATGGTACGATTGTCACTGGCACATTGCGAACAGTTTTTTCTTTCTGAAGGGTTATTTATCTATGATAAATCTCTTCATTCTTTTCTTTTGTCGATCTGGAAAAATATACAAGTTCAGATCAGTGGTAGAGACGTTATATGTAGCGTCTCTACCTTCACAGATAATTACATGAACGTTGTTAAATGTTGTACTAACTGCGGTGCTTGCACTACACCCTCAATCCGCTCCACTGGCTGACCCTGCTTAAACAGTACCAGCGTTGGTAGAGCATAAATTTCATACTGACTTGCTAATTCCGGGTACTTTTCAGTATCAATTTTGACAATTCGTATGCGTCCTTGAAGTTGAGCGTTGACTTGGTCTAAAATTGGACTCATCATGTGACAAGGTCCACACCAGTCAGCGTAAAAATCCACCAATACAGGTACATCAGAACCAGACAGCATCTCTTCAAAGCTGTTGAATTGTTTTTTCGTACTCATGTGATACGCACCAGTTTTGTATTGTTTGTTTTCAATAGTAGTTCCCAAGAGCATTTATCTGTGTCATCTCCTAGATTGTTTTTATTGTTGGCGCACAATCAACCTATGATCATTAGCGCAATGACACTAAAGAGGAATATTCATGGAACTATTGCCAGAAGATTTGCAGAGTTTGCGCGGACAGGTTGCTATTGTTACGGGTGCTTCAAGGGGAATTGGAAGGGCGATCGCACAAGAATTAGCGAAACTGGGAGCAAACGTAGTTGTCAATTATGCCAGTTCTAGCAATGCAGCCGAAGAGGTCGTCGATACAATTACAAAAGCCGGAGGCAGTGCGATCGCACTCCAAGCTGACGTTTCTCAAGCTGACCAAGTAGAAGCACTAGTCAACACAGCGATGGAAAAGTTGAATCGTGTCGATATCTTGGTCAACAACGCAGGTATCACCCGCGACACGCTGCTTTTGCGAATGAAACCAGAAGACTGGCAAGCCGTGATTGACCTCAATCTTACTGGTGTTTTTTTATGCACTCGTGCTGTGAGTAAAATTATGCTCAAGCAACGTTCGGGACGGATTATCAACATTACCTCCGTTGCTGGACAAATGGGTAACCCCGGACAAGCCAACTACAGTGCTGCTAAAGCAGGTGTCATTGGGTTCACCAAAACCATTGCCAAAGAATTTGCCTCTCGTGGCATCACCGTTAACGCTGTCGCTCCTGGTTTCATCGCCACTGACATGACCAGCAATATCAACGCTGAAGAGATTCTTAAGTATATCCCTCTTGGTCGCTACGGTCAACCAGAAGAAGTCGCTGGGATGGTGCGCTTCCTTGCCGCTGACGCTGCTGCTGCTTACATAACCGGACAAGTCTTTAACGTTGATGGCGGAATGGTGATGGCATAGCCAAAGAGTAGGGGAAGTAGAGGAAGAAAATACTTCCTCATCCCCCTATCTTCCTCAGGCTGCTCGTATCCTTTGCAAAACAATGAAGCCCAAAAAGCAGATGATCCCTATGGTAGTGGCAAGCATCTGTATCAAGGTCATGTTTTGTAGTCTCATCGCCAGCAAGTTACAAATCAAGGTAATTGACCAAAGAGTCAGCGCGGCGTGGCGTTGAGAGAAGCCCCAAGCTAGCAAGCGGTGGTGCAGGTGGTCTTTCCCAGGGGTGCTGAGAGGATTTTTGCCCGCCATAAGCCGCCGAACAAACACTTGGGTGGTGTCGAGTACTGGTAACAGCAAAAACAGAACCGGCGCTACTAAAGAGACAGCGGTGGGTGCTTGGAGGTTACCTAAAATACTCGTAGCAGCTAGCACATAACCGAAAAAGTAGGCTCCGGCATCACCCATAATGATGCGCGAGGGGTGGAAGTTGTGGCGCAAGAAGCCCAACGCCGCACCCGCCAAAGCTGCTAGAACTAAGGTCGCTGCCGCACGATTAGGAACCTGAGCGGAAACTGCTAACAAGCCCATGGCGGTGATAAAGCTGACTCCTCCCGCCAAACCGTCCATACCATCCATCAAGTTGACAGCATTGGTGATTCCTACTACCCACAGTACTGTTAGTAATACTGATAATGTAGAGTCAATGGGAGTACCAAAAGAAACTTCAATAGTGATACGATTAGCAACCAGCAACAGAGCCGTGAGGACCTGAATTAACAATCGAACAAGAGGGGGTAAACCAAATTGGTCGTCGATAAAGCCCACAAGAACTAGTATCGAACCCCCTAGAAGAATCGTCTGTACTTCAGCCAGTACCCTTTCGAGTTCGATAGGTCGTAAGAGACTAGCTAGTACCACTGCGGCAATTACTCCTGCATAAATAGCCAGACCCCCTGCATTAGGCAAAGGTTCTCGGTTAAGCCGTCGCGCATTAGGTTGGTCAGCCCAACCAACACGCAAGGCAAATTTGCGGACTGCCGGAATCAAACGCCAAGTTACACTACAAGCCAAAAGGAACGTAAATACTACCGCCAACCAGCCGGAACCGCTAGGGTCGGCAATACCGAGGGACCGAAGGGAGCTGTATATGTTCATCTCCCGATTTAACTATGATTGCCAATGTGCATAAGCATCAACTGTATACTAATCATTTTTTTCCTAACTATTTGTAACCTTATAAAAAGTTGCTTCTAATATAGAGTCATTCCTGAGGAAACGGTATCGAGGGTAGGGGCATGGCAGCCTTGCGCCCCCAGAGGGATAGGGTATAGGTAAAGAAATTATTTTATTTTGTACTTGGAATTTTGAATTGTCACTCGCCCTACACCCCAAATCCTAAAATCATCTCTTAGAATCCAAGTTGGTATGAATAAGTTGAAGTCATTAGCACTCAGCGGTCAAGAGTGCTAAATTGTCTATTGGAAGCGCTAGAGAACACCAAACATGGCAAAAATTGTTTCATTTAATGAAGATTCGCGCCGGGCGTTAGAACGAGGCATTAATGCTCTTGCTGATGCCGTGAAAATTACCTTAGGACCAAAAGGTCGCAATGTTCTATTGGAGAAAAAATTTGGTGCGCCCCAAATTGTCAACGATGGTATCACTGTTGCCAAAGAAATTGAACTCGAAGACCCCTTAGAAAACACTGGCGCAAAACTCGTCCAGGAAGTGGCGTCAAAAACCAAAGATGTGGCTGGAGATGGCACCACCACTGCTACCGTGTTGGCGCAGGCGTTGATCAAAGAAGGTTTGAAGAATGTCGCCGCAGGTACCAACCCCATTGCCCTGAAGCGGGGAATCGACAAAACCGTCGAGGCGTTGGTGCAGGAAATTGCAGCAGTGGCAAAGCCAGTAGAAGGTGCGGCGATCGCCCAAGTTGCCACCGTCAGCGCGGGTAACGACGAAGAAGTCGGCAGAATGCTGGCTGAGGCGATGGACAAAGTCACCAAAGACGGTGTGATCACCGTTGAAGAATCCAAGTCTCTAACAACGGATTTAGAAGTTGTTGAGGGGATGCAGATCGACAGGGGTTACATCTCCCCCTACTTCATCACCAACAACGATCGCTTGACTGTGGAATTTGAAAATGCCCGCATCCTGATTACCGACAAGAAAATCAGCAGCATCCAAGATTTAATTCCAGTTTTGGAAAAAGTTGCCCGTTCGGGTCAACCGTTGCTGGTTATCGCCGAAGATGTGGAAGGGGAAGCTTTAGCAACTTTGGTGGTGAACAAAGCGCGGGGAGTGCTGAATGTCGCCGCTATTAAAGCGCCTGGATTTGGCGATCGCCGCAAAGCATTGTTGCAAGACATTGCCATTCTCACCAACGGACAGCTGATTTCCGAAGAAATTGGTTTAAGCTTGGATACCGCTTCTTTGGAAACCCTGGGAACTGCCCGGAAAATCACGATTGACAAAGAAAATACCACCATCGTCGCTGCTGGTGACAACACAAAAGCAGACGTGGAAAAGCGAGTTGGTCAAATTCGCAGACAACTCGAAGAAACAGATTCAGAATATGATAGAGAAAAACTGCAAGAACGCATCGCCAAGCTGGCTGGTGGAGTTGCGGTGATTAAAGTGGGTGCGGCAACAGAAACCGAACTCAAAGACCGCAAACTGCGGATTGAAGACGCCCTCAACGCTACCAAAGCGGCTGTGGAAGAAGGTATCGTTCCTGGTGGTGGAACAACTCTCATTCACTTGTCCAAAAAGGTGCAAGAGGTGAAAAACAGTCTTAACGCCGAAGAACAGATTGGCGCTGATATTGTAGCACGAGCGCTCGAAGCCCCCTTGCGTCAAATCGCAGACAATGCTGGTGCTGAAGGTTCTGTGATTGTCGCCAGAGTGCGGGAGAGTGATTTCAACGTTGGCTACAACGCTGCTACTGGCGAATTTGAGGACTTGATTGCTGCTGGAATCATCGACCCCGCAAAAGTCGTGCGTTCAGCTTTGCAAAACGCCGCTTCCATAGCTGGAATGGTTTTAACCACCGAAGCGATCGTGGTTGAAAAACCAGAGAAGAAACCCGCCGGCGGTGCGCCTGACATGGGCGGCATGGGTGGCATGGGTGGCATGGGCGGCATGGGCGGCATGGGCATGATGTAGTCCCGGTTTGCCATTGTTTGCCATTTTGTAGCCCAGTAGGGTGGGTACTGCCACCCTACTTTAGAATTCTTGTGGGGTGGACATTTTGTCCGCCCTGTATTTATAGCAGTTCTCCATTAAGTGCAATAGATGTTGTTTGTAGGGGCTGGGAAATGCCCATACGTGTCAACAATCACGTTCAAACCTTTATTCCACGTTGATTTGACCCCACCCCTTACCCCTCCCCTTACTAAGGCGCAAGACAAAACCGGGGTGGGGTTATACGACAATTGTGGGCGAGTACAATACGGCATGATGTAAGGCTGTTGACTTGGTTTCCAGCTTACAGCGGTTTTCAGGTAAATAAACCACAGTGATTAAACCAATTCTAAATTGTGTAGTCGCACGTTGCGCGTGGTGATTTGTTTGTTGCAGTGGTGACACACAAGTAGCGGCGCAACGGTTTGACCACAAGGCTCGTGAACTAACTCGACAGACGCTTTCGTGTCGGTCGCCAGCCAGCGATTTCCCCAATTCATTAAAAGAACTAACACCGGAAGCAACTCTCGCCCGCTTTCGGTTAGATGGTATTCGTATCGCTCTGGCTTTTGTTGGTAAATTTGTTTTTCCAATATTCCGCTTTCGACAAGAGTGTGCAAGCGGTCGGTTAGCACATTGCGCGAAATGCCTAAACTAGATAGAAGTTTGTCAAAGCGGCGCACTCCGTAGAAAACATCGCGCAAAATCAATAACGTCCACCACTCGCCGATCAGGTCGAGGGTACGCGCCACCGGACACGAAACATCTGCAAAACTCGTTCTTTTCATGTAGTTTTTCACCGTTCCTTCACTCAAATACAGTGTTTGGGCAATTTCTCGACTGATGGACGAAATTGACCAAGCGATACCGCAGTTCCCTCCATACAATAAAAGGGGAGTGATTATTGGAAATAAGTATGACAATAAAACAACAACTGCTGCAAGAAATTGAATCCACCCCAGATACTATTCTGGCTGAAACCCTAGATTTTTTACGCTTTCTAAAAACAAAAGAAACTCCAACACAACCGCTTCTAAAAATCTACGCATATCTGGGCAATAATCCACAAATCTCTGCAGAGGGAAGTTAGCGGTTTATCTTCCTTGAAATCATCTTTAGCGCTTTGGCTTACTCTGAACAGATTGTTCTGCCCATTGTTTGACCAAAGACCCCCAGTTAGAGACAGCATAGAAGTTGTGACGCTTCATGCCGGATTTCTTAATTGCGTTATTCAGTTGATTCCACTGTGACCATACGTGCTTTCTATCCTTCACGGGCAGATAGGCGGTTATGGTCACAGGAATATTTTCAGTCAATCTCATGGCACGTCGTGCGATAGCCATAGCAGCAGCTTCATCACTGGCTAGACCATATTGGCGAGCATACTTCACCAATCCAATAATACTGGTGTAGGCGGGATTCACCTTCATCAGATAAATCCCCCGATTACTTAAAATACTTTCTAGCAACTCGTAGAATCGGCTATAAGCCCAGCCTGAGAGCATTCGAGCGTATTTTCGTCCTCGTTCGCACAAGAGCTCTTTCTTGGCAGAAAAGTCCAGCCTTTCGCAAGCAACGGGACACGCGAAGGTCTCACCTAAAGTTGCCAATTGCAAGCAAGCATCGACAATTTGAGCATCTTGTAAGCCAGACGGCAGTCCCATCTGTAACGGTATTTGTCCATGAGCTTTCAGATTGCCGTTAGCGTCCACATATGCCCAACCAATCGATCCGGGATTCATATCAATCCCAATACAGCCATAAGCGGAGTGTCTGGAAACACGTTCTACAGGCGCTGGAGTAAACTGCACTGCGGCATTCCATTTCCCGTCCTTGCGGAAGAAGTGCCAGGTCTTAGAACCATCTTTGGGCAATCTGTTGATTTTGCGTTCAAAGTTACCTAATTTGGTTTGAACATATTTCCCAAACTTAGCTTCTAGGCAGGCAGGCACACGAAACTTGAGGATATCTCCATCCCATTGACAAGCTTGATTACCAAACGATTCATCTCTAGAACCAACTACAAATACTTGTGATTTTGAGACGACGGTTTGAATGGGCGCTGTCTTTAAATGCTCTAGCTGTTTGGTTAATTGGTAAGCACGACGCTTCTTGTTATGAATTTGAAATCGGAGGTTTTTCCAGTTAGTGTATCGAAATTTCAGCGAATATGATATCGGGAATCTACATCCGGTTTTAGATTTCTGCCAGTTCTTTTTAGCATAAAATTTGACAGCATCGTCTAGCTTTTTCTCTGATTTAGTAATCCATGAATTGATGGATTTTAGCTTACCCTCTAATGTTTTAATATGCCGTTGCCGATGCTCAATTGAAGCATCCACAGCGCCTTGAGCGTGACTAATTATGCCGTTAGCATGACGTTTTGAGATTCCGTAAGTTACTTGTAAATAACTGTTCCAGCCCGATTTCTCGAAGGTATCGACTGATTTAAGATGATTAACCGTCTCACACGCTGCTTTGTGGAATACCGGACTGTATGCAGAGAGGAACATCTCAAAATCAGTCATTCCCAAACTATTCAATTCTTCTGCTGGTGTCGGTAAACCTTTAACATACGTGAGAGTCGTCATTTATTTTACCTCATCAATAATACTGGATATCCCGTCGATTAGTTTTTGGTTTTTACGGCTTCTTGCGCCGTAAAGACGCGCTGAAAATACTGTCACTAGTTCAATCATGTCTTGTACTAGTTCTTGCTCGAAGGTAATTTCTTCAGTGGATTTATTGATAATTACTACTTCGGTCTCCATCTCCTCGCAGATAGCAAATACTAACTCAGAACCGAATCGTAACAGTCTATCTTTATGAGTCAATACGAGTCTACCAACATCCCCTTTTAGTATGCGACCAATAAGCTTCTTAATTCCTTTTTTGTTATAATTCAGACCACTTCCTAAATCTTGAATGGTTTCAAACTGCCAACCATTAGATCCGCTAAAAGCTTCTAAAACTTGAATTTGTCGGACTAAATCGTTTTTTTGGTCATGACTTGAGACTCTAGCATAGTTAATCGTTATGCGCTCATCCAACTTCTGCAAGTCTCTGGGTGTAATTCGTTTAATGTCTGCCAAATAAAAGCGTCGATGTCCGCTAGGAGCACGTTCATAACGTAGCTTTCCTTGGTCTGCCCATCTCCTAATTGTGTCTACCGAAACTCCTAATTCTTTAGCAGCATCCCCGATGCTAATTGTCACTGATTGAATGTCTCCCATATTGCTATTTCTGTGAGAGAATACATTCAATTATATGGGTATTCCGGAATATTTACCAAGATATACCCAGATATTTTTATTCAGCTACTAGCCCCAACCAGAAGCCGCAAAATCCGCTACTCACACTCCAGTAAATTCTACAGGTCACTCACTCCTAGAACATCTAAAAACCATTGGGAAATGGGAAGGCGATGATTTAGAAGAGTGTCTAAATATAGTTATTGCTACCCGTGGTAAAGCAAAGTTTGACTACCATAACCCTTTTGAATAATGTATTTACTGGACACAAATCATTGTAGTCTGGCGATTTTGGGTAATTCAAATGTACTAAGTCGCCTTGCAGCGATTGAAAACAGTCTAGTTTCAACCTGTGTGATTGTACAAGGAGAACTGGTAGATATGGCAGAACGTTCTCAACGCAAAGAAGATAACTTAGCCCTCATTCACCGTTTTCTGATGGGTATAATAAAACTTTAAACAAAACATAGTCTAACATAGTCAGATGTAGTCTAAGTTTCCAGCTGATGAAATTGTCTGATTATGCTAAAAGTTTGGGGATTTCCTATCTTACAGCTTGGCGACATTACAAAGCAGGTAAAATACCATACCCAACAGAACAACTCCCTACAGGCACGGTAATTGTTGATTACGATCCAAAAAAGATGTCAGGGGGTGTTGTTAAAGTTGCGATTTATGCCAGAGTTTCAAGTGCTGAGAATAAAGAGAACTTAGATAGACAAGCAGAAAGGTTGTCTCAATACGCTATGGCTAAAGGATATCAGATTGCCTATGTCATAAAGGAGGTAGGGAGCGGATTAAACGACAATCGCAAAAAGCGTGAGAATTGCTTTTTCTCAAAGATGATTATGATATATACATCCACAATATTGATGAATTTACTGCTACTATCTACGGGCAACTAAAAGCCGCTTTATTTAATCAATTTGCACCGAAAGATAAAAGCAAGCGGAGAAAAACGAAAATTACTGATTTGGGCTTTGGCGAAAATGACCTTTGGATAGCAGCTATTGCTCTACAACATAATCTTACCGTCGTATCAGCCGATCGCGACTTTGAGCGTATTCAACAGGTAAAAACTTTAACGGTTGAATCGTGGATGTCAAGTTTGTAACCGAGTCAATCCTAAATTGCCAAATTCTCCCTCGCCCATAAAGCAGCTTGAGTGCGATCGCGTAACCCCAACCGCCCCAAAATTTGCGTCACGTAGTTTTTCACTGTCCCTTCAGTCAGATGCAGTGTTTGGGCAATTTCCCGATTATTTTTACCTTCAGCAATCAGAGTCAATACTTCTAATTCCCGTTCGCTAAAACGTTGCTGTGGGATATTTGGCTTCACAGCACCCGGAGGACGCAACTGAGCAAAAACTTTCGGGGCGATCGTCGGACCAAGTTGACAATGTCCTTGATCGAGAGTGCGAATTGCCGTTGCGAGTTGTGCTGAAGGTGTACTTTTAAGAAGATAGCCGAGTGCGCCTGCTTGTAGTGATTGCCAGATATACTCGTCTTCGTCAAAGGTAGTTAGCACAAGAATTCTAATCCAAGGAAAGGATTGATGAATTTCACGAGTTGCTACAACCCCGTCACACACAGGCATTCGCACATCCATGAGAATGACATCTGGTTGTAGGGTGTGGGTAAGAGCGATCGCTTCTTTCCCATGACTCGCTTGTCCAACGATTTCCAAATCCTCTTCTAACGCCAGCAAGGAGGCTAATCCTTGGCGAAAGAGTGGTTGGTCATCTACAAGCAATAATCGAATCATCTTAAGTAATTTTAGATTTTCGTTTTGGATTTTAATTTTAAATTTACTTGGCACGCTCGTTTTGACTTTGCCCAAGCCTAAAGGCAGGGCATTCACTCTTGAGTTCTGCCGTATTTCTTAGCTATTTTACTGTCGGGCGAAACGTATATCAGTTAGGGTAACAAAAAATAGGTGTCCAACCTAACAATAATCTCAATATTTTTATACGTTTGTTGTACAGCACTTGCGATCGCTTGTATAAGATAATTTGGGCGATTATAAGTTGGGATAATAACGCTAACTAGAGAGTGTTGCGAATCAAGATTTAGCGACATAGCGTTAAGTGGATGGAAGTGTCGCTTATCATTGTCGTAGCTTAAATTGTTGATGTTCTGAGATTTACCGAAAGTTCGCAAAACTTTTACAAACTTGAAAGCAAAAATCTCCTTTTTTGACCTAGCAACCTCGCGCGCCGCATGGCGGGTGGGGAATGGGAGCATGCGGAGTTAAAGTGGAATCATGGCTTGAATTTGAGTTCCCTCACCAAGACTACTCTTAATCTTCAGTTCCCCTCCCAAAATGTGAACTCTCTCCTGCATTCCTCGCAGTCCAAAACCTGTGTGAGGTGCGCTGACTTCAAAGCCTTGTCCATTATCAGTTAGTTTTAGAATAATCGCATTGGGTGTTTGATAACCTTTGAGACTGACAACACTAGCCGAGGCATGTTTTTGAATATTCGTTAGTCCTTCCTGCACAATACAATAAAGTTGGTGGCTAGTTTGAACAGGTAATTGCGGAAGTTTCACATCGAGCTGAATGACAAATGCTTGGTTTCGTCCAACTTGTTCCACCAAGGTACTGAGCGCTTCATTAAGATTAAAATTAGTCTGTCGCATTGTTTGCACAGACCGCCTGACTTCAGATAAGCACTGATTGGTTAAGTCTTTGGCAATATCCAAAGACTTTGCAGCTTGAATGGGATCGCGTTGGTACAATTTTTGAGCGAGTTCCAATTGCACATCCAATGTTGTGAGAGAATGTCCCAAAGAATCATGTATTTCACGAGCAATGCGAGTTCGTTCCAAAGTTGCAGCTAACGTTTCTACCTGTTGGGTGAGAACCTCTGCTTTTTGTCTGCTTTTTTGCTCTGCAATGATCACAAAGGCAAATAAAATAACAAAGGTACTAGCTGCTAGGTAGCTACTAGTGTCGTTGATAATATTCCTGCTAATTGTAGAATTTACGTCATATAACCGAGCGATACGTTGAGTAATATGGGCACGCTCAAACTCAATGATTGAAGGTAAAGTGCAAAGCCGGACAACATTCCAAAGTATTCCAGTGGCGATCGCAGTTATGACTATTTCTTGACGCTTAACTAAGAAGCAGGCTTTTGTCAGCACAAGATACAGTAACATATCTAGCCGCCAATTGACTGCTCTGGCAGACATGATTGGTAATATTTCTAATAATATATAAGCTCGTCTTTGCCAAATTGGGCGATTCATCGGCAATAGAAAACTTAATAAAGTCGATACACTCAGAGACGCAAAAATAACATAAGTAGGTATAAGTTGGGACGCATAAACATCTTTAGGGCGATTCACTATGATGAGGAAAAAGTAGACAACCAAAAGCGTCCACTCTACATATTGCAAAGTCCGACGGATAGAAGAAGTTGTGGCGATTGGATTCATTGGAGTCTATCGCGTGAAGTAACAAGGGAAATCAAAACATACAGCACATTGTTCGTGCATGAAGTACAATGCTCTTGTCTAAAAGCCAGACATAAAGCCCTTTTTACGGATGACGGATGACGGATGACGGATGATTCTGCTGTATCTTGGGCAGGCTTGCCATCATGAAAACATAACATTTGTCATCAATACGCATGATTATATATATTTTTTTTATACATTATAAGTAGGAAGATTACACTAGTACAGCAGGGCGTAAATAATACCGAATTGCGTTCATAGCAGCAACACCCCCCGCCCCTCTGCGCGAGATCGGAGAAGGGCGGGGGGTGACGTAGGGGTGACGTAATTGAGTTTAATGTCGTTTCAGATATTGTATTAATATTTTTGAAGTAGTTTGTCTTGCAAGGGCAAACTGTTTTTTTGATAGTATTGCTAATTTATAGCGGTTCTCGGCTGTATTCAAGGTAGCTGTTGTGAGGTAGATATCTTACCTGCCTTTAACACAGCACAGACAAGACGCCTTTGTTATAAGAAAATCAGAACTGTCATGCATTCAATTGAAAAATGCACTACAGTACTACATAAAACTTTGATTGACTTGTAATTGTAAAATAACTGACAAATAATGAAAGAAATTAACCACATTGTCCTCTCTCAAGACCAAAACTCAAGAGTCCGAAGTCTTTAACAAAGAACTTATGACGAATGACTAATGATTCAACCAGGTAAAAGTTCATGGTAAAAAAACTCCGCCGCTCGCTTCAAGTCGTTCCTAAACCTTATAACGAAGATGACTTCTATCACCAACCAGGAACCATACCAGGAACCATCATTATTCCCACAGATGCTTCACCACCAAAAATTACGTTGATTGACTATCATGCCACGGGCGATGTCATTCGTAAAGAACTGAAGACCCCGGAAGAGTGCACCCCCTATCTAGAGAGGGAATCTGTTTCTTGGCTGGAAGTGCAAGGTTTAGGCGATGAAGACATTTTGCGACGCCTGGGAAAGGTGTTTGCTCTACATCCTTTGGTATTAGAAGATATTGTTAATGTGGCAGAGCGTCCAAAAATAGAGGAATATGAAGACCATTTGGTGATTATTTGCCGAATGGTTGTGCCAAAGGAAAGAAGATATGGGTTTTATAGTGAGCAAGTGAGTTTCGTATTGGGGAAACATTACTTGCTCACAGTACAGGAAGAGCCAGATCATGATTGTTTGGAAGGAGTGCGATCGCGAATTTGCAACAATAAAGGCACTATCCGCAAGCGCAAAGCAGATTATTTAGCTTACGCTTTGTTAGATGCAATTGTCGATGGCTTTTTTCCAGTTCTAGAGCGTTATGGTGAGCAAATCGAAGATTTAGAGGAAGAAGTCATAGTAAACCCCACCCGGCAAACACTACAAAAAATTTATCACGTTAGGCGAGAATTACTACAGCTGCGTCGCTACATCTGGCCCCAACGGGATGCAATTAATTCTCTGATTCGCGATGGCAATGAACTTATTTGTGAGGAGGTGAGAATTTACCTGCGGGATTGTTACGACCATACAGTGCAAGTGATGGATATGGTAGAAACTTACCGGGAACTTGCATCAGGGTTGATGGATGTTTATCTTTCGGCAGTAGGTAACAGAATGAATGAAATCATGAAGTTTTTGACAGTGATGTCGTCAATTTTTATTCCGCTCACTTTTATTGCCGGAATTTATGGAATGAACTTCAATACTGAAAAATCGCCATATAATATGCCAGAACTCAATTGGTATTGGGGTTATTTTCTGTGCTTAGGATTGATGGCTGCGATCGCATTTATTTTGGTATTCATTTTCTGGCGGCGCGGCTGGTTCCAAAATTTTTCAAAAATTAATCTTGATTCCAAAACTTGAGATTATCAGTAAGTTTCACAAAAATTAGTACAGGGAGTTAATATACAAAGTTATGAGAACCGGCGACAACAATTTAGTTATTCTGACACTTTATATAATTGGCATTACTTACACCTTTAACCAGATGGTGGAATCAATCGATGAACAAGTAAAGATTGATTTCAAGAAAGCATCTGTAGACCAACAACTGAAAGAACAAAATCTCCAAAACACAATTGGGATTAGTTTTGGGGGACTGGCAAAGACGTACCCAATTGACAAACCACAATCTTTGTCGATTAACATTGAAAATAAATCTCAGGATTTAGCAATATACGTTGATTGGGACAATTGCGCTTTTGAAGAATTTGACGGAACCTCCAAGCGAGTCATTCGGATGTCACCAGACATAACCCGTGACTTAGCTGTATTACAAACTCCCAGTCTGATTGTCCCTGGTAAAACACTGAGAGAATCAGTCTCATCTGAAAGTGTTTTCCAACTGGATGCAATAACTAGAACATATACAGCAACGAAAAACTCGGTGGCTAACGTCCTCAAATGGAAAACAAGCCCTGTAAAGGCACAAAAAAAACAATTTAATGAGTTTATAACCAGAAAACGCAACTTTGAGTTTTCGCTAGATTTAGTGTTTCGGTTAGCTGAAACAAATGTGGGTGTCGCTCAGGGTAGGAATATCCCTCCCCTATGCATTGTCAAGTGTCCTTTCACTGTTAGGAAACTACCTTGGACGTATGCCTTGCCTTGGAATAAGATGCGGTAAACCAAAACTACTGGTTTGGTCATTCAAAGACTACACTGGATATTAGGAGAGAGTAGGCGCAGGCGGTTGCAGATCAGTTTCGTTGAAGCTGGTTTGAGGAAAGTCCGGGCTCCCGAAAGACCAAACCTGCTGGGTAACGCCCAGTGCGAGCGATCGCGAGGATAGTGCCACAGAAAGATACCGCCAGGACTAGGGACTGGGGACTAGGGACTAGGGACTGGGAAAGAATCTTCCGAATCCCCAATCCCCAATCCCCAATCCCCAATCCGTGGTAAGGGTGCAAAGGTGCGGTAAGAGCGCACCAGCACGACCGAGAGGTCGTGGCTCGGTAAACCCCGGTTGGGAGCAAGGTCACAAGGAACTACGGTTGGTCTTTTACCAGTTCCGTCATAAGAGCCGCTTGAGGCGTCTGGTAACAGGCGTCCCAGATAGATAACTGCCCTCTAAATGTAGAGACGTAGTATGCTACATTTCTACAAAAGAGAACAGAACCCGGCTTACGTTCCGACTCTCTCCCTCTTTTTGTCCTTTGTAATTTGTCGTTAGTCGTTTGTTCATGAACAATGATTAATGACCCTTCGGGTATGCGCAAAGCGCACGCAATCATGCGTTCGCGTAAGTCCTGCGGACAGGCTGTGCCAACGCAAAGCGTGTCCCTTTGGGACTCAGCGTCTCTGAAAGAGATACGCCAGTCGCTGTGAGTTCGGGAAACCCCTTCGGGTATGCCTGCGGCACGCCTGACGGCGTTAGCGCAGCTCCTCCGTTAGGAGGCACGCCAGTTGCCTAGGTCGGGAAACCCTCCGATGACTCACTGGTCTCACCTCCTGCAGCGCTGGCTCACTGATGACTAATGAACGCCACTTGCACGCCCCTCGGGGAACTCCCAAGGGCGGATTGGCTCCTGATGACTAATAACTAATGAGCATCGCTTATCCACGCCGTCAACGGCAACTCGAAAGCTTAGTCAGAAAATTTGGTCTGCCAGCAGACGCAGCTATAAAGTGGGAACTGCTGGACTTAGCCCTGACTCATCCTACTGTCTCTGAGTCGGCAAATTATGAACATCTGGAGTTTGTCGGCGATGCAGTCGTGCGATTAGTGGCAGCCATTGTATTATGGGAGACCTATCCCAATTGCCCAGTCGGAGATTTTGCCGCAATTCGTTCTGTGTTGGTGAGCGATCGCATGCTCGCCCAACTAGCAAGAGAATACGGCTTGGAGCTATACTTACTCGTTGCTGGCAGTGCAACCGCTGATAAAGTTGGTCAGGAGTCACGACTGGCAGATGCCTTTGAAGCAGTCTTAGGTGCGCTTTATTTGAGTACAAACAATCTCGAACTCATCCGCTCTTGGCTAGACCCTCACTTTAAACAACTTGCAGCAGAAATTCGCCTCGATCCAGCTAGATTTAACTATAAAGCCGCTCTACAAGAATGGACTCAAGCACAGTATAAAGTATTACCAGAATATCGAGTGGTGGAAATGAACCAACCGCAGCACAATCAAGAGCGTTTTCTTGCTGAAGTGTGGTTGCACGAACAAAAGCTAGGTGAAGGAAAGGGACGCTCGATCAAAGCTGCCGAACAAGCTGCCGCAAAAGTAGCTTTTTTAGCACTTGACACTCAGGAAAAATCCTGATATGAAACGGTGAAGGGGACTGGGGATTAGGGATTAGGGATTGGGGATTGGGTTAAAAATCGAAAAATTATGTCCGGGGCAACAAAGCCCGGATCTAATGCGTGGAAATTTTTCCCCTTCAACAGTCACCAGACAGGGAGCACCCATTCATGAGGGCAGCGCGGTGGTGAACCAGTGCTGCCTCCTAATGACTAATGACTAATAACTAATGACTAATAACTAATGACTAATAACTAATGACTAATAACTAATGACTAAGAAAATTAAAATTGCTGTCGTTGGCGTTGGACGTTGGGGCGTACATTTGCTACGGAATTTTTTGGAACATCCGCAAGCTGAGGTAGTAGCAGTCATAGATCCGAACTCACAACGTCTAGCAGAGGTGAAACAGCAGCATAACTTAGATGACAAGGTACTACTGACAACCGAGTGGCACTCGATACAGCAAGTAACGGATTTAGAAGCAGTAGTTATTGCTACTCCTGCTAGCACGCATTACTCCTTAATTACCGACGCCTTGCATTGGGGTTACCACGTTTTAGCAGAAAAGCCTTTAACTCTCAACTCAGCAGAATGTCGAGAACTGTGCCTGCTTGCAGAAAAACAGCAACGACAACTGATAGTTGACCACACCTACTTATTTCACCCAGTCGTTGAACGAGGGAAAGCTGTCGTTCAGACGAGTCAATTAGGTGATTTACGCTACGGATACGCTACCCGTACCCATTTAGGACCAGTCCGCCAAGATGTTGATGCGCTCTGGGACTTAGCCATTCACGATATTGCCATTTTCAATTCTTGGCTAAATCAGATACCTGTGAAAGTGCAAGCAACGGGTACGGTGTGGCTGCAACCAGGAGCAGGTACTGGGGACTGGGGACTGAGGACTGGGGACTGGGTAGGTAGTAATTCCCCCTCATCTTCCCGATCCCCCTCATCCCCCTCGTCCTCCTCATCTCCCTCATCCCCCTCATCCCCCTCATCCCCCTCATCTCCCTCATCAGTGTCACCTCAAACCGAAGGATTAGCCGACTTAATCTGGGCGACGCTGACTTATCCGAATAACTTTCAAGCGTACATTCACCTGTGTTGGCTCAATCCCGATAAACAACGACGGCTTGGAGTTGTCGGAAGCCTAGGTAGTCTAATTTTTGATGAAATGTCCCCGACATCACCTCTGACGCTACTACAGGGTGAGTTTGAACGTCAGGAAAAACGATTTATTCCTGTGAATCAAAGGCAACAAGTGCTGCAAATAGAAACAGGCGAACCTTTACGGCGGGTGTGCAACCACTTTATGACCTGTGTGCTTGATAATACTCCCTCACAGGTTTCATCTGGCTGGATAGGAACGCAGTTAGTGCAAATTCTTGCTGCTTTGACAGAATCTCTCAATAACGGCGGCAAACCTGTTTTTCTTGATGCAAATGAGTACTGATATTCTACGATTTTGCATTTTGCATATTCAATTTTGAATTCTTTAACTCTTTGTTCACAGAAGATGGGAAGCGGTTTTTTTTCAGAGCAACTTCTTCTGCTGTTTGCTTCATTCCTCTTGCTGCTTGATCTCCAGAGGAAATGCTGAGATTTCCTGAATTTTCTTGCCTTCCTGAACCAGGTAACAATGAGGCATCAATTAAAGGCAAAGTAATGGTCACTGTTGTGCCTTGGTTAAGACCTGCACTCTTGAGAGTGATGGTACCTCCCATAAGTTCAATTAAGTTTCGTGAAATTGCAAGTCCCAGTCCTGTACCACCAAACTTACGTGAAGTTGAATCCTCCACCATCACGAAAGGACGAAAGAGTTTTTGCTGTTGAGCCGGATCAATCCCTAGCCCTGTATCTGTAACAGAGACAAGAACTTCAGATTTATCATGACTACGTTGAATGTCTGTGGAAATTGTAATGCTTCCCTCATCAGTAAACTTAGTTGCATTACCGATGACATTAATAAGCACTTGTTTGAGCTTTGCGGCATCAGCATTAACTGGAATTAGCTCATTCAACTGAGGAATATTCAACTGCAAGCCTTTTTGTTGAACATTCACTGATTGTATATTAATAACTTCTTTAAGGACTTGTCGAAGGTCAATAGGTTGCAAGACGACTGAGAGCTTGCCTGCTTCTATTCTGGAAATGTCAAGTAAATCATTAATAATGCCTAACAGGTGAATAGCTGTGTCATCGGCACGCTTGAGAAACTCTAATTCTTCTTCGCGATCATCGCACATACCATCTCGAACCAGACGAACGCAATTAATGATAATATTTAGCGGATTTCTCAACTCATGGGAAGTCGTAGCTAAAAAATGGCTTTTTACCTGGTTAGCGGCTTTTGCTTCTTTCCATGCTATTTCTAATTCTTCTGCCCAAGCTTTCAATCGCTCGACCATTTGTTCGAGTGCTTGTGCCAATTGGTTAAACTCTCTAATTTTAAAGTTGTGAGGAATCGGTTCTGCTGATTGATTTAAATGAAGATTTATAGCGTAGTCTCGCAATTGTTCTACAGGACGTGCTAAGTAACGAGCTAAATACAGCGACGCCAAAACACTTGCGCCAATCAAGCCACATGTTAAAACAAAAAGGATAAGTTTGATTCCCCTAAGACCATACAAAGCATTCTCCAAAGGTGTAACGGCTATAATAACCCATTGTTTCTGTTGTCCTTGTTTTATGGGACTGGGAATAGCAGTATAACCAGCAAGTAATTCTTTATCCTGATTTTCAAAAAAGAAATGGAGAAAATACTGCTTGCCTGCAAGAGCCGTTGTCACAATTTTTTTGAGTCGAGAAGCATCTCCATGTTGCTCGATATTAGTGCCAATACGGCTGGCAATTGGATGTGACAAAATTGTTCCATCATCAGCAATAACTATCGTAGAGCCTGTTAGCAAACCAGGCTTAGTTTTGATTTTTTCTTGTAGTATTGTTGTTCGGAAAATCAAGGCATAACGTAAGCCTTCTATACTATCATAGACAGGAGCAGATAACAGTAATTGCAGTTGATTTCGTAAATCTCTCCTACCAGTTGTTCCTATCTTTGGTGGTAATGTTACCTCGACATTAACCCCATCACTGGGTATGGGAGATTTGAATTCACCGATGGGTTGATCGCCGCAAGTACTTGCAACGATGTCACCACTTTGCGGCTTTGTCAGTTGAATGCAGTCTATTTGCCTTGGTAGTTGTCGTGCTAGCTGGTTGAGAAATCGTTGTATCTCACTACGTGAACCTGACTGAATAACCGTTGTTTGACTTGCACTTAGTAAGTTGGTTTTTAAAGCAGCGCTTGCTTCTACAATCTTTTCTCCCTTGATGATGGCACTTTCTGTTAAATTTTGACGCGCAGTTTCCAGCAGGCTAGAGCGTGCGTTTTTATAGGCTACAATCTCCCCTATTAATAATACTGGAACCGACAAAAGCAAAATTTTCGACACTAAAATCCGACGAAAGGATGATTGACGGGGTTTAGCCATCGGCTGTCTCTCTTGGTATGTGCCATCCAAAACAGCAACTCTAAGTAATTAGAGCAGCGAGTGTCATTGAGGAGCGAAAAATCCTTATTTCATAACCATCTTAAAAATATAAAATACTTTAATATCGAAAAGAAGCCCAGGATACAAACACTCATAGAAACTACCTGCTACGACCGTTGTTGCATATGTTGTTGCATATGAATATTAAAGATGAAATTGGGAGATGGGAGGTTTCCAGCATCACTATTTTTGACAATTAATATTCCCTAGAGAAAACATAAAAAATATCAAACCTACCCAATGGTACAACACCGTCCTCATACTACTGTAGTTTTGGCGATGAGTGCAGATGGCAAGATAGCAGATGTTAGGCGATCGCCAGCCCGGTTTGGCTCCAAAATTGATAAAGCACACCTGGAAGAGCAAATTGCCATAGCTGATGCTGTTTTATTCGGTGCTAGTACACTCCGCGCCTACGGTACAACACTAACCGTATCGCATCCACAACTGCTGCAACAACGAACTCAGGCGGGAAAGCCCCCCCAGCCAGTCCATATAGTAATTACACATTCTAGCAACCTTAATCCGGAAATGCGTTTCTTTCAGCAGCCAGTCAACCGTTGGTTGCTGACGACAACCGCAGGAGTGCTTTTTTGGAAAGGACGCAGAGAATTTGAGCAAATTTTGGTTTTTGAAACACCAACAGCAAAAGTTGACATTCTTGCAGCCTTACAACATTTAACAACTTTGGGCATAAAACGCTTAGCTATCTTGGGCGGTGGTGAATTAGTCGCTTCTATGCTGGAATTGGATTTAATCGATGAATTTTGGCTCACCATCTGTCCGTTGATTATAGGCGGTTCTACCGCACCGACACCAGTACAAGGTAGCGGATTTTTACCTGAGTGTGCTAAGCGTCTGCAACTTATGGCAGTTCACACCGTTGAGATGGAAGTGTTTCTGCATTATCGCCTGCAACGACCGACAGATTAGATTACGCTAAATAAAGCTTGTGCTAAATTTTGTATCTTTGAAACCTCCAATGGTGGAACAACTAAAGCCTCGCCATTCTGTTGCTTGGATTAATAAAATTGCTGAAGTTCCCCAAAATGCTTGGGATGCTTTAGCATTGCCACTTAAAACCCCATTTTTAGAGTGGGAGTGGTTGAAAAATCTGGAAACCTCCCAAAGCGCCGCAGCTAAGACTGGCTGGTTACCGAATCACTTAACTGTATGGCGAGACAGAACGCTCATTGCTGCTGCCCCACTATACCTGAAAGGACATAGTTATGGCGAATTTGTTTTCGACCACCAATGGGCAGACTTAGCACAACGCATTGGTGTGGAGTATTACCCGAAAATGCTGGGAATGGCTCCATTTACCCCGGCTGAAGGCTATCGGTTCTTGATTGCGCCAGGAGAAGATGAAGATGAGATAACGGCAATAATGCTGCATGAAATTGATGCTTTCTGCACCAAACACCGCATCTCTGGCTGTCATTTTCTCTATGTAGATCCCGAATGGCGTCCGATTTTGGAACGCCACGGCTTCACAAGTTGGCTACACCACAGCTACATCTGGGAAAATCTTGGGTTTAACACTTTTGATGACTACTTGGGAGTGTTCAACGCCAACCAGCGTCGCAACATTAAGCGCGAACGCAAAGCAGTGGAAAAAGCTGGTTTGAAACTACAAGCGCTTACTGGGGATGAAATTCCCAAGTCGCTGTTTCCTTTGATGTATGAGTTCTACGCTGATACCTGTGACAAATTTGGCTGGTGGGGTAGCAAGTACTTAACGAAAAAGTTTTTTGAACAGCTACACACCCATTATCGCCATCGAGTTGTGTTTTTTGCAGCATACAGCGAGCTAGATCATCGTCAACCAGTGGGGATGTCTTTTTGTCTATTTAAGGGCGACAGGATGTATGGACGCTACTGGGGTTCTTTCCAAGAGATAGATTGCTTGCATTTTGATGCTTGCTATTATGCACCTGTAGAGTGGGGAATAGCCAACGGTATCCAAATTTTTGACCCTGGTGCTGGCGGACGCCACAAAAAGCGTCGCGGTTTCCCTGCTGCTCCCAATCACAGTTTGCACCGCTTTTACAATAATCGTTTGGCACAAATTTTGCGCAATTACATTAGTGAGGTTAATGAGTTAGAACAGCAGGAAATTGAGGCAATAAATGCGGAGTTGCCGTTTACTAATAGAAGTGATTAAAACAGTGAACACTGAACAGTACCAGCCGCAGTGAACAGGCGTATGATGGGGGATGCGCGACCCGCCCAACGCCTTCCACGCTCTTGGTGTGGTGTTTCCCCCTCTAAGCGATGAAACTGATAACTGATAACTGATAACTGATAATATGAACCGCCAAAATGCTTGTTTACGCGTATCCGATCCCAAAATGCTAACAATCGCTAACACTTTTTCCTCCTTCATCCTGGGGGTGACGGCAGCCTTCCAGTCCAGAGGCTAACACGGTCGATCTGACCGCTAAGTGCAAATTGATAGACGCATTCAAGTCTCTATCAATTTGAATTCCACAACTAGAGCAACAATACGTCCGCTCTGATAAAGACAGTGTTTGTTTCACACACAAGCAGTTAGAACACCGCTTACTACTGGGGAAGAACCTATCCACAACAACTAACTTACTGCCGTACAACTGACATTTATATTCCAATTGACGACGCAACTCGTAAAAACCCATATCCGCGATAGCTAAGGCAAGTTTATGATTGGCCAACATCCCCGACACGTTTAAATTCTCAACCGCTATTACGCCGTGGTTCTTGGCGATATAGGTCGTGATTTTATGCAAAGTGTCTTTACGGATGTTGGCTATTTTCCGATGCAGTCTAGCTATCTTGACTTGAGCTTTCTTCCAGTTACTAGAACCCGGTTCTTTATGACGGTTTCGCCAAGTCAGGCGAGCAAGCTTTTTCTCGTACTGCTTGTACGCCTTAACGCCATCAAACACCTCTGCTGTCGAAAGCGTAGCCAAGTAGATAGCCGCAAAACAAGCCAAATCTGTCCAAGTTGCGGTGTCCAGACAGGGAAGAAGGAGTTATCAGAGCGTACTCACGTTTGTTCAAATTGCGGCTATACAACAGATAGAGACGTTGCAGCCGCTCAAGTAGTGCGAGGGCGCGGACTTGCAGCCGTAGGGCATACGGTCAAGATGCGCGGCTGAGGGTAAATTCGTTGGAATCCGCGTGACGCAAGAATCCCCTGCCTTATAGGCATGGGGAGTGTCAATTCAATCTTGAACGAAACAAACCAACGGTCGGCAGTTCGAGAAATTGTTACAGACTTTGGGTTAACACCTTGCGGCAAGCGTTCATAGGTCTTAATCCACCCAATAACCGGAACCTTAACCTTTTTATGGTCAACCGTTATGGAACCATCTAGCGTAAACGAATCACTGCGTTCTTTTTTCTTGAATCGAGGAAACCCTCGCTTTTTAGAAAAGAACGCTTTAAAGGCATCAGCTAAATGTCTCAAGGCATACTGCGGAGCGCATTTGGATACTTCGTAGTACCAGGGGTGTTCGGGTTTTACTATGGCTACCAACCATTTGTGTAGGTCGATAGCCGTAGGAAACTTAATTTTTTCTTCCGGGTTTGTCTTGTTGTGATCCAAAATCTGCTTGCACAATCCCAAACCCCAGTTATAAGCATGACGAGCTGTACCCGCATGTTTAGCCAGTAGCGTCCCCACAGATGAATTGAGCTTGAGTTCGGTCTTAAATGCGATTAGCATGAGTAGATTATACACCATATTTACTCATGGAAGAACAACTCAAGCGACTAAATATCAACCTTCCTGCCTCGGAGATGCAGATACTGGACGTTTACTGCAAGCAGGTCAAACGAAATAAGACTGATTTAATCCGTGAGTATATTCGCTCACTGGAAAAGAAGATGAGAAAAAGTGAGTAATTGTGAGCAAATGGGAGAAAAATCCCAACTGTTAATTAACCCTCACGGGGCGCTTTGCGACTGGGCAGTTTGCCGTTAGGCTAGAACGCCCAGGAAGATAAGAATTACACTTGAGAAGGGGTGAAAAACCCCTAAAGCAAGTTGATTTCTATGGTGACTATGGATTTGACTGTTGAAGGCTTGGCAGCGATTGACAATAAACTTTCTCAGCGTCATATTGACCTTGATCCTGGTGGGTATTTCATTATTTATCTGAATCGGGAGGAGGGATTAATTTATGCCAAGCATTTCACAAATGTGATTGATGAGCGTGGTTTAGCTGTTGATCCGGAAACTGGAAAGGTGATTCCAGCACGGGGAAAGGTGGAACGCACTCACACAACTGTATTTAGTGGGAGAACGGCAAAGGAACTGTCTGTGAAAATTTTTGAAGAACAAGAGCCCCCTCCTGTGACTCAGTTAAACCATGCGGCTTATTTGGGTCGAGAGTTTGTCCGAGCTGAGATTGCTTTACTGACAGGACAAGAGTATGTGCAAGATTAATTGGGAGTTGTTAGTTGTACAGACGCGCCATGGCGAGCCAGCGCCCTTTGGAGGGTCTCCCTCGTGCCGGCTCTGGCGTCGCGTCTGTACATTTGTTAGTTGTTTTTCACTAACTACTAAGCACTAACTGTTAGAAGATGGCTGAAACACCTGGTAGATGTAGTAAGTCGCCATTGGGATAATGGTGGCGGCAATTAAAAGTCCGATCACCCAAGCCGTTGCGTTACCTTTATCAGTTTCTTCTGCCTTCTTAAACGTGCCTTCTACCTGCACATTGTCGGCGATTTGAGGTGGTCCAGGATCTGGTTCGCCAGATAGCACCGCGACTAGGCGATCGCTTGCATCTAAAAACGCCTGGTTATATTTATTACCACCCCGCAATGGTGCCATCAAGGTTTCAGAAGCGACACTAAAAGCGGTTTCATCTGGCAACAAAGACTTCACTTTATCGCCAGTGATAATTGCTCCACCGTTCGTGACACTGTCAATCATCAATATTGTTTGATTTGCCTGTGCTTCCTTTGTGGGAAACCATTTTTCAAACAATGCCTTGGTGAAACTCTCGGGGGTTTCACCATAGTCAAGACGACGAACTGTGACAATTCTTACTTCATTTCCGGTTTTATTTGCCAAATTTTCCAGGGTGCTGCTAATCTTGCCTTCATTTAGACGGCTGATCACTTCAGCTTGATCCACCACCCAGGTATGTTCCCCACTTGTAATAGTTGGTATTTCATATACACCTGTCGCCGAAGCGGATGTGGCAAATAGTAAAGAAGCTAGAATGACCATCACTGAAGGCAGAACTAGCCGTTGGATGCGTTTTTTCCAGCCATAGACTCGGTTGAGGAGCTGTTTCATGGGATTTACCAAAAGACAGACTTGCACCAAAAAAATACTACATAACCACTGGCAAAGTCTCGCTATTTACGCGTGGTTATGAGCGAACACTGTTAATCTAATCACTTCTAGCTTAAATCGTAACCAGCACAAAATTAGCAGCTTTTTAAGCCAATTTGTTTGTACTTCCGCCTTGCGGTGGTTGTAAATCGCTTGAGTGCAATACAAGCATCCAGTGCGTGAGGGGTTCAGCGCTGCATGGCGTTGGAGTTTCCGAGGACAGTTCGCAGGAGGGTTTCCCTCCGGAAGAAACTGTCCGTCCCGTTGTGTCATTTAATTACTAAGATTTTCTTCCTCACTCTCCGCAGTTCCCCACGCCCTCCGTTAGGTGTCAATGGCATTGTTCAGAATATTTATAAATAGTTAATTTATAAGTCCGGTATCTAAGATCTTGCAAGAGTTGCAACAGTGAGTCGTCAGAGGCTCCAAACCCTCGTTACCAGGTTCAACCTGGTAACGAGATATTAGAGCCTCTGGCTCTTGTTGGGTGCAAGATCTGATTAATAAAATTAAGGGGCTTGAAACCGTTACTCAAATTCAACTAAAATTTTTCATTCAAAATTTCTTAATTAGTTTTGAATTTTGAATTTTGAATTTGAGCGTGATTGCGCGGAGCGCAGTGCTATGCAGGGCAATCGTGGGTCAAGTGATGTTTTCAGTAAATCTATTCAAGACAAATTTATAGATTTGTGTTAATTTAACCTACTTTTTAACTCTGAAGGCAACGACAAGCACCAACATTATTGCAGCACAGAAAACATAAAAAAATAATACTTAAAGTATTATTTTTACCATAGCAATGCTATCAAAATATTTTCTACTTAAGTATTAACAAAATATTTGCATAAATCATATTTTCATCTAAATAATAAATTAATATTTTTTTTAAATATTAGCAGTTATGCTAGTAGGAATTTAAGCAAAAACTAAACTTTGTATCTTGCTCAGTCACACTTAGTAAAACACGCAAGTCATGAAACGTCTGGAGCACGTTGATCCTGTTTTTGACCAACTATTTGCTAAAATTCCCCCGGAAATTACTGATACTTTCACAGAGGAGCAACTAGAAGCCATCAAAAAAGCTTTTGGCTCTCGTAATTGGGGTCGTCATCCTCTGGACTTGCGAGTTTCCGTTCCCATACCAGGACTACGGTTTTATTTGGTGTTATTAGCTGGTTCGGAACGTCGCTCGAAACAGCGCTTGCAATATGAAAAAAGCGTATATCCTCTTTGGACTCCTGGTAATATTGTGTTCCTCACAGGATTTTTGATTATCCTATTGACTTCTAGCTTCACGACTTTTTCCTTTTTATTTTCCTTACTGACTTCCGTACCCACTTCGCCCTACCCTACATCAATTCCCTGGCTTCACAATAAGTTTGAATGTGAACGCACCGGTAGAATTTGGAGAGACGGAAATTGTTGGGATTCTGAACACAATCCTATGTTCTAAAGCCTACTCCTAGTGACAAGAAAAACAATATGCCTCAAAACCGTTTCGCCAAAGATTCTTCCAAAACTGACCCTTTTGTACAAGACTTTTTCGCCCGCATTCCTCCTAAAACAGCAACGACTTTTACCGATACTCAATTAGCTGCGCTAAAACAGGTCTTTAAGGAGCGCATTAGCAAACGTCATGCTGTGGATATTAAGCTTTCGATGCCATTTTTTAAACAAGGCTTTTATATAGTTTTGTTGCTAGGCAAGGAAAAGCGAGCAAAAAAGCGTCTACAAGCTGCAATTTCCCAACCTGTAAACAGCATTTTACTGACAATATCGGGGTTGGTGTTAATAACTTCTTTGCTTGGTTCGCTCTACATATTTAAAATGACGTCAGGAATGAATTTGTTTCCCAATCAAGACATTCAAATAAAAAAATCTAAGAGTTTGCCGAATATTTAATGGACTTTTAGATTTAGCAATGGTGCAGCTACCAAGCGTCTGGGGGGAAATTATCATCCCCCATTTGGATGAAATCGCCTAATTTCTTGTGAAAATATAGGCAGAGGATAGGCAAATTAATCAAAAATGACTGACAAAGATGGTAACTTGCGGATTTCTTCGCGTACACTCATAAGGACTTTACCGAGATGATTGTGACCCGTTTTCTCTGCTCCGCAACCCCAGAAATAATCGGTTGGCGAGTTTTCTACAATCAGGTTGTCACCCGTGGTTAAAAGGATTTCTCTAATATCGGTATGTGTAAGAAACTTTTTGAGTACAGCTTCTCGCATCACTTGAGTTTTGACCTCCTCCCAGTCCACACGAATTTGGTGCGTGGGGTCCCGTCCTAGTGCCGCAGCGAGTTCTGGTGTCTCAGCATTATGGATCAGAGGTATAATGACCCCATCTGAGGTTCCAACAAACTTTTGAGCTTGATAATAATGCTCAACTGTTGACCAATAGATGTCCTGCATAATGATTCCATGAGGAGAAAAATTGGAAAAACAGCCATAAGGCTGCCAAACCTTGTAAAAGTAAATAGTCATTTGAAAATTGTTGTTTTATACTTCAATATCTATCATCACCGTAGATACTAGCAAGAAGTGGTTTGCTTTGAATTCCACCACAGTACTTGTCTAAAGGCAGAAGATTGCTTTCAAAATAGAGTTCTATGGTGATAGAAAAGTGTGTTTGAGAGGTTGATGATGGAGGCGAAGAGTGAAAAGAGCAACCAACGTGCCCCGTTGATTGTTGCTGGAATTTTCCTTGGTGTGGGTCTTGGTGGGTTCTTTGATGGCATTGTACTGCATCAGATTCTTCAGTGGCACCATATGTTGAGCAATGTTCGACCTATGACCACAATTTCTAATATAGATGTCAATACAGTTTGGGACGGCTTATTTCACGCCTTTGATTGGATAATGACTGTGATTGGAGTGGTGTTGCTGTGGCGGGCTGGAGCGCGTGAAGATGTTCCTTGGTTATCCAACATCTACTTTGGGTCAATACTGATGGGTGCTGGTTTGTTCAACTTGGTTGAAGGAGTGATTGACCATCATATTCTTGGCATCCATCATGTAAAACCAGGACCGCATCAGTTAGCTTGGGATTTGGGATTTCTTGCGGTCGGTGCGCTTCTTGTTGTCGTTGGGTGGGTAATGGTACAAAAGAACGGTAAAAATGATGAATTATGAGTGCTAAATGTTGAAAAATTTCATAATTCATAACCTGTACTAAGTACAGAATTTCACCAGTTCGTAACGAATTAATTTCAGAAAGGCTCTGCGTTACTCTGCGTTGACTCCGCGTCCCTCTGCGTTTTAAAACGCTACGAATTAATGCAAAGCTGTACTAAGTAGGTCGGTACAAATAAAGTTAACGAGTTTCGGCAGTCATTAGGAGCCAGTACTGCAGGAGGTGAGACCAGTGCTGCAGGAGGGTTTCCCGACAGAGGCAACTGGCAGCCTTATGAGACTTTGATGATCACTCACGAGCAATTGTGTTTTGGCAATGCTGAAATTTCGGCAGACAATTATGAGCATTGTCAGCAAGCGTATCAGGAGATTTCCAACACATGAAACGCTCAAACCGTCTGGCTTGGATTGGGGCGATCGCCTTGGGAGTTATGGTAATACTTAGCTTCTTTGCAGCTCCAACCAGCAGCAACATCAATAGTGGTTCCACTTACAACCGCGCTCCCGATGGTTACGGCGCTTGGTATGCTTATATGGAAAAGCAAAAAACTGGTATCAAGCGCTGGCAAAAGCCTTTTAGTGATTTCAATACAGAAAAACGTGCCACTCTATTACAAATCAACAGCCAATTGACACAGCCTGATCTGGATAGTGAAGAGAAAAAATGGCTAGAAAAAGGCAATACTTTGATTATTTTGGGTGTGGGGGCGGCGAGTACAGCAGCAGAGTTTACCACCATGCACAAATCTCCAGTTGGAGATGTCAAAATACAGACGCGACGACGGCGACAGATCAAAGCTCAAGAAAAGGTTTCTTTGGGCGATCGCTTTGGTGCTGTTGTGTGGGAAAAAAATTACGGTCAAGGAAAAGCTATTTTTTCTACAACTCCCTACTTAGCTGCTAATGCCTACCAAGATGAGCAAAGTAATTTTCAGTATTTATCAGAATATATAAATAACAATAATGAGCGAAACCAATCCTGTCTTAAATCGCCTCAGTCAAGAACTGAATCAAGTTGTGGTTGGTCAATCCACCCTCATTCAGCAATACGGTTCAGTTAAGCCTCAAAGTCAGGTAAAGTAAGGATTGTTCTCAAGAATGGAAATAGAGTGTGGTGCATCTTAAGGATTTCTCATTGCTGTCTCCTAATATACAAAGTGGTGATTTACTGAAAGCGATAGAGACAGCTATTCCATCAACGGCTATCGAGCAGGCGAGCCTCCTGACGGAGGAGCTTCGCTAACGCTACAACCAAAGCTTGCGAACAGAGAAATCGGTCATTACCAGCACAGTTGGTAGTGTGCCTGGTAATTGCAATGAGCCTCTGGTCGAAAGACTCAATGCGGGGTGTACTTAAGAATTTAATTGATGGTCTATCGGAGGCATGGGTTAAGGTTGGTAAATACTGGCGAGTACCTTGTAAATCAGCAATTACACAAGCTCGACAGCGATTAGGGACAAGGGTAATGAGTAATTTATTTTATCAATTAGCACAACTATTTCAGAACAAGCAAAGTCTGTCAGCGAGCAATTGCTACAAATAGCCGATTTGTCAGCCATACTACCTGACGATTTTGCTGTTATTAGGGAATATTTAGTTAGACGCAGTGCAATGCTAGCAAAGGCAAGAGCCTCAGTAGCTCTGCGACTAGCTAAGGATATTCAAGCAATGATTCACTTAGAAAAGATACCAGAAGCTGTCACCCCAGATGTGTTTTTAGAAGCTATTTACCTTGCATATCAAAAATTTTCTGACTTTAAATTTTAGGCTGCAAGAGACTGAGGATGACTGAATGTTTAAGCACTAAAATCTAAACTGGGCCAGTCTGGTTGGCGATAATAGCGCGTCATGTCGTCAAACTTCCGGAGTTCGGCACGATGTATGGTCAATTGTGGGGAATTCTCTGTCCATTGCTGATTCAACTCAGAAAACATGGTAGCAAGGCGATCGCGGTCTAGACTCGGTGAAATCTCTCCAAAATAGCCCAATGTCACGTGTGCTGTGAAATGATAATGTTGTTCAATTCCCAATGCCATCAAGTTGGAATTTTGATAAATTGCGCGACGCAGGTTGACAATTTGCTCGTAACAGGCTTCATCCTGAGGTACCAAACAAACGCCTACAGCTCTTGGCATCACTACGAGTCCCTGAAGAAGCCAGCGAATGGGATGAGTTTGCCGCTGCATTGATTGTTGATACTGCTCAAAGATTTGCCCAACGCAAGAGCGTAGCTGTTCTTCAAATTGTGGATTTTTTTGGCAAGCATCATGGTAAGCACTATCCCAAATCAAGTCCGCCAAAGTCAAATGAAAGCTAGCAGGAGGTACAAGCACAATCCAATCAGAATTTACACGTTTGAGCTGTAAAAGTTCCTGTTGGTAACCCTGTAAGCGTGCGTAGAAAGTAGAGTTGTCTGTTTCTTCTTCCCAAGGTGGAGTAATCACCGTATAGCCAGGAAAAGGTTCTGCTTGCCTTACTCCCTCGGAATTAGGCTGAAATTTAGAAGATTCCTGGATATGCTGGATCTGAGTTTTACACGCTTCTGGTAGCGTCATCCGCGCTAAACGATTTAAGTAAGTTTGATATTTGTCGTCCAACCTTCATATCCTCGAACTCCACGCTTATTGATTGTAGGCAAAACTACTGCGATTAAATAAGCAATTTAAAAACTATTTAGCTTTTTTAAGGTGGTAGGGTGATGAGAGGGATGAGGGGGATGAGGGGGATGAGGAAATATGCATGACAATCTCTGGGCTGAACCCATAGGGATTGTTAAGAGTCAATTCTAGTTACAGTGAGGTTCCCTATGGTTGTCTACTTTTACTGGGGTGAGGATGATTTTGCTATAGAAAAGGCGGTTGCACTTGTGCGCGATCGCGTCCTAGATCCCTTATGGACAAGTTTTAACTACACAGTACTGCCTCCAGATCTACCGGATGCGCCGATCCAAGCATTAAATCAAGTGATGACACCACCTTTTGGAGCCGGTGGGCGGTTGGTATGGCTTGCAAATACTACCCTTTGCCAGCAATGTTCAGACAATGTGCTCTCTGAATTGGTAAGAACTCTGAGCGTCATCCCGGAAAATTCATTTTTGTTGCTCACTAGTAGTCACAAACCAGACGAACGCCTCAAATCTACCAAAATTTTGAAAAAATTTGCCCAATTCCAAGAATTTCCTTTAATCCCGCCTTGGAAGACCGAACTATTGGTGCAGTCTGTCACTCAAGCTGCTCAAACAGTAGGAGTGAAACTGACTCACTCAAGTGTAGAGATGTTGGCAGAAAGCGTAGGCAATGATACACGCCTTCTGCACAACGAGTTAGAGAAATTACGGCTTTATGCTCAAGGTAGCAATCAGGCTTTAGATACAGACGCCGTCGCTCAGTTAGTCCAAAATACAACTCAAAATAGCCTACAATTAGCAGCAGCAATCAGAACAGGCGACACAGCTAGAGCTTTAGCGATATTGACCGACATCATCAATGCTTGTGAGCCTCCTTTGCGAATAGTTGCTACGCTTATTGGTCAATTTCGCACTTGGTTATGGGTCAAGCTGATGATAGAAAATGGTGAGCGCAATTCACAAGTTATTGCCAAAGCTGCGGAGATAGGCAACCCCAATCGAATTTACTATTTACAAAAAGAAATACAATCGGTTTCTGTGCAGCAACTTATTGCCAGTTTACCTATATTGTTAGATTTGGAAGTTAGTCTCAAACAAGGAGCTTCAGAGATGTCAGCACTACAGACTAAAGTTATAGAGCTTTGTCAAGTATGTCGAGGAACTTGACAACAGAAACAAACATTTGATGCTTTGGGTGTTTTCTGGAACTTCTCACTCCTAAAATAATTCACAGTGATTAACATATCCCGACTGTAGTTGTTTCATAAAGCAAATGAGAAGATATTACCATCGCTTTTTCCGACTTAGTCTAGTTCGGGTACTTTCCCAATCTTTGTTCGTAGGCGTTATTGCGACTGCCAGTTTGGTTTCTAGTACTTTAGTTTTGAGTTCAAAAGCTGATGCTCAAGCTCCACAATCAGTTAACCCTAATGAACTTAGAAGTTACGCAAAAGCTATGTTAACAATGGAGCCACGGCGTCAACAAGCCTTTGATGAAATAAAAAAAATTATTGGTAACGGCGAAGTTCCTAAGATTGTTTGTAACGATAAGAACAGCTTAGGTGGTCTTCCTGGCAAGGCTAGAGATATTGCTGTGAATTACTGCCAAAGCTATCAAAAAGTAGTTGAAGAAAATGGTCTAACAATTGACAGATACAACACGATTACTACACAGGTACAAAGTAACGAAGATTTAAAACGACAGATGTACAATCTACTACTTCGCCTACAAAAAAATCCTTAATTTCTGTTGGTAACATCGAAAAAAAGATGAAATATTTTCCAAGAAAAATTGATGAAACTCGTTTCAACCGGAAAGGAGGAGATGTAATAAATCCAAACTTAAATAACTCAATAAGTAGTTGAACCATGAATGACCCTAAATATATTTAGGAGTTGATTGTGAATGAGTAATTATTTAGTATGGACGCAGACAGTATGTATTGCGTCACTGTGTAGTTGCACACAGTGGTTGATACATAGTCACGTAAGTAAGTAGACAGGCGCAAATAAATCGAGCTATATAAAGATTTGTAAAAACGCCTAAATCCCTTACTAATGAACGGCAGGTGCTTTATGCCGGGGAACCCGTCCACCGCACTGCCTCCTAATGACTAATGACGCCGGACTGCCTTAACAAGTAAACTTTATTTGTACCGACCTACTTATTGCAGAGAAAGCTTTTTAAGAATCGGAATCTTAGGTATTCAATTTAGCAGAAAAAGTCTCCTTAGCAAAAATACACCTTTAGCTTAAAAAACTCTCTCTTGCGGTGGTACAGACACCGTTTCAATTTTGATACGAGCTATCTGATAGTTTGGAATTGTAACATTGCCATGAGCAAACATACAATGATAACCAATATGCTTATGTATAAATGTGTCTTTAGCAGCGCCTGCGTAAGTACTGAATCTTTCTGAGAAGAAAACTCCTACTTGATTGGCTGATAATTCATCATTCACGTCAACACCTGCACCAATCACTTCAGAACTGAACACAATGAAATCAGCACCAATGAAGTTACCTTCTGTGTCAAAAATTTGATGAGCAAGTTTGTCTTGATTAGCAACAAAAGTATCATTCTCAATAATCACTGCCTTGTAGCTGAAGTAAATTTGACGTTTTATTTCAGTATTAATCGAGAAGGTAAATGATACAGTATTAGCCGCACTGGTATTACCCAATGGTCGAAATAGACCAACAATGATTCCTTGAAAAAGACCAGAACCACTGGTTGTAAATTCTTGAGTTAGATTCATAAGATTGCCATCTTCAGCCGTTCGTTTGATACCTTGTCTCGTAGGATATTCTAAATGTAAAGTATCAAAATTACCATCATGCAAACCAAACCAAAAATGGCTTATACATAATTCTTTTGGCGGCGTCAAGTTTTCAACTGTCAGCTTAAGAGTAGTCATTTTAACATGATTTTTAAATCCAGTCTCTGTATTTCTTTGCTTAAGCTGCTGCATGATGTGATGTATTTTTTTTTATTGACGACTTGCTTATTGTTTAGTTGCAGTAAAATCCTATTTTTTTAATACTAAAGTGCGTGTATTTATATCTATATACATAAAAATGTCACGCTGAACGTAACGTAGAAAAACATAGTCTCTTGCAAATACCCTTTGGCAAGCCGCAAGAACTAAGCATCTTTGCTTTGTCCAGAATGACATTTGAAATTTAAACTTGGTATGACTACCAAATATCCCGTTTCTGTAGTAATTACACGATAAATGATTTTCATATAGCAACAAAGTACCCTCAAGGGTACTCTTGGATGAATAGTAGTTGTTTCTAAAACGTAGACGCGTTCGGCGTGCCGTAGGCTACCGCCCTATGCATGAAGGCGCATATCCCTAGGGCTTTAGACGCCTTAGACGTATGCCTCCTGTCAATGAATTATGAATGCTAACTAATCTTCATTCTCACAATCTAAACAGGCTTGTCGCTTTGCGTGAATATTTTTCATGTGCTTTTTCACTGTATTTACAGTAATGTAAAGCTGAGCAGCAATCTCTTTGTAGCTGTATTTTGCTCGATAAAGATACCAAATTTCAGCTTCTCGCGGTGTCAATTCGTATTTTCTAACTTCAGCTAGTGCAACATTTTTCAAAGATTCACATTTATTTTCAATTATCACTAAAAGGCAAGAGCGGTTAAATCGGTCTAAGCTTAGCCATCTCGCCCTAACGCGAAAAATTTTTGACCGATCTACTACAATTTCATTAGATAAAATTATGATTTTATTGGGGTAAAGGCTACGGTCTAGTAATGTTTTGCAAAGACGCCAGATAGCAGGTGGGATAAAATTGGAGTTGGAACTGTCTTGATTGAGTTGAGAAAGAATACGAGAAGCAGATGTATTGGTGTAAATGAGTTCGCCCGTCTCGTTTAAGAGCAAGATACCGTCTTGTAAGTTTTCAATCACTTCTTGCAAAAAATAAACTTGCTGCGAATTATGCAACTCAATGGTATCTAGCTGTTGTGGTTGAACTGGTATTTTTGCGGATATTTTTGTTAGGATCATGGGAGATGCTTCAATTTTCACAACATTATTGATTTAATAATTTTATTTGAGTTGAAGAGATGCACCTTGAATCGTCTGAAAATTGTAGATGAATGACACATGAAGATGCAGATGAGTGTGCTATTTATGACGTGCCACACTATCATACGAAACTTTCAAAAGTTTTTATAGCCTTGTTGACAAGTTGATTGTAAATACAGCTCTTGAATGCTCTATTTCGGATGCAGATATTGCAAGAATTGAATTAATTTATGTATAGGGAAATTCCTATAAAAGCATCTAGTAAATAAACATGATGCTTAGCAGTGATGAGTTTTTTACTTTGAAGTTTGGTATCATGTCCGGATGAACACTTATAAAAAACGAACAACCTCAAGAGCCTACCCTTCGGGAACGGCTTCGCCGAACGGCACCCTCTCCGACCTCGCGGAGAGGGTTGGGGTGAGGTAAAGCAGGAATTATAAGTAATTAGGTTCACATCTTGCACCAGTTACTTTATTGCAATTTTTTTCGGGTGGGCACTGCCTAACTTTCCTCAAACCCTTATTTTTACGTTGTGAACAGTGCCCACCCTACAGTTATCGAGAATGGTGCAAGATTTCAGTAGGCGGACATGATATGAGGTGTCAAGTACGCCCAACCAGGCTAGCAACGACTGTAGCTAACTCAGCAGGTTCAACAGGTTTAGGCAAATGCAGCTGATAACCTTCTTGAATGGCTCGCATTCTATCCTCTGGTCTGGCATATGCTGTTAATGCTGCTGCTGGAATCTTTGCGCCTTGCTGTGGTGAGGAGATGTCTCCAGCACGTTCAAGCGATCGCACTTTGCGGATCAAAGAATAACCATCTTCCTCTGGCATTCCGATGTCGCTTACCAAAACATCTGGTTTCCATTGTGTCATGGTATTGAGTGCTTCCCGTGCTGAACCCACCGCCTTGACTTCGGCTTGGCACTGTTGCAGTACAGTGACCAGAAAATCTCGGGTATCAGCTTCGTCGTCTACAACCAACACCCGCACGCCGTCAAGGGAAACATATGGATCTGAGGTTTGGGAGTCAAACTTAGCAAGCGGTTGTGCAATGAATTGGCTTGTCTGGTTGTCCGCTTGTCCGCTTGTCCTCTTATCTTCATTATTGAGCAGCGCTAACTTGACTGTGAACGTAGCACCTTGCCCTTGACCTGGGCTTTCTACGTGGATGGTACCACCATGCAGTTCTACTAAATGACGCACAATTGCTAACCCCAGTCCCAGTCCACCATGTGCCCTTGTGCTGGAACTATCAGCTTGACGAAAACGGTCAAAGACGTATGGCAGAAAATCGGAACTAATACCGATACCCGTGTCGCTTACCGAGATTTGGGCATATTGTGGGGTGTGCGATGAGGGGGATACTAGTCCGTTCTCTTCCTTATCACCTTCTTTGGCTACCCTAAGCTGCACTTCTACTCGACCACCTTGGGGTGTAAACTTGATGGCATTAGATAGCAGATTCCAAATGACTTGCTGCAAACGCTCTGCATCGCCAGAAACCAAGAATTTAGGTTTTTGAATTTTCGATTTTAAATTATTAGATAAATGATGAGGTTGCTCCTCGGCGAATTTTAGATTTTGAGTGTGAGAAAATTCTGGATTTTCATCAGTATTACCCAAGCCATTCTCTAAAACATAAAAATTTAAATCGATTTCTTTTGCCTCAGCAGCCAAGCGTACGGTTTCAAGGGCGGCATCAATGATGGCAACGAGGTCGCAAGCGCGGACATTAAGCCGTAACTTGCCTCTAATCATTCGCGAGATATCTAGTAAATCTTCAATGAGCTGCGTCTGCGCCTTAGCGTTTCGTTCTATTGTCTCTAATGCCTGAGCGACCTTGGTTGGATCTAGCTGGCGACGGGAACGTAAAAGCTGCGCCCAACCCAGGATAGCGTTGAGGGGCGATCGCAACTCGTGGGACAAGATTGCCAAAAATTCATCTTTCATGCGGTTTGCCTCTCTCAACTGCTCAGTTTGCTGTTGTAAAGAAGCAATCAAGCCAGCGCGTTCCATTGCAATGGCAATCTGGTCGCACACTGCTTGCATCATCCCTATTTCATTTTGAGTAAAATTGGACCGCTTACGGCTGCCAAAGGCAAGAGTCCCCAGAAGCCGTCCCTGCGCTATTAAAGGGTAGCTGTAATATGCTGTAATCCCCACAGAGCGGATAAACGTTGTTTTTGGATCAGTGGATTGCTGCACATTTTCCACAGCTATTGAACGACGCTCTTGTGCTGTCGTGCCGCACACCCCTTCACCAAACTTCATCCACTCAACTTGTTTTCCCAATTCTTCTGTCACACCACTATAGGATGCCAGTTGCAGTACCTGCTTATCTTCATCAACTAAATAATTAAAGTAAACATCTAAACGAATTTGTTCCGAGAGTTTTCTAAACAACCCATCAATCAATGCCACAGGCTGCTGACTTGATAGTAAATCACTTGCCGTGTTAAATAATAACTGCAGCCTTCTATAACCCAATGAAAGCGCTTTTTCGACCTTCTTGAGATTGCTAATGTCTTGAAATACCAAGACACAGGTCGCTGGATGACCATGCATCGCGCTTAGGGTATCAGCAAATATCAGCAGGGAACGCACACCCACAGGGGTGTGCCAGTCGAGTTCAAATCCCTCAATACGTTCGCCACGGGCAACTCGCATGCCTGGAGCCTGTTCTACTGGGATAGTATTTCCCGCCGCGTCGGTGGAGTAGTAATAAGTACCATAGTCTTGGGATGATTCTCCCTTGGGGAATTTGCCGCCAGCCACAACGTCCGCAGCAACGTTGGCGAAAGTGACCTTTGCTGTTCCTGGTTCTATCAACAGCATTGGCATTGGCATGAGGTTGAGCAAATCTTCGAGCCATTTTTGCTGATTGCGGAGTGTTTCCTCGACCTGCTTACGCTCTGTGATGTCGTTAGTAAAGGCAAGAATTTGTTCTATTTCACCGTTTTCATCCAAAAGCGGCAGATATTTGATTTCTGTGGTGAATGTGCCGTAATCGGGTAAGGTGATTGTGGCTTCTGTTGTTTGTAAGGTGCGGGTTTCTTGCGCCTTAATTAAAGTGGGAAGATAAGCTTGTGTTGCCTCAGAGGGAAAAATTTCCTCGTCAGTGCGTCCAAGAATTTCCTCTTTTGGTTTTTTAATGCGCTGCAATGCGGCTGTATTGACAAACTGTAACCGCCGATGAGCATCGTAAATCGCAAAGACATCAGGAATGTTATCAAGTGCCAAACGGAATCTTTCTTGGGTCTGGCGCAGTGCTTGCTCTGCTTGTTTGCGAGCGCTCAAATCCAAGATAAAAGCCACCGACTCCTCGCGCTTTTCGCCTAGTAACGAGTAACCAACTAAAACTGGGACGCGGCTACCATCCTTACGAATGTACTCTTTTTCGTAAGGCGTACAAGCACCTTTCTCCGTTGCTTCGGCTATGCGTTCTGCATCCAAAGGTAAATACTCTGGTGGTGTGATGTCAACCCAGCTGATTTGATCTGCTTCTAACTCCTCTGTTGTGTAGCCAATCATCCGCAGAAATTCGTCATTGGCGTTGCGGACATGACCGTGAATGTCACCAAAAAGAATGCCGATGAGGTTAGCATCTACAAAACTATTGAGTTTTTCTTCATTTGCTTTGAGGGCTTCTTTAACGCGATCGCGTTGAATTCCCATACGTTCCAGCGCCGCGACACTTTCCCAGATCAAGACGCAGAAACTGACAATCAGCACCACGACAAGCAGCGATACCGCGAATGCTGGCTCGTAAAACTCTGCTATGAGTCCTTGGAGAATCAACCACCCTAGTACTAAAGGTACAGCGATCGCTGCTAGTAACAACCGACGTGCCAGCAAGCCGCCGTAAGTTTCGCTCGTGACTATCCGCATCAACCCTTCGTTGGGATGAGTCAACAGTACACCTACACAAAGCACTGTAAACGCCAGTGCGGTGTGTAACGCCATTGATGTACTGTAAGGAGGAAAGCCGTAGAGAATATCAACGCCGTAAGCATAGCCGATGAGCGCCTGTAAGGACATCAAAGCGGCAATCAGGGCGAAAATCTGGGCATACCAATAGCTACGCCGAGTTTTTGGTTCACCCACTAGCTCCAACGCTCTGCCAATCAACAAAAAGTTCACTGCTGTGTTCCATCCCATTCGCCCTGGATGAGATGTCATAAAAGCGTTAGGCGAGTCACGCAATAGCAATTCATCTATACCGAGATTCCAGCCGAACAAATATTGACTCAGTGTGAGCGCAGCAATGACGAGGACACTTGTTGCACACACCCTGGATAAGAGTGAGGAGCCAGCGCCGTGCGGGGGTTCCCCCCGTTGAGGCGACTGGCGTGGGGATGAGGGGGTGATGGGAGTATTTTCTCCTCCTACTGCCCCTTGAGCCACCCACAGGGACACGCCAGACAAAATGAAGCACACAGCTGCATTTGCCTTCATGGTCACAATGCTTAAAGAAAAGCAGTTCTTGATAAATTCTAGGTCGAGCCACCAACCAAGTAGTACCAAGCAGCCGACAAAGAGAGTGATTGCACTTGCAGCTTGTGCAACCACTGAATGTGAAGAGATTTGATCGGAATTTTGTTGGCGCAAGCGGTTGACTCTTAACATTGAACGCTTTTTAACCGCATCTATCTAGCGTGGTAATGTTTATTGTCGGCTGGAAAATTTTTATTCTCTATCCTAAGTCATTTATGCTTTTCATTAACTTTGTTTACATCTACCGTTGTACAGATTTTAAAATCATTGTGAGGGATTAAGGACAAGAAAAAAAGTAGGAACTGGTTAGTGATCTTGTGTTAATGATAATATTTTTCGGGCACATATAGTAATCCCTGTAGGAGTTGTGAAATACCTCCCCCTTTTTCTCCCTAGTCTTCCTTGTCTCCCACTTTTCACCAATCAAATAGGACAGCTATAGCTGTTAGCAAAAAAAACACGAAGAAATATGCCTGATATGCAAGAACAGCTGATCAAGCAAATAATTTAAATCGGAGAAGTTGGGTTTCAATTGTTTGGGGCAAGATTTGACCAAGTTCTGTAGTGTCTTGAAATTGCAAAATTTGCGATGATGGTAAGTCAAAGGGAAATTGCCCCGGCAAGTCTGGGCGCTGCATTTGAGTTAGGAGAATTTGCTCGGATCGCTTACTTTGAATGGCATAGCCAATTTCAACACAGACATGGGGACTGGGAATCAATTGGGCAATTTCTTTAGTGTCGGTTTTAGCAACAGGCGTGGCGTCAGCAACAAACAACAAACTTCTATGAATTTTTCGCATTATTATGCGGCTCAGTCGCAGAGAACCTTCCTTCGGGCGGTAGGACTCTATTAAAGACAGAGGTAAACGCGATCGCCTGTTCAAAATTTCCAAACTTTCAAGCAGCCCCTCTCGTAAAGCTTCACTTGCCGCCGGATACTCCGTTTGATGGCATAAAAAAATTGTGGGTTCTAACTGCGCTAACACAGTCTGCTTGGTGAAATATATTTCATGGCTTATCAAGTCAATATTAGCCACACAATAACCACCACTACCCTCAATATAGAACTCAACATTTTCTCCTGCCAGATAGCGCCCAAACCAAGTCGATTTCTTTACTTGCTCACTCTCTTCCAAGAAATCCGCTCTTAATCCTGATTTCAGGAGGCTTTTTTTATTGACGCGAATATCCGGCGGGCGTTTTTCCAGTTCTAAAATCGGCTCATAATTCTCTAGATACCATGCTCCCAGAGCAATAATTGACATAAGGCGCTATTTCAACTGTCTCTATCTATTCAACTTTGTACAAGCTTACACCTAGGTGCGCTTATTATGACAACAACACCCAACATTCTACTAGATGAGTTATTTCCTCTGTTTGTTCATTCTACCTAGGGATGTACTGAGTTTCTCACTCTTCTTAAAAGCGATCGCTCCTCAGTTACAGTGCCCCCTGTATCTCTACATTTGAGGAAATATAATCATTCGAGATTGGGTGTTGCTGCCTTGTTGCGAGACAGATGTAGATTTAACAGCGTCTTTTACCTCTTTGCTTATTTTACGTCTAGCTGTTTTATCTGCCAGGTAAGCTTTTCAGCTTCAATTCTTAAGTTAGCACTTGTTGAATCTTAGGGGTTTTTATTGAAATATTAGTTTACTTTTTTAAGTAAACTAATATTTATAAAATCATGTTAGTATCTGATATTTATATCGAGCAGACTATTATGAAAAATGAGCCAATACTCAATTATTGTTAAATTTTAGCAAAATTCGAGCAATTACCAAAATTTTGGTTGTGAGTTCCTGCTTCTTACTTCCTTGGGAACTGTTTGTGGGATAGCAACCGTCATAGGCGACAGCACCAAGGGGATGAGGATGAGCAAACAGCACTGCTCTCACCTCCTGCAGCGCGCTTACTCACTTCATCAGCGTACCGATCAAAAATATTCAGGGTGAGTACATGGTAGTGCGTCCGTCTCGGATTGTGGCTATCCGGGTAAAACCCATTTTTAGCTCTAGTGTGGAAAGATTTACCTAAATCATGAGAAAAACGCTTGCTTTTGTGTCATTAAGTTTAGGAATTGCCCTTATTAACCCGGTTTGGTCAGTTTTTGCTCAGCAGGTTCCTAACTTACCAGCGATACCAATACCAGTCCCAGGTCAACCTGAGAATTTGCCACCGCCACAACCCAGCCAACCCCAGGAGGTTCTGCCATCGTTAGTACCAGTAGATGTAGGAACAACTTGTAACAGTTCATACAGTTGCCTCGGTTGGGATGAACAAATTTGGGGTGGAAACGGCATTGGCGACCGCAACGCACTTTTGACGGCAATAGACAACAGTTTGCGTTACCTAACAACTGATAAAGCTATAGCAGTGTATCAGAATTATCCTATTAGAGAGATTACCCTTGAGCGCGTCCGTCGTAGTTTGCAACGTTTCCGCCAATTGGTTGTTAGCTCACAGTCACCAGCACAACTGCAAGCTGCTGTGAGTCGGGAGTTTGTTTTTTACAAATCAGTCGGGAACGATGGCAATGGGACTGTGAAGTTTACTGCTTACTACGAGCCTGTTTATTCCGCCAGTCGTGTTCGCACCTCAGCATATAAATATCCTGTTTATCGACTCCCGCCTAACTTCGACAAATGGGCTAAACCACACCCAAAACGGATTGAGTTAGAAGGAAAAGATGGTTTGCCAGACAATAAAAGCCCGTTACGAGGTTTGGAGTTATTTTGGTTTCGTAATCGTTTAGACGCATACATGGTTCAAATTCAAGGTTCTGCCCAACTCAAGTTAACTAATGGCACAACAACATCCGTTGGCTATGCAGGTGGAACAGATTACCCGTGGACAAGCATCGGGGGACAACTGGCAAAAGATGGCAAACTACCTTTAAAGGGTTTGACCATGCCAGTTTTGCTAAACTATTTCCAGCAAAATCCCAAAGAAATGAGTAATTATCTACCGCGCTGGGAACGCTTTGTCTTCTTCAAAGAAACTGGTGGTACACCTGCTACAGGAAGTATTCGTGTGCCAGTCACAGCAGAACGTTCGATTGCGACTGATAAATCTATTATGCCTCCAGGAGCATTGGCGCTGATTAATACCAGTTTGCCGTATCCTGCTCCGGGTGGAAAGCTAGCGTATCGTACTGTCAACCGCTACGTGCTTGATCAAGATACAGGAAGCGCTATCAAAGGACCAGGACGGGTTGATTATTTTATGGGAAGTGGCAAATTAGCTGGCGATCGCGCTGGTGTGACTGGCGGCAATGGCAGCCTATATTATTTGTTGTTGAAGCAGTAATTTTGACAAATCCTCGGGCTAAAGCCTTTGAGGATTCTTCCTTCATCCAACATTGCCTCTAAAAGCAGTGCCTTTAGATGGTCTTACACGTTGTCCAGAAGCAGTAGCGTTTCGGCCCTCCCGCCAAAAGCCGTAAACCTTCATCTCTAATATTTCTAGCTGCGTTCAAATCCCTGTCGTGTAATGTTTGACATTTAGGACACTGCCAGCTACGAATATCCAAACTTAGGTTATCTACTTGATGTAGGCAGTTATTACAGGTCTTTGAACTAGGAAAGAATCTATCTACTTCAATGTAGGTTTTTCCTTCCCATTCCGCCTTATACTTCAACATGGTGCAGAATTGACCCCACCCAGCATCACTGATTGATTTTGCTAGTTTGTGGTTTCTGACCATATTCTTAACTGCTAAGTTTTCTACAACTATGACTTGGTTCTCGTCAACTAATTTACGGCTTAGTTTGTGTAGAAAATCTTCACGACATCGAGTAATTTTATTGTGAACCTTGGCAACTTTAATACGAGCTTTCTTACGACTATTATTTTGCCATATCTAGGATTTGTGAAAAAATAACCATGAAATTCAGTGAAATTTTAGAAAAACTTGGTGACGCCGCCGCCTCCAGTAGCTTCTCCTTCAATAAAGATAATGACCCAGAAATTACAGGGTTAGCAGCAGTAGATGAAGCGATAAGCGGCACTCTCAGCTACATTGAAGGAGCAAGATTTGCTTCTATGGTCAGCAAAACCAGTGCCAGTGCTTTAATTTTGCCTTTAGATCAAACATTGCAGATACAAGCACAAGAACGGGGCATTGTTTGGATAGCAACAAAAGAACCAAGACTCCTATTTGCCAAAATTATCGCGTTGTTTTACCAACCTTGGCGTCCCACTCCAGAAATTCATCCTACTGCCGTTATTCACCCGACAGCAAAAATAGGTAACCAGGTGTACCTAGGTCCTCATGTTGTGATTCAGCAGGGAGCAGAAATTGGCAATGATGTGTGCGTTCATGCCAATGTCGTAATTTATCCAGATGCCAAAATAGGCGATCGCACCACCTTGCACGCTAATTGTACTATCCACGAACGGACTCGCATTGGTGCAGATTGTGTGATTCACAGTGGTGCTGTTATTGGTGCTGAAGGCTTTGGCTTTGTTCCTAGTTCAACTGGTTGGGTGAAGATGGAACAATCCGGCTACACAGTTTTAGAAGATGGTGTAGAAGTCGGCTGCAACAGCGCTATCGACCGCCCAGCCGTAGGACAAACACGGGTAGGTCGCAATACCAAAATTGACAATATGGTTCAAATAGGTCACGGTTGCCAAATAGGTGCTGGTTGTGCCTTGGCAGGTCAGGTTGGTATGGCGGGAGGCGTGACACTTGGCAATGGTGTTATTTTGGCTGGACAGGTGGGAGTTGCCAATCAGGTAAAGATTGGTGATCGGGCGATCGCATCTGCAAAAGCTGGAATTCATAATGATGTACCACCAGGAGAAATTGTCTCTGGAAGTCCAGCGATACCTCACAAACAATACTTGAAGGTGTCAGCTGTTCTCACCCGCATACCAGAAATGTATCAAGTCCTCAAACAGTTACAACGTAAATTTAACAATGGTAATGACTAATAGCGTTTCTCTATGAAGATGCGCCGCTAAGGGCTGCTTTTGCAGGCTTTGTTTGCTGAGTTGGCGATTTAGGGTATGGGTGAATAAAGTGCATCTGTTCGTACATGGCTACTCTTTTTGTGTACTTATACCTTTTGCTCCCTTTGATTTTACGTGCTAGTTTTTGTAGTCTGCGCTTGAGAATTTTTTCTCGCTTTGCAAAATCCTGGGGAAAATGCCCCAAAATATGTTTAGGTCTTTATTGCCCCGGACATAATTTTTCGTTTGATATACCACTACCCCAATCCCTAATCCCCAATCCCCAGTCCCTTTTACAAATTATTTACGATTGCTATAATTCTTCGCCTAGAAATATTTCTTGTTACTGACATACTTAATATCAAGTCTGGCTTTTAACAGTGAACAGTACCACCGGCAGTTATCAGTTAAATACGAGTGGTCGCGCGTCCCCCACCAAGAGCGACCGAAGGCTTTGGTGGCGCGTCTAAATTCCCCACCATACGCCGTTAGGACTGATAAGTGATAACTGATAACTGTTTTAAGACTCTTCATTTTATTTATAGCCCTCGCCTTGAAGGCTTTGTACGTATCGCCTCAAGTTTTATCAGAAAAAAGGTGATTTTTAACTCAATATTAGCAAGCATCTAGCTGTCCATTTTGCTGTTAAATTTCGCACTTCGCTTTGTTTGTTAACCAAGTCATAAAAGCAAAACAATTTTTTAAAATAAAATTTTAAGTATATATACTTAAAATTCTTTTTAGATGAAAAAATGTATGTAAAATGCATATTTAATGATAGCTATGTTGCGGTTAATAGAGAAAAAGTAATCTAAATCTGGCTGAAGAAAAATATATGAGCAAAAACAGTATAATAACAAACATTCCGGAGGAAATGACTGACCAACTGGAAGTTGGAAATTGGATCATAAAGATTGGTTCACCTCAAGGCGCGACAGCGAATATCGCAACCAAGGAAGAAAAATCGACTTGGCAATCGCGTTCCACTCCATTGATACTTGACCAACCCTCAGATAGCATACTGAATCGACAACAATCAGTCAAAGAAGCTATTGCTGCCTTTCAATCGGGAGAATCAGTAGAATTTTACGGCACAGTCGGTGTTGGAAAAACAGTTTTATTGCGTAACTTGGCACAGAACAATCAAGTCAAATCACTTTTCCCTAGTGGTGTTATTAGCTTATCTCCTGTGCATCCAAATGTAGACGATTTACTTCAGTCTATATGGGATGCATTTTATGAAAGCAACATTCCCTATAAACCAACTTATAACCAAATCCGTCAACAACTTCAAGAAAAACAAGCTCTTGTGGTGCTAGATGATGATGGACTTATCCAAGATGAATTGGAAGAGCTGATGAATGCGGCTCATCAGTGTACCTTTTTGATCGCTTCGTCAACGCAGCGAATGAAAAAAAGGGGGCGCTCAATGTTGCTTTCTGGACTATCGATAAATGATACTCTGGCTTTAGTGGAAAGAGAACTGGAACGTTCTCTCAACACAGAAGAACTCGCTGGGGCAAAATCGCTGTGTACTATTTTCAACGGGCATCCGATGAAAGTGCAGATAGCAGTGGCAAACATACTGGAAGAAGGGCGATCGCTTACGGAAGTTGTCAGTCTATTATCAACAGATGCTCCTGGGAACTATCTGCTTCAACAAATAGTCGCATCGCTATCAACATCACAAAGAATTATTCTGAGTTTATTAACTGTTATGGGTGGTGTTGGGCTTGAAAGTGAACAGATAATTCATATCACAGAAATTTCTGATGCTTTTAATATACTTGAGGGATTACGTAGGCGTAATCTCGTGCAGTTTGATGGTTCTCGATATCAGGTCAGTAAGACTGTAGTTGAACTTTTACCGCCAGAATGGAAGTTGACAGCACCTGTGGAAAAAGCAATCGCCTACTTTATAAATTGGGCGGAACGACACCAACAGCAACCCAACATTTTGTTATCCCAAACCGATGCGATCATACAAATTATAGAGATAGCAGTTAGAGAGAGTCGTTGGAAAGATGTCTTGCGCTTGGTAAAAGCAGTGGAAGAGACACTCGCTTTAAGTAAGCAATGGGGTTTGTGGGGGCAAGTTCTGTCTCGGGGATTACAAGCATCTCAAGCCGAAACAGATAAAGTTGCCCAAGTTTGGGCATTGCATCAATTAGGGACTCGTGCCCTTTGTTTAGAAGAAAACAGCACAGCTAAAGATTACCTTACTAAAGCAATACAATTACGGGAATCGCTTGATGACGCGATGGGAGTTGCAGCAACTCGCCACAATCTTAATTTATTAGAAAATTCTCCATCTTGGTCATCAACTCAAAATAGCCAGCGCCGAAATGTCAACGATTCCGCAAAAAACTTTACACAATCTCCCCTACCGACAACCAACGATACTAACCATCTCCTGACTCGAATGAATATAGTATCGTCACAGAACACTTCCCCCTCCGGCAAAAGTGTGTATAAAAAAGCCCTGCTGTTTCCAACAGGAATCATCACGACTGGAATTGTAGCCTCAGGCGGATTACTCGCTTGGTTTAACTGGCATCGTTTCACACCCTTACCTTCACCAACATCCACCACCGCGCCGACAACGACTAAACGGTCACCCATTCCCAAACCGAAACCCACAGCGCCTGCCAGACCATCACTGATTATCGAACCTCCATCCACACTTACTGTTCCGCTGTCACCTCTTCCTGAAGTTATACCCAAAGTCAATCCACCGCTAACACCAAACATCCAAGACCAACAACCAATCCTTCCCAAACGCGAGAAGCTAAAAAGAAAACCTACACCTGCACCCGCGACACCCACGACAACAGTTGCACCCACACTTATACAACCCACTCCAGAAACAACTGTAGTACCAACGACAGAAGAAACCACACCTACCCCAACTTTTACGCCATCGGCGGCACCAAATTCTGAACAAAATCAACCGACCGTAGAACCTACACCTACTCCAATTACACCAATTCCAACTCCAGTACCGACACCAACAAGCGAAACCACACCCACTTCATCGTTGAGGAACACACCAACTGCCCAACCAAGTAACGTAACAATTGATAATAATCCAGTACCGACACCAACAGACGAAACCACACCTACTACCCAATCAAGCAACGTAACAATTGATAATAATCCAGTACCGACACCAACAGGCGAAACCACAGCAGTTGCTCAACCAAGCAACTTAACAATTGATAATAATCCAGTACCGACACCAACAGGCGAAACCACAGCAGTTGCTCAACCAAGCAACTTAACAATTAATAACAATACACTACCGACACCAACAAGCGAAACCACACCTGCTTCAGCGTTCACGCTTACACCAATGGCGGAATCGCCCAACTCAACAATTGATCACAACACAGTAGTGATATCAATAACCGAAACCACACCTACTTCAGCGTTCACGCTCACACCAGTGATCCAACTGAGCAACGAAACAATTGATAACAATACAGAACCCAGAACCCAGAACACAGAATAACCCCTTTTCCACATCCCATCAAAAGTCAGACAGAATGACTGTCTGGTGCGTTAGCGTTAGCTAACACACCCTACAAGCTTTTGCTCACAATCCCAATTTTTCCAAAACTGGTTTGGTGGAAACGATGTGCCGTTCTAGACCGAGTTCTTTCGGACTTACCCCAACTGCTAAAGCAATCAACTGGGGTAAATGCAGCACTGGTAAACCTAGTTTCTGTCCAATTACCTTTTCCACCTCTGGTTGACGCGAATCTAAGTTAAGGTGGCACAAAGGACAAGGCGTAACCATACAATCAGCACCAGCTTCTAGCGCTTCTTGAATATGTATCCCCGCCATTTTAAAAGATTGGGTGGTGGCGTAGCTGGAAAGCGGCCATCCACAACATTGCGTACGACCTCTGTAATAAATAGGTTCTGCGCCTAACGTGCGAAACACATTTTCCATTGCTTCCGGTCGGAAGGGGTCATCATAAGGCATGTACTTTTGAGCACGTAGGAGATAGCAGCCATAAAAAGCTGCACATTTTAATCCCGCTAAGTTGCGGGTAACACGTTTTTGAATTTCCTCTAAACCATAGTCTGTAACTAGGGCATAAAGCAGATGTTTGACTTGCGTCGTTCCGCGATAAGGTAAACAACCTTCTTTTTGTAGCAAGCCATTCACCTGTTCAACGTATGCTGGATTTGTTTTTTGGCATTCTTTGAGGCTTTCGTCAACATGACCAATCACACCCTGACAAGTGCTGCAATGGGTAAGCAGTGGTAGATTTAACTCTTCTGCTAAAGTAATATTGCGGGCATTAACCGTATCTTCCAACAGTTGGGAATCTTCCTTATAAGTGCCGGAACCACAGCAAGCAGCTTTTTTGAGTTCAACCAGTTCAATGTCCAAAGCTTGACTGAGGGCAACAGTGGATTGATGAAGCTCCCGACAAGCTCCTTGGGCAACACAACCTGGGAAGTATGCGTATTTCAATGTATGGGTTAGCATAGTATTCTGGTTAGTCAATAACTGTTTTATCATCACTATTTAATGTTGGTAGCAAAGCTATCGATTTTGAAAATGCACCACAAAAATTTAATAAAAGTTGTAAAAGATCATTTTTTACACAGTGTAAGCGATCGCGTAGCACCTTCTACTCAAAGAACCGCTCTTGGAGTCGTTGTTCTATCGAAATTTAGAAATGGAACGGAATACAGATTTTCAATGAAGAAAATCCAAGACCAGTGTACGGACGATCGCGCTTTCCGTTAAGATCAATATGCTCAAAAACATATCCCCCATAAACAGCGGATTATAGCAACTTGTTGAGGAATTTTATCTATGAGCCAATCGGAAATTTTTGAAAAGGTCAAGAAAATTGTTGCCGATCAACTTAGCGTTGATGCCGAGACGGTGACACCACAATCGAATTTTGCTAATGATTTAGGGGCTGACTCCTTGGATACTGTTGAATTGGTCATGGCTTTGGAAGAAGAGTTTGACATTGAAATTCCCGATGAAGCTGCCGAAAAAATTACAACAGTTCAAGAGGCAGTTGACTATATTAACAACAAAGTTGCCACATCCGCCTAAAAAAGTGCTGAGTGCTGAGTAGCGAAAAGCCAGCGCTGTGCGGAAGTGTCTTTGATTGTAGACGCAACAGCGGCTTACCGTAAGGGTAGCGACTGGCGTTGCCTCATTTGTAAAGAAAAAATGACTCGGAACACATTGCTTGGAACTCGGGACTTTACTCAGGGCTCAGCATTCATGACTCAGCACTATTTTGTTCTGCCTGCATCAAGAGCCACTTAACTATTGTCATGACTGATTTTATACGTAAACGCGTTGTTGTCACTGGTGTTGGCGCGATTACACCGATTGGTAATACACCAGCCCAATATTGGGAAGGATTGATAAGCGGACGCAATGGCATTGGTAAAATCACCTTGTTTGACGCGTCTCATCATGATTGTCGCATTGCTGGTGAGGTAAAAAACTTCGATCCGCATGAGTACATGGAGCGCAAAGAAGCTAAGCGCATGGATCGCTTTGCTCAATTTGGCGTTTCTGCGGCAAAACAAGCTCTCGGCGACGCGCAGTTAGTCATCAATGACCTAAACGCAGAACAAATTGGCATCATTATTGGTTCTGGCGTTGGTGGTTTGAAGGTGATGGAAGAACAGCAAACAATCTACCTAAACCGTGGTCCCGACCGCTGCAGTCCTTTCATGATACCGATGATGATAGCCAACATGGCAGCAGGGTTGACAGCAATTCACACTGGTGCTAGGGGACCAAATTCCTGCTCAGTCACTGCTTGTGCCGCTGGCTCAAACGCCATAGGGGATGCTTTTCGCCTCATTCAAGGGGGATATGCCCAAGCAATGATTTGTGGCGGGTGTGAAGCGGCAATTACACCCTTGTCTTTGGCTGGATTTGCATCAGCTAGGACACTTTCGCTTCGTAATGATGATCCGGCTCATGCCAGCCGCCCATTTGACAAAGACCGCGACGGATTTGTCATGGGAGAAGGTGCGGGCATCTTAATTTTAGAAGAGCTACAGCACGCCCTCAGTCGCAAAGCCAGAATTTATGCAGAAATTGTTGGCTATGGCATGACTTGCGACGCTTACCATATGACCTCTCCAGTACCCGGAGGCGAAGGCGCGGCACGAGCCATCCAACTGGCACTAAAAGACGCAGGACTAACGCCAGAACAGGTTAGCTATGTCAATGCTCATGGCACCAGTACGCCAGTGAATGATCCGACGGAAACCGCAGCAATTAAAAGAGCTTTGGGCGATCGCGCCTCAATAATACCAGTTAGCTCCACCAAATCAATGACAGGTCATCTATTAGGCGGGTCTGGTGGAATTGAAGCGGTAGCAACAGTACTGGCGATCGCCAATGACCAGATTCCACCGACAATTAATCTGGAAAACCCCGCTCCCGATTGTGACCTGGATTACGTGCCTAACACCAGCCGGAAAGCAAATGTTGAAGTTGCCCTATCCAATTCTTTTGGTTTTGGTGGTCATAATGTGACACTAGCCTTTAAGAAGTACGTCTAAAGTTGGAAATTTAAGATGCGTGTATCTGACTTCAGGCGTAATTAACAACGGTGTGAAAAGCGGGTGTAGGGCTGTTCGCTTGATAATTAAGTTCATTCAATACCGATAACAGGGGGATTCCCTCATAAAATTAATCCAAAATCCATTAACAAAAATCCCAAAATATGCCGCTTGTCCGGCAACAAGTACCAATGGGATGATGAGGATACTGCATTGGGGATCTCAAGCAACACGGCAATAAGCGAATGACAACTCTAATTAGCAAAACCCGCCACTCAGCAGTTCGGTAGGAAGGAAGCGAGTTTTTCCCTTGGGAACCACCGGAAACTCGCAACGAAAATCCACACCCGGACAGTTTCTACAAAGGAACCCTTTTTGGAACTGTCCTCAAGAACCACGCTTGGGCGCAGTGTCCTCGCTTTTTGCCTCCCCTGTAGTGAAATTCACAGAGTGCTAACCCGTCGTAAAGAACAATCTCTTATTATGGCTGTTGCAACCCAAACCCTCGAAGAACTTTGTATTAACTCGATCCGCTTTCTGGCAATTGATGCCGTAGAAAAGGCAAAGTCTGGTCACCCAGGGCTGCCTATGGGCGCAGCGCCAATGGCTTTTGTGCTATGGGATCGCTTTTTGCGGTATAACCCCAAAAATCCCAAGTGGTTCAACCGCGATCGCTTTGTGCTATCTGCCGGTCACGGCTCAATGTTGCACTATGCCTTGCTTTACCTGACAGGCTTCGACAGCGTGAGCATTGAAGATATTAAGCAATTCCGTCAGTGGGAATCCAGAACCCCCGGACACCCGGAAAACTTCATGACCGCTGGCGTGGAAGTTACCACCGGACCACTGGGACAAGGAATTGCCAATGGAGTCGGTTTGGCGATCGCCGAAGCACACCTTGCTGCAAAGTTCAACAAACCCGATGCCAAGATTGTTGACCATTATACCTACGTAATTTTAGGTGATGGCTGCAACATGGAAGGCGTTTCTGGTGAAGCTTGTTCTTACGCGGGACACCTGGGATTAGGCAAACTCATCGCTCTGTACGACGACAACCACATCTCCATCGATGGTTCTACAGATATAGCATTCACCGAAGATGTTTCCAAGCGCTTTGAAGCTTACGGTTGGCACGTACTGCACGTTCAAGATGGCAATACCGATTTAGAAGGAATTGCCAAAGCAATTGAAGAGGCAAAATCCGTCACCGATAAGCCTTCTTTTATTAAGGTAACAACCACCATTGGTTACGGTTCGCCCAATAAAGCAAACACCGCTGGTGTTCATGGTGCTGCCTTGGGTGGCGACGAAGTTAAACTCACCCGGGAAAACTTGGGTTGGGAACACGAGCCTTTTGTCGTTCCAGAAGATGCTCTTAAGCACTGGCGCAAAGCAATTGAGCGCGGCGCAAACTACGAAGCTGAATGGAACAAAACCTTTGACACCTACAAAGGCAAGTATGCCCAAGAAGCGGCTGAGTTTGAACGTTACATTAGCGGTAAACTCGCCGATGGTTGGGATAAGGTACTACCGACCTACACTCCCGAAGACAAAGCACTCGCCACCCGCAAACACTCGGAAACCTGCCTCAACAAACTGGCAGCAGTTTTACCTGAGTTAATTGGTGGTTCGGCTGACTTAACTCACTCCAACCTGACTGAAATTAAGGGCTTCGGCGACTTTCAGAAAGGACACTACCAAAACCGTAACATCCACTTTGGTGTGCGGGAACACGGTATGGGCGCAATCTGTAACGGCATGTCGCTGCATCGTTCTGGATTAATTCCCTACGGCGCTACCTTCCTGATCTTCACAGACTACATGCGTGCTGCCATCCGCTTATCTGCCCTGTCCCACGGTGGCGTGATTTGGGTGATGACTCACGACTCGATTGGACAAGGTGAAGATGGTCCAACGCACCAACCAATTGAAACTCTTGCTTCCCTGCGAGCCATTCCTCAGTTAACGGTGATTCGCCCCGCAGACGGGAACGAAACCTCTGGCGCTTACAAAGTGGCGATTGAGAAAGCAAAGCAACACGCTCCCACCCTGTTGGCGTTCACCCGTCAAAATGTCCCGAACTTGGCAGGTACATCAATTGAGGGCGTGACGAAGGGTGGATACACCGTGGTTGACAGCGAGGGTACCCCGGAACTGATTCTAATTGGTACTGGTTCCGAATTGAGCCTCTGCGTAACCGCAGCCGAGAAACTCACCAGCGAAGGCAAGAAAGTCCGTGTTGTCTCACTGCCCTCGTGGGAACTGTTTGAAGCACAAGATGCGGCTTATAAAGAATCTATTCTGCCTAAAGCCGTCACCAAGCGTTTGTCTGTAGAAGCTGGTTCTAGTTTGGGCTGGCACAAGTACGTCGGTACTGAAGGCGATACAGTTAGCATTGATCGCTTTGGTGCTTCAGCCCCAGGCGGTGTCTGTCTGGAGAAGTTTGGCTTCAGTGTTGATAATGTGTTAGCTAAGGCGAAACAATTGTTGGGTTAATTAGTAACAGACTATTCTCTTTCTTTTTAGGGTGGGCAATAAAGCCCACCTTTTTTTTGTTTCATGAACCGTGTAGACGCCCAGAGGGTGCCTTCCTGTAGACCGCGAAGATAAGCGAGGCGTGAAAACACAAAGAAAGAAAAGAAGTTGTTATACCAATTCGACCTGAAGATACTCTTAAAAAATGAGGCTCCGCCTCCCTAACTCGTTCCCAGGCTCAGCCTGGGAACAAGAAGTTGGATGCTCTGCATCCTGCTGCCTCGTTTGAAAATCCCATATTCCGTACAGATAAATTTGCAGCTACATCCCCACCGGCTACTCAAGGTGCATCATCTTGTTAGACCAATCTTGCTTTTTGAGAGTATATAAATTACATATCTCATTATGGTAGGTTATCTTCCCTGAATAAATCATGCCTATTTTTATAAGAAGCTTTGATGAGGCAACATTTAACGGATCAACCAAGCCGATTAATTCTGGTAATGCCAATTTTTCAAATGCATATCGAACGCATTCCTTAAGAATCTCAGTTCCGTAGCCCAGTCCCCAATATTGCGGAAGAAGGGAAATCGCTAAATCATTTCTACCTAGGTCTTTTAGATATAATGGACCAGTGTTTCCAATAACATCACCAGAAGCCTTTAAGACAACAGCGTATCGACCATATCCATGTTTTGAATAATCGGCAATTGTTCTCGAAATGAGGAATTCCTCTGCTTGTCTTTTGTCTCTCAGCGGTTCTCCAATAAATTTCATTATGAGTGGATCTGATCTCAATAAATAATAAGTGGAGATATCGCTTGGAGTCCATTTACGAATTATGGTTCTATTAGTTTCAAATAATATAGTATTCATTATTAATTAGTGTCAAACTTCAGTTTTAAACACACTCACTGATGCTTGTAATTGCTGCGCGACTTCTACAGTTTGTTGTAAAGACGTAGACACAACGCGAGACGAATCAGCAGTGCGAACCGATGCTTTGGTAATTTCCTTCATTAAAAGAGAGACTGCTTGAGAAGTTTGAGCTTGAGACACTGTTGTCAGAGAAATCGACTCCACCAACTCGTCGATTTGACGAGACACTTCTACAATTCGCTCCATGCTTTGCTTAACGTCTTTGACTAGGTAAGCGCTTTCCACGACTTGAGTCGTTCCCTGTTCTATCGCTTCGACGACTGCGTTGGTTTCTAAGTGGATATTTTGTACTATGTGTTCAATTTCTTTGGTCGCTTGGGCTGATTCGGCTGCTAAGCGACCGACTTCTTGAGCCACGACAATAAAGCCTTGATTTTCTTCACCAGCGCGGGAGGCTTCAATACTGGCATTGATAGATAATAAATTGGTTTGCAATCCGATTTGGTTAATCAAGGTGACAACTTTAGAAATTTCTTGGGATGATTCACCGAAACGTTTTATCTTTTCAGCTGTTTCAGTAATTGTCTGTTGTAAATTTAAGATGCTAGAAACAGTAAGCTCTATGACTTCACCTGCAGCCAAGGCAGTACTTGCAGATGCGCGAGCAACTTCTGCTGTTTGATGCGCACCATTGGCAACTTCTTGAATAGAGAGAGTCATTTGATCGACTGAATCAATGGTGCGGGTAATTTCTTCAGCCTGATTGAGTGCTTCATCTGCTAATTGATTGATAGCATGAGAGTTTTCCCCCACAGAAACATTGACCTGTTGGGCAGCTTGTTTCACTTGAATAACTATTTGCCGCAAGCTTTCGATGATCACATTCAAAAAGTCAGCGACTATCCCGATTTGACCGGTTGTAATTTCAGCCCGAGCTGTCAGGTCACCTTTGGCTACCTCTTGAACATCGCTAATAAGTTCTACAAGTTGATGTTGGAGAGTTTCTTTACTACGCTTCAATTCCTCTTCCGCCTGCTTGCGTGAGGTAATGTCCGATTGCACGCCGACAAAATTTATCACATTCCCAGTTACGTCTCGCACTGGAGAAATGCTTAATTCAGACCAGAACGCGGTACCGTCCTTGCGGTAATTCTTGATCACAACTTGACATTCACGCTCCTGTTGTACTGCTGTGCGTATTTCCTCAATAGTATCTGCGTCGGTGTCAGGTCCTTGCAGAAATCGGCAGTTACGCCCCAGCACTTCTTCTGGTAAATAGCCAGTGATGGTTTCAAATGCGGCATTGCAAAAGATGATAGGATTGTCTGGCTGACGCGGGTCTGTAATGACAATGGCATTGCTAGCAGCGGCGATCGCACGGTCACGCACGCGCAGCACTTCCTGTGCGGCATTAAGTTCATGCAAAAGATTTGCTTGTTCTAGAGCAATGCTCACTTGAATGGCTAATTGCCCGAATAAATCAATTTCTGCCTTCTGCCAAATCCTAGATCCAGAACATTGGTGAGCGCACAATAAGCCCAAAAGCTGGTTATCACCTAAAATAGGTGCTACCACATTCGCCTTAATTTGAAAGTCTTCAAGAATCTGCCGATGACAGTCTGTAAAATTCGCCTCGTAAATGTTATTCGTAGCCTGGACTCGACCATTTTTGTACATTTCGATGTAATCTTCGCGAAACGGATCATGAACTGTTTTCCCTAAGGTTTTCATCCAAGCAGATGCTACTGACTCGGCGATAATGGTGCCACTCCAATCAGGATTGAAGCGATAGACGATAACGCGGTCTAGATTTAGTGCTTTCCTGACTTCAGTGACGGCTGTGTTGAGGACATCGTCCAACTTAAGAGAACGCCGAATACGCAGGCTCACTTCTGTAAAGAGTTGCGATCGCTCAGCTTCTGCTTGTTGCTGTTTGAGGAGCATTGCTTGAGTCACCATTCGCCGATCCACGAAGGCAGTAAGCAGCGTACAACCCAGGATAATCAGCGTAGCAATGCCGATGCCCACAGCCAACCAAGTGAAAGAACCGTGCATTTCCTTGGCTGCTGTGCTTGCACTCCTCATCTGAGTTGGTGTGAAAGACGCAGCTGCCATCCCTGTGTAGTGCATCCCGGAAATTGCAACCCCCATGACGAACGCACTCAAAATCTTGGGTCGTATACTGCCTTTACCAATCTGCAAACGCAGTTGAAAGGCAACCCACAGCGCTACTATTGACGCACTAATAGCGATGACTATAGAAAGCATAAACAGTACAGGCTGATACCGAGTTGCTGCTTGCATTCGCATTGCTAACATACCAACGTAGTGCATGGACGCAATGCCAATGCCCATCAACACTCCACCAATTAGCAATCGTCGCTTACTCAAGACCTGGCGACTGGCGAGGAAAAGTGCGCCAAGTGAGGCAACAATAGCAGGGAATATTGACAGCAGCACAATCAACACGTCATAGCTCATCGGTATCGGGAAACTGTAGGCGAGCATAGCAACAAAGTGCATCGACCAGATGCCCATTCCCATGACGATCGCGCCGCCAATTAACCATGCAAGTCTAGCCCCTGCCTGAGCTGCTGTTACCCGCCCAGCCAAATCAACCGCGGTGTACGAAGCAAGGACAGCTATCACTATCGAAAGCGCCACAAGCCGTGGATCGTAAGTGCTACTCATCGCCACATCTGCCAGGAGCATCTATATTAACCTCATCTCAAACTGGATACTTGTGAAATCAGAAGTAAACTATGAGTACCCCTAAGACACCCATCAAGTGGGGCGCACTCATGGAGAGCGAAAAATCTTGACAAGCCACCTGACGGTGCTGATAAAAATGGCAGATGCAAAGTGCCGAAATCACACTTGTAAGAGAGCAAAATGCTTATTACAATATAAAAATAATACTAACATCTACCTTAAGTTATAAAAAATTATAATTGATTGCTCTTCAAATGTAAACATTTTTAATGCATCCGGCTATATAGTATAATATATTACTTAAGTAAAGTTCTCCAGTTGCACTCTTAACTAGCAAATAGCCACTTATTTTTATTAGACGCAATTATTTGCCAGCTTGTAGATCACAATCTCAATACGCAAGCAAAAAACCTTCTGAGTTCTGATTTCTCAGTTCTTTTTTAATGAATCTTTTCTCAACTTCGTTCCACAATTCTTGCAGAATATAGCATCTGCATCGTGGAAAGACAAACCACATTCAGAACAAACGGTTTCCACCTGATTAGCCGTTTTGACTAATCGCTTGATCAAATCACCTACTTGCCAAGGAATGAGGGCAATACCTGTTAAAATCATCAACACTGTTAGCAGGCGACCTAGTTCAGAAATTGGAGTGACATCGCCAAAACCCACAGTTGTCATTGTCACAATGGAAAAATAAAAAGCATCCAAAAAAGTTGCAAAATTTTTTGGGTTAACAGGATGCTCTACTTGATAAATTAAACCAGAGTATACAAAAATAATTGCAAATAAAGTAAATAATATCCGTACAGAAATCAAAGTATCTTCTGTACTAATACCAAATAAAAATTTATTATCTATAAACCTGATTAACCGTAAAATTCGGAACCATCGTAGCAGTCGGATAAAACTGATAGCATCTGCACCCAAGAAAAATGGCAAAATTGCCATTAAGTCAATGATTGAATAGAAACTAAAGACATACTTAATTTTATTTTCTTCGCTCCACAGCCGTAGTAGGTACTCTGCCGCAAAAATTAACAAAATTGCCTTATCTATCGCATCTAAAAATAGCCGTACATTGTTAGGAATATTATAAGTTTGTGCTACAAAACTTACTGAAGATAGTAAAACCAGACCACCAATGGTTAAATTTACAGATTTACCTACTGGTGTCTCCAGGTCTTGCAAGTAAAATGCTGTTTTTTCTCTGGTAAGTAACATAATTCACAGAAGCTACGTCTAACAAATTCAGCAAAATAGTCCTGAGTACCAAGTGCTGAGTATGTCATTTATTATTTTTACCTCAAGGCTGATGATTTAGCACTGTTGAAGGCAATAAAATTGAATGTGGTATATTTTTAATATTAAGAATTTTCTACTCTTAAGGTTATATGAACTCAGAAGATTTTATGCGTCTGGCGCTGGAAGAAGCAAAGAAAGGGGATGCGCCTTACGGTGCTGTGATCGTCAAAGATAACCAAGTGGTTGCCCTAGCTTATAATACTGTGAAGCGAGACAGCGACCCTTCTGCCCATGCAGAGATTAATGTCATTCGCAATTTAACCGCTCAACTGCAAAACCCTTCTTTAGAAGGTTATACCATATATACCACTGGTGAACCTTGTCCGATGTGTGCAACTGCTTGCGTTTGGACGGGTCTATCAGAAATTGTCTACGGTGCTTCTATTGAAGACTTAGTTTCGGTTAATCAATCTCAAATCAACATATCATGCGAAGAGATTATTGCTAAAAGCTTTAAAAAAATCAAGGTGCAAAGAGGCGTTTTAAGAGAAGAGTGTCTAAAATTATTTAAGTAGCTTATCAGATTTTAAGTAGGGTCATTTAAATAGGGCAAAAAAGAATTAGCAAAAATTGCAGCTTGGGTGCGATCGCGCAAATCTAAACGATTCAAAATATTCGTGACATGGTTCTTCACTGTCCCCTCAGAAATATAAAGTTGCTGTGCAATTTCTCGGTTATTAGCACCCGTAGCAATTAACCGCAAAACTTCTTTTTCTCTAGGAGTGAGTTCAGCTAAGCTAGGTGGCGGAGGCGTTGACTGAGTCGGCGTTACGCTAGAAAATTGAGTTAAAAGTTTTTTAACTATTCCTGGTCCTAATTGAGTGTATCCTTTGTAGACAGCACGAATAGCAACAGCTAACTCTTCTGAGGGTGTATCTTTGAGCAAATAACCCATTGCTCCATTTTGTAACGCCGCTTTCACATATTCATCATCATCAAAAGTTGTCAGCACTAAAACTTTAATTTCGGGAAAACGCTTTTGAATTTCCCAAGTGGCTGCAACACCATCCATAATAGGCATTCTTATATCCATTAGTACCACATCTGGGGACAATTCTTCAATCAAATGAATTGCAATTTCCCCATTTTCCGCGTCTCCCACTACTTCTAAATCCGGTTCTAATTCCAATAAAGCTTTTAATCCTTGACGAATTAAACTCTGGTCATCTACAAGTAAGACTTTAATCATGTTAGTCATGAGTCTCTAGATGAGTTAGTAAAGACCTGGAAAGAGGAATAGTCGCTGTAATTTGGCAACCTGAACCAGGAGCGCTGTTAATATTAAAATAGCCTCCGAGTGCTAAAGTGCGATCGCGCATACTTTGAAGTCCAAAACCTGTGGTATTTTGCGTTAAATCAAACCCGATACCATTGTCCGAAATCCTCAACTGTAAACTGTTTTTAGTCGTCGTTATTTCTAGTTTAATTTCTGTGGCTTGGGCATACTTACAGATATTTGTAAATGATTCTTGGACGATGCGGTAGATAGCAGTGCTCATTTCAACTGGGACGTGAGATAAGTGAATTTGACAAATTGGTGCGACACCAGTTGAACGCTGAACATTTTCTGCAAGTGAGGCGATCGCCTGTTCTAAAGATTGCTCTTGCAAAGGATGAGAACGCATAGTAGAAACTGATTCACGCACATCTTGTAGCGCCTTAGAACCTAACTCTTTTGCCTTTGCCAAGAAAGCTTGCGCTTTTGTTGGATTAGATTGCCAAAGCTTCAAACCAGTTTCTAATTGCAAATTTAAAGCTGTCAGAGAGTGTCCTAATGAATCGTGTATTTCACGAGCAATACGGTTGCGTTCTTCAAGAGTGGCTTGATTTTCAATTTGCAGAGCATATTGACGCAGTTTTTCATTAGCAATTGCTAGTTTTTCTCTACTTTGTCGCTCAGATATAACTGCATTCATCAACAGTAAAACAAATAATAAAGCTAATCCGAATACCAGCACAAAGCTTAAAGTAAAAAACAAAAAACGCTCTTGTGATGCAGGTGATAATGCTATGCGTGCAAATCGCCTTCTGAATGTTATCAAAAATAAAATAAATGATAAAGCTGTCACTACCAAGCGACCTGGTAACTGAAAAATTAAGCAACTACGAGTCACTAAAATTACGTAAAGAAAGGGGAAAAGTCGAGCAGTTCTTCCTCCGAAAAAGTCAATTATTAAAATTAAAAATATTTCCGTAGCGGTGTAAAGTATTTTAGTTATATGGTTACGATTGGGCAATCTTAACCCTATTAAACCAAAAAGCGCCAGACTACAAATTGTCAGTTCGGGAAACTTAGCCTGAAGTCGGTATGAGTGAGATGGTAGCGCTGCTGTCAAAGCAGCAAACGCTAGCAATATCCACTCCAAATAAAGGAGAAATCGAAAAGGATGATTGTTGAATTGAATCGGACGGGTCACAAAAATATACCCAAGTTCAACTAGTTATTATAGTAAGCCTAAAAATCTAAGTTTGTAGTGAGGAATGCGCGTCCTCTTCCACGAAAACAAGGACTCTTGTCCTTACTACAAATAAGTTTTATTATGGGTAATTTGCCGGACTTGATATAACGAAGCACTTCAAGCTTGCCTGATGAATATCCTTGTATAGATCATGACTAAAGTCATGGGTGTATTCGTGACTTTCTCCTCATGTCACCCTTAAACTTAAATTTTTATGATAGTAGTATCAAGCAGGAGAACAAGTGCGGTAGTTTATGAAACTCAAAAACTTATCACTCATTGGTGCGGCGATCGCCCTCAGTTTAAGTGCAACCTCCCTCGCAGTCAAAGCAGAGGCAAACTCCTCTTCACCCATTGTTGTTGCACAATCTCGGGAAAAAGGGGGAGCACTGCAACGTTTGGGACTGACGGATGAACAAAAAGCCAAAATCAAAGAAATCCGCAGCAGTACCCGCGCCGAAATGGAGAAAATTCTCACTGAACAGCAACGAGAACAGTTAAAAACCGCTATGCAAAACCGCCAGGGAAAGCGGGGTGCGTTTGCTGCTTTGAATCTGACTGATGAGCAGAAAAACCAAATGCGTCAAGTCATGGAGTCACAGAAAACTCAGATTGATGGAGTCCTGACTGCAGAGCAAAAACAGCAACTGCAAAAATATCGGGAGGAAATGCGTGCTCGTCGTCAACAACGCAATCAGTAGCTGATCACCAGCGCCTTTGCCCAACCTAGACAGCAGATATCTGTCTTTTGGGCAATGGGCAGATTAACAATTCACGCCGCATTCATAAGGTACGGCATTGAAGACAGTTTCACTCCTTGGATTTCAACCCCGACTGAAACTGAGGAGCCAGTGTCGTGGTGAGGCAGCACTGCGGGAGGGTTTCCCTCGTGCCGGCTCTGCCGAAAGGGTTTCCCGACTTGAGACATCTGGCGTACTACGTATAGACGCTCGTGGTCTTAAACCCTTTAATTTACGATAAAAGAACAATAAAGTCTATTGCTATCCAACGGCAACAGGAGCTTTTGCTAACTTACCATCTTCCATATAAACAATGCGATCGGCTATATCCAAGATACGATTGTCATGAGTCACCAACAAAATGGTACAATCTTGCTCTTTCGCTAGGTTATGCATCAGGTTCACCACATCTCGACCCGACTTACTATCAAGGGCGGCGGTAGGTTCGTCTGCGAGAACAATTTTGGGTTGACTCACCAGCGCACGGGCTATAGCCACCCGTTGTTTTTGTCCCCCCGACAGGTCATCCGGGTAGTAATTGAGACGATTGCCTAATCCTACCAAATCTAGCATCTCGGCTGAGCGTTTTTTCATCTGTTCTGGAGTAACACTCTTGTGCAGTTCCAAGCCCATCCTGACGTTTTGCAGTGCTGTTAAGCTACCGTGCAGGTTGTGTGCTTGGAATATGTAGCCGTGATTACGTCGTGCTAGTGTGAGTTGTCCTGCATTTGCACCACACAGTTCTCGTCCTAATACCCGCAAACTCCCTTCCTGGGCTGAACGCAAGCCACCTACCAAGGTCAGAAGTGTGGTTTTACCAGAACCAGAGGGACCTGTCATAATAATAATTTCACCGGCGTTTATCTCCAAGTTGATGTCAAATAGCACTTGTTTGCGGAGTTGACCTTTACCAAAGTAGTGGTTGAGATTTTGAACAGATATGACAGATTGCATAGAAATTTTGGATTAATTTAGTTGTCAGTCGTTAGTTAGTAGCTGCAGATTGCAGGTTGTTGGTTGTTAGTTGCAATACCACTACCCACTACCCAAATTCCAGTTGCTTAGTACAGCATTTCATTAATTCGTAGCGCATTAAATTTGGCGAGACTCTGCGTCACGAATACGCCTTCCTCCGCGTTCCTCCGCGTTCCTCCGCTACCTGGTGCGTTTAAAAAAGTTACGAAAGAGATGCAATGCATGTACTTAGAACATATCGGCGGGGTCAGCAGATTGGACTTTGCGCGTAGCAATTGCGCCAGAAATCATACACATGATTATGGTCAGTACTTGTACCTGAATTGCTCTTGCCAAGGTCATGATCACTGGTAAGTTGGTGGCGTTCCGCGTCATGGCGTACAGTCCAAAGGATACGGTGACACCTGGTAAAAAGCCTAACACCGCCATAATGATTGCTTCTTCAAACACCACTCCTAGCAAGTAGGCATTGCGATACCCCATTGCTTTGAAGGTGGCGTATTCTTTCATGTGAGCATTGACATCGGTGGAAAGGACTTGATATACGATAATCACCCCCACCAGAAAGCCCATCGTTACACCTAGGCTAAAAATAAAGCCGATCGCAGTGTTTGTTTGCCAATAGTTCTTCTCAAATTCAATAAATTCCTCTTTTGTCAAGACTTTGACATCATTCTTATCTGCTAGCTGGGATTTTAAGGCAGTTGCGACTTGCTTTGGGTCATACCCTGGTTGCAGTTGAATCAAAGCCAGATTCACAGCCCCAGGTTCTTGTCTGGGAAATACTCGCAAAAAGTTCTGGTCGCTGGTTATTAAGGTACCATCAGCTATAAAGGAAGCTCCGACTTTAAATAAGCCATTAATGGTAATCGTCCGCCGTCCTATTTCGGTGGTGGCAGGTTTCCCCTGCTCAATTTGGGCAAATACGTTGCTATACTCTCCTCTAGAACCACTGTCAAATAACATGGTATCTGGCAGCTTGATGGCGTTTAATTGGCTGTTCACCTCTGGTAAATTAAATGCTGGTTTATCGGGATTGATCCCCATAACGAGTATGCCAGTCTGTTTGCGCGTTTGAGGATTCTTCCAATCGATAAAGCCAAGATACATTCCCTCTGCTGACTTCACCCCCGGTATATCCATTGCCTGCAATAGTCGCCGCCGAGAAAATGTAGACAAATATGCCAGGTTACGTGCTTGGGGACTGAGGAGAAAAATGTCTGCCTCCATGCTGTGATGGAGTCTGGTGTTGCTGTCAAACAGCGCAGTCTGAAATCCCAGCTGCATGAACATGAGAACATCGGCAAAGGCAATGCCTGATAATGCTACCAAAAAACGGCTTTTCTGGTGACTCAGTTGCAGCCATCCTAATGGCGTTCGCCGCCGTAGTTGCTGAATTTGCTGGAAAATAAGTCCAATCACAGTTCAATTACCGCCCTTACTTGCAAATTGGAGAATCTCGCAGATTTCTGACTGGATGGCTCATCAAGTCGTACATGGACTTCCACGACTCTGGAATCAATATTGCTTGTGGGGTCGCTGTTAATAACATTCTGCCGTTGCACTTGCATCCCCAAACGATCCACAGTTCCCACCAATTGATCACTTAGGGACTCACTCTGTAGCTGCACTCGTTGCCCTAAACGCACTTTGTTAATATCACTTTGGTAAACTTCTGCAACTGCATACATCTGACTAATTTGCCCAACCTCTGCAATACCGTCAGTTGTGGACACCAATTCTCCAGGACGGGTATTAATTTTGAGGACTTGACCATCTTGGGGCGATCGCACAAAAGCTTGTTTGAGATTTGCCTCTGCTCTTTTTACCGCTGCTATGGCACGATTGACTTCTGCTTGGGCTGCTGCTACATCCACAGAACGGACTTCCGCAATTTTATTTAAAGTCGCCCTGCCTTCTGCTATTTCTTGTTCTCGGGATGTTTCGATGCGTTTGAGGTTGGCTCGTGCTTCTAGTACTTGTTGTTCTCGGGATGTTTCGATGCGTTTGAGGTTGGCTCGTGCTTGTGCTATTTGTTGCTGGGCTGTCGTGAGAGTCAAGCGCTTGCTATCCTGGAACGAGGCAGAAATCGCCCCTTGTTGATAAAGTGTTTGATACCGTCGGTATTCTGCTAGGGCATTGTTTAGCTGTGCCTCCAGTTGAGCAATCGTTGCTTTTTGTGCCTCGATTTCCGTATCTCTTTCTGCCTGTAAGCGAGCAAGGGTTGCTTTTTGCGCTGGAATTTCCGTGTCTTGTTCTGCTTGGATGCGGGCAATAGCTGCTTTTTGCGCTTCTATTTCTCCCTGCTTGGCACCTGCTTTTACCTGCGCCAGATTTGCCTGAGCGACTCGTACCTGCTCTTGTGCTTCTGCTAGTGCTGCGGCGAGGCGATCGCGACTGTCCAAAATCGCAATCATCTGTCCTTCCTTCACCTGGCTTCCTTCCCGGACCAGCAATTTTTCAACTCGACTCCCTTCTGCCGATGCTGGCGCAGAAAGTTTAATGATTTCTCCCTTTGGTTCCAAGCGTCCCAGTGCTGTCACTGTTTTTACTTGCACTACTGGAATCGCCTGCTTTTTTACTGCTTCAGCGTTGGTATTTCGGGTTTTTTGTACCGTGTAAACCCCTACTCCTCCTGCTGTTATAGTTGCCAGTACAGCCATCAGAACAGGTGGACGGAAAATCGGTTTGAGAGGAGATGGACCCTCGAAATTGGAGTTTTCAAGCATAGTCTGCTACCATTGGGTGTAAAACTAAACGGTTTAGTCTTATTTCGTCTTATTTAGTCTTATAATATATCTAAACTAAACTGAATAGTTTAGTTATCTTCCTAGCAGTTTTCATTTGCACATATCAGGGCACAACAATTATCTTGCTCGTGCTTTGGTGGAGGCTGCCATCACTTGGAAACTGCTTGTCTTGGGTACACCCTAGCCACATACGTTATCTGAGGGAGGGTGGTGAAACCATACACCTTTAGTAGCATTTTAGGCAAATGTTTCAGCTTAATAGTATTCAAAATAAAAAAAAGAATGAAACTCAAAAAGATTATGCAAGTCTGGAACTTATGGTGAAATTGTTCTATTTGAATTTATAAATTTGTGCTTTCTGTACAAGAGTTGTACGCTTTGCGTCCGGAAGCCGTCAAACATATTGTGAATTCTGTTTAAGTAATAATTAATACTTATTTTTCTCTATCTAAAGAGAGATTTATAAAAGGTGCATTTTATGTTAAAGAATTCCCAAAAATCAAGGAATTTATCGATAAGATTGTTTATACGACAGTATATTTGAAAAATGGTACGTGAAAGAGCTACTGAAGTTGAGCGCGACAGTTCATTAGATAAAGTTGAACAAATTTTACAAGGGGCGATGCATGAATTTCTCCTGCATGGCTATGCCGGTACTAGCATGGATAGGATAGCGGCGTGTGCTGGAGTTTCTAAAGCTACAGTTTACAGCCACTTTCAAGATAAACAAGGACTCTTTAAGGCGCTGGTAGAAAAACTGGCTCAAGAACGATTTCATTCCATCTTTGGTGCAGATCGGCTTGAGGGAGACCCGAAAATTGTACTACGCCGATTGGTAACAACAGCATTGAATGAAATGCTCAAAGATGAAGAATTTCGTGCGTTTAAGCGAGTGGTAATTGGTGAGTCTGGTCGTTTTCCTGAGTTAGCCCAGTTGTGTATCGTATGCTTGATTAAACCGGCGATTGAGACTCTCAGTCAGTACCTAGCTTGTCACCCTGAACTCAACATACCTGATCCAGAGGCAACGGCACGAATTCTTCTCGGCTCATTGGTTCATTTTGTGATGACTCAGGAGATGATGAACGGTAAAGAAATTATTCCGATGGAGAGCGATCGCCTGGTTGATGCTTTGATACACCTGATTCTCAAGTCAGTTCAATGATTTGTTAAAAGCATTTGTTCATACAAGACTGTTCGCGTGGCTTGCTGCTGGACTAGTTAAGCCATCTTTGACATGAATGATGCGGTGAGTTTGCTCTGCGACATCCGGTTCGTGCGTCACGATGACAATCGTGATGCCTTGACGGTTTAGCTCACTCAGCAAATCCATCACTTCCTGAGAGGTTTGAGTATCTAACGCTCCAGTGGGTTCGTCTGCTAGGACAAGCGCAGGGCGGTTCACAAGGGCACGAGCTATAGCCACTCGCTGCTGCTGTCCACCAGAAAGCTGGTTTGGACGGTTGAACATTCGCTCTGCCAAGCCAACGCGGGTTAAGGCTAGCTCTGCCCGCCGCCGACGTTGTGACTTGGGAACACCTGCATAGACCATTGGCAGCATTACGTTTTCTAGAGCCGTGGAGCGAGCCAGCAAATTGAACTGCTGAAACACAAAACCGATGCGCCGATTACGAATATATGCTAATTCGTCATTGTTTAGCGTAGTTAGGTTTCTGCCTTCTAAAACATAATGTCCGGATGTTGGCCGATCAAGGCAACCGATGATATTCATCAGCGTAGACTTCCCCGAACCAGACATCCCCATAATTGCGACATATTCTCCTTCCTCGATAGACAAGTCAATGCCCTTGAGTACCGGAACCTCGACTTCACCGAGACGGTATGTTTTCTGAATTCCTTCCATCCAAATCATGGTTGCCATATTAGGTAATCCTCTGCTTCAACAATGTTTTAATCGCTCCTTAGCGCCGCGATCGGGTCAAGACTGGCAGCATTGCGAGCCGGAATTACGCCAGCCAGAAGCCCAATTAGAAATGTCAAACCAAAACCAAGCAGAATCGACCACAGCGAAATCACGAAGGGAAATTTGAACAGGTTTGACGCTGCGAAGGCGATCGCAACTCCTAACCCAATCCCAATTACCCCTCCCATTGCCGCAATGATCACTGCCTCGGCTAAAAACTGGCTCAGGATGGCAGCGCTAGTCGCTCCGATCGCTTTGCGAATCCCGATTTCCCGCGTCCGCTCAACTACTGACACGAGCATGATATTTGCAATGCCAATGCCGCCAACGATTAAAGAAATTGCGGCGATCGCCACCACCATCACGGTAAAAAGTGACGCTGTACTGGTGAGCGTGTTGATAATATCGGCTGAATTCACGATCCTAAAATCATCCGTATCTCCTTCTTCGGGAAAAATGCCATGCCGTACCCGCAAGAGATTGGTAATTTGATACTGAGCTGCGTCTAGCTGATCTTGGCTTTTGACTTTGACATAAACTCCTCTAACAGCAAGTCCCTTGACAGAGTTGTTTCCCACTAACCGGGCAGACATATTGGTGAGCGGGATATAAATTTGTTCATCCGGGTTTTGTGGACCTTGCGCTCCCTTCGCCTCCATAACGCCAATCACGTCATAGGTTTGTCCGGAGATGCGGATTTGTGCGCCTTCTGCATTGCTTCCTGTCCCGAGCAAGTCATCTCGTGCGGTGGGACCGAGAACCGCCACAGGTTTTGCCCCATCGACTTCCTCCTGAGTGAAAAATCTACCTGTTTGAGGATGCGTGTTGCGTACATCTGGGTAATTGACATCAGTACCAATAATGGTCATCGAGTCGTTGTTTTGGGCATAGACGACTTGGGCATTCTGTTGCAGGAAAGCAGACACCTGTTCAACCCCTAAAACCTGCTGAGCGATCGCCTGAGAATCTTCCAAAGTTAATGTCGTTGCGCTTCCACTGCCCTGCCGCACCGCACCACTTCTGGCTGCACCGGATTGCACTTGCAAAATGTCGGTTCCGAGTGATTGTAGTCGTTGCTCGGTTGCTTTTTGAGTGCCTTGACCAATGGCGGTGACGGCGATTACTGCCGTAATACCAATGATGATACCTAGCATCGTGAGCACGGTGCGGAGTTTATTACTCCACAGTGCCTCAATCGCCATTGTCAGGATTTCAAAGACTGATACTGAAGAGCTCTCGATGAAAGCAGATGCCTGTTTAACCAGTGGTTTGCGCTTGCGTGATTTTATCATTGCTAAACCTCGTTTGTCACACCTAGATAATATGGGGGGAAGTTTGGTAGCCCCGCAATCAAGATCGGGGCGGAAAAACGACTCACGCAACTTTAGTTGCCTACAACATTGTGATACGATACTTACAAAGACAGCAGAAACTGGGTCTGGACACTGCAAACAGTTAAAGAATTTGTCCTCAATCTACGGCTCTCGGTGCTGGGAGTTTTTAGAAGGACAAGTAATCAGGGTTGTTTGTGGATGGAGGTAATACTCCAAGGTCGGAGCCGATCTGGTGGTAGATGCATGAACGATAGCCCCAAACCACGAGCAAGTAAGCGAGTCTGAAAGCAGGTTGACTGATTCACCCTCAGAGTGGTTCTACCCATAGCTAGAAAAAGTTAACCAGATAGTCGCTTTGTGCAAACAAAGAGGGATGAAAAGTTAACTCCAGCTTAAGCGCCTGAATCCAGCAAATTTTATTTGGTGGTGTGGCTCAACAAGTCTAAAAACCACTGGGGGGACGACCACCACCGGCGGGAAAACCACCCATGCCGCCGGAACGACCACGCCTGTTACTGGAGTTACTATCTCTGTTAGAACCTGGTGGCGCACTCACCAAAACTTTTTCATCTCCTTGTAAACCAGAGCGTACTTCAGTTTTGTCATTCACGATAACTCCAGTTTTCACTGGAACAAAGCGAGTGCCGCCGTTTTCCGTGAGTACCTGCACTCCGGTGCCGTTCTTCTGGCGTGCGATCGCCACCGTTGGGACAACAAGCACGTTATTCAATTTGCCTGCATCAAACTTTGCATTGACATTCATGCCCGGACGCAGGAGAGTTTCAGGATCGGTGAGGTTCACTCTCACTTCAAAGCTGGTGACATTAGAAGTCACTGTTGCCTGAGCTGCAACAGCCGCAACCTTCCCCTGAAAGGTTTTGTCGGGGTAAGCATCGGCTTTGATGGCAACCGACTGCCCTACCTTAATTCTGCCAATATCAGTTTCGGCAACATTTGCCACAACCTGATAGGTCGATGCGAGCGATAGAATCGAAGAAGAGGTTGCACTAGATACTGCACTTCCGGATGTGGTGGGTGTGACGAAACCGCCCGGATCGGCATACTTAGCAGTTACAATACCACTGAAAGGAGCACGAATGACTGTGTCTTCAATCTGCGTTTGAATCGTTTTCAGGTTGCCCTGTTGCTGAATCACCTGAGCGCGTGCGGAGTCTATATCTTCCTGGCGTGTTCCTGCTTTCAGCAGTGCTAAAGCTTCCTGTCTTTGCTTCACCACCGCCTTTGCTTGCTCGATATCTTCTTTGCGTGATCCTGCTTTTTGCAATGCCAGTGCTTGCTGCGCTTCGTTTACCTGAGCTTGGGCGCTGTCCTTGTCAGCACGTTTTTGGTTTACAGTCTGAAGGGAAATTGCACCAGCATTGTATAGTTGCTGATTGCGGTTCAAATCATCTTGGGCTTTTGTTAAACTTGCTTGAGCGCTTCTTAAACGTGCCTCAGCCTGACCGATATCTTGAGGGCGGTTACCTGCTTGTGCTTTTTGCAGATTCGCTTGGGCTTCTTCTAATTGTGCCTGGGCTTGGGCAATATCTTGCGGGCGATTGCCTGCTATTGCCTTTTGCAAATTTGCCTGGGCAGAAGCCAGAGATCCCTGTGCTTGAATCAGTTGTCCTTGAAAGTTTGAGTCATCCATGTATGCTAGGACTTGTCCCGCTTTAACATAGTCACCTTCCTTCACAAGCAAACTCTTTAGCCGCCCAGAGTTTTTGGGGCTGACGTTGGTTGATTGTTTGGCTTTAATTGTGCCGTTGGCTGAAATGCTGATGGGTAAGGTCTCTCGCTCGACTGGGACTGTCAGCATTTTGCTTCTGGCTTGCTGGCTTGTGGAAATCATCGTCTGACGGTAAACGAGATATCCACTTCCCGTCAGTGAACTGAGAATCAGTAACCCAATCAGCCACTTGGTTAGTTTGTGTTTCCTTAAGCCTTCAGGAAAAGGCTTGAATATAGTGGGTTGGGGAGAATCAAGTGTCATACGTTTCTTTGCACCTGGGTTGTAAACAACAATTGAGTCGTTGCAATGCCCTTGCTTCTACAAACCTTCGCTATTAATGGGACAGACCACTACCTGTTTGCAGGAGGACGCGGTGGAATGCCCAGTGCCTCTGTCAACTGTTGTTCAGTGACACCCAGCTTCGCTGCAGCAGCCTTAAAATCGGGTCGAGGAGGACGCCCATTTCTATCAGATGCATTTGGAGGATTGGCAGGCACTCCCAGCGCATCCTTTAACTGTTGTTCAGTTACACCCAACTTCGCCGCAGCAGCCTTAAAATCAGGGCGAGGAGGACGCCCATTTTTATCAGATGGAAAATTGGCAGGCACTCCCAGCGCATCCTTTAACTGTTGTTCAGTTACACCCAGTTTCGCCGCAGCAGCTGCAAAATCAGGGCGAGGAGGACGCCCATTTCTATCAGCTCCATTTGGAGGATTGGCAGGCACTCCCAGCGCATCCTTTAACTGTGCTTCTGTGACTCCCAATTTCTGGGCAGCCGCTGCAAAATCAATCCGGGGCCGTCGCCGCTGTCCTTGCGGTAGTTGGTTGGGCGCATCTGTTGCCTGTGCGATTTGATGCAATGGAGCTTCGGCATTTGCCTGATTGGGTGAAGTAAAAACCAATGTGCCAGCCAGAACAGAAATCGCTGTCACGATCAATGCTTGATTAATTTTCATGATCAACCACTAAAAGATAGATTGTTTACATTTCTAATTAAGGCAACCCAAAATGACACTTCGCCCCGCTTTTAAATTACAGTTTTGTAATTTTTGTCATTTAAGCCAGAGGATGATCCCACTGACCACTTGCTTTATCAATTGCAGACTCATCTGAATCAAATCCCTTCAGCAAGGCAAACGCACCTTAAAAAAGAACCAGATTTATTGCTTGGCTGATTTTGTCTACTTAAAAAAATTGCGTCAAAACTCAAACTCAGCGTTATGTCAACAAGTAAAACTTAATGCAATTATTTGAATAATTATTGAAAAGTGACTGCTATTATTGACAAAGCAGTCACTTTGGGATGCCAACGCAGCCAATGACTCAAATTACGCCATCTGAAGTCCAACATCAAAGGTTGCTGCGTAGCCTTGTCCATTCTTGGTGAGCTTGAGCAACAATTGGTCGCCACCATCTTTAAAAATTCCGTCTTCAGCGTTGTTCTGCGTGCGCTGTCCCTTACTCGCGTATGGTGCCTGGGTGTATACGCGATCGCTCATCGAGTCATCAAAGTACAGCTGTGACGTAAACTCATAACGCTGTCCTGATGTCGGATCTGTGCGTACCTTAAAATGGATATGGACCGTTCTGCCTGGGTACCAACCAGGATAAATGGTTGTGAACTCGACAGTTCCATTCGCGTCCGTCACTTGATAGCCACGCAGGAACTTTTTACCGACGGTATTGAAACTCCGGTCTGTCACGTCCGAATAAACGCCTAGCGCGTCACAGTGCCAAATATCCACGATCGCACCTGCTAGAGGGGTGCAGCCAGTACCGCTGATCCCAGAAACGCGAAGCGTCAGTTTGAGCGGCACACCGTCTTTCACCGAACCGTCCGACGGATCAGAGCGGATGTCGGAGCGGTTGAGCTTCTCGTCCACGAAATAGGGTCCTTCAGTCTGCTCCGGACGCACGATACATGCAGGCAACGCAGCAAGATTGGCGGTCGATGATGCTGCGACGGCTACACTCGACTCTGCCAGCGCGGAGCTAGACTTTCTAGGCGTGCATCCAACCAGAAATATTGCGGTTCCGGCTACCCTAAATAAACCAAGTGCCTCTCTTCGACTCAAAATCCGACCTAATTGGTGATTGTTGTTTTTCATACTGCCTATCTTTTCAATATATGGACACAATTGAAATGCGGACACATAACCGTGCAGAGCCTCTATGCCTTCCTTTTAAGGGTGCCGCAGGCAGAGGGTCGAGTGCAACAATCTGGTTTGAAATCCAGTGTATTTACCAAGTCGCCCTCAGAACGCCCTCACCACAATCTTTGATTTGGTGATGGGATGAATAGGCGCGCTGTTGTTTGGGGACTGGCAACTGGCGACTGGGAAAAATTTTCACGCATTTGGGAGGGCTTTGTTGCCCCTTCGATAATTTTTCGATTCTAAACCTAATCCCCAATCCCTAGTACCCAATCCCCAGTCCCCTTCACTTATCTGTCTCCAAATTGTTTACATTTCTGATTAGGCAGAATCAAAATGACAGCTTGCCTGCTTTCTGAATTACAGTTTTGTAATTTGAGCCAAACGGTAATGAATCTAGAATAAAGCAATAAATGAAGTCATAAATAGTTGTAATAAATAGTTGTGAACGTTCTGTTTGTCGAAGATGAAGCAAAAATTGCTAACTTCGTCCGGGCTGGATTGAAGGAGCAGGGATTTGTCGTAGACTACTGCGATAACGGTGATGAAGGCTATCTGCGGGCATTAGACAACGAATACGACGCGATTGTACTCGACATTATGGTGCCGGGAAAAGATGGACTATCAATTCTCAAACAACTGCGGCAAAAAGGTCGGAATGCTCCTGTGATTTTGTTGACGGCTCGCAATGAACTGGACGATCGCCTGTCCGGGCTGAATTTGGGAGCCGATGACTACATCGCCAAACCGTTTTTTGTGGAAGAGTTAGCGGCTCGAATTCATGCCGTTGTGCGCCGGAGTGTAGGCGAACGTCAAAATCTGCTTGCGGTTGGACCAATCAAACTTGATCGCATCACACGAGAAGTCACCTGCAATCAACAGGCGATAGAACTCACCAGCCGCGAGTTTAATCTTCTGGAATATCTCATGCGCTCTCCCGGACGGGTTTTTACCCGTACCCAAATTCTGGAACACGTTTGGGGCTATGACTTTAACCCCAACACCAACGTCGTGGATGTTTGTATCCAGCGAATTCGTAAAAAAATTGACCCGATTGATGAAGCAGGCTGGATTGAAAGCATTCGAGGCGTTGGATATCGGTTTCGCAAGCCAGAGCCTCAAGCATGAAACTGCGTTCGTTTCGACTCCGGATTGCGTTGTTGTCTACGGCTTTGGCTGGAAGCGCATTAGTAGGGTTTGGCGCAGTCTCCTGGTTCCAAATTTACAATGCTCAGGTTAGCCGCCTCGATGCACAACTGTTAAATCAGTTGATGCGGGCAACTCGTCCACCCGAACGAGAGCGATGGCAGTTCTACGGAGACTCATTAACCTATGCCTTCGGAACAAAGACAAAAATCTTGATCGCACTGCTGGTGCTTGACGCAAACGGTAACACACTTTATCAATCCAACGAAGTGCCTGGCGACAAGGACGTGAATCGTCTGCTGCTTAGGCGTCTTGAGTTGACTCCTCTGCCACCCTCTCCTAAACGTCAACCACCGCCAAAACTTGAGAGTACTAATCCATCTGCCCTTCCACCGCCCTTGATTCCCCCACGCCCACCTCGATTCGTCACCCAGCAGACGGCAACAGAAACCTGGCGGATTGGGGCAGTTAAATTTCGCAATGTTCAGGTTGCCATTGCTGTTAGCCTGCAAGCCGTCAATCAAGAAATGGCTGCCATTAGCAATATCTTCCTTGTTTCAATTCCGGGAGCGCTTGTGCTGGTTGCCTCTGGGGCATGGTTGGTTTCTGGTGGTGCGTTGCGTCCTATAGGTCAATTAACAGGCGTCATTCAACAGGTGACGGTTAAAGGGTTAGATCAGCGAATTCCAATTGGGACAACGGATGTTGAATTTGTCGAACTGATTCGGGTGTTTAATCAAATGCTGGAACGCCTGGAACGCAGTTTTACACAAGCTTCGCGCTTCAGTGCTGATGCTGCTCACGAACTGAAAACGCCACTGACCATTCTACAAGGTGAACTGGAACGAACGCTGCAACAGGTGAAGAACGGAAGTGAAATGCAACAGCGCTTAAGCAACCTGTTGGATGAAGTACGCCGCTTGAGTGGAATTATGCGCAAACTCTTGCTGCTGTCTTTAGCAGATGCGGGACAAATGAGCTTGTATCTGGTTGAGGTGGATATGTCACAGTTGCTCATCGAGATGGTAGAGGATGTGGAACTGCTGGCTCCCCACCTGAGTGTGCAAACTGACATTACTGATGGATTACGGGTGCAGGGCGATCGCGATCTCCTCATTCAAGTTCTGCAAAACCTGTTGAGTAATGCCATCAAATACAATCTCCCCAACGGCTGGATACAGATTCACGCTCATCAAACTGAAACAACTCTCCATGTCACGATTGCTAATGCTTCAATTGACATTCCAGTCAGCGATCGCTCACGCATTTTTGACCGCTTCCATCGCGGTGATCCTGCGCGAACCCGCAAGGTAGAAGGAATCGGACTGGGACTCAGCCTAGCCCGTGAAATTGCCCGCGCACATCGTGGCGACCTCATCCTTGACTCAACATCTTCTGGTCAAACAGCGTTCACCCTCACCTTGCCGATTACGTTACACAGTTGAGCGATGGCTTCCCACCAATAATCTCTTTCTGCTGCTAACCCTGCTGAGCGATCCACTCTAAAATCCGATTCCATGCCCACCACTGGTCGGGGTCTTTTGCTTGGCGCTGGCACTTTTGACTACTGATATAGCCAACATGACCGCCGTAACGGGTTAGTAACAAATCTACCACGGGGTTGCTAGCACAGGCAATTTCCAATTCAGGTATAATTGCTGGTTCAAAGAATGGGTCGTCTTCGGCATATATAATTAAAGTCGGTTTTGTGAGGTTTGGCAGCAGTGGCAAAGCGCTACTTGCATCGTAGTAAGCTTCCACTGTCGGGAAACCTAATCGCCCAATCACGAGTTCCTCGTCAAAACCCCAGATACTGTTAGCTCTTTCAATCGCTTGCGGGTCAATAGTTCCAGGATGAGCATCATGAATTCGCCATGCAAGTTTTTTCAACTGCCGTGCGATCGCCCTCTCAAAGTACTTCCCTACCGGGTGTTTGACCAAAAAAGAGAGCGATCGCGCTGAATCCAAACTCGGACAAATGACTGCTGCACCGCCAATGTCGCTATCTTCTAGCCCTAAATTTTCATCTTCTCTAGTTAATTCCACAGCAGCTTTCACTGCCCATAGCGCCAATTGTCCCCCCAGAGAGTACCCTGTAAACCAAAATTTTCCTGGGCATCCCATTGCTTTGGCAGCGGCGCTGATACGAACAAAATCTTCTCCTTCGTACAACCCATCACTTGTTAACGTTGACGACAACTGAGCCGTCTTACCGTGGCCACGCCAATCAAAGAGTACGACGGCATACCCTTGAGCATATGCTTTGCGCCCCAGCAGCCTCAGATACCATTGGTCATCCAAATCGCCTGTAATGCCATAAGTGCCGACGATAGTGCCATGAGGATTTTCAGGGATCGCTACCCAGCCAAAAATGGGTACTCCTTGGGCACCTATAAAGATTTTTTCCTCATAGGGCGGCTCTGGGTTTTGGGTTGTACGTTCCCAATCACGACTAGCCCGAAGAGCGGTGTAGAGAGTTAGAACCACACCGTTTTGCAAAAACCACGCTGGACTGTAAGAGGAGTCACACATTAAGACCAAAATTTAGTATAGTTTAGGTTTGGTTGCACAATCCTTTATTCTTAATCTTTATGTTAGATTTAAAATATTTTTTATAATCAATAAAGCAATCTTTGTATCTACCAAAGGTTCTTATTTATCCTTAATAAGTAGTAATAAATTTTTACTAATGCCGAGGATTCTTGTCATAGACGATGACCCTGCAATTTCAGAACTCGTTGCCGTCAACTTAGAAATGGCTGGATATGATGTCAGCCAAGCTGAAGACGGCATCAAAGGTCAGGCGCTAGCTCTCCAGCTACAGCCAGATTTGATTATGCTCGACTTGATGCTGCCCAGGGTAGATGGATTTACCGTTTGCCAACGCCTGCGGCGGGATGAGCGTACAGCCGAGATTCCCGTGTTGATGTTAACGGCTTTAAGCCAAACTCAGGACAAAGTCGAAGGTTTCAACGCTGGTGCAGATGATTACCTCACCAAGCCCTTTGAAGTTGAAGAAATGCTAGCACGGGTGCGGGCGCTCTTGCGACGTACTGACCGAATTCCTCAAGCTGCCAAGCACAGCGAAATTCTCAACTACGGACCGCTTACCTTGGTTCCAGAACGGTTTGAAGCGATATGGTTTGGGCAAACAGTGAAACTGACTCACTTGGAGTTTGAGCTTCTGCACTGCTTGCTGCAACGCCACGGTCAGACAGTTTCCCCCAGTGAAATCCTTAGGGAAGTCTGGGGTTACGATCCAGATGATGATATCGAAACCATTCGCGTACACATTCGCCACTTGCGAACCAAACTAGAACCTGACCCGCGCCATCCCCGCTACATCAAAACGGTATATGGTGCGGGTTACTGCTTGGAGTTGCCCAGCGTACCTCAATCAACTGAAGGTGCTTCGACGACATCAGGAGTTGAGTAACGAAAGTTAAACAAGGGAGGTGATGACCCTGCGGAAAGTCGTTATGCGTCTTGTGCAGTCTTCTGCGCTGCTGATGGCTCGATCTGCTGCAAAGTGTCTCACATATTGGTTTCCAAGTCTACCAAAAAGGGGCGCGGTTTGATTTGATGGAGGATAAACTTACTCTCGCGCCCCCCGTGATAGATAATTGCGCCTCAATTCGACTATCATTGTCTTTAAGTTGATTCAAAAAATTGACACTCTACGCTACGGAAAATTTAGAGAGTGCCAATAGTGTATCGTGTACCCAATTTGTTTGATTTCAAGACCGCCGAGCTAGGGGTTTTAACCCCTGGCTATACGCAGAACATGAATACAGATGATGTATGAGCGGTTAGCAATTGATCAGTTGTTTGCCCTCAAGGATTTCTTACGTGTTATGAGGTAGATGCCTAGCACTGATAACCCAAGTGTGCTTGCTGTTTCAGGAATTTTTTGCGGTGGTGTCACCCGAGTGATTCTGCCATAAAGACCTGGTGTCGTTTTCTGATCTTCAAGAACACGAAATTCGCGAACACTTGTATTACCGCCATCTTGGCTAAAGCCAATGATATTCAGTAAGTACTCATTGCCATCCAACTTGAAACTGCGAGTGCCAAAATTTTCTTTGACATACACAGTATCGGCATCGTTGTCAGGATCTTCTCCTGAGTTCGTTGTATTATCAAGCAGAAAGCCGAAGTTGAAAACTTCGCTGAGATTACTCGGGTCGGTAAATGATAAAGTGAGATTTAAAGGTACGGAATTAACGTTCGTATTTTCCTCAACCTTGCCGTTGTAGTATTCTAAAGCTCCTATCTTAAAGAGTGAGCCGACGTCGTCTGTGGAAATAGAATTTCCAGTAAAGATCAGTTGATTTGCAGGTGTTCCATAGTTGTTTTCACGATCATCTGGACGAGAACGTCCCCAAGTAAATGTGTTAGTTCCCACACCAGAAAAAATGGGGTCGGTATTGCTCCCTGAATTAGGTGTTCCCCAGATACCACTCGAGTTGCCTAAAAAAGTTAGACCCTGAGCTTGACTGGAGAAACCAAGCGCTGTGATCACACTCACAGCAAAAGTTGACAAAGCAGTTGCAAAAACTGGACTTAGTTTCATAGCTAGGCTTTTACTCCTATTCAGGAGCTTGTCTCAAGTTGGTATCCCGTCCACCTTAGTAAATCCACGGAAAAGTTGCCAAGAAATTAATCGAATTTTCATGAAATCTTTATATAGACTTTGTAAATTCTTATCAAAGCAACTCTCTTTTGAGATTCTTCATAACGCTATTATTATAAGGCTTTCACAAAATATTTAGTGTTATTTAAAGGTTAACCTAAACTTAACATATAACTTTTTTATCAGAAAAACAAAGCAAAATGCACATATAACAGTGAACAGTTATCAGTTGTCAGATCAACAAGGATTTTTTTGATTTCTCCACGTATGAATTCGGGAGCGTTTCACTTAGTGTTTTGTCCTCGGTCGGTGCGACTAGTTTGTTGCTGTATCCCTTTTTCGGATGACATGAGCACTGTTTACTGATAACTAATAACTGTTCACTGTTAAATTGACGAGGTATGGAGTTTTTTTTTACTTCCCCACCTCTTCGTGTCCCTTCTAAGGAGCAAGGGCGTTACCGCGAAGTAAGCTACCAATAGTCTTGGCAGTAATTTTCAGTTGAGTGATGGGATTAGCCGGCACAACTGTTTTGTAGAGATAGCTATCAAAAGTCAGCCGTTGGACATCCAGGTCAGCGCACATTTCCACAAAAGCTTCGCGGGTGGCGTCAGAACGGTAAAATACGGATTGCAGGAGATCCAGTACTTTGTAGGTCAGCCCGTATTTGCGATCCCAGCGCTTAATATACACCTTGAGGTCAGCTTCTGTAGGAATGCGGCTACCGCCATTCGACATTTCTACAATTGTTTCGGCACACATCCGTCCTGATTTGGCTGCAAAGTAAATGCCTTCACCAGAAGACTTGGTGACATAACCAGCAGCATCACCCACCAAAGCTATTCTGCCAACAACGCGACGCGGACGCGGATGTTCGGGAATCGGGTGTGCTTCTACTTTGATAATTTGACCGCCAATCAGCTTGCGGGCTGCACGGGCGCGGATACCAGCTTGCAATTGTTTGATGCTAGCTTTGTTAACGTGCATCGTACCAGTGCCTACTGCGACGTGGTCGTATTTGGGGAAAACCCAAGCGTAGAAATCTGGAGACACATCGTCGCCGACGTACATTTCGGCGAGATCTTCGTAGTAAGCCATTTTGTCTTTCGGGAGGCGAATCCGCTCTTGGAAGGCGATCGCATAGTTGTAATCCCCTGCATCCATTTCTTTGGCAATGCGGGAATTTGCCCCATCAGCCCCAATGATCACATCGACTTTCAGGGTTTTGGCAATACCTTGGGCACCGCCTTCTGTGTGGTCTACATAATGAATGGTATAGGGATCTGTATTATTGCTGGGAATATCGAGTTTATGAACGGTGGCATTAATTAAATTTGCGCCCAATTTTGCCGCGCGATTCCGCAGATAACCATCTAGCACCTCACGGCGGCACATTCCTATATATTCGTCTTGTTTTTCTAAATTGATGTCAACCTCACGATTCGAGGGCGAAATCATTTTCATCTTCCGCACTTGGCGGTCAATAATATTCTGCGGCAGGTCAAATTCACTCACCATGCACAAGGGAATTGCACCGCCACAAGGCTTGGCATTGTCTAGCTTGCGTTCAAACAGGTAGGTTTCAATTCCAGCTTTGCAGAGCGTTTCTGCGGCAGATGAACCAGCTGGACCGGACCCAATAACAGCAACCCGTAGTGTCAAAGGTCTTCTCCCAATCTTGACATTTACCGAAAGCATCGTATCACGGACTTTTGCTAGAGTCTGCACTCAACTTTCGAGATTTGATATAAATGCAATATTCCTTAATATTTCGCTACAAAGACTTAGGTTGAAAATTGGTCATTGGTAATTTTTATGCAAATTTTACGGTATTGACGCACAAGGTGTGTTTATTGAAGCCGAGGAGATCCAACCAACCTTTCTGGTTGCCTTTGAACCTGATCAATTTCAAGAGTCCTGCATCCTGTATCTCTATTTTGAGGCGATGGGCAACGAGTTGCAGTTGCTGCACATCGCGAGCCGTGAATTCGTGAGGCTCCAAAGTGCCGACGTGCAGGACACCGACCACTTCTTGATTCAAGGACACGGGGATGCCGACGAGCGATCGCAGACCCTTCTGGCGTAAAATAGGGCTAATAACCTCGACCTGCGCCAAGTTATTGACTATCATTGGTGACCTACTTGCGGCGATGCGACCAGCGACGCCCTGTCCCATGGGGATACGGATCTGTTGTACGATTTCCTCCTCAAGTCCGAGGGTAGCGTACACTGCTAAATTCTGCCGATCCGCAATAGGCAGCAGCAACGTAACGGTATCTACAGACATATACTCTTGCAGCCACGCGAGCAGCTTTTTCAAGGAAGCGGCTAGCTTTGTTGTCGTGCCGTTCTGCTCCCCAGCTACAAACACATCCCAGCCCCTATAAGGTTTTGGTAAACCAGTAGAATCTCCCCAAAATACCATGATTGCACTCCAGTAACTGTAAAATACTGACGTTGCTACGGTTGCATAAGCTCCCACCTCGGGTGCTTTACCCTTCTCCTAATCCCAAGCAAGTAAGGATTTAGGGAGGAGTTGGGGGCTGGGGGTACTTTTATTATTGACTTATGATATATGTAATATACGCTAATCTTCTTCCTAAACCGTAGATTAGTTGCACAGGTGCAGTAGCAGTGGGCATACTATGGGCATAGTAGTTGAGAACGTATCCAAACAGTTTGGCAGTTTTAAAGCAGTCGATCAGGTCAGTCTAGAAGTTGAAAGTGGCTCACTGGTAGCGTTGCTTGGACCGTCAGGTTCCGGAAAATCTACCCTGCTACGGCTGATTGCAGGTTTGGAGTTGCCAGATAGTGGTAGAATTTTGCTGACTGGCAAAGATGCGACATATCAAAGTGTGCAAGAGCGGAACATTGGGTTTTTGTTCCAGCACTATGCCTTATTCAAGCATCTAACAGTGAGGCAAAACATAGCCTTTGGCTTAGAGATTCGCAAAGCAACAAAAACAAAAGTCAAAGAGCGAGTCGAAGAATTGCTGGATTTAGTGCAACTACGTGGACTGGGTAATCGCTACCCATCGCAGCTTTCCGGCGGTCAACGCCAACGGGTAGCATTAGCACGGGCATTGGCAGTAGAACCCGAAGTATTACTCTTAGATGAACCATTTGGCGCACTCGATGCCAAAGTCCGTAAAGATTTACGGGCATGGTTACGCCGCCTCCATGATGAAGTTCATGTTACCACAGTTTTCGTCACCCACGACCAAGAAGAAGCAATGGAAGTCTCCGATCAAGTCGTGGTGATGAATGAAGGGCGCGTGGAACAGATAGGCACGCCAGCGGAAATTTACGATTATCCAGCGACAGCATTTGTCATGAGTTTTATTGGACCTGTTAACGTGCTGCCCAGCACAGCACAGATTTTCCGGAGTAATGGGTTTGATTCTGCACATCCAGAAACATTTTTGCGTCCGCAAGACGTGATTGTGGAAAGGATCGCCAATGGAGCTACGGTACCAGCTACGGTTAGTCGGTTGATAAATCTAGGTTGGGAAGTGCAAGCAGAGTTGACCTTAGATGACGGACAAGTAGTTACAGCGCATTTGACGCGCGATCGCTTTGACGAGTTAAAGTTGGAACCGCAACAAAAGGTTTATGTCAAGCCCAAGGATGCAAAGTCTTTCCCGCTTTATTACCAAGACTTAGCGGGAGCGTGAAAGCCCTGGAGGAGCAGCAACGTAGTTGCGTACTCCGTGCTTTAGACCAGGGATGAAACGCGACACAGCAGGTTTTAACCTGCTGTGTCTGTTTCTTTTTCAAGCACCAAGCTATCAATCCATTCTTCAATTAAAGCAGTGATAGTCCTATCTTTTTGAGCCGCATATAGCATCAACTTATGTTTTCTTCTATCAGACAACCGGATTTGTAATGAATTGCTTTTCATAATGCAGTGACACTGTGCTTGCGTTTATATTAACATAAACGAGAGGAGGTAAAACAAATGTATGGTTGTCAACAAAATCTAATCCATCCAAATGATCAATTAAAAGCAGTGCTTGAGTTTATCTGTTCCGAGTCTCATAAACTCACAAATTGCGGTATATACTACGCCCGTCAACTATATTTCAAGACTGGCAAGCTGATTGGCAAGTACGACTTAGAGAAGGAATACAAAAACAACAAGCACTATCAAGTTCTGCATTCTCAGGCAGCACAACAGATTCTAAGGTCTGTTTCTGAATCATTCAAATCTTTTAAGGAACTAGACAAAAAGTATACTAAAGGCGAATTGCATTTTAAGCCAAGATTGCCCAATTATCGTTCATGTGCTGGGTATGCACTGGTAACTTATCCCAAGCAAGCATTAAAACTTGTCGGCGATAGCATCAAGGTTCCTCTGGGTAATACCGTAAAGCGGTGGTTTAAGCTTGATAGCTTCTTGCTGCCAATGCCTTCTAATTTACAATTCGCAGAAATTAACGAATTGCGGATACTTCCAAGAAACCAGTGTTTTTATGCTGAATTTGTCTATGAGCAAAAGTCAGCACCAGAACTTGCACTGAATCCTCAATATGCTGTCTTCAATTGATCCAGGTATCAACAATTGGTTAAGTTGTGTTTCCAATGTTGGAACCAGTTTCATTGTTGATGGACGAAAGGTGAAAAGCCTTAACCAATGGTACAACAAGCGCGTTAGCACCTTAAAGGAAGGTAAGCCACAAGGCTATTGGGATGAACAACTAGCCCATATAACACAGAAGCGTAATCGACAAATGCGGGACGCTGTGAACAAGGCGGCTAAGTTAGTTGTAGACTATTGCATTAAACGTCAAATTGGTACAGTTGTTTTTGGGTGGAACCAAGGACAGCGGCAAGAGGCAACACTCGTTAAGAAGGCAGAAGTACGCTCGTCTGAAGGCACAAGGGCATCCCCACGCTTAAAAGCGGGGGATTTAATAAAGTTCGCACTTTTTTATTTGTCTCCATAAATAAATTCAGGGGCTTTAGACCATATGGCAGAGCACAGAGGACTTACCTTTGTATAAAAGTTACTATCTTTCCTTCAGCATAGCTGCCCTCTGCCCTCTGCCTTTCTTCCGGTAAAACAACACAAACTTTTGTTCAAATACCAACAGCAAAGCTGAAAGAACGAGTTAAGCAACTATGCGAGTACTACGGTATCAAGTTTGTTGAAACCGAAGAGTCCTACACCAGCAAAGCTAGTTTTTTGGATGGCGATTTTCTGCCTACTTTCGGCGCAAAACCTGAAGGGTGGAAGCCAAGTGGAAAACGAGTTAAGCGTGGAATGTATCGAACCAGGACGGGAAAACTCATCAACGCTGATTTAAATGGTGCAGCTAATATTTTAAGAAAAGTAGAGACACAATTAGGCTTGTGCCTAATCAAGGTCTGTAGGGCATTTTTGACCGTGCCTACCAGATTTCGCATCTGGGAAACCAAGACTAAAAAGCGGAGAGGGATGGCTTTAGCCTCTCTCGTAGCAACAGTTTAGAATCCCCTCGGCTTTAGCCAGGGGAGAGGTCAATCGATTTAGCTTGACTAGGTGGGTACAAGTTGCCCTAAGGCTAAAAGCCCTTGTCATTACCAACATATTTTAAAGTGAGGTAGGGGCGAGGAATAATGCTGCACAATTGCTTGGCTGTAGTACCAGTACCAGGAAACCCAGAGATCTTGGGACTGGCAGGACAAATACCAATGCTTTGAGAGATTGCCTTGTTCCCAGTCAGAGGCTAGGAATACCATTGGGAGGCTCTTTTTCCCTTACTTGCTCAAGAGCCCGTTAAACCGCATTTCCTGCTTAGACCACCGCGCCCGAGATTTTAGAAGAGTTTTGGCTTAAGTTGACATCAATCGGGGAGAACCCCCCCTCCGGGTATGCTTGCGGCACGCCTGACGGCGTAAGTCCTAAGGACAGGCTGCGCCAACACGTAGTGTGCGGCTTTGCGCTTACACCAGTCCCCTAGTGGTGGGAAACCCCTTCTCAGTAGCGCAGACGCTTATCTGAACGCTATTGCAATATGGTCAAGTCGGCAGAAAAAATGAGCGGATCGTGAGTACTTAAGTGTAAAGTAGCGAAAATGACTAATCACTTAAAGCCACTTCGGCTCTCAAACCCCCACTGGAAAGGCTTTGCCAAAGTAGGCATTTTTTACTTGCTCAATATCGGCTCATATCTTAAAGAAAGCTTTACCGTTCTAACATAATCTTTAAATCATATTTTTATTGGTTTTTACCTCATATTAATTCTCGTTATTATCCTAAAAATGGATAATAAAAAAGTGAGAATTGAAAAGAATAAAAAAAACATCAAAAAACACTTTTGTAATAATTACATTTTTTTCAAAAAGCTAATCAACCTTATTTACGGTTTAGTAAAATTGTCCAAAGCAAAAAAATAACTTATGTAAATATGCAATTTATCGAAAATAAAAGAACGTTCGCTAACAATAATACAGATATACAAGCCAGCAATAATCATAATTTGAAGTTTCTTGTGCTTCAGCTTCAGGGAGGTTTTGATATGCAGTATGGGAAGGTTTTAGAGAAACAAATGGCTGATTTAATTCCTCAAAATCACTATTTCTTGGTGATTGATTTAGGTCAAGTCGATTTTATGGATACTTCAGGATTAAGCGCTCTCATGAGGGGATTTTCCGCTGCACGTTCCAGTAACTGCCGCCTTGTAATTTGTAATCTACAAGCATCTATCCGGATGATATTTGAACTAACTCAATTAGATTCAGTGTTTGAAATTTTTGAGAGTTACGAGGCAGCCCTGACCACGGTTAACGCTCAGTTATGAAGTAAGCTAACCGTTCTTCAAATTGCAACTTCGCGTCCCGCTTCATCAAACCAAATATGCTTAGGCAATCTTATTCAAGCCGAGCATATTGTTGAAACTACAAGCTTTATAGCTGACGGAATTCGTAAACTAATCCACTGAAACTGTGATTACCATGTTTAACCTTTTTACTTCTTACGCCATTTACATACCAGTTATGGATGATGCCTACACCCCTGATTTCACCAAACTTCCTGTTCATCCTTCTGTAACAAGCAAAGTCAAGCGTATAATTGACATCTTGGGTGCCGTTGTAGGGTTAGGGATTACTGCAGTCGTCGCGATTCCTCTTGCTATAGCTATTCAACTAGATAACCCTGGTCCTATCTTTTACACTCAAATTCGCTATGGTTTAAACGGTCGTTGCTTTCAGATTTGGAAATTTCGCTCTATGGTAGTCGAGGCTGATCGACTCAAGCATCTGGTTAATAATGAAGCCAAAGGTCATCATATCTTCAAAAATGAAAATGACCCTCGCATTACCCGTGTGGGCAGGTTTCTCCGTCGCACCAGCCTAGACGAACTCCCTCAGTTTTGGAACGTGCTGCTGGGGGAAATGAGTCTAGTCGGCACCCGTCCTCCCACTCCCAATGAAGTGATACACTACTCAAAACACCATTGGGAACGGTTGAATGTCAAACCGGGTATTACTGGTGAATGGCAGGTTAATGGTCGCTCTAGTATTAAAGACTTTGAAGATATAGTTCGCATGGATTTAGACTACCAACGTAAGTGGTCTATTGCCTACGATATTAGTTTGATATTGAAAACTCTAAAGGTTGTGTTAAATAAGAGCGGCGCTTGCTAGAGCAGTGATTCAGTTAGGAATTTCCAACAAATAAATTATCTAATCTTGTGTGGGGGTGCAGAGAAGTCTGAGCGGAGGCAATACGGTTCGGTTAGCTTGTTTATCTCAAGGGAGATCCCCCCAACCCACGCCAGTCCGCTCAACGGGGGGAACCCCCGCACGCGGCTGGCTCCCCTTAAAAAAGGGGGGCTATTTTACCCATTTATTCTTCCCTTGCGTCCCACAGAAATCAGCCTTGTATTCTGGCGACTAGCACCTCTATTCTTTCTTGTTAAGACTGACTTAAAACACTGATTTTTGAGGTTGATTTAATCATAATTTTAGATAGTGTAATAAGATTTGTACCATTTGACAAAATGTTCTAAACCAACGTCCAGTGGAGTACTGGGTTTGAAGCCAGTATCTTTTACTAAATCATCAATATCAGCGTAAGTCTCTGGAACATCTCCTGGTTGGAGGGGAAGTAATTCTTTCTGGGCTTTTACCCCAAGGTGGTTTTCTAAAATTTCGATAAAGTCAATGAGATTAACTGGCTGATTATTACCAAGGTTATAAAGTTTGTAAGGTGGTGAATTTGCCCCTACGTTTGTATTGGGTTTCCTGTCTATAACCCGAATAACTGCCTCTACGATGTCATCAATATAGGTAAAATCCCGGCGCATTTTGCCGTAGTTGAATACCTTAATTGGCTTTCCACTTAAAATTGACTGAGTGAATAAGAAATATGCCATATCAGGTCTGCCCCAGGAACCATAAACTGTAAAAAATCGCAGACCTGTTGTTGGTAACCCATACAAATGACTGTAGGTATATGCCATTAATTCATTAGCTTTTTTCGTTGCTGCATAAAGGCTAACTGGGTGATCAACGCGATCGCCTACAGAAAATGGTATTTTGGTATTTGCACCATAGACAGAACTCGAGGAAGCGAAAACTAGGTGTTTTACTTTTGTATGACGGCAACCTTCTAGGATGTTTACAAAGCCTACTAAATTGCTATCGACATAGGCATGGGGATGCGTGAGTGAGTAACGAACACCTGCTTGAGCTGCTAAGTGAACAACTAATTCAGGCTTCCATCGGGCAAATAATTCTGCAACATCCGCTTGATGTGCAATGTCCAGTTGGAAGAACTGAAAATCTTTGTGATTAAAAAGTTGAGCTAGGCGTGCTTGCTTCAAACTGACGTCATAGTAATTGTTCAAGTTATCCACGCCAAGGACACTTTCACCCTTAACTAAGAGCTTTTGGCTCAAATGAAAGCCAATAAAACCTGCTGCTCCTGTGACTAAAATTCTGCTCATATGAGAACCTCTTAATACTTTTTACGCTCGCATTACTGAATGCAAATATGAATCATGCGATTGCAAGGGAAAGCAGTGGGAAGCACGAGGGCAATCGCTCATGTTATGCCCTTATTGCCTTTCTAGAGACAATAACGTTCTCGATCTGCGTAAACGATTTTTTAAGGTACTTGGCAAATAAGCTTTCAATGTGTTTACACGCCGATTGCGTCTTATGGTCTTTTCTAATGCCGTAACCCACGAATCAGACATAAAGTTATCTTTGGCAGCAGCTAAGATGGGATCGTATTCGGTTAATTGCACTTCTTTGAGACCTCCAAGACTCAAAATCTCTCGCTCGCTAACATCTTGTTCAAAGCATGGAGGCAAACCGCTTCCAACAACTCGGAAATTCAGAATAGTCCGAATGCATTTCTCACAACGTCCACAGTTACGGTCTTTTTGATCACCTTGCCAGCATACTCTGAGATTTTGTAAAGCTTCGGGCCAATCAGCAATCTCCTTGACTTTTTCTGTTCGGGTAAAGCCTGAACCATCATGAACGATTTGAAAAGTGCGACTGGACAGTAGCGGATCTGTAATTGGATTTGAGCCATAGGGTAGATTGAGTGCATGGTATGGATCGGAGCTAGGAATCAAACCAATCGAGTAGCCATGCTGTAACAGCATTAAGCAAGAAGCAACTGCTACCCCGTGTACATCATCCCAATTTTGCTCTATCTCTCGGAAGTTAGTTGCCATAGGAATAAGTTCTAGATTCAAGCTAGCGAGCATTAATCTAGACTTTTGTGCTGCATACTCAAATATCTGCTGCTGCTGCAGTGGAATGTCGAGTCCGTGAACCATCAATCCTGCATGTAAATTGCGCTGCACCCTGCCACAACGCTTTTTGGCGTGGCGAAACGCCGTAAAGCAACTATCTACCCCGCCTGAGAAGGCAGAAATTGCTCTCTCAATCGTGTTAGCTGTAGGCTGTTCTTTCTCAACTTCAGCGTTGATTTCGATTTGCTTATAACGCGTTGGTTTCCAACGCGCCCATACTGCTTGGAACTCTGCAAGATTTTGCAACAGCGACGGAGAAACTTCACCATGAACTACCACATCAGATCCTTGGTTCATAGCTATGAAAATGGTAGCAACGACAAAAGGATCGCAACTGGGTGTTATCAGAGAACTTTGTTGAGCTGGGACACGATACCACAAACGAGTTTGTACCTGGTTGGGAGTCTCAATCGAGACGCTAACAGTGGTTGAGTCATTGGCTGTTGTCGTCTGTTCTTGCCAAATATGAGTCTGAGGCATAATTGAGTTTTCTATGATCTCAAATGAGTATGAACTAACTTCTAAAGATGATCTTTAGACCAAAGCAACAGTCCAACTAAAGCTTTGATGCCGGAAGCATCAATAATTGGATCTTTATACTGTGTGCGCGCATCTGGAGTTGGCACCAGTGCATTGAACACATCTTCATGGAAGAAATAGTTCACGTAGTCTCGATAAAGTTCTGCCTGCTTGCGTATAACACGCCAACCATCATTATTGAAATCGTAAGTGCGAAAGTAATAGCGTCGCTCATATCCCAGTTTCTGCTGCTGAAATTGCCACCATCGGCGCTGTAATTTAACTAAGGGAGCTAAAAACTGATTTTTGCTACCCAAGAGTGGCTCTAGATTATATGCATTGCGGTCTAAAGGCAGTTGAGCTAACTGTGGAAAGTAAGTACATAGTAATTCAATTTGCGCTCGTCGTTGAGCTATAGTCTTATCTGGTAAGAGAGCGCTTACTTCTAAAAGCTGCCAATTTAGCACTGGTAAGATAGGCCAAGCTCCAAAACTAAGCTGCCACGCTGAACTACCTACATGAAACCGATTTGAGTGAAAGATTTCAAACCACCATGCTCGTCTAAATTCCGTGGCAGGATAACTTTCGTAAACTATGCGAATGCGAGCAAGAGTATCTTGTACCAAATCGTAAAATACTTCTTGACGTAAAAGTCTCTTTAGTAAATCAGGAGGGAAACCCCAACAGTTGACATTGTCGAAGAATGCTTCATATGACATCTCGTCTGCAGAGGGAGAGTATGGTGCCGAACCTCCAACGACTCTATCCATTAAGTAACCGGTGACAGTTGTAGGGGCTAATTTTTTGAGATCACAGAGGATGCCCCAATCTGTACTAACATTAAAACCATTTGCAAGATGCTCCCATCTAACGACTGTGTCCGCACAGGCGGGATACTGAGCGAAGGGAACAGTTGCGGTGTGATGCTCAAAACCAACAGTTCGAGCAACCGTTGCTGCACACCTCATTTCAATATCAGTGCGCCTTCCTAGAGTTAATGCCGCAACATCAACATTTTGACGGCGAAGAAACCCAGCTAGCATTCGAGAATCTATCCCTCCAGATAGCAAGAGGCTAGCTCGCTTGCCGCTCATGTCATATTGAGCGATTGCCCCTTCAACAGCTTGTGCCAATACCTCGACTTGTTCAGCAAACGAGAGTTGGGAATACTCGGAAGATTGCTCAGACTTGGGAAGTTGATATTGTCTAAGTTCTTTAGGAGAAGTTCCTGCTTGCCAAAATAGTAAACATCCTGCGTCTAAACGTTTAATACCTTGCCACAATGTTTGTCCATCAAATAGCCCATTGGTCAGTAAGATTCCAACAAGACCTGCGGGGTTAAATGCTGGTTGGAAAAGCGGATGGTATCTGAACAGTTCCGGGCTTGACCCTACTAAAGCCACCTGACCATGAGTGTAATAGTAAACTGGGAACAAACCTAACAAATCTGCTCCCACTTTCAGCCCATGGTGCTGATGATAGGTAACTGCCGCATAAAAGCCATTAAAAGCAGGATAACTGTTGTTTGTAGAGTCTTTCCATAAGTTCAAAAGACCATTGGCATTGATTCTTGCCGGTTTGGTTTGATCGATTGCATCTCCCCAAATCACGCCAGCATCCTCTTGCTGAACAGTGTAGCTAATCGGAGCAGTAGAACTTGCAGCCCAAACGGCGCAGAAATTGCCTACAGAACAGGAATTTGTCACTAAGCCTTCTACTGGTGGCAATAGTGGCTCAATTTTTTTCACAAATTGCGATCGCCGCTCCGCATCTGGATCTACAACAACAAAAAAGTTAGCCATGATTTTTATCCTCTAAAGTTTTAGGTTTCTTAACCAGGGAATAATTCCAATAGTTCTCTTGCATTAGCTTCAATTTGTGAAGCATCTTTGATAAATCGACAAAATGGAATTTTTGAAGTCCATGTTTCATAGAAAAATTCGTTTTTATGGTAGGAATTAGGTAAAAATATATGAGGAATACCTAAAAGAGTCGAGAGAATGTGACCGTGTAAGCGATTTGTAATCACTAGACGGTACTGTTTTAATTGATAAACTCCACTATGCATAAAACTCCATGAAGTTCGATGCAAAGAGGAATTGTATAGACTATTAAATTTAGCAGCATAAGGATGAAGAGAGTGCCACTTTTGTCGGGATACCCACTCCTGGGGAGTTGCTAAACCTCTTTGCCAAACTTTGCGAATCAGTCGTCGAAGGATAACTGGAACAGGTGAAGCTTTAGGATCGCCTAACATCCATTTGAATGAACGCCAGTCCTCTACTATTAAGTTAGGCAGATTAATAGAGGTAGGAGAAGAATTTTTGTTCAGTTCTTTATCTTGCCTGCAATGGTATAAAATAGGGAGGTTTGGATTACGGTTAAATGATAATTCAGGCATTCCTGCCATGTGAAAAACCATGTCAGGTGACAATATTACCTCACAGTTATAAAAATATTTCAGCGCCAGTTCATAGCTATATGTATCGCGAGTAAACAAAGTGAGATTTGGGTGAGAGTTAAAAATTTTTGCGGTTTTCTCTAAATTAGATTGGCTTGTAAAGTAAATGCTCTGCGGAAGAATAATAATTGGTCTGTCTCGATACTTAGAGATAATTTCTTCACGAAATGTTTGATGAACTTGCCAAGTATCACTCAGATTACCTCCTCCATTAAGAAATATAGGAGCCTTACCGACCTGCTTTTCCATAGCTGAGTCAGAAAAATTTGTACTAGCCGCAATATAGTTAATTTTTGTTTTGGCAATATCAGTTAGATAAAATACGGATGCAAGCCATATCAAGTGATCACCAACATTGAAGTTGTCAGGATAATCTAGGAGCGCACATTGTTCAAATTTTTCTAATTTTCCTAGCTTTGTGTGCAGAACTTCTTGAATCTTTTCAGGGCTGAAGTTATTCATGGCTAATTACTTTTGTGAAAATTGATAGAAAAACTTGGCTAGCTTAGTACAGCATTTAATTAATTCGTAGCGGATTAAATTTGGCGAGACTCTGTGTCCCTTTGTCTTGAAAAGTTTCCTACGGAGGGAAACCCTCCTGCAGAACTTTTCGCTGCGCTACCTTAGCTACCTGGTGCGTTTAAAAAAAGTTACGAACTTATGCAATGCCTGTACTTAGTGTGTTAAGTTAACAGTTTCTAGTCAAAAACGCTGCCTAAAAAAAGTTTATGTTCCTTTAAAGCTTGGCTGATAAATTGTTGTACCTTAGAAACGAAGACCGACTCAGAAAATTCCTCAGCCCGTTCAATACAGGTGCGGGAAGAGAAGCAAAGACCTTCAAATTCTTCGATAGCATTACACAAACTCTCTACAGTGGGTTCTTTAAAGAACAGTCCAGTTTTACGATCAAGGACGCTTTCTTTAACTCCCCCCTGTGCTAGGGCAATGACAGGGACACCATGCCCCATAGCCTCTATAGGTACAATCCCAAAATCTTCATAGGCACAAGGGAAAATCAAACCCTTCGCACCTGCATAAATCTCAGACATTTTCTCATCGTCCAACACAAAGCCTAGAAAGCGGATATCTGGACTTGCGATCGCCTGCAAGCGAGCTTCTTCACTACCTGTTCCCACAATCCATAAGGGACGTTTAAGACGATCGCAAGCCTGCACAGCCAGCTCCACTTGTTTAGGACGTGTTAAACGACCAACATAGAGGTAGTACTGATTTCCCGCTTCACCTTTTCCTCGAACCGTGACAGGTGGTGGAATAACCTCTGCGGCACGTCCATAGAACTTGGCAATTCGCCGTGCAACTTCCTGAGAGTTGGCTACAAATCGATCCACCCGTTGAGACGTATAAAAGTCGTATTGTCGTAAGGAGCTATTTACCCAGGTTTCGTACAAATGCTTGTACCAATGACTAGTTTGCGACTTTGTATATCCCCACAAATATCGAGGAGGAGTATGACAGTAAGTAATGTGTCTTGTCTCTGGTCGAGTCAGCACAGATTTACTTAAGTAACCACTTGATGAAGAGATAACTAGGTCGAACTCAGAGAAATCAAGGGATTCCCAGAAGTAGGGAATCAAAAAACGCAACGTATGGTGACGCTGAGCAATTCCAGGTATGTGCTGAGCATGAGTGGTGCGGATGTCCCACCCAGCAAAACGCGATCGCGCCGTCCCCAAGCCTGCATAGTCTACAAAAGCTGTGTAAACTGGTGCTTCTGGGTACAAACGATGCAAAACTTCCAGAACTCTTTCTGCACCACCATACTCTTTAAGATAATCATGAATCAGAGCGACTTTCATTGTTTGTGCCAACCTTCTCGAATACCTTGATACCGAGTCCAGGGAACCACGATATTTAACCAAGCTTCCCAACAACTCTCGTAAAAACTGTGACCGCATCCGAAAGTTTGTGTTAAAACCGTTGGCAAGAACCAACTAACACTTATAGCTGTCCTTAACAACTCCTTGCGTCCAGTCGGTGTATGTAGATTCCAGCGTCGATGCAGATCTATTAAGGTACGAGCTTTATAACGTTGCGATCGGCAGAAAGCTTTAAAATCAGCACGGTAGCGGTGCTGAACCAATCCGCCAGATTGGAGAAAATGAATGCGGTATTCTGTCTGGGTTTGCATACGCCAGTTTAAGTCTGTCTCCTCGCCACCAGAACGATCTAGTAACAAGCCAACTCGTTGAAAGACATCCGCTCGATACATAACGTTAGCGGTACAAGCAGTAGGGAGAAAAATATGTTTGGCTCTATGACCAGGATCGTTCAAGCGTAATGCTTCATAACGTTCAATTGGATGAGTCAGTTCATAAGGTTCAATCGTTCCTGCGACTGCGCCAATTTTTGGGTCTGTAAAACCTGCAACTAAGTCTTTTAACCACGTTGGAGAAACTACGCAGTCAGCGTCAGTACAGGCAATGAATTCCCCTCTTGCTTGTCGGATACCAGCATTACGGGCTGTACCACAGCCCGGCTGCATTTCTGAGATGACAGTGAAGGGGGTAGCTGCTAATATTTCAGCCGTGCGATCGCTTGAGTTATTGTTGACCAGTATAATTTCCAAACAGTCTTTTGGGTAGTCCAACTTGGATAAAGACTCTATAAGTGTAGGCAAGACCTTTTCACCGTTATATACTGGCACAACGACTGAAATAAGCGGCCATTTACTCAAGTTGTCTTTAGACGTTTGCCATGTCATATGTTTTTTCTGGGTATAGCTATTAACCAAATTTCAACCAGCGTTTGGTAAAGCGCTCAGGCAGAATGCTAAGAGCCTCACTCAGGACTGTAGGAGCGACCAAGCGTAGTAGAATCACGTACACGATGCATCCCAACCCAATGGCAATCAAAAGCAGCGGTATTGGGGCAATGTGCAGACCAAAAACTAAAGCCCAGACAGCAAGACCCATACCACCTGCTGCTGTCACGACTCCACCTATGTTGTATATGTATTGGCTGTAGCTGGAGTTCACACACTTTAGTGTGTAGAATAACGACCACATCTCCATTCCAGTGTTAACCACTGTGTAACAGGTAGCGACACCGACAACTCCGAAAGGTAAGCCGACTAAGAATGAAACAAAGGCTAAAGTAACTGACACAAAGGTGAGCTTTAAGAGCAAACGAGTCTTACCCAGAGACACGAGTACTGTGCTGCTTAGCCAAGTCAACGACTGGACAATACCATTAAGTGCCAAAATTTGCAACAGAGGAACTGCCGGCAGCCACTTCTCGCCATAAACAACCCCTACAAACTGCGGAGCAAGGGCAATTAGCCCTAACATTAGCGGTGTTGTGACTGCCCCAATCAAACGGGTAGCACGGAACCAGCTAGACTTAATTTTCTCTACATCGTCTTGCAAACGTGATAGTGCTGGGAACAATACCGAACTCAGTACTTGAGCGAAACGCAGGACGGGAAACATCATCAAGTTGTAAGCCATCGTGTAGTACCCCAAAGCAGTGGCACTAATGAACTTACCGATTAAAAAGTTATCAGCATTGCGCCCAAAGTAGGCTAAGAGGTTGGAGGTGAGGACATCGCTGCCAAAACCGATCAACTCACGCACATCACTCCAGCGAAACCACCACCTCGGTCGCCAATTGGTAACAAACCACATCAAAGTGGTTCCCACTATCGTGGTTATTGAGATGCGTGCCACCAGACTCCAAACTCCAAAACCCCAAAATGCCATCACAATTGAGCAAACTGTACCAATGAATTGTCCCAAGAGTGTACGCAACTCTAGGCTCCGGAAGTCCATCTGGCGATTGAGCAAAGCTTCTTGAGTGATACCTAACGAGAATATCAAGAAGTTGCAGGATAGAGCTACGACCACTGGCTGCAGTAGTGGGTTGTTGTAAAACCCAGCAATCGACCAAGAAAAAACAACCCCTACCACCGTCATCACAAGTCCGACAAAGACATTAATCCAGAACACACTAGAAATCAGCTTTTCTTCAAGAGTTTGACGCTGAATCAGAGAGCTTTTCAGTCCTAGGTCGAGTACAAAGTAGACAATCCCCGTAAAGACACTTGCCATTGCTAGCAAGCCGAAGTCTGTGGGAGAGAGCAATCGAGCCATGATGACACTCCAGGTTATGTTCAAAACTTGTTGAAGAACCTGCGATGCACCCGTCCAACGCAACCCAGCAAATAACTTTGAGCGGATTTTCTTAGTGCTATGATTTTCGGATTGGTCATGCATAAAACAATACGGCTATTCACGAGCGAAGGCGGCATAGCTATAGTAAGCAGGTAATGGTGTCACTTGACCTGAGGTACGGTTGCCTTCAAGTAACCCAAAACGCAGAGGGTGTAAACCCGAACCCTGAACACCCCGATACCAGAAAAGTTTTTCTACTCGTGTCGCAAGTAACGGAAGCACTTGTGCGACGAAATCGGCTTTAACTTGCTCGCCACCAACATCTGCAGAAAGACCTAATTCAGTAATCCAAAGCGGCTTTTGCACTCGCCCCAAAAAGTCATCTACCAGACGGACGACCTGTTGAGGTTGATTTCGGTAAGGATGCAAATTGACGCGATCGCAGTAGCGCTGGAGCCCGTTATCAAGTAAAGCTTGCCAGTAACTAGATCCAGCAGCGCCGCTAGGACCTGCTGCAACGACAGGCGCATCTCCCTGAAGCTGTTGATAACTCGTTGCCAAGGTCTGAATGTAACTCTCAGGTGAACCTGCGTAGTATTTCGTTAGGTTTGGTTCATTGCCAATTTCCCATGCATCCACTAAATCACCCAAATTTGCTTTCAGCCATTGGCAATAGTCAGACAGTGCTTTAGTTTGTGGCACATCTCCTAAATCTCCATTGCCAGCATGGGGTGGAGTTCCCCAAATCATGAAAAGCACTTGAAAGTTATAATTCTTAGCAAAACGTAATGCTTCTTGGATAGAAGCTCCATCGTATGCGCCAGGTTCGGGCTCAAGTGTTGCCCAGTTGTACCAAACCCGCAGCCAACGTACACCAGCTTTTTGATAAAGCGTAAGTAATTGGTCGCGGAAGGATTTGAGACTCAGTTCAGTGCCGATGTTTAACCCAAAGTACTCCTGAGAGGGTGGTTCTGTCCCTAACTTTAAGCGAGGTGGTTTTCTTGACAACTTTGAGGAGACTGCTTGATTCTGCGACAGCGCACAGGTAGTTGTAATCGTTGCTCCTGTGAGAATTCTCAGTGCTGTTCTTCTTTTCATGATTAGACACCCGATATGACCGCTTTTCTTTCTTGGGGTTGCAAGTGCTTGACAACGCACTCAGGATTGCCAATGACCACGACATTGGCAGGCACATTACGGCGAACAACGCAATCTAGTCCAACAACAGAGTTTTCGCCTATGGTGACGCCTTTGAGTATTCGTGCGCCTGCAGCAAGCCACACATTACGACCAATCGCCACAGGACGAATGCCGCTTTTATGCAGTAATTCATGTCGTGTTTCAGGATCAACATTGTGGTAGTCTGTGTCCATAATGTAGCAGTCAGATATCAAACATTTATCTGCAATATCTACCTGTTGGTAGCAAGCGATAGAGCAACCGTTGAGTAAACAATCACTGCCAATCGTAACTTTACCTTCACCAAATATATGATTGCGCTTGCGGATACGGGTACCGCTACTAATTGCTACCTTGACAGAGCCGGAGAGCTTCAAACGACCTGCAATCAGAACTCCTGGTTCTAGGATCAAATTACGGTATCGTATGCTGTAGTACCACCTCCAACAATCGGAGGATAAACGCTCTAAAAGCCGATACATTGATTGCATAGTAATTTGTCCAATGAAAGCCATTTTTGTACTCCAACTTATATTGAACCGCTCCACCAGTACTGCAGGCTTTGCCAAGGCGTGGGTGGTTGTGGTATTTGCACACCAGATAACCAAGGCTGCTTTGCTTTTATAGACATTTGCTCCTCCCAGTTCCAAGCACAACCCAACCAGGCAGCCAGGACGAAGACAGTGACGCTCGCAGCTTCAAGTTCGCCGCTTGTCATGACAAACGTTAACCCTGCCCAAGCTCCAAGAGTAGGAGATAATTTGGGTTGTTTATGAATGAGCCGCAATAAAGCGACGGCGAGCGCAATCCAGGCTACTATCAGGATGAAAGAGCCGAGTACACCTGTGTGGTAGAGTGTCGAGTAAATTTGAGAGTGAGAACCTAATGGCACCTCCAGGGTTTCGGAGCGACCATGAGTACCATAGCCTAGAAGAGGAGAGCGTAAGAAGGCTTTGAATGTCTCGTCATACAGAGCAAGACGAGCTGCCCCTGAATCACTGCGGTACTCAAAGAAGTACTTGTAAACTTCAACGACGACAACGGGCGAGACTAAGCCAAAAGGTATTAAACTGCCAAGAATTATCTTGCGTCCCAGACGACTACCAAACCAGATTGCCAAAAAAGTCGCAAGACTTATGCCTACTTGGGCTGAACGCGCAGCGGCAAACCAAATTGTTGTCAAGCCGCCTAAAAAACTGAGTACTTGCCAAAAGCGTTTGGGCTCACTTAACGACGCCATGCAAATGAAAATGCTCATCGTGCCAGCTAATGGATACCAATAGTAGAACGACTTCAGCCGAGGTATTGACTCCACATCCCAACCCAGTTCATCATAGCCATAGAGTTCGGCATCGAAGAATACCCGAGCCGGAATAGAAGGGACAAGCGTTGTAATGATGCTGTGGGTTTGTAACACCGAACCTGTCGCTAGCACATAACCTTGCCCAATGAATACAGCTAAGAGCTGGCAACATCCAACTATGCAGATAGCCCGGATAATAACGTGATAGCGAATTGCTAATCGACGCATCGCATACCAAACAATGACTGTCAGAACCCACACCCCAAAAATCGAACCCAGCGTTGTCATACTCCTACCAATTTCAGCAGTGCCAAGTGCCAGGTTTATGACTAATGACAGTAACCAAACACCTATATACAACCACCACATATTCCAGCCAAAAGGAAAAGTGACTTGTTTTGGCTGTCGGAAACTACGGTAAAACAAGTACCAGCCAACGAACGGATAAACAGCTATCTGAATTCCCACAATCCACCACACAGGTACTAGAGCAATTGTCCAAAAGACTATCCGCTCAGCAGTTATGTCTAGCTCTTGTCTGCCTAGATAGCTTGTACCAATGCTTTTTGGTGGTATCGTAGGACGAGTCATAATTGGTTCTTGACTCCTTGGAGACTCGCAAACTGACGGTGGGTGAGCTTTGGCAATTTTAAGCGGTCATTTATAATTTGCACTGGTAGTTGATTGCTTTCAACACCAATGATGACCTGACCCAACAGACGCGTACTCCAGGTTTGTAAATTTTCCGCAGAAGCCTCTGCCCGACGACGACCCAAGCGCTTTGGACACACGACCCAAACCACACCATCAGACATGGATGCTAGCACCGTTGCGTCAGTACTGTGGGAGACTGGAGCGCAGTCGATCACAATCAGGTCGTACTGCTTGCGCTTCTGTTCAAGTAAAGCAAGCCATTCCTTATACATGACGACAGAGGGTATATCGTCGGAAGACAAAATATCGAAGTTAGACAGCACTTTATGCTGAATTGTATGTCCCAAAATCTTACCATTCAGGCTATGCTCAGCACTGTCGTGACTTTGGTCGGTCTGCCAAAATTCAGGTTGAGCGGCAGAGCGTTTGTCTGCATCAATAAATAAGACGCGGTGACCAGAGCGTGCTTCAAGTAATGCCAAGTTCTTAGCCACTGAGGAGCAACCCTCGGCAGGAGCCCAACTGCATACAGCTACAATCTGCACATTCCGTGGTAGCATCCTTATATTTGCTTGCAGTAGTTGGTAGCTGCTAGCAAGCGGGCTCTCATCTAAGTTTTCCTCTGGGGATAATAGTCCATTGCCATACCAAGGTACGGTGGCAATGATTGACAGTGGCAGGATGTCTCTAAGTTCAACAATCCCATCCAGGTCATTGTTGCGGCATCGGCACAACCAAACGACACCGAGTGAGATGCCAGTGCTAATGACTGCGGCAAGAGTAAAAAGCAGGTTCCGGTTAGGTGCTGCTGGTGTGAGATTAACTTCAGCAGGCTCGACAACACGAACATTACTAATGTTTTGCTCCTCAGCAATTTGACTAGCAGTATACTTCTCCTTAAAGGTGAGATATTCTTTTTGGGCTGCTTCAGCAGATTGCTGCAGCTGTGTCTGCTGCTTGATCAACTGCGGAAGCTTCTTGGAGCGCTCTTGTAGCTGCTGCAACTGCTGAGATAATTTGTCCAGTCGAGTCACCTGAGCAAAGCGTTCTGTCTCTAGTTCAACCCACTTCTCAACTAGGCGTTGATGCAAAGGATCTGTGGGAGATAAGGCGTTTGCTTGGTTTCCTACTAAGCGAAGCGATCGCTCCTGAAGCAGAACTTTGAGTTGATTGCGCTTCTGCTTGGCAGCCACGACTTGAGGGTTTTGATCAGTCAAGCGAATTTGCAATTGAGCTAAATCAGTTTCAGCCAGCACCAATTGAGTTTGCAACTGTTGATAACCAGCTTCCTGGCTTAAGCCCGCGACATTCACCGCAGCAGTCAGATCAGAAGGCAATTGCGTTTGCAAACGAGCAATTTTCTGCTCTGTAGAGGCAAGTTCAGTTCGCGCTGTATTAACTTGTGTTTCAAGGTTATTTAATGCGTTAGTCAGTGCATCAGTTTCGACAGTCGTACCTAAGAAACGATTTTGGCTCTGAAATTGTTCAAGTTGGTTCTGAGCTTTCTTTTGTTGATTTGCAAGTTCTGGTAGGCGCTTTTCCAGAAACTTCCGCGCCGATGCTCCCTTTTCACGATTGTTAAGCAAATTTTCTTTGATATAAATATCGACAACAGTCTGTACGACCTTAGCAGCCAATGAAGCTGATTTTGATTTGTACGTAATTTCTAGTAAATCGGTTCCTTCTACGGCTTTAACTGATAATTCCTTATAAGGAACCTGTTTTTCTGACAGATTTAGCTGCGCCAGAGCCTTTTTAAAGACAGGGTACGATTTTACCAAAGCTACTTGGTTGTTGATGGGGTTTACTCGCTCGCCTACTGTATCTAACCTTCCCAACTGAACCTGAGTGTCCAAACCAGTCAATTGTTCAGTACTACGTGGATACTCAATCAGAACCTTAGAGGAGGATGAATAAATGGCAGGAATGCGGCGAATGATTACGGTTGCAAGACCTAGCGAGAGTGTCAATGTCAGCAATAAAGGCCAACGCTCTTTGCTCAGCGCTTTAAAGACGCGCATTGCAAAGGGAAGACGAGATGGAAAATGCCAATCAGTAGTCACGGTAAACTCTTATAATCAAAACTCAGTAGTTGGCAGGCATAAACATTGTTATTTATATGCTGTTATGTACAGTGTTCCCAAACTGAGTAGCAAAACTACCATAAGATTTGATTTTTTTTGGAACGATCTTGAAACCAACCTGTAGCAAAGCGATGCCCTAACTGCAACATCCCGTTAAATATAGGTTTCGGCGCGATCGCCTGGAGAAAAATTGCCGCAAAAGTGATCGGTGCCCGTTGATCTCTCCAAAGTACCTGAGGTGAAGTGCGTAGCGCTTGCAGGGCATGTTGATAAGCTTTTGGGTAATTTCCTTCTACAAAAGCAGCCCTCGCCATCCAGCGATGGGTACAGGCGATCGCCAATGGTGCAAGCCGCTTAATGCTGTCTGGAGCATAAGTCGCAATTTTTGCTAAGAATGCCTCCAGCCCTTTGAGCATCCTTTGTGTATCCGCTGTGAAACTGGCAGGGTGAATGCGATATTCAGTCAACTGGCGAGGAACGAGTCGGAAATGATGACCATGAAAAGCTAAGCGAACCCACAATTCATGATCTACAAAACGACGCAAACTCTCATCAAAGCCACCAGTTTGCTCAAGGACTGAGCGACGAACGACTGCAGTACTACCGTTACCCAAATAGTTTTTGAGCAGCAAAGCCTCGTGTGTTATAACTTTCTGAGTTTGAGCCATAGATAGCCCAGTTAGTTGACCTTGCTTATTTATAAAAACTGACCAATCATAACTCACTGAGGCGTTGGGATCTTGTTCAAGTGCTTGTCGGTGAGCAGCCAATTTCTCAGGACACCAGCGATCGTCAGCGTCCAAAAATGCCACAAATTCGCCAATCGCGGCGCGGATACCCGTATTGCGAGCAGTAGCCAATCCACCATTGCTACGACATACCAGATGTACGCGTGGATCAACAAAAGAAGAAACTATTTGAGCGGTATCATCGGTAGAGCCATCGTCTACGACAATAACCTCAAAGTCTGTTTCGGTTTGAGCGAGAACTGAGTTCACACAGTCCGCAATATAAGCACTCACGTTGTAGGCGGGGATAACTACGCTGAATTTCGGTGTCTGTGCTGGCTTTCGCACTGGTTCTGTTACTCGTAGTGTTAGGCATTTGGCAGCGCCGCCAGCTTTGAGAAATTCTGTCAATGGTGTTTCAATGACTTGGAATCCGACTGCGGTTAAGCGGTTTTTGAGTTCATCACTTGCCTTGTTCATGATGACAACAGAGTCAATGTTAACTGTGTTGCAGGCAAAGTTGACTGCATCTGCTTCTTGAATGGCAATTCGCTTTTCTGGCGGCACCCGCATTTCAATTAAGCGATTGGAGTAGGCATCAAACGCAGCTGGATAGTAAAGTAAATAACCACCGCTCAGGGGACAAAAGCAAGTATCTAAGTGATAAAACCGCTCATCTACCAACCGCAGCGAAAGCACTTCAATGTCTAGCCATTTTGCGAGATATGAGTGTGAGTCTAACTGGGAGCGGAAGCCGTATCCAGCCCATAACCAACGTCCTTCCCGATCTAGCAGTGCATCTCCAGCGCCTTCAAATGACAAATCTTGAGGCAATTCATGTACAGTGTAGCCCTGGGACTCAAACCACTGTTTGAAGTACGGTTCTTCTCCCTGACGCTCTTTATGGAGGAATCGGCTGAGGACAACGTTATTTCCCAGAACCAGTCCTGCATTTGCCGTAAATACCATATCAGGCCAACCAATTTGAGGTGGCACCAACTCCACGGTGGCATATTCTTTAATGATTTGGAATAGTCCCTGCCATTGTTCAACAGCGCGATCGCGTGAAGATTTATGCACGTTCCCTTCCATCCAAGGATTGATGACATAGTCCACGTCATAGTGGTCAGGAGAACACATGAGGAAGTTGATTGGAAAAGTCATGAGAGGAAAGACCTTTAAATTATTTATAAGTTATTTAGCTAGTTCGGATGAATGCCCGGACAATCGCGGTACTTCACGTTGGTACAATTGTCGGTAGAGTGATTCATACTGTTGCCAAGTACGTTCAAATGTCCATTGGCTCCAGTAGTCTGTCTGAGCTTGCTTACCCAAGCGATTACGCAGCGTCGTATCACTTAGTAAAGTTTCCAAAGCGTCACCCAAACCCTGAGAATTTGCAGGCATACAAAGGAGACCGTTCTCCTCGTGGCGCAAGACTTCGAGGTTACCGTCCACTGCTGTGGCAAGACAGGGTAAACCGACTGCCATGGCTTCAAGCAGTGCTAAAGGTAAACCCTCGTATAAGGAAGGTAAAACAAAAGCGTCAGCCAATGCTAGCCATTCTGCGACATCTGTAGTATGACCAAGAAAAAGTACATCTTGAAGGATTCCTAATTTTTCTGCTTGAGTACGCAGTTGAAGCTCTAACTCACCTCCCCCAGCCAAGACAAAGCACCAAGACTGGCGTAGGCTGGGAGGTAACGAGGCAATAGCTTCTAGCAGATATGTATGACCTTTCTGGGCAGCAAGACGAGCCACTGTTAGGCAGACGCGGCGATTGGCTTTGCCACTGCGCTTTGCGCAATCGCTAATTGCTGAAGGTAAGTTCTGACGTAGAGATTGCACTCGTTCTAATTTAGGATTGCGAGGAAAGACGCCGTTGGGAATGAGCGCGCGGCGGGAACTTGGTAATTGGAAAAAGTCAGCGTGGTGTTGATCCATAGAACGGGAGCAACCCACAACAATGTCTGCAAAAGGTGTTAATCGGCGGTGCGTACGATAGGCAATGTGATTAGTTTGTACACTCGGTGGAGCTTGAGATATTAAATTGATCAGCAACGAGCAGTAACGGTCATGAACGTGTATAATATCGTATTGTTCTGTACGCAAGCGTTGCCAAAGATGCCACCAGTCTAAAGCTTTGTTGCCAGTAAAAAATCTTTCTGCCCCTACTGAGGTGGCGACTGATATGTCTCGAGCTAGAATTGTCACGCTGTGACCACTATTACGGGCAGCAGCAGTAAGGTCAGCGACTACTTGCAGCGCACCGCCACCTGTCCGAAATTGATAGATAGCTTGTAGGATCTTCATATTTTAAGAAGAAAGCAGATGGGAAAGCTTTTGCGTTGATGGTATGTAACAGAGGCGACTTATAGCAATTCAAAATTCACGCATTAAGAAAGCCTAAGATAACGAGGGTTTGGGAGTATGTATCTGTCGCATTCTTTTTTCAAATTGGTCTTAAATGGTTGTGGAGTGGGAAAAACTGCCTGAGTGTTCTAAGTTTCCCATAACAGAATTGTTAATAGGTTGTGTGTCTATGATCTTGGCAGTGCTTTGATTCAGCTTAGCTAGGGCGATCTGTAGCGCAAAAGCTGGATTGCCCAGTAAATAGCGAGTTGCTAAACGTTTAGGTTCACGGTATAGGCGATATAACCACTCCAAACCTTTGTTTGAAAGCAGCGTTGGACAATCCGGGACAACTCCTGCTAGCCGATCTATGACTGCACCGCCAGTCATGATGACGTTGACGCCAAGACGGTTCCGGTATAGTCGAACCCAGTTTTCCTGAACAGGCATTCCCATACCTACTACTAAAATCTGGGGTTTGGCAAGATTTATTTGCTCAATAACTGCCTCGTTCTGATACGGATCTTGCATTGAGAAGTATCCGTCGTGTCCAGCCAACTTAATGTTTGGATAATTAACTTTTAACTGCTCCAAAGCTACCTGCAAATGCTCAGGTCGTGATCCAAGCAAAAAGAGTGACAAACCATGCTGATTACAATGTTCCAGCAGTTTCGGCATTAAGAGCGTGTAAGAAACTCGGTACTCTATTGGTAACTTCTGCCCCTCCACATAGCGAATAGCATTCAGGATACCCATGCTGTCGCAAAGGGTAATATCTGCACTCTGCAAGAAGTCGTAGAACCAGGGCAACTGCACAGAAAGATTAAAACCGTGCACATTGTAATGTCCTATAGTAATTTTTCTGTCTTCGATGCAAGCTTTGTGAATGGCTTCAATAATTGAAGAGACGGTCATACAAGAAATTCGTCGGCCTAGCAGATGCACATCGAAATTTGGTAAAGCTTCTAACGGATGATAGTATTGTTTGACGAACATAGTTTTAAATATCTATTTTTAAGAAAAGAGATTAGCAATAGCTTTGACATCAAAAAAATAAGTATCTAAGCAAATTTTTTTTCACGCTGAATCTTAGCTGAATAGGCGTTTTACCTGTTTCTTATAGGTAATTTAATTTGCAGAAGCACTTATCTTTGATAACTGATACAACTTGGAATTAGTGAATTCAAGAAATTAATCTTGTTTTTGGACTAACTCTTGAAGTTAGCATCTCTCAAAAACTTTTTTTTTTGCTATCTCTTTTATAATTCTTCTGAGAGCGAATTAGTTATATAAACAGTAAAAATGCTATAAAAAATCAGTAAAGCTTATGATAAAGCGTGGAGACTGATTGATGAAGAATTGATGAAAGACTCATTAGACGTAAAAGAAATGAATCAACAATAAAACCCCTATACAAACTATAGATGAAGTTCACAATTATTCAATACGAAAATACACTTAACGAAGATAAGCTGAACAATGTGTCTCTATAGCAATTTTGATTGAAATTTCAGAAGCTGCCTAAAGATAAAGGGTGATGTTGGCGTAAAACTAGCGAATACACTGTCAGTAGCTCATAAACTTTTTGCACCTAAAAAATTGAATTTTAAAGCCCTAAGTACTAACGGGACTTAAACATTTTTGAGGGAGAAACAAGCCTCAAACCCATGCAGGGTAAGGGAAATACACCAAATGCCCAAAAATGGTTCAAACCCAGATATATCAACAAACTAAGGAAAACGATGTCAAAGTCTTTCTGTGTATAGATTTGAGGCTTTTTTCTGGGTGTTTTTTTCTAAGTCCCGCTAAGCGCAAAGCGCTTTATTTTCGATAAAAAGTTCATACTCCCTTCGGTGGTACAAAATTACCTATCTTTTCTGGGCGCATTCTTGGCTCAGGAGCGGTAGCCTACGGAGGAAAACCCTCCTGCATAGAGCTGTCTCACAGATTAATAAGTAATCTACCCTGCGGGAACGCCTAGCGACAACGAGCGTGACAGCAGTAAGAAAATGTAAGTTGATTTCTGTGCTTTTTGCTTAACCGTAGTTTCTACGGATAGTACAAGATATCAGTTAAAAAAAGTACAGGTCGATGTGCTATTAGCTAGTACACCTCCCAAGCTAAGAAACTGGAGTTTAGACTAAACGCGATAAAAGGAAACGTAAGGCGAGAGTCCTTCGGACACGCTGCGCGATCGCCTACAATGGGCGCTCTGCGCCATCGCTGCTAATGTGCCAAGTGCTAATCATGAATGTTCATTGTTAATACTCTCATAAATACTAGATAGTAATTTTTCAAACACAACTGCTTTAAATTCTTCACTATTCATCACTTGCATAAAGATTTTTTCGTTACCATCCATGCGTTCGATAAATAGATTTTCAAGATGCTTTTCTAGAACGGGGGCAAAGTTTTCTTTTGTATTGACTTGAGCCGCTTGTTTGATGGAGTCATTAGCGATTGCGCAAAGCGCAGTGGCAAAGCCAATCGCTGTTTCGGTAATTTGCTCGAAAAAGAGTTGGTCGGCTGGGGTGAAGCTAGTACCAAAACGTTCATTAAGGGAGTCAATAAGCTGCGATAAGGGAACTTCTTTATCTGGCTGGCTTCCGACTGCGCTAGCACCTCGTAATGGTTCTGCTTTACCTTCGGTTAAATCAATTTTCCCTTCACTGATTTTTTCAAGGCGATAAAATTTTAGTTCTATATCTCCAGATAAATCAATTTTTGGAGATTGGGGACTACGGGGTAATTTCTTTAGTAAAAAACGTCCATAGGCATAAAGCTTTTCGAGTTCTGAATCTTGGTAAGGGATAATCTGGGCAAGGAATAGGTAGAGATTCCGGAAGCTGGTAAGTTGGCTTCTAAATTGTTCTTGTTCTGGGTCTTGGAGGGCTTTATAATTTTCAATAATCGGGTCTAGTAATGTATTTAATTTTTTGTGTTCGCCTCCGGTGAGGGAGGTTTTTGGGCGGAACCAAATTTCACACCACTGGTTTACATCGTCTTGGCTAAAAAGTTGCCATTCATAAAGCTGGTAAGACAAATCATTTAATTGTTGCGGATCTGCGGTTTCTCCAACGGGCGTTTCTTCGTAGTAGGGTTTAAAGGCTTTGTAGATGTCTTCGGGTTTATTGACAAAATCTAAAACGAAAGTATCTTCTTTGCCTGTGGTGGTACGGTTGAGGCGAGATAGTGTCTGGACGGCTTGGACTCCATCGAGTCGTTTATCAACAAACATAGTATGAAGCAATGGTTGGTCAAATCCGGTTTGAAATTTGTTGGCGACAAGCAGCACTTGATAGGCATCGCTGGCAAATTTATCAGGAATTTCTGAAGTTTTGATGCCGCCATTCATGTTGACTTCAGTAAATGTTTCTCCGGGTAACTCCTCAAGGGCAATAGAACCGGAAAAGGCAACGAGGGATTTGATATCGCTATAGTTTTTTTCTTTAATGTATTTATCAAAAGCAAGTTTGTATTTAACGGCGTGTTCACGGGAACGGGTGACAACCATTGCTTTGGCTCTACCCCCAATTTTGTGGCGGGTATGGTTGCGGAAATGTTCGACGATGATTTCTACTTTTTGGGCGATGTTGTGGGGATGAAGTTCAACGAATCGGGCGATTTGCTTGGCTGCTTGGCGACGGGGTAAGTCAGGGTCATTTTCGGAGGTGCGGACAAGTTCGTAATAGCGATCGTAGCAGGTATAATTTGCCAAAACGTCTTTAATATAGCCTTCTTCAATGGCTTGGCGCATAGTGTAGAGATGGAAGGGGACTTCGCCGTTGTCTCCGGGTTCATCGAATACGAGTTGAGTTTTGTACTTAGGGGTGGCGGTAAAGGCGAAGTAGCTGAGGTTTGGTTGTTTGGTGCGGCTGATTTGTTCTTTTAGTAATTGTTGTTTGGCTTCATCACTGAGGTTGTCTTCTTCAAGTTCATCTTCCAGGAGTTGAGCGGCGATCGCTGATTCGATACCATCTTTATTCAGGATTTTGCGGAGTTCTGTGGCGGTTTCTCCGGTTTGGGAGCCGTGGGCTTCATCAACGATGACGGCAAAGCGTTTATCTTTGGTGGTAATGTCTATGGTTTTACCTTTTTTGGCTAAAGTCTCGATGGCTTTAGTAATGAAGGGGAATTTCTGGATGGTGGAAATGATGACGGGTACAGCGTCGCTGAGGGCTGTAACCAGTTGTTGGGTGTTTTCGTCAATTTTTTGGACAACTCCGGCTTTATGATCAAACTGATAGATAGTGTTTTGCAGTTGTTGATCTAGTACAGTGCGATCTGTGATGACGACAACGGTATGAAAGATTTTTTCGTCTTGGTTGTCATGGAGGTTGGCTAGGCGATGGGCTAACCAAGCAATAGAGTTTGATTTTCCAGATCCGGCGGAATGCTGAATCAAATAATTATGTCCGGCTTTGTGTTGTTTGGTGTGGGCGATGAGTTTACGGACGACATCAAGTTGATGGTAGCGGGGGAAAATTAGGGTTTCTTTTTTCTGGTAATTAACGCCAGTGGCGGTGGGAATTTTGGTTTCTTTAATTTCGATGTGGAGAAAACGGGCTAAGATGTCCAAAAGGCTATCTTTTTGTAGGACTTCTAACCAAAAGTAACTGGTGCGATATTCTTTATTGTCTCCGGGGGGGTTGCCTGCACCGTGGTTATTACCTTTATTGAAAGGTAAAAAATGGGTACTTTCTCCAGCGAGTTTGGTAGTCATCCAAATTTCTTCGGTGTCTACGGCGAAATGGACTAAGCACCGTTGTTTAAAGGCAAATAGGGGGTCTTTGGGGTCTCTATCGTGTCTGTATTGGTGGATGGCGTTTTGGTAGGTTTGCCCGGTGAAGGGGTTTTTGAGTTCGATAGTTCCAATGGGTAAACCGTTGATGCTGAGGAGAATATCGGGAATACGTCCAGTTTTGATGGTGACTTGGCGGGTGATGGTGAGGCGATTTTTTTCGTAGAGTGCCAAGGTTTCCGGGTTCATGCCTGTGTTCGGCTGGAAGTAGGCGATTCGCAGGGTTTTACCATAGCATTTGAAGCCATTGCGGAGGACATCGAGCATTCCTCGGCTTTTGAGTTCTTTGGTAAGGCTATCTATAATGATTTTCTGGGCATCACTCGTGTTGGCTAGGCGTTGCCATTGTGTGGGCTGGGTGGTTTGGATAAAGTTGATGATCTCTGTGGGGAAAAGGGCAGTTTCTAGGTCGTACTCGGCTGGGTTGCCTTGGTGGTAGCCACTCAGTTGCAGGAGTTCCCGTTCGATGATGTCCTCAAATTTCTCTTCCGTGTGCATGAGGTGTGAAGTATAAACATAATCAAGTATAAGCGTGAATTAATCTAATGTAGGGTGTGTTATGCCGTAGGCTAACGCACCGTAAACAATTCAAGTAAATGTAGGGTGTGTTAGAGGATGTCTGAAAAGTTTAAGCAAGGTATAGTTTGTCATTCTGAATGTAGCGTTCGCGCAGCGTGTCCCCTTGGGACTCAGCGGAATGAAGAATCTAGAGTTTGAGGCGTAGTTTTGAGATGCTTCACTACGCTATCGCTACGTGCCTCGCTCTGCGAGGAGCTACGCTAACAGCATGACATTTTTGACTTCTCAGACATCCTCTTATGCCGTGAGGCTAACGCACCGTAAACAATTCAAGTAAATGTAGGGTGTGTTATGCCGTAGGCTAACGCACCGTAAACAATTCAAGGTGCGTTGCGCTGTGCGACAACACACCCTACATCTACATCTTTTAAAACATCCTCTAAAGAGTCAATTAATTTTGTTGGTCTAACCAATTGATGAGGTCTTCTAAAGATTGGAAATCAAAAATTGCATCCGCTAGATTTTCTATTTGTTCTAAAGATAAGGAATTAATACGACTTTCTAAGGCGGAATCAATATTATTAAATCGCCGTTTTACTAGCTTTTTAACAATTTTTTGTTCTCCTTTTTCCATCCAACTGGTGACAATTTCCATGATTTGTGCCTCTTCAACTAAGTTGGCTTGTTTTAGTTCAGTATCAAGTTCTTGTTCTTCTGTGGCGTTTAATTTGAGATAGGTATCAATGAAACCGGAAATTAGTTCAATTTTAGCAGGATTTAACTGTAATGTTACTAACATCCTTAAGCATTCTAGTTTCACTCGGACTCTTTCTTCTGGTTGAAAGTCCATTTTTGCCATTAATGCGGCAGCTACGGGGTTTGGTTTATTTAAAAAAGTTCGCCAGTTGAGGTTATTTAGTTGGATGGCAAAGTAATTAAATTCTAGAATTTTTCTCTGAGGAAAGTTAACGGTATATTGGCTTTTTTCTGGTCTTTTGGGTTCATCGTAGGAGAAGATAACTATAGGAAATATTGGCATTAAATATTTAGCATCTAAACGAGCGAAGTAATGAAACATCCGCCGTTCAAATTCTTTTTGATTGTATGCCTGATTTTCTAAATGTATGAGAAAATAACTGTTTTCTCCTCTCCATTTGACTTGTGCTAATAAGTCTATTCTTCTTTTGTCTCCAGTGGTGACATCGGTAAATATTTCTTCTGTTAAAAAGGTTAGGCTGTCTTGTGCAACATACTCTAAAACCTCTGGTAGAAAGAGTTCTATAAATTCCCAAAAGAAGGTTTGGATTAATTCTTTAAAGAGTCTATCGTGATCTATCACCTGTTTTTTGCCGTTTGTTAATTAGGTTTTGCAGAGTTTGGGGATGTTCTGCAAAGGTTCATAGTCCTTTGTCAACGTCGGCAAAGTCTTCGTTTAATGGTTCAAGGGTAGAAAGTGTTTGCAGCAGGGATTTTTTCTGAATGGGGGAAATGATGGCGAAGGGGATACCATTTTGGATGATGGTGAGGGGTTCGCCTGTTTTTTGAGCTTGGTTAATTAGGTTTTGGACGGTTTCGGGAAGTTCTGCAAGGGTAATTTGTTTCATGGTGGTGTCTGAGGTTAGAGGATGGGGACTTGGCGCACATCTATTTTACCTGTGACAGCGTTGGTGATGAGGGCAGTGCGATATTCTTTTAATAATTCGATTCCGGTCTTCACTTTTTTAACTTGCTCATCAAAATTATTAATTTTTTCTGCTAGAAATTTCCCAATCTTTTTTTGTTCATTGTAAGGAGGTATAAAAAGAGGAATAGAGCCAATATCTGACATATTAAAATGAGTAACAGTACTACCTAGTGACAAACTTTTGATAAATTGATCAGCGATTCCAGAATAAAGTGATTGTAGTAAGAAATATCCGTCATATTGATTTTTATTAAATTTAAAAAGAACCATTCTTTGACCAAGACAGACTATAGGTTTTTCAGGTACGAGACACGCTTCACCTGCTGGAGCTTCTCTAGTAAATAGAATATCGCCTTTTTCTGGGACTGCTCTTATCGTCCACTCTTGATATACAGATTCATTTGTAAATTTTGCATTTTCTAGTAATAATTTTCCTGCTCTAACATTTGCTGTTCTAACAACTAGATAATCTCCATCATCATCATAAGTAGCTGTTTTATGCTCTGCATCAATAATTTGAGAAACAGCAAACTTAAGTCGTTTTAATTCCCAATGCTCAGGGATTTCACCCAACCACTCAATACCAGAATCTTTCATCGGAACACTTGGATCTAGTCCTTTGGTGACAGCGTGACTAATGAGGGCGGTGCGTTTTTCGTCGAGTTTTTCGAGTAGGGCTTCTTTCTTGGCGATGAGGTCATCTATTTGTTTGGTTTTATGGTCGAGGAAGCGGGCGATCGTCTCCTGCTCATCCAGTGGCGGTAAACCTATGGTAATTCCTCCAACTGTTTCAGTGTTCAGATTCAGTTGTGTCCCCAGTTTTCCTAATCCTAAATATGGTTGACCACTATTGAAAATATAGTAAATAAATTTTTCATTTATTTTTAAATCTGGAAAATAAACAAAGCCATCATGAATACAACATTTTATTTTTGTGATAATTGGTTTTCCCACTGAACCAGCAATACTAAGAAATAACTTACCTGGTTCTAAAGGAACACTAAAGCTTTTTCCTAATTCCGATAATTTTTGAGTAGTGGTTTCTAAATAACGCTCACTTGCTGTTACATCTGCAATTCTTACCCAAGCATATTCACCATCATCATCAAAATATTTTGGATCATCAATCGGTCGTGGAGAAGCTCCTCTCTTAATTACTGTCAAACGTTTTATTTTTAATGATTGCCAATGTTCAGGAATTTCACCCAACCACTCAACACCAGAATCCTTATACTTTTCATAACCCTGATACTTACCCATTACATAACTTCCCAATCTTCAATCTGTAACCCTTCAACTTGACTAAGCTCGCTGACATTGTGAGTGACTAGAATCAAATTGTTTGCTAAAGCAATAGAAGAAATTTGTATATCATTTGAGCCAATAGGAGTTCCAGCCTTTGCTAAATCTGCCCGAATATTGCCAGAAATTTCCGCACAGCTATCATCAAATGGTAGAGATACAAACTGATACAGAAACAACATTTGTATATTTAAACTCTTCTGAGGATTATTGCTACGCATCGAGCCATAAAATAACTCAGCTTTAACCACAGAACAAACAGCTATCTTATTTGCTTCTAGGTTATTAAAATGACTATTAATACTAGAATTTTTATTCTTTAAATATACTATACAAGCATTAGTATCTAGTAAATAAACAAGAGAATAATTACTCATTAAAAGGTCCGATTAAATCATTATCAATTTCATCGCCAATCCTCAAATCGTCAATTGTAAAATCTATATCCGCACAACTCTCCGCTAAATTCAATAATCCCGAAGTATGAAGGGGAATATTTGCCGAAAAAAAAGCTTTGAAATCTACATCATTCTTAAAACCTAACATTTTCCTAAACTCATCAAAATTAATTAACCCCTCTAGAAAAGCTTCTAGAACTAATTTATCAAGGATTATTTGAGATAAATCCCCCCATTTATCCTGAACTCTCTCAGTTAACTTATCTGGTAAATTAATCGTAATTTGCATATCAAAAAAGTCTCTTTAACATTAATATTTTTATTTTAATCCTTAAACCACTTCACCCAACATCGCCATAATGTCCGACTCCAGTGATTTAATATCATTCTCAATTTCATCCAGAGGACGAGGTGGCTGATACACATAGAAATGACGATTTAACGGAATCTCATACCCCACCTTGGTTTTAGAAAAATCAATCCAAGCATCCGGCACATGGGGCAATACCTCTGCCTCCAAATACTCCTCACAATGCCCCTTTACCAACTTAATCAACTCATCTACACTCGCATCCTTGTCATATTCCAACGGTAACGACAATGTAATGTCATCCGGCAGAGGTACAATTTCCGTATCTCGCAAATTACTATCCGGTTCAGGATTCCCCTTCTTATCCCGACAGATTTCGGCTTGTGGATCTGCCTCAGCCAACGCTGCTAAAATCGCCTTGATCACTGGCTCTTTCAACTTTAGCCCTGCATTCTTTAGCACCCGTTCCAAATCCCGCATAAATTCAGCACGGGACATATAGAGCTTGTTATCGTCCAGACACCGCAAAGCATCTAAAATCTGATTTTGGAGACTTTCACCCATCTCCATTTCTAACTGTTGCACCTTAGCATCTTTACGCTTCTTACTCGTTGCCAAATCCTGAAACGCCTTTTGCTCTGACAAACGAGCCAAACGCTCCTCACTTGCCTGAAAATTTAATCTTAACGGACGCTCCACTGTAATTTTGAGAAATCCAAACTCCCGATTATCAAAAATCTTTGAGCAAATCTGCTTTTCTATCTGCCCGTCTGATTTCACCTCACTTAAACCATTCTGCTCAAAATCCCCATACAGTCGCACCAGTTCGGTAAAGTGATCTCCGGCTTCTTCGTTCGCCTGCTCGTTAAACTTTCTCACCAGTTCCTCGAACAGATAGCCCATTCGTAGATTAGAGAGTTTTGCCGGAGATAAATCAACTTCAGGACTAGCGATCGCCTTCATCACCTCAAAAAGACGGTTAGCTTCATCTAACTTCTGGATTTCATTATCAAACTCAAATTTCTCAAAAATATCCCGTGCCAGAGGCGAAAAACCATTGATATAAGCTCTAAGATTATCAGCAAGCCCCTCCGAATCCTCTAATAATTTTTGAAACGTAAATTCACTGAGGTTATACAACGGCTGTTGCCTCTCGCCTCCAATTGCGACTTTAGCGATGGCACGGAGTGCCCGCCTGCGGCGATCGCTTTCTCAAAAGCATCCCCCTCTAAACCCATCGCCTGATATTTCACCTTCGCCTCAAGTACTGCTTTCTTAGTCGGTTCTAAGACAGCATCCAAACGACGCAACACAATCAGAGGCAACATCACCCGGCGGTATTGGGGTGGACGGTAAGGACCAAAGGAGTTTGTCGGCAATGCTCCAGATAAAACCGACTAACTCTTGATTATTAGAATTTTCTATATTTGTCACCATAGGAATTTTGAGTAATAAGACCAATTAAGATTGCTCCTAATGTTGCTCTTATATTTTGTTTACAAACTATTTTCAGTACTCAATATTAGCACTCTCGCTTTCTTTAAAAAACAGGAAGTTACATCCTCAAGCGATCGCCCCGGAAATCACTCATTATCATTAATTTCTAGTTGATAAAAACATAAAGGGAAGTTCGCTTTCCGCAATTCGCGCATGGGTGAGATAAGGATGACATGGCTTTCATGAGTTAAACTCATGCAAGGCGGCGAACCGCACGCTCCTAAAAGTGCTGTAAGCGAACGGTCAAAGTACGACGTTGTGCCGAATGCGGTAAGAGCTGTGCAGAAGTGCCATTACGGCAAGCAATCTCTAAATCGTAGGGAATATTTGTGCAAGGCTCTAGTACAAGCACGTAATGATTGTGCCACCCACCGTAACTCTGAAATACCCAGACATAAGGAAAATCGGTCGTGTCAAAATTCATGAGTAAAGCAGATTGCGATCGCGAATTGCGAATCCCGCATTCTCCTGTAGCCAAGTTTGAGCTGTAATAAAACTCTTGTAGTTGTGAAGAACGCGGTGGTGTGCGCTGCACTTCAATTTCCCTTCCATCCGCCGCCAAAGCTTTGGGAAAGCGGGTTTTCTCTTGACGACCGATGATTTTACTAAATTCAAGAACCGCAGGCTCAATCAGACAATCCGGCAACAGAATTTCGTCCCCCTCTCTTATGGCGATCGCCGCGTGCTGTTTAAACAAAAACGGAATCGTTTCATCGGACTCGTTCTGGAACAGGTACTCAATTTTGGCTTCTGGCTTGTTCTCATCAAGTAGAATTATCTTTTCTACCCTCACTGGCACAGTTTGACAAGAACGCACCATCTTCACGCTTTTGTTAGATGTTTCAACAACCTCCCACGCCTGTGACCATAACTCCCCGTGGTCAACTAGGTGGCGACCTTGAAACATACCTGCTGCATCGTTAGGAAAAATTTCATCCCAGCCACCTGTCCAATTGTCGTCGAAGGATGCACCTAAGGCAAGCGTTCTCGTTTGCGACTCGTCATAGCCTTCTGGATGCCAAAGCCATTGGTGTCCAGTTTGGAGGTCTTGCAGTTGGTCGATACGACCACCAAGGTCAGGTCTAACTGTCAGTTTGATTTCGGAATTTAAAAGCGTGATTATCATCCCAAAAATTTATCATATTTTTTATCGTCATCCCGGAAAAATAGTCAAACAGACCAAAGTCAAGTTATTGCTTGGTTATTATCGCAATTTCAGTCAGAAAAATAGCTGGAATATTAACGCACTCATTTTATAATGATGCGTTACAGCGCACAAAAATGTGTAAAGAATTACAGGTCATCTGCGCCTAACGCACCAAGCGTGTGAATAAATTACAAATTACGAATGACTATGGTTTTTGGGTGGCGATCGCTAATTTTGCTCCCTCCACTCGCCGTACTTTATCCATCACCGCTACGACTTGACCGTGATTCACCCCTTCATCTGCATTTAAGACAATCACCATTTCCTGCTGTGGCTGTACCTTTTGTCGTACACCGTTTTCCAACTGTTCTAGACTAATTACCTGCTTATCTAGAAAGATTTGCCCACTCTTATCAATTGTTACTGTGACTTGTGCTGGGCGTTGTTGTGTTTGTGCTGTCGCCGCTTTAGGCAAGTTGACTGGCAAACCCTCTGACCGTGTTAAAAACAGTGTTGACATGATAAAAAACGTCAAAATCGCAAATATCACGTCAATCATCGGCACGATATTAATCTGCGCTGGTAAATCTGGTTCATCTTGCAGACGCATAAGCTTTGTCTCCTCTTTCATAGCGACGGCGATAAAGTAATTCTAGCTGTCCGCCGTACTCCTGAATGAGGGCAATTTGGCGCTGGTAAAGTCCCCGGAATGTATTGGCAAATAGGAGTACAAAAATAGCAACAACCAATCCTGATGCAGTAGAAACCAACGCTTCACTAATACCAGCCGTCACATTCGCTGTTCTGCTACCTCCCACATCACCAATATTCAGAGAGGCAAACGAAGTTATTAATCCTAAAACGGTTCCCAGAAGCCCCAATAGTGGTGCAAGAGAGATGATTGTATCGAAAATGTTCTGAAAGCGTTTGAGCAAAGGTATTTCGGCTTGCGCTTCACTTTCTAGTGCCAAGCGAAATTCTTCTGGATTTGGTTCCTCTAGTTCTAAAGCAGTCAGAAAAATCCGTGCGATGGGTAAATCTGCATTTTTCTGTAGTTTATCCATGGCACCAACGACATTATTGAGACGGTAAAGGTTCAGCACCTCTCGCACCACACGGTTTTGCCGAGTATTAATCTTTACCCAAAACCTAAGGCGCTCTATAATCAAAGCAACTGCCAGCACAGAAAACGCTAGCAGGGGCAACATCACTACACCGCCTGCCGAAAACAGATTTGTGATTCCCATGTACTATTCTCTCAAGCCACTAACTAATTTTGTCAGATTACCAGATTACTGGAAACAACTGATATAAGTTCTCAATACAAATTAAAGGAAATGAAAATAGATGTCAAACATCATCCATTGATGACAATTTTCTAATTTTTTTTAGGGACTATAAATACTAGACGTGAGCTACATTTCAGTCTACACACGGTTAACGATTATCTTGATAGCCTAATTGACATTTGCTCGTAAATGTTTTAATCTGCCTAAGTTGCTGATAATGGGTGGCATTAAACTATGGGCTTTACTGACACGGCTTTAGAGCAGCGAGGTAGAGAAGTAAGGGCGCTCAGGACGTTTCTTGCTTTTAGTCTGATAGGCTCGTTAGGGCTGCATATTAGTGTACTAGCTTCCGGCATAGTAGATAATTTTTTGAAGAGAGCGCAGAAAACTGACGAAGAACCCATAGAATTTGTGGTTATTGATCCGCCGCCTGCACCCAAACCAGTAGAAACGCCTAAACCAGTCAAACCTCCTGTCGTAAAACAGCTGCAAGAAGCTCCGAAACCAAAGATAGTAGAGCCACCAATCAAACCCCAACCAGTTGAACCACCCAAACCAGTGCAGCCCCAGAAAACAGTGGTCGTGCCGCAAAAGCCGCAAGTCAAGCTTCCACCAGTGTTACCTAAGCAAACAGTAGTAGTGCCGCCAAAGCCACCAGTGCAGCCCCAAAAAATTGTCACGCCACCAGTAGAAAAGCCAATTCCAAAGCCTCAACCAGTAATTCCTCAGCCAACAAATACACAAAGGAAACCTGATCCTGCTCCAAAACCACAGGCTGATCAAAATTTGAAACGGACGTTGAGAGATTTGCAAAACTCCAAAGCAAGCCAGGGAGGTGGCGGTGGCGGGGGTAATAGTCTCCCTATTGCCACCGGTTCAGGAGATGGGACTGTACGTAGTGGCACAGGTACTGGTACTGGCATTGGTACAGGTTCTGGCTCAGGTATAGGTTCTGGCTCAGGTATAGGTACAGGTATAGGTACAGGTTCTGGTACAGGTTCTGGTATTGGTAGTGGACAAGGAAGCGGTAAGACGGAAGTCGCTACAGCTCCCAAACCAAGAACCCCAGCCCCTTCACAGTTGGATTTTGCAGATTGCGTCAAGTGTGACATCAAATATCCAGAACGGGCGAAACGGCGAGGTATCGAAGGTAGACCAGGTGTTGCTTTTGATGTTGACAACAATGGTAATGTTACCAACGTCCGGCTTATCCGCCCCAGTGGTCACAAAGAGCTGGATGAAGCACTCTTAGAACAAGCAAAAGACTTTAAATTAAATTCCGCAGCTGCTGGCAGACAAAATGTACAATTGTTTGCAAATTTCGCAATAGCGGGATCACGGAGTAACCGGGAAGCTCTGCAGCGTCAAAGAGAAAGACAAGAGGCTAAGAGACAAGCAGAACAGAGACGCGAAGCCGCAGTTAATGAGGAAGAAACTTCTGGGCGTAGAAGACGAGCCATATTAACAACTCCGGAAGCCGCCCCCCAAAGCACTCCAGAAACTGGAACCAGGCGCAGGCGAGATATACCAAGTGCAGCGACAGAGTCAACGACAGAACAAACAACTCCACAGCCAGCACCTCAGCCACCACAAAGTTCTTCTTCAGAGCAGAATGGGCAGCAACCTCCAGACGCATCCACCAATCAGAATGATTTGCGCGAGCAATTACGTCTGCGTCAAAATCAATCTCAGCCATCTGAAGCAGTACCTTCCGGTAGTGGTGAAAATAACGAATAAACGTGTATAAAAAGTTATCCTATCCAGGCTTAGCGTAGACGCGGACTACAAACTTCAGCCGCACCTAATGCTACGCCAATTAACCTTTTGAGGTTTCACCAGTGAAGAGCAACGGCTAGAAAATATTGAGGTTCTCGTTGCTACCTATATGTAAATTTATATCAAAAAGCTGGTTGACGTAACGACGCCTGCGTCCAACCAAAAGCTTGAAACATACTGCGAGTATCTTTACCATAGAAATGAGGAACGCCGCAAGTATCCTAAAAGATGCGGTTGATTTTGGCACCTTTGCTGAATTGTGACTCTACACAGCAAATGCACGATTGAGTTTGGGAAAAATCATGGTTAAGAAAGTCGCAATCATCGGTGCTGGACCAAGCGGACTCCTACTTGCTCACTACTTGTTGCGTCGTGGGGATAAATACCAAATTGACATTTATGAACGCCGCAGCGATCCGAGAATTATCTCATTCTCAAAATCCAGAACTTACCCCATCTCCCTAAACGAAAGGGGAATGAGTGCTTTGAGAAAAATTGAGGGTTTGGAGGAAGCCGTCAAAGCGATTAGTGTGTCCATGAGGGGAACGATTTTTCACCAAAAAAATGGCAAGACGCGGTTTACGCCAAGAAAGAAACCTCTGACTACACTTGACCGGACAAAATTGGCGATCGCCCTTTTAAAATTAACTGAGAACTACGATAAAAGTCGGCTCAACATTCACTTCAACTGTCAATGCACGTCTATAGATTTTGCAGCCAAGAAGCTGAAGTTGCAACTGGAAACACAAGAGGATTTCACCATTGATTATGACCTTTTAATCGGTGCAGATGGAGGACGTTCTGTCGTTAGGGAGCATTTTCTTGCTACAGAAGATTTTGAATGTCAACAAAAGTATGTCCCCAATGACTACAAATCAATTTTCCTACCCCGCCCTGATGAAAATTCTGGCATTCATTTAGAAAAAGGCAAAATTCACTCGTGGATGCTTAAAGATGGCACATTCGTAGTTCTGCTACATCAACGCGATGAGACTATGGGTGGTGTCGTTTTGTTTCTTCACAACAAAAATCAGATAGCTAGTTTTTCCACCACAGAAGAAGTTCTCCAATTCTTTCAGAAGAATTTTCCAGAAGTTGCTCAACTCATGCCAAAAGAGGAAGCTGAAGCTTTTCTCAATAGACCAGTCTCAAGAATTTTAACAGTTCGCTGTAGTCGCTATCATCAAGATGCGAGTGTACTACTTATTGGAGACGCGGCACACGCTGTATCTTCCTCTATTGGTCAAGGTTGCAATGCCGCACTTGAAGATGTTGTCTTGTTGGACAACCTTTTGAACGAATATTCTGATGATTTAGCAGTGGCGCTAGAACAATTTACTGTTCGCCGTAAGCAGGATGCCCACGCCTTAGTAGAACTTGGCGACAATGCCTTTCCTTCTACTACAGGATTATTTATTGAGTTTGTCTTGAGGGAAAGTCTTGCTAACATTTTGCACCAAATATTTCCCAAGCACTTTCCACCTTCTATCTCAGAGTTAGTATTTGAAACTACAGTTCCCTATTCAGAAATTTTGAATTCATACAAAGGCTGGATATCTAAAGTGAAAAAATCCAACGAAAAGTTGTCAGCAAACTTGTAGCAGTTGTGAAATTTGCCTATTGTGCTACAAATAAGGCATAAAACCTTGACAGGAGATATCTACTATGCTTCAAAAATGGTTTAAAAAGTATCTTGAGTCTCGACCCTGCCTAACAGCCTATAACAATTTAGAAAAAACACAAGCTCGACAGCATACTCACTTTATCTTGTTTCCGGCAAATCGTTGGTTTAACATCACACTTAACCATATTTTGGATCGCCCGGAATGGTATAAAGGCGTACTCCACAATCATCCCTGGTTCAACATCAGCCTTATTTTGAAAGGTGGCTACTGGGAGAAAACTGAGGACGGAGTGAAGTGGTATGGACCCGGGTCAATTATCTTCCGGTCTGCACAGAAACACCATTGCATCTGGATTAAAGATGGTCAAGAAGCGTGGACATTGTTCTTTCACGGACCAATGGTGAAAAAGAGTTTTGATTTTGTGCAGGATGGTCAACCTGTGACACCAGAACAGCTTGGGTTGCCAAAAGGTGTCATAACGCGTGGAGGCTCAATCTAAAATTAAGCTAAAATTCAAGCATAGTAAGCATTTCCTGCTTTTAGATACCCCATGCTTGAAACCCTGCAAACCCGACTTTACGAACTAGAACAATTCGCTAACGCCCTCGTCGCCAACCAACTCACGCACCTGAGTTTGCTGAGTATTGGCGTCATTTTTTTAGCAGGGTTGCTCACTAGCTTGACACCCTGTATGCTTTCCATGCTGCCGATTACCATTGGCTACATCGGTGGATATGAAGCGAAAAATCGTCTCCAAGCAGCTACCCAGTCAACGTGGTTTGCTTTGGGATTGGCAACTACATTAGCAGCGCTTGGTATTATAGCAGCTTTTGTGGGAAAAGTCTACGGTCAGGTGGGAATTGGTTTACCAATTATTGTCAGTATTATTGCCATTCTCATGGGGCTGAATTTACTCGAAGCTTTACCGTTGCAATTGCCCTCTTTTGGCGGTACAGAGTGGATTTCGCAAGAATTACCCCAAGGAGTGCGAGCATATTTGATTGGTTTGAGTTTCGGTGTCGTCGCCTCACCTTGCAGTACCCCTGTGTTAGCGAGTTTGCTTGGTTGGGTTGCCAATACACAAGACTTAATTTTAGGCGCTGTTTTGCTGATTTCCTACACAGCAGGTTATGTTGCACCATTGATTTTAGCGGGTACGTTTACAGCTTCAATCAAGAAATTGCTAGAATTGCGCCGTTGGTCTGGTTGGATTAACCCAGTCAGCGGCGCTTTGTTGGTAGGATTTGGTGTGCTTTCTTTAATTTCTCGGATTCCTATCGGAACTTTTTAGCTAAATGACTATAGAAAATTCAGTTTCCAAACAATCTATCTGGTCAGCATTTGGGCAGTTATTGCGCAAAGAGTTATTGCCTGTGCTAACCGATTTACGCTTAGCAATTGTGATGCTGTTAGTCATTGCACTCTTTAGCGTCACTGGTACCGTTATAGAGCAAGGTCAATCGCTAGCATTTTACCAAGCTAACTACCCAGAACACCCAGCTTTATTTGGTTTTCTCACCTGGAAAGTCATCTTAACAGTGGGCTTAGACCATGTTTATCGAACTTGGTGGTTTTTAGCATTACTCATCTTTTTTGGCACAAGCTTAACTGCTTGTACCTTTACTCGTCAGTTACCAGCTTTAAAAGCTGCCCGTCGGTGGAAATTTTACGAGGAACCCCGCCAATTTCAAAAGTTAGCTTTGAGTGCGGAACTAGATGTAGAGACGAGAGGTGGCGCGTCTGTAGAAACCCCAACAGCGTCTCTACAAACCCTGACTCAAATTTTGCCAAATCGCCGCTACAAAGTTTTTCAAGAGAAAGAAGGTACTCTCTACGCCCGCAAAGGCATTATCGGACGCATCGGACCGATTATCGTTCATGTGGGTATCGTGACTATTCTCCTAGGGTCGATTTGGGGAGCAATGACTGGTTTTATGGCTCAGGAAATGGTTCCCAGTGGTAACACCTTCCAAGTAAAAAATATAGTAGATGCGGGACCTTGGGCAGCGCGAGTTTCTAAAGATTGGTCTGTGCGAGTCAATCGCTTTTGGATTGACTACACCCCTTCTGGTGGAATTGACCAGTTCTACTCAGATATGTCTGTCTTAAATAATCAGGCACAGGAAGTTGATCGCAAGACGATTTTCGTCAACAGTCCTCTACGTTATCATGGCGTGACTTTCTACCAAACGGATTGGGGAATCTCTGCTGTTAAAGTGCGAGTCAACAACAGCCCCATTTTTCAACTACCAATGGCGCAACTGAACACCAATGGTAATGGACGCATTTGGGGAACTTGGATTCCTACTAAACCAGATATGAGTGAAGGTGTCTCTTTACTGGCTAAAGACTTGCAAGGAATGATGTTAATTTACGATGCTACCGGCAAGCTGGTTGACACTGTTCGCGCTGGAATGTCTACCCAAGTCAATGGTGTAACGTTGAAAATTCTCGATATTGTTGGCAGTACTGGCTTACAGATTAAAGCTGATCCAGGAATACCAATTGTTTATACAGGGTTTGCCTTGCTCATGCTAGGTGTTACGATGAGTTACTTCTCTCACTCGCAAATTTGGGCATTGCAAAAAGATGGTCGCCTGTATGTAGGTGGGAAAACCAATCGCGCACAGGTTGCTTTTGAGCGAGAAATGTTGGAAATTTTGGATAAGTTAAGTTTACCTACACAAGGTGAGGAGAAAGCGATCGCCGTAGAATCTCGTTCCGCCTAATTACAACGTTTTTTAGGTAAATGGAGCACAATCTTGACCTTTGTCCTATTCAGATCCCCGACTTCGTAAAAGTTGTCGGGGATCTTGTTTTTTGAGATAAAAATCGAACCAATAATTGTGATTTACTGAGTATGAGTGCAAATACCATAAAAACTGGAGGGTGTAGTGTCCAATTTGGGTACTCGTTGCGGTTGGCTCTTAGGAATTGTCATAGGTGGTGTGTATATTTCGAGTGCACATTGCGCTTTTGCTCAAATTACACCAGATGCCACTCTACCGAATAATTCTATCGTCACACCCTCTGGTAATATCATAAATATCACTGGCGGAACTCAAGCGGGTAGCAACTTGTTCCACAGCTTCAAAGACTTTTCCCTTCCCACTGGTAGCGAGGCTTTCTTTAACAATACGGTTGACATTGCCAACATTATTAGCCGTGTAACAGGTGGGTCAATCTCTAATATTGATGGTTTCATCCGAGCAAACGGCACTGCTAACTTATTCCTAATAAATCCCAATGGCATTGTTTTTGGACCGAATGCACGGTTAAATATTGGAGGCTCGTTTATTAGTAGTACTGCCAGCAGTCTAAAGTTTGCCGATGGTACGGAATTTAGCGCAACCAATCCTGGTGCCACTCCTCTATTAACGATCAGCGTACCACTGGGGTTGCAATTTGGTTCAAATCCTAAAGAAATTCAGGTGAACGGACCAGGGCACGAATTTTCATATGAAGAAAAAATCGTCGAGTATAGTAGTGGCTCTAAAAGCAAAGAACCCGCTCCCCTTCTTAACACTAGCGTTGTGGGATTAAACGTTGAGGTGGGGAAAACTCTAGCACTGGTGGGGGGGAATGTGTCAATTTCGGGTGGCGTTCTCAACTCACCCGCAGGACGTATTGAAATCGGCAGTGTTGGCAGCAATGGGGTTGTCAGCCTTGTCCCGATAGAACAAGGTTGGAAGCTGGGTTATGAAGCTGGGACGAGTTTTGCAGACATCGGGTTAACAGGGAAATCGTTTATTGGTGCTACAGGAAATGGCGGTGGTGCGATCGCAGTTGCTGGTAGAAATATCAATATTACCTCTGAATCAATAGTACGATCTGATACCCAGGGCAACAGAAATGGGCAACAAATTAGTATCCTTGGGGATGTGATCGTTCTCGATAGATCTACCATCGGCGCTAACAGCTTCAGTTCTGGCAATGGCGGACAAGTAAAGCTGGAAGCCAACAACATTACGTTGAACAATAACGGTGGCGCAGGAACTCAGGCAACAGCATCGGGAAACGCCGGAGACATTACCGTCATAGCTAAGAATTCTTTTGTTGCTAGTAATCAAAGTGGGCTAGGCAGCAAAACCTTTGGTGCAGGTAATGGCGGAGTGATAAACGTTGAAGCTAATTCGGTGCGGCTTGAAGAGAAATCTGGTTTTGGTGCGACTTCTTTTAATCAAGGCGGCGTCGGCGAAATCAATATTAAAGTAATTGGTGATTTGCTAATCCGCAATGCTGGTATTGGTAATGAATCCTCATCGGGAAGTAATGGTGGAAAAATCAACATCGACGCAAATTCTTTTCAACTCCAAAATGCCGGTATCAGTAGCACTGCGGAGAAAGACAGCACAGGTAATGGCGGAGAAATTAACATTAATGTCGCAGGCTCTTTTGCTCTCAACAGTTCAAATATAAATGCTAATAGTTCTGGCACAGGTAATGCTGGAACTATTAAGATAACTGCCAACAAAGTGGAGATGGAAAAGGGGATTATCCAGACTAATACAGAGAATTCAGGTAAATCAGGAAACATCTCTATTAATGCCACAGACTTTTTTAAAGTGAGTGGTGCAGGTATAAAGGCTAATAGTTCCAGCACTGGTGCTGCTGGAACTATCAGCATTGAAGCCAACAATGTGCAGATTGAAGGTACAGGTATCGAGAGCATTGCGTCTAATTCAGGTCAATCAGGCGACATCTCTATTAAGGCCAGAGACTCTTTTGGGCTGAGGAATGGAGGTATAAATGCTAATAGTTCTGGTACGGGAAATGCTGGAACTATCACGATTGATGCCAACAAGGTACAGATTGATGGAAATATCAATAGCAGCGCGTCTGCTTCGGGTAAATCAGGCAACATATTTATTAATGCCAGAGACTCTTTTGGGGTGACCAAAGCAGGTATACAAGCTAACAGTTTGGCTACGGGTGATGCTGGAACTATCAGCATCACTGCCAAGAATGTGGAGATTGAAAGTGCGAAGATTGAAAGCAATACACAGAGTAGAGGTAAAGCTGGAGAAATCAACTTTAATGTCACAGACTCTTTTGATCTCAAGTCTGTAAGTATAAATACAAACACTAGTGGCGTGGCTGACGGTGGAAAAATCTACATTAGTGCAAAGAAATTGCAGATGGAAGATGGTTCGAGTATTCGTAGCGATGCAAGCAATATAGGTAGGGGTGGAGATATTGACCTACAGATAGGAAACTTACTTTTGTTACGTGGTCAGAGTTCCATCTCCACCAATGCAAGTGGTAGTAGCAATGGTGGCAACATCACCATCAATATTCCCAATGGCTTTATTGTGACTGTCCCGAATGAAAACAGCGATATTACCGCTAATACATCTACTGGCCGTCCCGGCACAATCACAATTACATCTTTAAGTAATTTTAACATCCAAGAGCGTAGTGGAGATGACTTGAGCCGCCTGTTGGGAACCACTGACCCAAACGAATTGAAGCCTGAAAAATCAGACACAAACGATATTACAGCATTTTCCGAAAACGATCTGGCTTTAGAAGGTCAGGTGACTATCAACACACCAGATGTTGATCCCAGCAAAGGATTTGTGGAACTACCCACGGTGCTAGCAGAGATATCAAACGTAATAGACACAAGCTGTGCTGCCTTTGCTTCACCAGAAGGTAGTAAGTTTACTGTCACCGGACGTGGCGGGTTACCCCCGAGTCCCTACGAACCCCTCAGCACTGATGTTGTATGGACAGATACTCGCACAAGAGGTATCACAACACAGCAGCAAGGGAAAAAGGAACCTGCTGATTTACCACAGTCTAAACCTGAAGCTATAAAAATTGTCCCTGCTACCGGTTGGGTGTTCAACGGTAAGGGGCAAGTTACCCTCATCTCCCATGCATCCAATCCTAATGGTATGGGGACGACTCCTGCTAGCTGCCCAAAACCGTGATATCATGTTCGGCTAATTAGTTATGATTTCCACGTTGACTGCACCCCACCCCTTTATCCCCTCCCCGCTCGCGGGGAGGGGACGTGAAGCGCAGCTTTACGGGGGCTAGGGGTCCCCTCTGGGGTTGGGGGACTCGGGGTCCCCTTTGGGGATAGCAGGGTGGTTTCATACAAAGAAAGAAAAAACCTTTTGGATTTGATTGGCTAAAGCACGTTGAGCTTGAGGGATAGTGCGAAAACCAAGAAATCTGGCAAGAGTGATGAAAAAATTATGTAATATTGCCCAGTTAACTGGTGCATTGCCACCTCGTCGTAGTGGAAAGTCTGAAGGGAAAGGTCACATCGCGAACCCAATGGAGCCGGTTTTCAATTCCCCAATGTTTCTGGGTGTCGGTTAGAGCATCTTGAGCCGACATGATCTGACTACAAATATAGAACTGACGCTCTTGAAATGATTGACCATCACGAATACCAGAACGTTCAACTTGGACAAAGGTTTTAAGTCCAGCCCATTGACTTTGTAATTTTTCTGGAGCGGCGAATACCTGACAACAACGCTTGACCGAGCGATCGTGAGTATCATCTTCTGTTGTAGTACTGCTCAAAGGTTCCTGTTTGTGTGACTGAGTTTGAGCCATTTTGTAGAGCGTCGGTTGATTTTCTTTTAATCCAATCATGTAGTCGTTGCCACCATTAATAATCAGCGATACTGTTTTTTTTGGCAATGCAAAGCATCAAGAGTGAACATCACTTGTTGAGCACAAAATTCGGATATTAATTGCTGTGCGATCGCCATCTCACTAATTTTTTTGTTCGACATTGGTTGCATCCTGAGTACAATGCCCCGCCCGTGACTATAAACTGATACTGTACTGATAAAGTTTTGGTAGGACTGACTGTAATCTGTTACTGTGCAGCGAATACCTTTACCATCAATTGCCAATCTTTCTCCTGGCATCGGTGGCACAAGAACTGATGCCCAATTATTGAATAAGTCGGTGAATGGCTGAAAATCTAATGTTTTCAGTACTCGTCGGAACGTTGAGTAGGATGGAAACTTGATTGTCTCATCTAGGCTTAACAGTTCAATCAAGCCTTGTCTGTGTACTCTGGTAAAATCTTCCAATGGTCGGTAGCCCCAATACCCTGTCATTGCTCCCAATAAGATCAACAATAATACCAACCAGAAGTCATGTCTTCGTCCCCGAATATGTCGATAGTCTGGGATTTGCTGCAATTGTTCGATGAGATTCATACTTTTTATTTATCAATTTTTCTCCACCCTCTACAAATTATTATTATTTTTCTTTCTTTGTATGAAACCACCCTGGGGTCCCCTTTGGGGATAGGGGGAAAGGGGGTTCTTAGGTAATGATAAGTATTTAACCGGACTTGATATCACCTCATGTCAAAAGCCTGGTCACGACGATCAGGCTTTTGATCACAAACAGTTTCTCCCAGAGATGAAGAAAGGTTTATTTCGGGGTCAGATTTCATTTCATCTTTGTAACGACGCAAGAAGTATAGTCGAGAGGAGAAGCAATGCATAATGCTCATAAAATCATGCATCAACTCTTGATATGGGCTGAGTTCAGTTTTTCCTAGTACGGTTATCTTGCATCCATGCATCTGACAAAACCACTCTACCACTGGCGGCTTATCCATTCTGTGAAAATTAAACTCTTTAAATGGTTTAGTGCTAGTGTACATAAAAGTTATTGCTTACAGCAGCATGCGGTCAATAGCCATGCAAGTGCAATTATGATTTACTGAGTATTGGTGCAAATACCATAAAAACTGGAGGGTGCAATGTCCAAGTTGGGTGCTCGTTGGGGTTGGCTCTTAGGAATTGCAATGGGTAGTGTGTATATTTGGAGTGCACATTGCGCTTCTGCTCAAATTACACCAGATGCCACTCTACCGAATAATTCTATCGTCACACCCTCTGGTAATATCATAAATATCACTGGCGGAACTCAAGCAGGCACTAATCTGTTCCACAGCTTTCAACAGTTCTCTGTTCCCATCGGTAGCGAAGCTTTCTTTAACAATGGGGTTGATATTGGGAACATTATTAGCCGTGTCACAGGTGGGTCAATCTCTGATATTAATGGCTTAATCCGAGCAAACGGCACTGCTAACTTATTCCTGATAAATCCCAATGGCATTGTTTTTAGAGAGAATGCACGGTTAGATATTGGAGGCTCGTTTATTGGTAGTACTGCCAGCAGTCTGAAGTTTGCCGATGGTACGGAATTTAGCGCAACCAATCCTGGTGCCACTCCTCTATTAACGATCAGCGTTCCACTGGGGTTGCAATTTGGGGCAAATCCTAAAGAAATTGAGGTCAAAGGACCAGGGCACGAATTTTCATATCAAGAAAATATCATTAAGTATAATAGTGACGATAATGCCAATCAACCCAATCCCCTTCTTAACAGTAGCCAACCAGGATTGGAAGTGAGGGAGGGGAAAACCTTAGCACTGGTGGGAGGGAATGTGTCAATTTCGGGTGGCATTCTCAAGTCACCAGCAGGACGTATTGAAATCGGCAGTGTTGGCAGCAATCAGGCTGTAAGTCTCGCGTCGATAGAACAAGGTTGGAAGCTGGGTTATGAAGGCACAACCAGTTTTGCAGACATCGGGTTTTCAAAGAATTCGTTTATTGGTGCTACAGGAAATGGCGGTGGTGCGATCGCAATTACTGGTAGAAATATCAATATAAGCTCTGAATCAATAGTACGAGCTGATACCCTGGGCGACAGAAATGGGCAACAAATTAGTATCCTTGGCGATGCGATCGATGTCGATAGATCCAACATCGGCACTAACAGCTTCAGTTCTGGCAATGGCGGACAAATAAAGCTGGAAGCCAACAATATTACGTTGAAGAATAACGGTGGTGGAGGAACTCAGGCAACAGCATCGGGAAGCGCGGGAGACATTACCGTCATAGCTAAGAATTCTTTTGTTGCCAGGGATAACGGTGGGCTAGGCAGCAAAACCTCTTCTACAGCTATAGGGAATGGCGGAGCAATAAACATTAAAGCTAATTCTTTTGAAGTTAATAATAGTGGGCTAGGCAGCAATAACTATGGTGCAGGTAATGGCGGAGTGATAAACGTTGAAGCTAATTCTTTTGTTCTTACCGGTAAAAGTGGGCTAGGCAGCAATAACTATGGTGCAGGTAATGGCGGAGTAATAAACGTTGAAGCTAATTCTTTTGTTATTACCGGTAATAGTGGGCTACCCAGCAATAACTATGGTGCAGGTAATGGCGGAGTGATAAACATTAAAGCTAATTCTTTTGAGATCAGCGATACGAGTGGGGTGGAGAGCAATAACTATGGTGCAGGTAAATCAGGAAACATCTCTATTAAAGCCACAGACTCTTTGACGGTGGGCAATGGAGTTATAAATGCTAAAAGTTTTGGTACAGCTGATGCTGGAACTATCACGATTGATGCCAAGAATGTGCGGATTGAAGAAAATGGAGGTATCAATAGCATTGGCTCTGCTTCAGGTAAATCAGGCAACATATTTATTAATGCCACCGACTCTTCTCGGGTGATCAAAGGAGCTATAAGTGCTAAAAGTGAAGGTACAGGTGATGCTGGAACTATCAACTTTAATGTCGCAGGCTCTCTTGTACTCAACACTTCAGATATAAATGCTAATAGTTCTGGCACAGCTAATCCTGGAACTATCAGGATAACTGCCAACAATCTGCAGATTGAACGTGGCAATATTAACACTGATACTGATAACTCAGGTAAATCAGGCAATATATTTATTAATGCCACAGACTCTTTTAAGGTGAACGGCGCAGGTATAACTGCTAATAGTTCTGGTAGAGGTAATGCTGGAACTATCACCATAACTGCCAAAAATGTGGAGATTTCAAATGGAGGTATCGATAGCATTGCGTCTGCTTCGGGTAAATCAGGCGACATCTTTATTAATGCGGACTCTTTTCGGGTGATCAAAGGAGCTATAAATGCTAAAAGTGAAGGTACGGGAAATGCTGGAACTATCACGATTGATGCCAACAAGGTGCAGATTGATGGAGGTATCAATAGCAGCGCGTCTGCTTCGGGTAAATCAGGCGACATCTCTATTAATGCCAGAGACTCTTTTACGGTAACCAATGCAGGTATAAATGCTAATAGTTTGGCTACGGGTGATGCTGGAACTATCAGCTTCACTGCCAAGAAAGGGCAGATTTCAAGCGCAGAGGTTAGTAGCAATACACAGAGTACAGGTAAAGCTGGAGAAATCAACTTTAATGTCACAGACTCTTTTGATCTCAAGTCTGTAAGTATAAATACAAACACTAATGGCGAGGCGAACGGTGGAAGAATCAGCATTAGTGCAAAGAAATTGCAGATGCAAGATGGTTCAAGTATTAGTAGCAATGCAAGGAACACAGGTAGGGGTGGAGATATTGACCTAAAGATAGGAAACTTACTTTTGTTGCGTCGTCAGAGTTCCATTTCCACCACTGCAACTGGTACTGGCGATGGTGGCAACATAACCATCAATGTTCCCAATGGCTTTATTGTGACTGTCCCGAATGAAAACAGCGACATTAGCGCTAATACATCTACTGGCCGTGCCGGCACAATCAAAATCACATCTTTAAGTAATTTTTTCATCCAACAGCGTAGTCGAAACGACTTTATCAGCCTGTTGGAAACCACTGACCCAAACCAATTGGTGCCTGGAAAATCACCAACCAACGATATTACAGCATTTTCCCAAAACAGCCCGGCTTTAGAAGGTCAGGTGACTATCAACACACCCTATGTTGACCCCAGCAAAGGATTTGTGCAACTACCCACTACGCTGCTAGCAGAGATATCAGAAGTCATAGACACAAGCTGTGCTGCCTTTGCTGAAGGAGAAGGTAGTAAGTTTACTGTCACCGGACGTGGCGGGTTACCCCCCACTCCCTACGAACCCCTCAGCACTGATGTTGTATGGACAGATACTCGCACGGAAGCTATCACAACACAGCAGCAAGGGAAAAAGGAACCTGCGGAGTTACCACAGTCTAAACCTGAAGCTATAAAAATTGTCCCTGCTACGGGTTGGGTGTTCAACGGTAAGGGGCAAGTTACCCTCATCTCCCATGCATCCAATGCTAATCCTATGGGGACTCCTCCTGCTAGCTGCCCAAAACCGTGAGACAGCAGCAACAAAATCATCTAGGATTTGATTGGCAGTTTCTTGGTGGGAAATATAGCTGACTTTTCACGTCATATGGAAAAACCAACAAAGGAACCTAACCCCCCAGCAGAGTTCCCACCTCTCCCTAACCCTCTCCTAAAAGGAGAGGGAAGCGGAAAAACTTTTTTTGTTGTCAGGGGGAGAATTTAAAGCCTCTCAAAAAGCAGGAGAGAGGAATGGAAGCGAGGTTTTCCAGAACGAAGTGAAAAGTAAGGAAATATAGCGATCGCCACTCGGAACACGGCATCGATTTCTTATCTAACCGACAACTGCAAAGCGTCAGCATTACTATCAACGCTGACGTTGGCTTGTCTTCGTTATCTGTGTTGTGTTATGTGTTGGTAATATTACTCTAATATTTCTAAGCGTTCTTCTGATGCCGCACTGAAATCACTGTATGCACATTACCGCGAGGTGTGAAATCTGCCTTAACGGTGACATCTAAGGGGTCACAGGCAGCAACAAAATCGTCTAGGATTTGATTAGCAGTTTCTTCGTGGGAAATATAGCGATCGCGATAGCTATTAATGTATAGTTTTAGCGCCTTCAATTCCACTACCCGCTCATCAGGGATGTAGCTAACGTGAATCGTGGCAAAGTCAGGATAACCAGAAAACGGACATTTACAAGTAAATTCTGGCAAGGTGATGTTAATGTCGTATCGTCTTCCTACACGCGGATTGGGAAATGTGATCAGTTGTCCTTCCGCAATATTGCGTTCTCCATATTTCATTTCCATAGTCTTTAATCTTTAATTTTTATTGATTATGGATTATTTTAGTTGTTAGTTGTTACAGCAATCCTAAACAGTTTGTAAACAAAAACGTTTCTCTGTTAATCTTGGCGTTCTAGCCTTGAGAATGACGCACACGCTACGGGTGCAATTCGTCACCCGCTTTCAAAGCAAAACGCTTCCTTCTCCTGTTCCAGAGGCTACGCGTTCGCGCAGTTCCTCCGCAGAAGCTTTAGTGATTTCTTAAAAAAACGAGTATTGATGATCTAAATGGGATTGCTGTAGTAGTTAGTTGTCAAAGTACCACTAACTACTCATACCAAACTCATAACTCTTCCTGCTCCCAGTCTGGGCAATTCTCATCTTCCCAACCGTAGGGATGCATACCGCAAACTAACAAATTCCCACTATATACTTGACCGTGGTAGTGACGACAACCGATACAGGCAGCATTTTTTTCGGAACAGGGTTCTACTGAATAAGGAAAACCCAGATCGACATCATCTATAATAACGTCTTCCAGTTCCCAGTAAACTTCCATAATTGGATCAGCTAGTTCCTGCAAATACTGCTCCAACTCAGTGGTGATGGTATTTTGTACTTGCTCGCTAATTTCTTCCGTTAACTCAAAAAATGAGTCTACCATTTCTGTCATCTCCAGGAAGAAGCTTTCGACTTCATCAGCCACTGTTTCTATCATGTCCCAAAACTCTTTTTGCCACTTTTCCATAAACTTGACGTCCTTACAAGCTATTTACTGGACGCTTAATGCTACATGGCTTGAAGCACCTTTGTACACCCTGAGCTTTATTTTTAAATAAAAATTTAACATTATCTATCTGTAAATATTTTGGTAATCCACTTTGAGTGCTACTACCAGATCATTTCCAACTGACTTGAAAATAGAACTCACAACTCAGAACGCAGAACGCAGAAGAAAAAATAAATTTTCATATGTCCTGGTGTACGCAGTTGATGATGGCTACTTATCGCGTTGCAACCTACGCAGTTCTTCCTGCATGTGTCTGACTTGATCCCGTAATTTATCCACATCCTCAGTGGGTGGGGTAACTTTTACGGTAGTTGGCTCTTCATCTTCTTCTATGATTTCGATGCGGCGCGGTTCAGACGGAGCTGTTTTATGACCTGTGACATCAGATGTCGGTGCGCTTTGGGCTTGCTTCATCATTTCTTCGACTAAGCGGCGGGCTTCGTCTGTGGTCATTTCGCCCCGTGCAACCATTTCATCTGCCAGCTTTTGGACTTGCGATCGCAGTTCGGTTATTGTCCCACCTGCTTTTTCTCCCGCGTAAGAAGCCAACCCAACACCAAGGTAAAAAGCTTTTTTTACAACATCTCCAAAACCGGGCATTGTCGCTCATGCGCTCCTAAAATAGGGCGACCCGGAGACTACGCCTGCTACAAGCATCCCGTATTGCTGCTACCTTCCGGTCCTGACAAAGTTTGGGCGTTGCAGCCGCGTAGATCCAGGTCTATAAACACAATAGCATTAAATTTTCTGACTGTGTGTTATTCGACAACAATTTTCCACTCGTAAAGCTTATAGTTAACGCAGCCGTTTTCTACCAATGGATCACCAGCCACAATAGCTTCTGCTTCATCCATTGAGCTTGCTTCAAACAGCATCATGCCACCGCCTCTTTGCGCCCAGTAGCCAGTTTTCACCTTATGTCCTTTAGCAATCAACTCCTGTACGTAAGCTTTATGGGCGCTTACGTATTGGTCGAAGGTGGGCTTATCAACTATCCCTTCTTCTATCTTTACAAACCAGGGCATTGCTTGCGACCTCTCAAAACCATATGCTGTAATATCTTCAGGGCTACTATCTGTTTTTTAAGCTACCTTGCATGAAATCAAAAGACCAATCGTCTGCCCCTACTCTTTAAGAAATGCTGCAATCACAGAAACTTTATTTTATAGCCCTCCTGCCTTCAAGGGAAATCCAAGACTACGCTAACCAAATTAAGCAATACTTTGCTGATCAGTATGGCAGTCGTCACGCACAAAAATCTCCACCGCACATCACCCTGCAACCGCCTTTTGAATGGGCAGATGCCGGCGTACCAGCACTAGAAGAATGCCTTAAAGATTTCGCCAGTAGTCGAGAGTCAGTGCCTATCACACTGAGTGGGTTTGCTGCCTTTGCCCCTCGCGTCATCTATATTGATGTGGTAAAAAGCCCACAATTGCTAGCTTTACACCCTGATTTGATGACACATCTGGAGAGCAACTTGGGAATTGTTGATAAAGTTGGTAAAACTCGTGCCTTTGCTCCCCACATGACGGTTGCGTTTAAAGATTTAACAAAGCAAAACTTTAAAGCTGCTTGGTCGGAATTTGAAAAGCGTCAGCTGTATTTTGAGTTTACTGCTTCTAACTTAACGCTGTTGCTGCACGATGGCAGGCGGTGGAATGTGAAAACTGAGTTTCCGTTTTTGTCTTTTGATGGTTTAAGTGGCTAGTTTGCAATCGTCAAAGTCGTCGCAATTTATATTTTGGCAGGTGATTACCTTTTAATTTTTACTTTTTAATCATCGGGGTTTATACCCATTGCCCTCAATTGTTCTGCCAAGCGTTCAGCGCGTTGTTGTGCCAATTCTCGCTGTTGTCGTTCTTGTTCTAACAATAACTCTGCTTGTGCTGCTCGTTCTTCTCCAGTGAGCAACAAGTTTCCTTGTGCGTCCCACCAACGTAACCAAGGCAATTCCACATTCTGATAGCGACCTTGCCAAAGACCCAACTCAACACCAAGGCGAGGTATTGGGTAATGTCCCCGCTCGTTTGCGCTTACAAGTTCATAATGGTCTTCTATCAGGTGATAAACTTCTACCCGGCTTTGGCGCACTTCGTAAATGCCATAAAATGCAGGTCGAATAATTTGCTCATAAATCCAAAATTTTCCTGTCCAAGGGGTTTTATCACGTTCTTCGGAACCATCCCCTGATACAAACTCTAGTACAATAAGCGGTGGAATGACCTCTTGCCACAACACATAAGAGCGTCGTATTTGACCACTCAATAACGGTGGTACATTAGGCACATAAAACCAATCTGGTGCTTCTGCTCCTTTTTCTGGTGGGTCTGTCATCCGCCAATAAATGCCAGAATCTTGACCAATGCAGTAATTACCATCTGGATGACGCTTTTGTAATGTTGCAGTTATGGAATCAGTTAAGAGAATACTTTGCGGGTGTTCCTGAAAGTTTTTCACAAATGTGCTGTCTGATTCTGGTAACTGCGTATGGTCTGGGAAGGTTTTTAATAGGGTTTCTTCTGTTCCTATAAGACTCATATATAGATAACGCTTGGGGATTGGGTGTTAGGGACAAGAAGTTGTTTGTGGTGAATTCAGTTTGCACTAACTACTCATCACTATTCTGGCTACTATTCTGGAAATTTTCGCTCCCTCACCTCAGTACTGTAATCCTGAACAGCTTTGGTAATCGTCTCCCGCAAATTAGTATAAACTTTGGCAAATGGTGGTTGTTTTTCTGAAAGTGCAAGTACATCTGATGTCACTAATACTTGACCGTCACAGTGGGGACCTGCACCTATGCCAATCGTGGGAATACTGAGTTTTTGTGTAATATGTAATGCTAATTCAGGCGGTATATGCTCTAATACGATACAAAATGCACCCGCTTGTTCTAGGGCGATCGCCTCTTGTAATATCCTTTCCCCTGCTTCTTCTGTCTTCCCCTGTTGACGCAAACCTGTGTGATGTATTGATTGTGGTGTCAAACCCACATGACCCATCACCGGAATTCCTGCTTGCACCAAACGGGCAACGGTTTCTACCATTGCTGGATAGCCACCCTCTAACTTGACTGCTTGAGCGCCCGTTTCTTTAAGCACACGTCCTGCTGAGTTGATCGCTTGCTCTTGACTTTCTTGATACGTCAAAAATGGTAAATCTACGACCATTAATGCTCGCTTCACAGCGCGGCGCACGGCTTTGGCATGATGAAGCATTTCTTCTAAAGTAATTGGCAGTGTTGTTTCATACCCCAACACCACTGCCATTGTATCTCCCACAAGGATTAAATCTACTCCAGCAGTATCTAAGATCTGAGCGATCGCATAATCCCAGGCAGTCAACGCCACTATTGGACGTCCCTTTTGTTTCCATTCGATTAATTGTCGGGTTGTGACAGCCATTGTTTCACTCAAGAGTTAGGAGGGAATGGGGAAAGTGGGGGCGGTGGGGGGAGATAGAGGAAAAAATACTTCCTCATCTTTCCCATCTTGTTTATTTGACGGTGCCAGTCAAACCCAGATCAGGTTTTGTGCCTTGGATTTTGGGCATGAACCAAGCTAGGCCTTCACTGGTACCAATCCATAACTTATTACCGATATTCAGAAGTAATGCTGAAAACACGGCTACAAGGAAGACTGGGAACTTGCTCTGAGCATTGCTTGAGTATATGGATTTCATCGTAGCAAACCCAGTGCAGACCCAGAGAGTACCATCTTTAGCAATTCGTTATCGTTAGCCAATCTTCCCGACTCATTCCGTAAATGACCACCTCATCTCCAAAGATTTCCATCGTCCCTTCCAGTTTTTCCCCTAACTTCTCGGCAACTCGCCTTGAAGCATAATTTTGTGGACGTATCAAACTTATGACATGGGATCGCTGCAACTTGCCAAAAGCAAAATCCATTGCTGCCCTTGCTGCCTCCGTTGCAAAACCACGTCCCCAATAAGTTCGCCGCAACGTCCAACCAATTTCAAATCCGGGCCAGCCTTCCGATTGCCAGCAGCCAATCCGACCAATCATTTCACCACTAGAACGTTCTTCAACCGCCCACATACCATATCCTCGTAGTTGCCAATGACCAAGCATTATTGCCATATGTCGCCAAGACTCAGGGCGGGATAGAGGTTTGCCTTCGGGGAGGTAGCGCATGACATCGGCGTCGCCGCACATCTCGGCGTAAGCATCAAAGTCTTCTTCACGGAATCCGCGCAGCAGCAGGCGTTGAGTTTCAAGTTCAGGAATAAGCATTTTAGGAATGTTTCTCAAGGTGTAGGGGTGTAGACGAGTGAGGGAATTATTTTCCCATACACCTACAGGAGAATGAGTCCGCCGCACCGTAACATCCTTACACCCGTAATTGAAAGCGACTTACTATTATGACATCCTTTTTGTAAAGCTTTCTTAATATAATGTTAAGATAATTCATTAATAACAAATTTAAATACAAAAGTTAAAAATATTCAAAGAATAACTTATGAGATTCTTGATATATTGTGAAACAGGCTACAAACAACGTGATGTGCGACTTGTGTCTTTCAGTGATCAATCTGTGAATTTCCGTCAGTCGTTGCAGAAAAACAGCAAGTTTTTGCAATAAGCAACCCCTAACAAGCGATTTTTCCTTATCTGTCCCCCACTCACAGGGGAGGAGTTTGACGTGAGGGAAAGTTGCACAACACGTGATTTGTTAAATAAAAAGAGAAACTTCTTGGAAGGGAACTTATGTCTTACGCTCAAACGAAGACTCAGACAAAAACAGGGTATCAAGCTGGGGTAAAAGATTATAGATTAACTTATTACACACCCGATTACACACCCAAGGATACAGATCTTCTAGCGGCATTCCGCGTGACACCACAGCCCGGAGTTCCCCCCGAAGAAGCAGGTGCGGCAGTGGCGGCTGAGTCTTCCACTGGTACTTGGACAACCGTGTGGACAGACTTGCTGACCGACCTAGATCGCTACAAAGGTCGTTGCTACGACATCGAACCAGTTCCCGGCGAAGACAACCAGTTCATCTGCTACGTTGCCTATCCCCTGGATCTGTTTGAAGAAGGCTCTGTAACCAATGTGTTGACCTCTATCGTAGGTAACGTATTTGGTTTTAAAGCCCTGCGGGCACTGCGTCTGGAAGACATCCGCTTTCCTGTCGCTTACATCAAGACTTTCCAAGGTCCTCCTCACGGTATCCAAGTCGAGCGTGATAAGTTAAACAAATACGGTCGTCCCTTGCTGGGTTGTACGATCAAACCCAAGTTGGGTCTGTCAGCTAAGAACTACGGACGCGCAGTCTACGAGTGCTTGCGCGGTGGTTTGGACTTCACCAAAGACGACGAAAACATCAACTCCGCACCATTCCAACGGTGGCGCGATCGCTTCTTGTTCGTAGCTGAAGCTATCCACAAGGCACAAGCAGAAACCGGTGAAATCAAAGGTCACTACCTGAACGTCACCGCCCCCACCTGCGAAGAAATGTTGAAGCGGGCAGAGTACGCTAAAGAACTCAAAATGCCCATCATCATGCACGACTACCTAACCGCAGGCTTCACCGCCAACACCACATTGGCTCGTTGGTGCCGCGACAACGGCATTCTGCTACACATTCACCGCGCAATGCACGCCGTTATCGACCGTCAGAAGAACCACGGTATCCACTTCCGTGTATTGGCTAAGGCTCTGCGGTTGTCCGGTGGTGACCACATCCATACCGGAACCGTGGTTGGTAAACTGGAAGGTGAGCGTGGTATCACAATGGGCTTCGTTGACCTCCTGCGTGAAAACTATGTTGAGCAAGACAAGTCTCGCGGTATCTACTTCACCCAAGATTGGGCTTCTCTACCTGGTGTAATGGCAGTTGCTTCCGGTGGTATTCACGTATGGCACATGCCCGCACTCGTAGAAATCTTTGGTGATGACTCCGTGCTGCAATTCGGTGGTGGTACACTTGGTCACCCCTGGGGTAATGCTCCTGGTGCGACCGCTAACCGCGTCGCCTTAGAAGCAGTTGTCCAAGCTCGTAACGAAGGTCGCAACTTGGCTCGTGAAGGTAATGACGTTATCCGCGAAGCCGCCAAGTGGTCTCCTGAATTGGCTGCAGCTTGCGAACTGTGGAAGGAAATTAAGTTCGAGTTTGAAGCAATGGATACCGTCTGATAAAGGCTGAAAATGGAAGGATAAAGGCTGGATGTTAAATTACTTGAATCACTTCATCCTTCATCCTTCATACTTCATACTTTTAAGGGCTGGGGTCAAGCATGAATCTCAAGCAAATTGCGAAAGACACAGCCAAGACTCTCCAAAGCTACCTGACTTATCAAGCGCTAAGGACAGTACTGGCACAGCTGGGGGAAACTAATCCTCCATTGGCACTTTGGCTGCATAACTTTTCCGCTAATAAAGTTCAGGATGGAGAAGCATACATCAAGGAACTATTCCGAGAAAAGCCAGATTTGGCATTGCGGATCATGACTGTCAGAGAGCACATAGCCGAGGAAGTCGCCGATTTCTTACCGGAAATGGTTCGTACTGGCATTCAGCAAGCCAATATGGAACAAAGTCGCCAGCATCTAGAGCGAATCACGCAAATGAATGTATCCAACCCTAGCCCTGAACCAGAACGGCAAGCAACTTCAGATCCTAATTTGGATAACTTATCCACTTAGGAAAGGTATTCGCTCCTATTTCCAAGTCATCAAAAAATAGCAACCCATTATCATCACCTATGCAAACTTTACCAAAAGAGCGTCGTTACGAAACCCTTTCTTATCTACCTCCCCTCTCTGATGCTCAAATTGCCAAGCAGGTTCAGTACATCCTGACTCAAGGTTACATTCCGGCGATTGAGTTTAACGAAACTTCTGAGCCAACGGAATTATACTGGACACTGTGGAAGCTGCCTTTGTTCGGCGCTAAATCTACTCAAGAAGTGTTGAACGAAGTTCAATCTTGCCGTTCTCAGTATTCCAATCACTATATTCGTGTTGTTGGTTTCGATAACATCAAGCAGTGCCAAATTCTCAGCTTTATCGTTCACAAGCCCAATACCAGCAGATACTAAAGCTGATCAGTTGGAATTCATTGTGAGAAAGGTGTAAGTCATTTTTCTATCACCCATTAGGAGAGGTAAGTTTATCTACCTCTCTTTTTTATTAAGAAAAAAATCATAAAATGTAAGATGCCTTAACGCACTATATTTGGAAAATTGGTTGTGAAATTAAAACATCTACCAGAAGTAAGAATTTGTTTTGTTGGCGACTCCTTTGTCAACGGTACTGGCGATCCTGAGTGCCTTGGGTGGACAGGCAGAATATGTGTTAATGCAAATAAAAAAGGCTATGACATTACCTACTATAATTTAGGAATTAGGCGGAATACGAGTACTGATATAGCAAATCGTTGGTTACAAGAAGTATCACTTCGGCTACCTAAAGAATACGACGGCAGAATTGTGTTTTCTTTTGGACTGAATGACACAACGGTGGAAAACAGTAAAACTCGTGTTGAATTTACAAAATCAATCGAAAATACCTACAAAATTTTAAGTGAAGCTAAACAGTTATATCCTGTTTTGATGGTTGGTCCAGCGCCTTATGCGGATACGGAAGATAATCAGAGAAAGCAAAGAACGACCGATTTATCTAAACAGTTTGCTCATGTGTGTTATGAATTGAATGTGCCTTATTTAGATGTTTTTCCGATATTGTCCAAGTCAAAGATTTGGATAGATGAGGCAAAAGCTAATGATGGTGCTCATCCCAGATCAGGAGGCTATGCAGAATTTGCCCAAATCGTGGAAAATTGGGACGGCTGGTTAAATTGGTTTAAATAATAAACGCATTCTGGAAAAAAGTCCATAGACATCGCGGCTGCTTTTGAGAGTTTTGTTTGATTACTTTGTCAAGATAATTGAAAATTTCCGCGAAAAACCAAGAATAAAACTTTTTATCAGCTTGAAACCGGAGTTCAGTAAAGTAAATGGGGAGTTCAGGTGCATCCGCCGCTGGGAGGAAAACACCATCAATTCTAAAGGCGAGTTGTTTGATTTCAAGAGATGAAAATTGATAGGTATCAGCTAAGTGAGGTGATTGGTTGATGAGTTCAAAAAAAACATGATAGAAAGCTTTGGAAAACGCGATAAAAGATGCTGTCGGTTTTCACTCTCGGTGGAGCTTTTATTTCATAATATATTTTACAGACAAGCGATCGCCCGGAAGGGCGGTATCGCCCCCTTAATCAAGTTAGGACTACCATAAAATCTGTTCTTTGCCTTTCTAGTCTTGCCTCTACTTATGATAGAGAATCAAATATGTAGTTCAAATCACATAACCCAGTCCAATGATTTAGATAAAAAGAAAAAATTGCTTTTCAATCAAAATCAATGAAAAATAGTAGCCATAAAAAATTAATATTATTTTAAGCAAATTAACTTATCCTTAAATTGGTATCAATTTTCGGTTGGCAACAGTCACTAATCCCTATCAGGGCTTGAAATTATCTGTAAAGATTTATGAGTTACTACATTTCTCCTCGCTTTTTGGATAAACTTGCAGTTCACATCACTAAAAACTACCTTGATCTTCCTGGTATCCGAGTCCCCTTAATTTTGGGTATTCACGGACGTAAAGGCGAGGGCAAGTCTTTTCAATGTGAGTTAGTCTTCGAGAGAATGGGTATCGGAGTGACTCACGTCTCTGGCGGCGAACTGGAAAGTCCAGATGCAGGAGATCCAGCACGTCTGATTCGTCTGCGCTATCGAGAAACAGCAGAACTCATTCGCGTACGCGGCAAAATGTGCGTGCTGATGATTAACGATTTGGATGCAGGTGCTGGACGCTTTGATGAAGGCACTCAGTATACAGTCAATACTCAATTGGTGAATGCCACACTGATGAATATTGCTGATAACCCCACCGATGTGCAACTCCCCGGTAGTTACGACTCAACGCCTTTACATCGCGTGCCGATTCTTGTGACAGGCAATGATTTCTCCACCCTATATGCGCCCTTAATTCGGGATGGTCGGATGGAGAAATTTTACTGGGAACCAGACCGCGATGACAAGGTGGGAATTGTCGGCGGGATTTTTGAACCGGATGGACTGTCACGCCGGGAAATTGAACAGTTAGTTGATACTTTCTCCCATCAATCAATAGACTTTTTCAGCGCTTTGCGTTCCCAAATTTACGACGAACAAATTCGTCACTTTATACATGAAATAGGAATTGAGCGCATATCCCAGCGTGTGGTGAACAGCACCGAAGGACCGCCGCAATTTAGAAAGCCTAATTTCAGCTTGTCTCACTTAATTGAAATGGGCAACTTGATGGTTGGTGAACAAAAACGGGTAGAAAATTCCCAATTGGTTGATGAGTACAATCGGTTGAATAGAGGCGGAAATTATCAACCTGCACCCCCACCACCTGCTCCTGCACCAGTACCCAATCAATTCACCAATAGCTCAAAGCCATTGGAAAGAGCCAATGGACACCAGAAACAGCAGCTATCAGATACCCATTTAACTCTGGAGACACAAGAACAGATACGTGAAATTTTGTCACAGGGTTATAAAATAGCCATTGAACATGTAGACGAACGACGCTTCCGCACAGGTTCTTGGCAAAGTTGCCCGATTGGTACAATTGATGGCAAATCAGATGCAATATCGGCTTTGGAATCTTGTTTAACAGACTACAGCGATGAGTATGTACGCTTGGTAGGAATAGATCCAAAGGCGAAGCGGCGGGTGGTAGAAAAGATTATTCAACGCCCGAATGGGAAAGTTGCTAGTTACTAAAGTCCTGAGTTTAGAGTGCTGAGTACTGAGTAAAAATTACTCAGTACTGTTTTGGTAAAAACTAATCTGGTAGCACAATCTTTCCAGCAGTTTCTTGTGAGACTCGCTCGATTTCAAAATTCTCAATATTGCCTTCAAAGCGATTAAAGATAATTCGGATTTCGTCGTAGCCGATCGCGGTAGATGCTCCTCTTGGTGTACTACACTTAACCCGCATCAGGGTTTGGAAACCACCAAATTCTTCGTTGATATAAAAGCGTCTAGTGCAATCAAAACCAACAAAGTTTTCTAATGCTACTTGATTCAGCGCAGCTACACCCAGCCGACTGTTAATCAGTGATTTAATTTCTTTTATCTCCTCGACTTCTGTCATCCGCCGCCATCTAGTTACTGGCTGTTTCTTCAGTAGTTCATTCAATTTAGACCATGTTGTAGGACCAACAATTCCATCAGCAACAAGCCCTTGCGCCTGCTGAAATTTAATCACAGCTGCTTTGGTTTGTGATCCAAAAATACCATCAGCAGCACCAGAGTAAAAATTGAGTTTTTTCAATGCTTCTTGTAGCTTGGTGACTTCTGCTCCTCCTGAGCCTTCTTTGAGAATCACGGAAGTTGTAGTCATGATACTTTCCTTTGTTAAAGTTGTTTGTAGTGAGGACTTTATTCCTGACGAAAAATGAGGACTAAAGTTCTCACTACGAACTTATGAAAACAAATTGATAAAGAAAATCTTAAAGAATACCATTTCTCTATAAAGTTAAGCTTAATTCCACCCCCCTGTAGTCCCCCCTTACCAAGGGGGGACGCCGTAGGCGGGGGGTAATTATAAGCGCATTGTTACAGAGAGTTGGTATAAGTAGGTGCGTAACACTTAGTCAACGCACCATAATAAAAGTGAAGGTTAGTCTTCACCCATTAAATGTACAACCTCTTTTTAAAAGACTATCCAAACTTCTTAGCAGGCTTCTTCAGAAAAAATTTGTGCAATTAGCTGATCTTCTGGAATGTCATGGGTAATCAGGGTGTATAAAGACGCCCAAGTCAGTGGTCCCATCACTCCATCAGCCTTAAGACCTCTAGCCTTTTGAAAATCTGCAACCACCGCTTTAGTCTTCGGTCCAAAATTGCCATCAATCTTAACTTGCTTGTAGTAGTTGCTCAAAAGTTCCTGCAAGTCTCGGACTTCATCTCCTTTTGAGCCTTCTTGTAGAGTCTTTTTCTTTGAAACCCATACCGCATTGTCTAATGCGATCGCAGTTCTTGGTCCGACAACGCCATCAGCAGTCAGCTTGTTATTCTGCTGAAACTTGATCACAGCAGCTTTTGTTTGCGAACCAAAAACTCCATCAGTTGCACCTGAATATAGCTTGAGTGTCTTTAAGAATCCTTGGATGACGGTAACTGGATGTCCGCTTGAGCCTTCTTTAAGAGGGAGGATAGAAGTCGTGGTAGTCATGATATTCTCCTTTTAAAACTTTTTACAGAATTTTGCAATTCAATCAACACTAACGGTCAACTAGCCGCCTATACCCTCTAAATTACCTAAAGCCTTCAAAGTGGCTGCTCCCACAATCCCATCAGCCTGAAGACCGTGATTGCGCTGAAACTGAACCACAGCTGCTTTGGTTTTCGGTCCGAAAATACCGTCCAATGGACCTGAATAAAACCCCTGTCTGTTTAAGACGTATTGCAGGTTTATAACTTGTTGTCCCGTTGAGCCTTCCTTGAGAACTAGGGCGGTACTCATGGTATTGTCCTGTGTAACTCGTGTTCGGTCTAATTGAAAATGAACTGATGAGACAATGCACCCTACAATAACAAGGGCATGGGAAACGCAGCCGCTTGGTCGCTACATATCCGGATATAGGCGTTGTTTGTGAGTTGGCGAGCGATCAATGCGCTGTTGCACAGATAATGTGCGTAGGCAGCAATGAACTCAACAACGCTTGCCCAATGTATAAATTTATTTTGTATTAAAAGTTCAATTGTGACTACCGTAGTTTAGAAAATTACAATAAAATTTAACGTTGTTTTGCCATTATTTTCTCAAAACCCTATATCTGTAAAGATTTAAGGATTTCTGCTGTTGAAAAAATCTGCTACAAAGAGTAGTGATTTTCCATAATTTTGGTAAATTTATTATCTTCGGAATTCCAAAAACCTTTTTAAATTTAGACTAAATATGTATTGTTCTTTATTAAAAACTAGTAAAAATACTGAAAATTATATTGACATATGTGTGTGATGGTTGGAAAAGTTTATTTAGCCAAATCCTTTCTGAAATCATTCTCAACAAGAGCCAGAGGCTCTAATATCTCGTTACCAGGTTCAACCTGGTAACGAGGATTTGGAGGCTTCGCCTCCTGACTATTGCAACAGGTGCAAAATTTCAGTTAAGAAATTCGCACAACCAAGGCATATGATTGTGGATTTATGATTCGATAAGCACGCACCACGATTTCAACTTTGCCTGCAGGTACATTGGTCAAGACAACCTGCTCAACATTATTCCGGCGGTCGAAGTCAGGCGACGATGGCGGCAGATTTCCGTGTCTCTCCTGTCCGTCTGGAGTTCGCACAATCAAATCCAAATCATTCTGAAGTGCTTCTCCAGGGAAATCGGTCCACACTAATGTTACCTTCACCAGGGAGTCTGATTCGCTGACTTCTACTTCAGTTTTTTCCTCTTCCCCAGTATCCAGTGCTGTGGCTTCATCCTTGAAAATGACCCGCTCGTTATCGCCTCTTGGTCCTACGGTTGCGGCTAAATCAACTCGACCAAATCCTTCTGAGAAGTTGGGAATTTCTCCCGTTTCCGAGGGAACGTATTGACCGACAATATCCTTGGCTCCGTTGATCAGCATTGCCTTAACCAAAGCTGCACTTGGTTGGTGCTTCTGTTGGGTTTGGAAATACTCTCTCACCACCGCAGCGCAACCAGCTACCAGTGGTGTAGCCATGCTAGTACCAGCCAGAAAGGCATAAAGGGGGTCTGTGGATGTGCCATAGAATGAATCGATCTGAGCATCTCTTGAGCGAGTCGAGAGTATAGCAGTTCCAGGAGCAACAACATCTGGCTTAATGCGCTCATTTTGAGTTGGTCCTCGGCTGCTGAAAGCCGCCATGCCCTCTGCGTTGTTGGACCACCCATCAGAGGCTATTGGCTCGACTCTATAACGACCCAAATTACTATAGGGTTTGGATTGCTCTGGTCTGTTATTCTCTGTGGCTCCAACAGTGATACAGTTCTTTGCCGTTCCGGGTGCGCCGATAGATCCATTATCGATCACGCCGTTGCTATTTCTGTCAACGCCATCGTTGCCTGCAGCAAAGCAGATCACCATGTCTCGATGCTCCCAGACAAATTGGTCTACTTGTTGAGAATCTACAGTATATCGCCCAAATGCCGAACCTCCCCAGGAATTCGTATGAACGCGAGCGCCATCATTTTCATACGGGACTTTGAATAAGTTGTTCAGGTCGTCAGGAAGCCCTCCCAAGCCTCCTTGGCGATCGAGAACGGACTGAAGCACGAGCTTAGCTTTAGGGGCAGATCCTCGGATGGGACCTCCCATTGTCTCAGATTTGCCATCGCCAAGAACGGAACCTGCAACGTGGGTACCGTGTCCATTAGGGTCATTTGCGGTTGACCTTCCCAATGGGTAAAGCTTGACGACTCTGTCTGTGAACGCAGGATGAACGTTTGTAGTTGAACCTTTGTCGAAGCCAGTGTCGGCTACTGCTACAACTTGACCTTCTCCTTGGAGATTGACCGTGGTGTGTGTCTTATCGGCATTGAGAATTCCGAGAGCCACATTGTTGAAAAGCTGGCGTGGAACAAACTCTTCAATGTGTCGCACCTCATCTATTTTTGCCAAGTCCTCAAGAAACCGAGGTTGAACCGTGAGTTTTACGGCGTTATTACTGAATTGCAGATCCTCAGGATTCAGTCTAGCAGCAGCAGCAACGCGATCGCGAAGATTGTCGTCAATTGAGACATTATTATGAAATACCACTTCCACCCGTTTTGGCTGCTGCAATATTGGTGGTTCTACATCGCTCAGAGCAAGTAGATTATTCGTGTTTTTATTGACTTCTGCAGTACGCAGCTGAGGTGGAATTTTGAAGCCCTCTAAATAGATGTTCGCCCACTCGACAAACGGCAAGTTGCGGATAGCATCCAGATTTGCTGGTTCGTAACGAGCGATGAAGGTATTTTCTGGTACGAACTCTAGGATTTCGACACCTAACGTTGCGAGTTGATTTTTCTGGTCTCGGTTCAGCGGTTGAGTCGTTTGGATGAGAATATAGTTTGAGGTGGAACTGTCGGGACTAATAAGACCAGCAACGCCCATCGCGTTCCTCTGGGCATCTGGGTCGATTGATACACCGTTGATGGTAATCTTAGCCATTGTTTTTCTCCTTAGTTTTATCTACTATCATCAATTTCAGCATTTGGGACTTACGCCTTGATACAAGTATAATTAGGTACAAATAACCTACTAGATTTGCTGAAGCTCAGTTAAGCGTTTTGATCTGAGCCTTCTGTATTGTTAATTGGTGTCAGCAAAATCAACTTATGCAGTAGAAACGGAAAAGAATGCCAGCTAATCCGTCGCAGACTGAACATCTTCTAATACATGAGATTGTGTATTTGTCAAGCATCTAACTCCTAAATATAGCGGTTTGCAACCCTTGTAAGGTACACCAAAGAAATAATGAACCACAGATGGACACTCATGGGACACGAGATTTATCTGTACTTGATTCAATTGAGTTGCGCTATATAACGACTCAAATCAAGTTTCTGAATCACTTTTATGACAAGCAATTGTGGGAAACTGTGATTACCGAGAAGACAAATAATTCTGTAAATCTTTTGTACGTTGAGTTGTTAGGCGCTCTAGGCATCCATTACGAAAGATTTCATAACCTGTGCCACCACGGTTGCCATAAACTTCAAAATCACAGTTGCGATCGCGAAACTTAATCCATGTTTGCTGTGCCGCAGTCAGTATTTCCTTCTGCTCACCATTTAAGCTAGATATAACTTTTTGATACACCTGATTAAGTTGTCTATCTGCTGCTTGATACGACTGCTGAGAACAGTACTTCATTTCTGGTGTGGTGAGTGCTTTGTTGCAATCAATTTTTTGAGCAACAATCTCTTGTGCTGTCGCTAGTGCGGGAATACCTGATATTGATAAGGGTGCAATAGTTGTCATGAGCAAGGTACTTATCAACCTTTTATGCATGAATTTGATTGACATAAATAGAAGTTATTTTTGCAACTTTAAACTTACTATATTTCGGAAATTACGGAAATAACAAAAATAACTTGCTTAAGGGCGCTTGCCATTTGACTTAGAAACATGAGGCATATATTGTGGGTGCTGCATCGTACCACAACAGCAACGGCGATCAGCATATAGACCAAACTGGGATAGATCCACAGGACCAGCTATGGCATTTGCTCCCAATACTTGGCGAAATTCAAAGTGTTTGCGTATAAACTGAACACAGTCTTTATTTCCGTCTGCCTCAGCTATTTCGATCATCGCGTTAGCAACATCTGCAAAAGTGGCATTCGTATCCGGTGCCTGAGTTATAGCACGCAGTGTCAGTCCAGCCATGTATTTGCCAACTTCATATAAAACTTCAGCGGAATCTCGGACATGAGGATCGCGGCGTGAGGTAAACAAATCTGCCAGAATATCGAATATTCCCCCAGTAAATACTTGGGAAAGTTGATGCACCTCGCTAGAAACTTCGCTCAGTTTCAGGTTATTGTCTGCGTTGCGCAACCCATCGGGAAGTTGAAAAGCGTCTCCAAATTCCTCGGCAAGTTCAACGAGTATGCTTTTTTGATGTAAATCTGCTTTCGTCTGCGCCACAATATACTCTACCATATCCAGTTGGGACAGCAGCAGGAAGATTGAAGTCAGATCGCCGAATGACTCATGCAGCGCTCCTGTTTGTGCTGGTGCATCAAATGACAGCCAGTTTGGCTTCAATGAGTCCAGCACGGCGTGTCCGGTTTCATGGGCGACAACATCCAATGATCGGCAAGTATAAACTTTCGAGTTTGCCTGTGGGTTTCCAGGAGTGAAAAAGAAGAATTTTATGGCTTTTTCGTCACGGCTGTAGTAAGCATTCGCGGTCTCTCCAGCATGGGGATAAACTTGAATCGCTTCCTCATTGCCGTCTGTATTCCACTGCCAAGCAAGCTTTTTGTTCAAAACTCGCTGGTACATTGTCAGCACTTGGCGAACAATGGTATATGTATGAACCGCGTCAAACGCTTCCTCGTTGGTGGGTTCAATCAGGAAATTCCGATTGGCATCTGGAGTCACAGGCTGAACACCCTGGATCGTAATTTGCGAATCGCTGGGACCTTCATTTACTTGAGTGTGAACGTAAACAGTTCTCGGCAGATTAAGTTCCTTCACGGAAGGGTCTTGCTTCCAGATCCGCATCTGTGAGCCAAATAAAGGCGGGTTCACAGTTGCAGGCAATTCCACCATTTTTTCTGCTACGGCTTTCACCCGTCCCTTTTGGGCGACTGCCTTCTGGAATTCTTCCACAGAGTTCAATGGACTTGATTGAACTGATTTTTTTGCCATAATTCTTTTCGTTTATCCCTTTACATAGTTTTTTTGGTTGCAAATTACCACACCTGATGATTTAGGGTCTGATAATTGAACTCATCTGCGTCTTCCTTAAGTAACTACTTCTTGAAAGTTCTCGATTCCAAAAACAGAGCCATCTAAATTTCTATCCTTTGAAGTTCCTCACCCGCGCGATGGGCGATGGGCGATCGCGTGCATATCCTCTGGACTCAGCCCCGCAGTCATGCGATCGCCCAAGGCTTCGACGGTGAGATCAGCGGCTTGAGTGAACTCACCGAACTCCGAACCGCGCTCAGCGTTCGACTGATCTCACGCCGAAGTCCGAACGGGGTAGTGAGTGGCAAAGCCAATCGCCACAACCAGTGTATTTGTCCTGCATATCTTTGAGATCTTGAGCTAAACCTAAGAAAATTTCACAAATATATTAGGTTTTGGATATAGGTTTTGGCACTGTTAATAGTTTATATTTACCGAGTAAGTGGCGTTAGATATGGGAGGAATCGCTGCACAGTTCTAACAATTGACCCTCTAGTATCATAATCAACAGACGTAGCCATCACTTACTGGATATAAAAAGTCATAATTTCTGCTAAATTGCAAGCGTTTGAGTCTAAACTGAAAAGTCCGTGTTCCGGAATACCTCTAGCTTTAACATCAGCTAATCATGTCTAAAGTTCTTGTCTCCGATCCAATTGACCAGGCTGGGATTGATATTCTCTCCCAAGTCGCCACTGTAGATGTCAAAACAACTCTAAAACCAGCCGAACTCATAGAAATCATTGGTGAGTACGACGCGCTCATGATTCGTTCTGGTACCCGTGTTACCAAAGAAATTATTGAAGCTGGGACGCAGTTAAAAATCATCGGTCGTGCTGGTGTCGGTGTGGATAATGTGGATGTCCCCGCCGCCACGCGCAAAGGAATTGTGGTCGTCAACTCTCCAGAAGGGAACACGATCGCCGCCGCCGAACACGCGCTAGCTATGATGCTGTCTATGTCTCGCTACATCCCTGATGCCAACGCTTCAGTGAAACGCGGTGAGTGGGATCGCAAAAGTTTTGTCGGAGCAGAAGTATACAAAAAAACTCTCGGTATTGTAGGCTTAGGTAAAATTGGCTCCCATGTTGCCGCTGTTGCCAAAGCAATGGGGATGAAATTGTTAGCTTTCGACCCCTTCATCTCCACCGAAAGAGCAGAACAAATTGGTTGTCAATTAGTAGATTTGGATTTATTGATACAGCAAGCAGACTACATCACGCTGCATATTCCCAAAACTCCAGAAACCACCCACTTAATTAACACCGAGAGATTGGCAAAAATGAAACCCACCGCCCGCATTATTAACTGCGCTCGCGGTGGGATCATTGATGAAGAAGCTTTAGCAGTCGCTCTTAAAGAAGGGAAAATTGGCGGTGCCGCATTGGATGTGTATGAGACAGAACCCTTGGGCGAGTCCTCATTAAGATCAGTGGGGAAAGAAGCTATCCTCACCCCACATTTGGGCGCTTCGACAACAGAAGCACAAGTCAATGTGGCAATTGATGTTGCTGAACAAATTCGCGATGTCTTGCTGGGACTTCCTGCGCGTTCAGCGGTGAATATTCCGGGACTGAGTCCTGATGTCATAGAAGAACTCAAACCCTATATGCAGCTAGCGGAAACCTTGGGTAACTTGGTGGGACAGTTGGCTGGTGGACGAGTGGAATTGCTCAATATCCGCCTGCAAGGCGAACTGGCTACAAACAGGAGCCAACCTTTGGTAGTAGCATCTCTCAAAGGTCTACTTTACCAAGCCCTGCGGGAACGGGTGAATTACGTTAACGCCAGCATTGAAGCAAAAGAGCGCGGAATTCGCGTTATTGAAACGCGGGATGCTGCAGTTAAAGACTACGCAGGTTCCCTGCATTTAGAAGCTACAGGTTCTTTGGGAACTCATGCTGTTACGGGCGCTTTGTTAGGCGGGGGGGAAATTCGCCTCACCAACTTAGACGATTTCCCGATTAACGTTCCCCCTAGCCCACATATGCTATTCACCCTGCACCGGGATATGCCAGGGATTATTGGCAAACTCGGTTCCCTACTTGGTAGTTTTAATGTCAATATTGCCAGTATGCAGGTAGGTCGCAAAATCGTTCGTGGTGATGCAGTGATGGTTCTCAGCCTTGATGATCCCTTACCTGATGGGATTTTGTCTGAGATTACCAAAGTGCCTGGAATTCGTGATGCATATACGGTAACACTATAGGAGTCAGCACTCAGGAGGAGCCAGCACTGTAGGAGGGTTTCCCGAAGTAGGTGACTGGCGTTCAGAAGTCAGAAGAAATAAATAACTCCCGTGTCTTCTGGCTCCTGAATTCTGAATTGTGAATTCTGAATTGTGAATTCTGATTTATGGCAAACACTTGGTGGGAATTACAAATTCTATGTGAACCAGAGCTAGAAGATTCCATCTTTTGGCGACTGGGAAATGTTGGTTGTCGCGGCATCGCTAGTGAAAGAAAAGGAAATAACTTGTTGATACGGAGTTATTTGCCCGAATTCCAAATGCAGCTTTCTTCTTTAGATGAACTCTCACAGTGGCTGCGTCAAGATGCTCTTTCTATGGGGCTTTCTATACCAACTCTACAGCGGGAGTTGATTGATGAGCAAGATTGGGCAACGAGCTGGAAACAATATTGGCAACCCCAGGAGATAGGCGATCGCTTCCTCATCAACCCTGCATGGCTACCAGTACCAGAAAATTCTGACCGCGTAGTTCTTCGCATGGATCCTGGCGTAGCATTTGGCACAGGCGACCATGCCACAACACAGCTGTGCTTGGAATCATTGGAAATGCAGTTGACTGACCCCCCTAACTCGGAAGGGGGTGTGGTCATTGCGGATATTGGTTGTGGTTCTGGTATCCTTTCGATAGGGGCGCTGCTGTTGGGAGCAAAGAAAGTTTATGCAGTCGATACTGATCCTTTGGCGGTAAAATCAACCGCAGAAAACCTCGCACTCAACAGTATAAATCCAGAAAGGTTAGTGGTGGCTGAGGGGAGTGTAGACGTTTTGACGAAACTGATTGAGCAACCAGTCGATGGTATCGTCTGCAATATTTTGGCAGATGTGATTATAAAGTTGGTTCCACAAATGAGTGCGATCGCTTTCAGCAGTGGGCAAAGCCCAATCGCCAAACCCAGTACTTGGGGTGTCTTTAGTGGGATTTTAGTTGAGCAATCCAAAGCCGTCTGCGACAGCCTAGAAAAGCATGGGTGGGTAGTTGCAACCGTGTTGCAGCGTAAAGAATGGTGTTGTATTAATGCGCGGCGTTCTTAAGCAGTCCTAAAAAAGGACGGCAAAACCAGTATTCAATTGAGTGCAACATAGCACAATACGGTTCAGTTAAGGTTGATGTGTAAAAAATTACGTAGTGTAGAGACGTGCCATGGCACGTCTCTACATTGTGTTCCTGATAAGGGTTTTGGTCTTATTTGAACGGTATTGCAATATAGCAGGATTGTAGGGGCACGGCAAGAATAGCCTCTACCCCAAGCCCTCGTTACCAGGCTCGAGCCTGGTAACGCTGTCATTCCTAGGCTCTTGCCTCTCGTGTTTGGAGGAGGCAGGAGCCTCCAAAAAAAGCATTCCCAGGCAAAACCTGGGAACGAGGGATTCCTCCGAGTCCCCAATCCCTAACGTTTCGGACTTCGGCGTGAGCGCTCAGTCGAACGCTTCGCTCAACGTTAGCCCCGAGCGAAGTCGAGGGGGTAATCCCTAGTCCCCAATCCCCGTAAAGCTCCTTTCATCAAAGTTCGGTAATCATTATTTATTAGGTGATAAAAACCGGATTATCAATCACTTTATTGTTCAATAACATAAGAATCAAAGCAAGCTAAATGCTGAATTAACTAAACAAAATCTTATTGGTTGGAGACAAAACAATGGCATTAGTTCGTTGGAATCCTTGGCAAGAAATGAACTCCTTACAACGTCAAATGAACAGCTTATTTGATGATATGCTCGTACCATCAGCATCTGTTGAAAGAAATTTCCCTAGAATTCCTGCTGCTGAGTTGCAAGAAACAGCAGAAGCTATCCATCTCAAGCTAGAACTTCCAGGAATAGAAGCTAAAGACTTGGATGTCCAAGTCACACAAAACGCTATTTCCATTAAAGGTGAGCGTAAGTCAGAAACCAAGACTGAAGAAAAGGGTGTTACCCGCAGTGAATTCCACTACGGTAAATTCCAGCGCGTGATTCCTTTACCGGCTCGTATTCAAAATACCAATGTCACAGCAGAATACAAAGATGGTATTTTGAATTTGACACTGCCTAAGGCTGAAGAAGAAAAGAACAAAGTCGTCAAAGTTAACTTGGATCAAGCTTCTGCCTAATTGATTTTCAACAGTAATTAACTCCCTTTACCTTTAAGGCGATTTAACTTAAATGCACAGTTGGTTAGCCTAAAGGTAACGCTCAGTCTCTTTTATGAGGCTGGGCTTTTTTATTGAGCAAAAAGCAATGCTGTACTCTTAGCATATGGTTTGTACTTTATGCAAATGACAAGCGCTGTAAGCTTGGATGTTGGAATGTAAAGTTTGACATTGCGATAATGCTTCTCAAAAGCTTTAAAAAGGATGTCTGCTAATGTAATCAGATAACTCGGTATATACGCTAAGCTAGCCAATGTAGCATAAAATCTTTGTGGACTTATGGAATTTCAGGACTGGTTTTCTAGTCTTCCTCCTGCGTTGAGACCAGCTTACTCACTTGAAGAACCTAACCAAGCAATTCTACTTTACAAAGGAGAACTGGAAGTTGAGCAGCAGAATATAGTCACCAAAGGAAGCGGTACTGTTTACCTGAAATGGTTCCCTTACCCCCAAGTTGAATTCCATATGTCCAGCGACAACTTAGGTAGAATCGATACTGGTGAAGCTGATCTCAAGTTGTCAGAGACTGAAGGTTGGCTTAAGGTTTATGTTTCGAGAGTGAACGAGGAGTTAAATCAAACCGAACATTCAATGCAAGTCTGGGGACTAACCAAAGAACCTATCATCATAGGATCAGGAAATGGCTTGGCATATATAAAGTTTCACCTAACCAACTTTCATAATCTAATTGGTTCTTGTAAATCAGTATTTATCCAAGAAGATTCCAGCAAGACTACGATTGAAAGAGTTGTCTTTGAGGCTGGGGGGTGGAGAGTAACGATAGATCAACTTGAGACAGTAAGTCAAATATTGAATTCCCTCACCGCACAAGGAGGCTATGCTATAACTCACGTAGGAAAACTTGAAAGAACTGATGAGACGCCTTTTGCAGTAGATGAAGCACGGGACTTTTTAGAAGCTTTTTCTTACTTCCTTTCATTTATTCGAGGCTTTCAAGTTTCTCCCACTCTCCTGGTAGGCTACAATGCAAGTGAACAGCGAGTTTGGGAAGAGTGGAAATTATCGAATTCAGATCCTTGGTGGTCAGTAGAGTCATGGGCTTGGGGTTTAGACGGTAACAACCTTGCAAATACTTTTCCAGGGTTCTTGAAATGGTGGCAAGATTGGGGTGAATCAGCCAAACTTGCTATTTATTGGTATCTAAAGAGCAATAGAAATGTAAGCGGGATAGAAGGCTCAATTATTTTGGCACAAGCTGCATTGGAACTTATTGCATGGGTTTGCTTGGTGGAGAAAGGTAGCATTAGTGAAGAGGACTTTAATAAAAAACCGTTTGACTCGACCTCAAGAAAAATAAATCGGCTTCTTAAGGAGTGTGCAATTTCTAAAGACATACCGTCTGAGTTCACTAACTTAGCTGACTTTGAGTGCAAGCTAAAGAACAGCAATAATGGACCGTATGCATTTGTTGAAATCCGAAATAGTATTACCCATTCAGCCCCCAACAATCGTAAAACATTTGTCAATACTTCCAGTGCAGCAAGAGTTGAAGCTTGGATGCTTGGGCTATGGTATTTAGAACTTATTCTCCTAAAAATGTTCAACTATAAAGGGTCTTACTTCAAACGTAGACCAGGACATTGCTGGTATGGTGATGTAGAACCTGTCCCTTGGGTTTAAGAGTTTCATAAAGAGGAGAAAGTTGCTTTACTTCGACAAAGTGCTACTAACAAGTAGAAACCTTATCCCCAGCTAATTGTAATATTGGTGAATTACAGATATATTACGTGTTTTCACCAAAGTAGCACTTTTTTCTAGCTATCTCGGCTCAATCTCTAATGAAACCGCAAAGCATCACCCGATTGAATATCAAACCAGTGGATATTTTGGGGTGGTAAAGCCAATGTAATCTGCTGATTATTCCATTTTTGGTCTGGAGGTAACAAAGCACGCACGGTGAATGGTTCTGTTTCAGAACTTGCAACACGTACACTTACCAAGTTGTGCATACCCAAGTTTTCCACCAGATACACTTGACCTTGAATCGTCTGTGTATCATCTGGTTGTGGAATGCGGACGTGTTCTGGACGGATACCTAATATAATTTCCGGTGGTACTGTTGGGAGATTTGGCAAAAGTATTTTTGCATCACCAAGCATTGCATAACGTCCCTTGCAAGGGAGCGTCAGCAAATTCATTTGCGGACTCCCAACAAATCCAGCGACAAATAAATTCGCTGGCTGGTTGTAGATGCGTTCTGGCGGGTCGAGTTGCTGGACGAGACCGTCGTTGAGGACAGCCACTTTTGTGGAAAGTGTCATCGCTTCTGTTTGGTCGTGAGTTACGTAAACCACAGGGGCTTTTTGGGCGGCGAATATTTGCTTGATATCTGCACGGACTCGTTCGCGCAGGAGTGCATCTAGGTTACTGAGTGGTTCATCCAACAAATACACTTGCGCGCGACGCACCAATGCCCGACCGACGGCTACCCTTTGCCTTTGTCCCCCCGATAATTGACCGGGTTTACGTTGCAACAATTCTTCTAATCCTAGAAGTTTTGAAACTTCTGTGACTCGTTGTTCAATTTCAGCACGAGGAGTTTTTTTCAACTTCAGTCCAGAGGCTAGGTTTTCGTACACGCTCATGTGAGGATAAAGCGCATAGCTTTGAAACACCATCGCCATATTGCGATCGCCTGGTCGCTTAAACGTAATATCCTCACTTCCAAGAAATATTCGACCGCGAGTCGGTTCCTCCAACCCTGCAATCATTCGCAGTGTCGTAGATTTACCACAGCCACTTGGACCAAGTAAAGTCAGAAATTCATCTTCATCTACAGTTAAACTAACGTCTTTAACTGGAATGACTTTGGCAGTATAGGTCTTATTTAAGTTTTTTAATTCAAGTGTCGCCATAATTTTTATTAAACAGTAGGGAGTAGAAAGTGGAGATTCTTAGTTGTAGAGACGCGCCATGGCGCGTCTCTACATTTGTTGGTTGTTGGTTGTTATGTTAGTTGTTGGTTGTCGCACAGTACTACTAACCACTAACTACTAACCAGTCCCCTATCAACCTTTAACAGCACCAGCAGTAAGACCTTGAATAATCTTGCGCTGGAAGAACAAAACGAGTAAAACTAACGGCAATGTGCCGACAACAGTTGCTGCAGCAATAGGACCATAGGGAATTTCAAATGCTGAAGCACCGCCTAATTGTGCCGCAGCAACGGGAATAGTTTTCATGTCTTCACGAGTGATAAATGTGAGGGCAAAGATAAACTCATTCCAGGCAAAAATAAATGTGAGAATTCCAGTCGTCACCAAAGCAGGAATCGTCATAGGTAGTAATATTTGCAATAGCATTTGCAAAGTGTTGTAGCCATCTACTCTTGCTGAATCTTCCAAGTCTTTTGGTAATTGCTGAAAAAAGCTGCGTAACACTAAAATTGTCAAAGGTAAATTAATAGCAGTGTAGGGAATAATAAGCGCTAGATAATTGTTGCCGAGATGCAACTTTTGGATAATTTCCAATAGTCCTAAGAATAATAAAATTCCAGGAAATAAAGTCACAATTAGGATAGCTGCAAGGATGGCTCTTCCACCCCAAGGACGCAACCGTGCTAAAGCGTAAGCAGCAGGCGCACCCAACAGTAAAGATAAAGCTGTGGAAATAATCGAGACAAAGGCACTATTTAAGATGTAGCGCCAAAACGGACGACGAATAAATAATTCAATGTAGTGATTGAGGGTAATCCGAGTGGGAAAATAAACCGTGGGAACTTTAGCAATATCCTGATTCAATTTGAATGAGGTTAGTACTTGCCACATGACTGGTGCTAGGCAGAAAATGACTACTAAGGTAATTCCTATCCAAAACAAGATGTTTTTCCCCGGATTCTTTACCTTCGTTTTTGGTTTAGGTGTGGTTAATTTTTCCTGAGTGACAGCCATAGAAATTTTAGATTGGAAATTTGTAATTAGTAAGAGGTATTAATTCGAGATTTGTTGAGTAAAAAACTAGCAATAGCAACGGTTGCAATTAATAAAAGAAACGTCACCACGACAAGTGCAGATCCATACCCAAAATCCAAGTAGCGCATGACGGTAGAGTAGATATACAGTGATACCACTTCTGTTGCACCACCGGGACCACCTCCGGTCATGACAGCCATCAAATCAAAAACCCCAAAAGCCTGAGCAAACCGAAACAGCATAGCAATAAGAATTTGTGGCATCAAAAGGGGTAGAGTTATTTGATAAAAGCTTTGCCAACGTGTTGCGCCATCAATCGCGTGTGCTTCGTACAAGTCTGCTGAAATTGACTGCAAACCAGCTAATAGCAAAATACTGATAAATGGAGTCGTTTTCCACACATCTGCAACTATCACGGCTATCATTGCCAATGTTGGTTCTCCCAACCAGTTAATTCCAGTTTGAATCAAACCCAGCCGCAACAGAAGGTCGTTGACAACCCCGAACTGGTCGTTAAAAATCCACGCCCAGGCAAGACCGATCAGGGCAGTCGGCAAAGCCCAAGGTAAAATAGCGATTGTACGCACCGCACCCCTGCCAAAAAAGGGCTTGTTCAACACTAAGGCAATACCTAGTCCCAGCAGTAGCTCTAGCACCACTGTTGATAAAGTAAATACTGATGTTGTCCAAAAACTTTGCCAAAAACGACCATCCCCCGCCATCCGCGCGTAATTTTCCAAACCAGAAAAGACGGGTTGCAGGTTCGTTCCCAAATTTTCTGTAAAGAAACTTAACCAAAAAGCACGGGCTATTGGATAGCCGAAGACAAACAACAGCAACAGCAAGGCGGGTAGTAAGAAAATCCACGCTGTTCGTTGTTCTCGACTTCGTATTGTTTGCATGTTAGTCATGAGTCAATAGTTAATAGTCATTTGTAGAGACGCGCCATGGCGCGTCTGTACATCTTCATTAGTCAACAGTCTTGCATGCAACGTCTCTACATTAGCCGCTAGACTTTAGTAGTCGTCTCGTTTCATTAGCAGCAGCTTGCATTGCGCTTTCAGGAGTCATGCGATTTGTCAGTGCAGCACTGAGGTAACGTTGCAAAATATCTGATGCTTGAGCATATTGGGCGATAGGCGGACGTAAAACTGCCTGATTCACTATCTTTAGTAACTGGGGATAGTGAGGGTATTTGCTGACGATTTGTGGGTCTGTAAATAATGAGCGTCGGCTTGGTACAAAACCTGCATTTAAAATAAATTGGCGCTGTGCGTCTTCACTTGTAAAATATTGAATTGCTTTCCAAGCTTCTTGAGGATGTCTGGAAGATTTGGAAATTCCCAAACCCCAGCCACCTAAACACGCTCCTCCACTGTTCCCAGGTGTACCAACCATTGGTTTTAGGGCAATTTTGCCTTTGATTGGCGAACTTTCTGCATTTGCTAGGGGCCAAAGATAGGGCCAACTACGTATAAATGCGACTTGACCACTTTGGAAAATGCGCCTTGTTTCTTCTTCTTGATACGTTGTCACTCCGGGAGGAGAAACACGCTCAGCAATTGTATCTTTGAGAAAAGCGATCGCTTTTAATGTCTCGGGTTTATCTAGCCCAACTTCTAAGGTATTGGGATTCACCCAAAATCCACCAAAACCTTGCAAGACTTCCACAAACATCGCAGCGAGTCCCTCGTACTGACGACCTTGCCAAACGTAACCCCAATTAATCTTTCCTTGCTCTTTTAAGGACTGAGAAATTTTGAGCAAATCTGCAAAGGTTTCTGGCGGTTGAAAACCTGCTTGCTTGAGTAAGTCTTCTCGGTAGTAGAGAACTCCAACATCACTCCGCATGGGAATTCTGTACAGTTTGCCTTCGTAACGTCCCCCTTCTACGTCTTTGGGCGAGAATGCTGCTAACTCTTCTTTTGTCAGGCGATCGCTCAAATCTAACAACCATCCAGCAGCAGCAAACTTGGGTGTCCAAATGACATCCATATTGACCAAGTCATAAGGAGAATCACCCAAGATAAATGCTGAAGTATACAGGTCTTCCAGCAAATTTGTCGCATTTGGACCTTCAATAATATTGATGCGAATGCCGGGATTTTTTGTTTCAAAGTCTTTGATTATGCCTTGTCTCCAAGGTTGGGCATCAGGAGCAGTCATCAACATATTCAGGACTACTGGTTGCTGCGATAAAGCTTGCGCAATGGAAAATAAGATGATGCCCAGTAATACACCCAAAAATATTACTGTAGGAGATTTGAGTTTTTGTAATATCTTTTGCTGTTGTTTTTTCTTGTTGAATTCAGGCATTTTTCTCCAAATAGTTCTAGCATACAATGAGTTTTTGAGAGTTTTAGTTCAACTTTCCTCTTAAGTATTTGATTTGATAGTCTTCAATTACCCGCAATTATCTGTAGGAGCAATTCATGAATTGCCCCTACAGTTGTTAAGGTAATCTGACTGGGCATAATATTAATTAATTATTAGGAGAAGTAGGGTTAACACAATATAAAGAATAAGGATCTCTGTAATTGTGATGAGTTGGTTTTACTCGTCCTGTATTGCCTTCGTCTTTCGCTTTTTGTATACAATAATCTTCTAATCGAAGGTCTATCTTGTCCTCACTTCTTGTTAGTATAGGCTTCTGTCGTGTTTGTTTTTTGATGATCTTGTAATTGCATACCCATCGAAATACTGGATAAACCTCTTTTTTACTTGTAAGAAATTCTGGTTTTCCTGGTACAATTCTATCACCATTTTCTTTTTTATAATCTCCTTTGTCTGTGCTCAATTCTTCCATTTGTTTCTTAATTGTTTCATGGTCACATACATTTTCCATTTTTATCTCTTTTTCAAAATCATCATTAATGTCATTAATTAAGTCAGGAAACAAAGGGTTAAGCTCTATAGAATTTTTTTTACTTTCTAACTCTGTAGTACCTTTTATTATGGTGTACTCACAAGAAAATGGCAGAAGATTTTTGTCGCTATTATTCTTATTGTCTTCAAAAGATGTTTCTATCCAATCATAGGTTTTTCCTTCGACTTTTCCTTCGAGTTGTAGTCTCTTCGTCACATTTTTTTCATAAGTTTGACAGACTTGCTTTTGAAAGTCTTTGTCTTGAGGATTGAAGCTATGAAAAAAACCGCTTGAATTTAATCCTAATATAAATGTTATTAATCCTACTAATGAAGGGATTAAAAAGGGATAAATTTGTGCAAAATTGGCAAGCCTCGGATTAGTTATAAAGTTGACAATTGTTGATAAAAATTTTATTAAAGGATTATTGGAAGGTTTTTTGGGTGGGGTAGGACGGTTTGACATAGAAGGACTCCAACTAATTAAAAGATTAACTATATTCAACCTTAAAGATTGTCTTGAAAATGGTCGTGTCTATCATCGATTACTCGCATTCTTTCACGCAATGATTAGCACTTAAGCATATTTTCACTATTTGTTAATAGATAAGGGTCAGCACAATCTAAGGAATCAGGGTTGTTGTAACCATGCTCGGTTGGTTTTGTTCATTCTGTTTGTTCTTTTTTAGCTTTGTTTTCAGAATAGTGATTTGTATTCGTCATTTCAGTTTCACTTAATAGACTGAAAATCACAGTTAATATAACTGCAACTTCAAAAAGTATGACTTGACGTTTAAATTCTTGTTTACGCAAGCAATAACTTTCTAATACACTGCATTCACTTTCTGGTAATTCTACTGTGAGTCTTTTTCTTGGCTCTATTAATACTTTTCTAGTTATGTACTAACAAATAAATTATTACATAAATAATAATTAAAATCTTTCCTTAAAAGAGGAAAAACAAAAAATACATCTTTTTATAGATGCACTTTCTGTTAATTTATAAATTCCTAAACTATATAAATACAAGAAAATAAAAACAAATTCCGCACTTGTATAGCAGGTTAATTGACAATATCATCCCCAGTCGTAGAATGGATGACTCATTGGTTGCAACATTTACCTCAAACTATTGAGATTCGCAACTCGCCTGTGGAGATTAAATCAGTCAGGGTAACTCACCCGCCTACGACTTACGCCGCGCTGTACTAGCAACAGAAACAAAAAACACTGTCAGCCTGAGTTTTATCAGCCCCAGCAGCTTTCGTCGTAAAGGGCATCACTTTCCGTTGCCTTTGCCTCAAAATGTTTTTCACAGCTATTTACGTCGTTGGAATGATTTTTCTAACAAGCCTATAGAACAAAATATCTTTCTGGAGTGGGTAGACGAAAATGTTATCATCCACACTCACCAACTGACATCAGTAAAAGTAGCAGGTGGGAAAAAAGGTACGGTGACAGGGTTTACAGGCGCTATTGAATACGGTTTGACTCAAGCAGCATCAGCACAACCTGAGTTTGTGCAGCTGTTCAAAGCACTTAGTCAACTTGCTCCTTATTGTGGCACAGGACACAAAACAACATTTGGCTTCGGTCAAACACGCTTAGGATGGCTACAAACTGCGGCAAATGTTGAGATACCAGCACCAGAAACTCAGCTACAACAGCGAATTGGTCAACTCACCTAGATGCTGATGGCAAAACAGAAACGCACAGGCGGCGAGCGCGCTATATCTGTTTGTCAGACAAGGGCTACTATTTTGGCACGCCAGGAAATGGGGGAATCTTTGCAGGATATCGCAACGGATTTAGAAATGCCCTACGAAACCGTCAAAACCTACGTTAAATTGGCACGGAAAGCTTTAGTCGATTAGCTTCAGACAAGGTTCCCGATGAACTGAAAAGCCTACGCTGTCTTGCGTAAGCGTAAAGCGTGCCGCAGGCATATGCATAGCGTGGCGTGCGGACTACTAAGAAGGCATAGCAATCAGCCTAGAAGTGTGTCACATTTTTAACTCCTAACTTCCAGAAGGTGACGCTTGCTTGATCACAGATTACACTGAGGATGATGTTAATCACTGGTTGCCTGTAGCAACACTTACATAAATTAAATGGCATAGTTAAGCATTCCTAATGTGTAATTCTATATCAACATCAGTTATGTCAGTTCATCAACGTAGTTACGGTCATACCGCCGATTTAATTATTAGTGTTGCCAGTCAAAAAACCCGCGAATTGCCTCAAGAAACCACTCGTGTGGGTTCTTTTGTCAAACGCAAAGGAACGATATCTAGTTTTTTGGCTCCTCTGACCCAGGATACTTTTAAACAGGTCGTTACGGAAGTTGAACAAAAATTAAGAATTGTCAACCAAACCCTGTCCATGTTGGATTCTCAGGGTTTTGAAGCAATTCTACAGGATATGCTACAGTCAATTACTTTGAAAACAGGGGAATTACTATGTGCTGACCGTACTACTATATTTTTATTGGATGAAGAAAAAAAAGAACTTTGGTCAATATTAGCTGAGGCAGAGGGCGATCGCTCGCTAGAAATCCGTATACCGGCAGATAAAGGCATTGCTGGCGAAGTTGCGACATATAAAAAGGTCGTCAATATTCCCTTTGATTTTTATAACGATCCGCGTTCGGTCTTTGCCCAAGAGCAAGAAAAAAGAACTGGCTACCGCACCTACTCTATGTTGGCTTTGCCACTTTTAAACGAACAAGGGCAATTAGTCGCAGTCGTACAATTACTGAATAAATTAAAATTGCCCAGCCATCCAAATGCTCCTCTTTCAGAGCGTATTGATACTACGGGTTTTACGGATACGGACGAACAATTATTTCTGGAATTTGCTCCATCCATTCGGCTCATTTTAGAGTCCTCACGCTCGTTTTACATTGCAACTCAAAAACAGAGAGCTACTGCAGCCCTGATGAAAGCAATCAAATCGCTCAGTCAAAGTAGTCTTGACTTAGAGGACACCCTGAAGCGAGTGATGGCTGAAGCGAAGGAACTGATGAACGCAGATCGCAGTACCTTATGGTTGTTAGACCGCGATAATGGTGAACTTTGGACGAAAATAACTCAAGACGACGGATCAACTAAGGAGTTGCGAGTACCGAAGGGTAAAGGCTTTGCTGGTATAGTCGCCCTTACCGGCAAGACGCTCAACATTCCGTTTGACCTGTACAATCATCCTGACTCAGATACTGCCAAACAAATAGACCAGCAAAATGGTTATCGCACCTGTAACTTACTTTGTATGCCAGTATTTAACGCCGATGGAGAATTGATTGGCGTGAGTCAGCTAGTCAATAAAAAGAAACCAGGACATTTTCCCCCTTATCATCCCAGGTTGTGGCCCAAGGCTCCTGAATGCTTCCAAGCGAGTTTTGACCGCAACGACGAAGAGTTCATGGAAGCTTTTAATATTCAGGCGGGGGTGGCGTTGCACAATGCCCAGTTATTTGCCACAGTCAAACAACAGGAACTTTTACAGCGAGACATTCTTCGCAGTCTTTCCAATGGGGTGATTTCTACTGATAAAGCAGGGTTAATTATCGCCGCAAATGAAACCGCCAAACGTTTGCTAGGTGTGGAACCAGAAGAACGCTTGGAAGGTAAATTAATCAGTGATGTTGTCTGCATCAAAGAAGGCGACTTTAGCAATTGGTGCCAAGCAGCCTTAAATCCAGCAGACTTAAGATACCGCGAGCAGTACTATCCGGATCGCACCCTGCTAACGACTGGCAAAACACAGCACAGTGTGAATTTATCGATCAGCGCGATCGCAGACGCCAGCGACTCTGAGCAAGTGCGTGGGACGCTGGTTGTTATGGATGACATCAGCGATAAAAAGCGCCTCAAGAGTACGATGTATCGCTACATGACTCAGGAATTAGCAGAAGAGTTGTTGAAATTGGATGACGCAAAACTGGGAGGCGATCGCAAAGAAGTTTCAATTTTGTTTTCTGATATTCGTGGCTACACCACTTTAACGGAAAAAATGCAAGCAGAAGAAGTGGTCAGTATGCTCAACGAATATTTTGAATCGATGGTAGAGGCAGTTTTTCAATACAAAGGCACCTTAGACAAATATATCGGCGATGCCATAATGGCTGTTTACGGTTCCCCCTTGCCTTTGCAACAACACGCTTGGATGGCGGTGCAAACGTCTATAGAAATGCGCCATCGCTTGCAAGAACTTAATGTCCGTCGTCAAGCAGCTAACAAGCCAAAAATAAATATTGGTATTGGTATTAATTCAGACATAGTTATTAGTGGTAATATTGGCTCAAGCAAGCGAATGGAATTTACTGCCATTGGCGATGGCGTTAATCTAGGCTCCCGACTGGAAAGCGTGACCAAGCAGTATGGCTGCGACATTATTATTAGTGAAAACACATATCAGCCTTGCAAACAGTACATATGGGCGAGAGAACTAGATTACATTCGTGTCAAAGGGAGAAATGAGTCGGTAGCCATATATGAATTAGTCGGCTTGCGTTCCGACCCTATTTGTAGCAAAAAGCTGCAATTAATTGAGTATTATCACAGAGGGCGCGAATATTACTTGAGTCGCCAGTTTAGCCGTGCCCAAGCTGAATTTGCCAAAGTTTTAGAAATTGACAGTAAAGACTTAGCGACAATACTACATTTGCAGCGTTGTCAGTACTGGCTACAACAACCTTCATTAGATAGTAATTGGGATGGTGGGGTGTGGACATTTAAGGAAAAGTGACATCCTCCCTGAGTAATCCCTGGGGCTATAGTAAGAGATTCCAAAATTGTATTGTGTGTTCTGCGTTTTTCTTTAATATGTCCACTTACTGATTAAAGACATTCTTTAGATAGAAGATGGAGGAAAACATTAGCAGTTACCGTACTTAATCAGAGAGAAAATGTTTTGGCTATTTATTCCAAAATTAAAAAAAAATATAAACCTCGGCTCCTTTTTTTACTTTTTGGAAACTGAGATATTTAGTATGACTTCTACAAAACGGTCTAATTCTGACAAAGGTACTCTTGTCAATTCGCATCAACAACCTAAAAAGATAACCTCCAGCGTAGCTCATAAAACAGCACCACCCGAAAAGATATCTTATAGCGTTGCCCATGCAATTCCTGGACGTGTTCGTTTTCGTATTCCTCGGCTAGTCAAAGATTCTGAGTATGCCAATAAACTCAAGCTGGTGATAGAATCCGACTCTAGGACTACGGATGTCCGTGTTAACCCGACAGCTGGATCGATTGTCGTCACTTATCAACCAGGCGTCATTTCAGATCAGCAAATGCGCGAGCATCTGGTCAATCTTATTCAAACCGCCCCAAATATAGTTTTGCCAAAGCGAGCAACGGCAAAATCAATTCTGGGAGCCATTTTTGATGCTGTGATCAACTTAATTGACAGTACACGTAACATCAACAAAGCGCGTACCGCCATTGTGTATGGACAGCCTAAGACAGATTTTTGGGAACGATTGCTCTCGACCACGGAAAGCATGATCAAGAGGCTAAAATCTGGCATGATGTTCATCTTGCCCAACAAGCGATTACAAGCGCGAAGTGCGTCCAAAGAAGTGGGCTTGCAGCTCGAAAGGCTGCAAGCTGCTGGTGTAGACGCGCGTAGCGGAGGTAGCGAGATGGGCGAGGCTGTGGCGACTTGAGGAGTTTTTCGCCTGCTGGGGAAACCCCCGGCCGTGCGACTGGCGTCGGCTACTCTATTAGAAGCCGACGCTGTGTAGCCTGTGCCGATATTACCCACCGTTTCCGCTAAGATATTCACAGCCTGGAAGGTTTTAGGCAGCTAAGTAGAAAAATGGGCACTCCTAACTTCGATAAACTCCCCAATGAGAATCCTTTGGTTCGGGCAATACATACCGCTGTCAAAGGAAGAGCTAGATATAAAGTCAGTGGACTTCATTACTCGGAAGATCTCAAAAGATACCTTGAATCGCGATTGTCACAGGAAGAAATCATCGCGCAAGTTCATGCTAACCATATCACAGGAAATGTTCTTGTGATTTTCCATCCAGAAAAAAGCCCAAATGCGATCGCCTTACTCCTCCAAGATATTGTCTTAGATTACAGAAAACAGGTCAGAAAACTACCTGTAACGACAGCTTATATCAGTACAGCAAAAGAAAATTTACCTATAAATAAAGGAGAATTAAATCAGCCTAAAGCCGATGCTCACAAACAAAAGGGCAAAGCTCTACTGCCCCAAACGCATACGAACAAAGAATTAGACGAAGCGGGCAATCAACTTGTTCTGGTATCAGGGGCTGTTTCCAGCCTTGTCCTTTGTACCGCAGTGCTACATAAATATAATCTTGACACAAGCATTTTACTAGCAATTCAGAAACTGCACACGCCACTTCTTGATCGCATCATGCTTGGTATCACTTCTCTTGGCGATCCAACGGTTTTGCTGTTGGTTTCTTTGGGATTGGGATTTGGACTTAGATATCATAACCGTCGCTTTCAAGCAACTACCTTGGGTATAGCCGTCGGTGGTGCGATCGCCTTAAATTGTTTGCTGAAACTGGTGTTTGGTAGAGCACGTCCAGCACTGTGGGACCGACTTATTCATGTGGGTTTACACAGTTTTCCTAGCGGTCATGCTATGGTATCAATCGTGATTTACGGCTTTATCGGCTATATTCTGGCAAAGCAATTTCCTCAATGGCGGGGACGGATTTTTGCTTTGACGTTTGTCTTAATTCTGGCGATAGGTTTTAGTCGGCTTTATCTTGGCGTACACTGGCCTACGGATGTGGTGGCTGGCTATGCCGCAGGTTTAGTGTGGTTAATTGCCTGTATTGAGAGGTTGGAACTACGACAAAAATATAACTCGTTAGGTAGAGATTTACAACAGGAGCCTGAAGCATCAAACAAGATGTTAGAACTTACCCATTCACAGAAACCTGGTTATGTGTTTTCAAGCTAAGCTTGTAGCTCAAATCTAGCAAAAAAGGCTGGTATTTCTTTTTTGACCTGTATTTTTTCATGCTCACACTATAGCAATCCTAAATCATTCGTGTGAAAGCGCCTGCGCTTGCGCTTAACTCTCTGTTGTCTCTTTTCTTGGCGTTCTTGGCGTCTTGGCGGTTCGTTTAAAGGTAATTTTCACTTAGCAGATAGGACTGCTATATTCGTGCAACAGGTCTAAAATTTGAGTTACTCTAGATTTCCTAGCTAAGTGTGCATCTGTGGCTGTCCAAATTAATGAACAAACGCAAAGTATTGCTATTTCTGCTGCTATTTACAGCAATGGTAGCAATCAGTACTATCGCGGGGCATACCAATCCCCTATATGCAGCTTCATCAGTTGGTAAAGACACGCTGACGATGATCACCTCGCCGGACTATCCTCCTTACGAGTATTACGACACTCAGGGCGGTGAAAGGAAAATCGTTGGCTTTGATGTTGATATAGCCAATACCATTGCCAAGGAACTGGGGTTCAAACTCAAGGTGATGGAGTCGGATTTTAACGGCTTGATTCCTGCACTCCAGGCAAATCGTGCTGACTTTGTGATGGCTGGGATGACTCCTACACCAGAACGGCGAAAGAACGTTGATTTTTCCATCATCTATTATCAAGCGAAAGATACAATTGTTGCTCCCAAGAGTAGTTACCTAAAAAAACCAGAAGATTTATCTGGGAAAAAAGTTGGCGTTCAACTGGGCACAATCCAGGAGCAAAATGCTCAGAAATTAGCCAAAAAAATTCCCGGAATTCAGCTAAAGCAACTTAACAAAGTCCCTGAAGTCATTCAGGAAATTAAATCTGGGCGAATTGATGCTGCGATCATCGAAGATACGGTTGCTAAAGGATTTGCTCAAGCTAACTCGGATTTAGAATTTAACGTTATTCCTTCATCACAAGAGGGTACAGGTTCGGCGATCGCCTTTCCCAAAGGTTCAAATCAAGTCGAACCCTTTAACAAAGTCCTTCAGCAAATGAAGGACAGGGGCGAACTGGAAAAACTAGCGACGAAGTGGTTTTCCCTCAACACCGCAGCAAACGCTGCATCGTCAACAGCACCCGCACCTCAAGGTGGACTGAATTTAGACTTTAAGAGAATCCTTCCAGATCTTCCTTTTATTCTTCGGGGAATTCCCTTAACTTTGTTGTTCACTGTGCTATCAGTATTTCTGGGTTTAATCTGGGGAACATTACTATCTCTATTAAAAATTTCAGGTATAAAGCCACTAGGTTGGTTAGCCAACGCTTACACCTCTGTATTTAGAGGCACACCATTGCTGTTGCAGCTGGCATTGGTTTACTACGCAACACCTCAGCTAACTGGTTATGATATACCTGCATTGCAGGCAGGAGTCCTCACATTTACTCTCAACTCTGGGGCTTATATGTCAGAAACTATCCGGGGTGGGATTCAAGCAGTAGATAAAGGACAGAGTGAGGCGGCAATGTCTATGGGTGTTCCCTACGCGTTGATGATGTGGGACATCATTTTGCCCCAAGCATTGAAGAACATTCTCCCCGCTTTGGTAAATGAAACGATTGGACTTTTGAAAGATTCCGCTTTGGTTTCAACTCTTGGTGTGGTGGAAATTTTACGCAGTGCCCAAATTGTCGGAGCTAATAAATATATCTACTTTGAACCCCTGCTGTTTGCTGGCTTAATCTACTACGTTTTGGTTATGGGTTTAACTAGGGGCGCATCCACACTCGAAAGGAGGTTGAGGCGAAGTGAGTGAAGCTATCATTCGTACGGAGTTCTTGTGTAAATCTTTTGGCAAGCTTGAGGTTTTGAAAGATATTTCGACTGAGATTTACAAGGGTCAAGTCGTAGCCATTTTAGGTCCAAGTGGGTCAGGTAAGTCAACTTTCCTGCGATGCATGAACTTGTTAGAACGCCCCACCAAAGGACGAGTTTACTTTAAAGAAAATGAAATTACCGCTCCCAAAGCAAACATCGCCAAAGTTCGGCAGCGCTTGGTGATGGTGTTTCAACACTTCAATTTATTTCCCCACATGACGGCGTTGCAAAATGTCACCTATGCCCCCATTAAGGTTAGGGGAATCAATCAGGAACAGGCAACGCAAAAGGGGTTAGAGTTGCTTGGTAAGGTAGGTTTGGTGGAAAAAGCCCATGTGTACCCCGCAAAACTATCCGGCGGACAAAAACAGCGAGTTGCGATCGCCCGCGCACTAGCAATGGAACCGGACATGATTTTGTTTGATGAACCAACTTCTGCCTTAGACCCAGAAATGGTTAAAGATGTGCTAGAAGTGATCAAAGCTTTGGCACAAACTGGCATAACAATGGCGATTGTGACTCATGAAATGGGATTTGCCAGAGTTGTCGCTAGTCGAATTATGTTCCTCGATCAAGGGCGTTTGGCAGAAGACACCACACCAAGTGAATTTTTCAACACTCCTGGGTGCGATCGCGCTAAGCAGTTCTTAGAAAAAATGCTCTAGCTTTTAAAAGTGCAGATATTTGCTGTCCACTACAGCTATATATCCAGGTATAGGAGCATTAAGATTCTTATTCTGACTACTGATATCATGTCCGGCTAATTAGTTATGATTTCCACGTTAATTGCACCCCACCCCTTAATCCCCTCCCCGCAAGCGGTCCGGGGAGGTGAAGCGCAGCTTTACCGGGGTGGGGTTATTCAGGTAATGATAAGTATTTAACCGGACTTGATATGAGTTCCTATTCTGTGGTCTTTCTTCGGTCAAAAAAACCTAGGACCGAAGTTGTAAAATTGCAGCCTTCCATAACCCAGAAATTGACCATGAGCTTGCTCTCCTGGTGGAAACGCCGTGACTCCAAATAAATACACGCCAGCAACTTGAGGGTTTTGCACTGGCTTGAGAGCTATTGTGATGCTTCTACCTGGAGAGACTGGCGGGTCAAATGTGAGCGATATTGTTTTCGTCTTGCGGTCGCTTGTCGCATCTTTCAAAGCAAGTTTTTGACCTTTCTTGGAACGCGTCCCTTCAAAGGCGGAAGTGTCTTTCAAGTCAAAGCGTACACGGTCTACTCCCTCACGCTGGTTAATCGTTATCCGTTGCAGTGGTTCTCCAGCGTTTTCTGGCAGACCAATGGTAAAGTAATACGTTGCACCCCATACATAAGTGTCCTTGTAGGTCGTAACTACATCACCAAGGCTCGGCGGTTGGACAAAATAGACTTTACCATCTCGTAACTGAACTGCTTGACTCAAGTCCGCAGTGTATCCGCCTATCACTGCTGTGCAAGCAATCGCTGTACTTAACAAAAATCCTACACGCATTGCTGTGTATACCTGGATCTATCGCAGGTGACAAACTTACCCTATGATTCAATTTTACAATTTCCCTTTCAATGTTCTGCATTTTTACTCAACTAACTTTTGATTATTCTTAACAATATTTAAATAACATTAATTATTTGAGCGTAATCAGGCAACAAATACTGAAATCACTTTACAAAATAGCAACATATTTGTAAAAGATAATTGATATTTGTTGTCAGAATGCTTTAGTTAAGTTAGAAGTGAGAAGTATAAAGATACGCAATTATTCAAAATTATGAATGCTATTTCTAGCGTTGAACTCAAGCGACCCATTTGGCAAAGTATTGCCATGTTAACTTTGGGCTTTTGGCTCAGTGCCAGCCTCTTGTTAGATTGGGTAATTATGCCTAGCTTATATGTTTCTGGCATGATGACTCAAGCAAGTTTTGCCTCAGCCGGTTATGTCATTTTTTGGAATTTTAATCGGCTTGAATTATTGTCTGCTGGCTTAGTATTAACTAGCGTGTTAGCTCTGTGCAACAGCCAATCTCAGTGGCGTCGCAGTGCAATTATTTTATCTATGCTATTGCTCGCTATAGCTTTGGTTGATACTTACCTGTTAACTCCGCAAATGTCTGCAATCGGGCTTGAACTGAACCTCTTTCAGACAACTGTTGAAACTCCAGCAACTATGGATGTACTGCATGGTGGTTACTGGATTTTGGAAGCAGTAAAACTATTGGCAGGCGGCACACTTTTGGGCTGGTGCTGGCGACGTTAAATCACTACATGAGGAATGATGAATGATACAAAGCTTCAGAATGCATGATTCATCATTCATCAGCTTCCGGCGAAGCTTCCTCATTGTTAAAAAATAGTAGGCGTACCGCGAGTATGGCAAATCCTACGGCGGCGATCGCTTTCAACAACCTTGTAGGTAATAACTCTGCCACTGCTCCCCCAGCTAATGCTCCTAACAAGCTCGTCAACAGCAGTGCGCCAGCTGCCCCAAAAAACACCGCACGCGGAGATTGAGAACGGCCTGAAAGGGCGATCGCCGCTAACTGACTTTTATCACCCAATTCCGACAAAAAAACTGTAATAAAGCTTAATCCTAAAAGATGCCAGTCCATAGTTAATAAATCCAAATTCAAAATTGTGCCACATCCCAAAAAAGCATCAGGGAAATCACCAACAACATTATTCCTGCTGCTTTTTCTACGATTTTGGGAGAGAACCTGGTAGCCATCCAACTCCCTAACACCACACCTAGTAAACTAGTCGTGATGAGCGCTGCTGCAGATCCAAAAAACACCACCCACGGAGATTGTGATTCCGCACTCATTAACAAGGTGGATAGCTGTGTCTTGTCACCAATTTCTGCCAAAAAGATGGTCAAGAACGTAGTGGCGAAAATGACTCTTGGGGTTTGCGGCTTCTGAGGTTTGTCAGAAATCAAAGGTGACGACACTTCAACTAAGGCGGTTGTAGAATTGCAATCTACTTCATCTTTTAAATCTAGCTGGCTTTCAGTCTCAGATGTGGAAAAGTTCAAAGGCTTGGCGTCAAGTTTCACAGGTAGTATTTTTTTCGCTGAGTTGTTTTCATATTTTTCTCATTTTCTCAATATTTTTGACAAATGGCAAGCCAGGGTTTACCAAAAAACTGGGTTTAAAGCCCCGCCCTTCACTTCGACAAGCTCAGTGACCACTAGGGCGGCTTTTGTCGAGAGTTCTAATTAGTTCTCTAAGCACGTCATTCAAACTACGCTCTTTGTCTTTGCAGTGCTGTACTAGCAATGCGTACTCTTCGTCGGAACATCTAACTGTTAACTTTTTCATGCCGCCATTAAGCCGTCAATGTGCTATCATATTAGCATGAAAACATTGCGGTTTAAGTTGTACTCACACAAGCGGAATAGATACCTCAAGCGGATGATTAACGCTGCTGGGGTCATTTATAACCATTGCATTGCCCTTCATCGTCGGTACTACAAGATGTGGGGCAAGCACCTAGCTTGCGGAAAACTGCAATCTCATATTGCCAAATTGCGGAAGCGTAACCCGTTGTGGCAATCAGTAGGTTCTCAGGCAGTACAGGATATTTGTCAACGTATTGAAAAAGCATATCAATTGTTTTTTAAGCACAATAAGGCATGTGCTAGACCGCCAGGATTCAAGAAAGTTAAGAAGTACAAATCATTCACCCTCAAGCAAGCGGGGTACAAATTTTTAGGTGGTAATAGGGTCAAGATTGGAAGCCGAGTTTATCAGTTTTGGAAATCTAGAGAGATACAGGGAACGGTCAAAACGCTAACCATTAAACGCACCCCATTGGGTGAATTGTTTATGGTTGTCGTGGTTGATACTGTTGATGAGTCAGAAATCAAATTTGAGACGGGTAAAATTGCTGGGTTTGATTTTGGCTTGAAAATGTTTCTCACTTGCTCAGATGGTTCCAGTATTGAGTCACCCCAATTTTTCAAACAGTCTCTCAACGCCATACTGAAAGCGAGTAAACAGCACTCCAAAAAGCTAAAAGGTTCATCCAATCGAGAACGAGCTAGAAAGAATTTAGTACGCAAGTATGAGGACATTTCTAATGCTAGACGTGATTGGTTTTGGAAGTTAGCTCACGACCTAACTAATAGGTTTGATGTGCTTTGCTTTGAAACCTTGAACCTTAAAGGAATGCAACGTCTTTGGGGTCGTAAAATCTCTGATTTAGCTTTTGGGGAATTCCTGCAAATTCTAGAATGGGTTGCTAAGAAGAAAGGTAAACAAGTCATATTCGTGGATCAATGGTTTCCATCTAGTAAAACCTGTTCTAACTGTGGACACGTTCTAGAAAAACTGGATTTGTCAGTCAGAGAGTGGCGTTGTCCGTCCTGTCAGTCGGTAAATGGCAGGGACGAGAACGCAGCTAAAAATATTTGTGCAGTTGGGGCATCAACTGCTGGGTTAGGTAGTGTCAGACGGGTTCAACCTGCAACTACTGTTTGAGCCTAGAATCTCCGCCCTTATAGGGCGGAGAGTATGTCAAGAAAGCTTGTTATTATCGCCCTTCGGGCAAGGCAGAGGGCAGGAGGGAAGAACTTTTTTGATGTAAGCCTTCGCTGCCTTCTGCCCTCGCGGTGCGGCACGGCGTAGCCTGCCCGCAGGACAGGCTACGCCAACACAATGCATTTTCTACTCGTTGCATAAGTCAAAAACCCGAAGGAAGCCGCGCTTTGTAGGAGTGCCAGTTCTGAACCGATGTGATGCCTGCTCGTTAAAGTAGCCGCTGTTAGGCATGCATCCACTAAAAGGAATAGTTACAATCGTATAGCCAATCACTTTTTGCTCAAACAATCAAGAATTACTTTTAGTAGCGGGTATTGGACGAGCGAAAAACTGTAGAGCAAAGCCGCCTTTAAGTATTGAAACTGCAGCTGGAAGATAACTAGAGACAATTCAACTATTAAAAGGCGCGCGGGATGGTGTCAAAGATTGATTTGCTTCCTCTTACAAAGGAAGTCGAACGATTCCACGGAACAATTTCTTTGTTCCAAGTTCAATCGATTCAGCGATCGCAGCATTTAGAGGAGATTGTGCAAGTAAATCTTATTATCAACAAGCAATTTGTAAAGTTCTACTGTTGAGAGTCCGGTTCAAATTCGACTCTCTTATCATGAATTAGAGAGGATAGAAAAATGGTTCAAAGTATAGGTTCAACTAACTATACGGCTACTGACTTAGACCGATTCGCACAAGAGCTAAATCGAGACGGCATTTGTGTGATTCGCGCTCTTTTTGATAGAAAACTGATTTCAGAGTGGGCACAAGCTTTTGAAAAGTTATTTCAAGAGCGTCAAAATCAACCAGGTGGGCTGGCTCCTCGTGAACTTGCCCGCTACTATTTGACGTTGCCTTGGGTTCCCCCATTTGCCAATGCGGAAGTTTTCGCCAATCCCACAATCTTGGGTGTCCTAGATCGCGTGTTCGCTCAGGAATACCTGATGGTTCAGTTAGGGGCTGATATCCCGGTGCAAGGCTCAGATTATCAAGAAACCCACCGGGATTTTCGCCCTCTGTTCTCGGATCAAATAGTAACGCCACTCTATGCCCTAGCGGTCAACTTTCCACTGGTTGAAGTAACGCCAGAGAATGGACCATTCCAGATGGCACGTGGCACGCATGTCTTACCGCGTGATGAAGCCCTCTTTAAGATTGCAAGGGGCGAAATTCCCATGGAATCTTTTTATATGCAACCAGGTGACGTGATTATCCGAACACCCCTCGCGCTGCACCGAGGTTCACCAAATAGGACTTGCCAGCCGAGACCAATGGTAGTCATGGGCTACGTTATGCATTGGTTGCACACAGCGAAAGTGGATTTGACTCTCCAGCGAGACTATTATGAGAGCCTGCCAGAGAAGATAAAGCAGTTGCTGCGGTGTCAGGTGGTGGAGCAGTTGCCAAAGGAAAAAGTTGAAACTTACGTGAATTTCAAGTACTAAAAAGACAGTGTGCTAAAAAAGCACTGCTAAAAAAGCTAAGTGCTTTGGAAATCTTGCATCGTCACATCGCCATTTGTCATGAGTTATTTGTTCAAATTAAGTAGAAATGATTAATGACAAATGACGACTTTGATGAGGAAACGTGTAACTTACAATGCACTTGCAGCTTAGAAATTTTTCCACCTTCTCTTAAAAAAATAAAGCCAGGAACAAGCACAAAGATAGAGGTTTAAGGAAGAAAAACCGAGGAAGATTTGTTATCGTCATCCGAATTATTCCATAGCACCCTCTCATTGCAGTTGCACTTCTTAGAGAACTACGATGTCTCAGATTGAGCCAACACCCGAAGCCGGAACCCAGACACGCACCTACACCAATCCAGTCTACGAAGGTTATTTCGCCGATCCCTTTGTCTGGGAGTACCAGGGCGTATACTATGCGATTGGAACTGGTGCGGCGGAGGCTCAAGGACAGGTAGACGAAATCGCTCAGGCGTCAGGTGTTGACTCTACTAACAAACTGCGTGTCTTTCCTCTGTTACGCTCCCTCGACTTTCTAAATTGGCATTTTGTTGGTAACGCGCTGACGCGACCAGATCCTGCCCTCGGCGATAACTTTTGGGCACCCGAAGTTGCTTACTGCGATGGCAAGTTCTACCTTTACTACTCAGTGGGGCACGAGGACAAGAATCATCAGCTGCGCGTTGCAAAGAGCGATACTCCTAATGGTCCCTATGAGGATGTTGGAGAGCCGCTAGTAGATCCTAAGTCTTGTTCCTTTGCCATTGACCCGCACCCATTCCGCGATGACGATGGACAGTGGTATCTGTTCTACGCCCGTGATTTTTTAGACACTGAGGGCGGTGTCCGTGCTGGTACTGCGCTCTTTGTAGACCAACTCGAAAGCATGACGAAGCTCAAGGGCGTTGGGAAAGTCGTCTTGCGTGCGCATTCGGATTGGCAGCGGTTTCTAGCCAACCGTTTGATGTATGGTGAAATTTTTGATTGGCATACTTTGGAAGGTCCTTGTGTCCGCAAACATGGAGGTCGATACTACTGCTTTTATAGCGGTGGGCGCTGGGAGACAGAAAACTACGGTGTGGATTATGGAGTTGCTAATAGTGTGATGGGACCTTACTCTGATGCGGGCAACGAAACGGGACCACGGGTGCTAAAGTCCCTTCCTGGTCGTGTTTTAGGACCAGGACATAACTCCATCGTTCTTGGTCCGGACGGTCAGACTGAATACATCGTCTACCATGCCTGGGGAATAAAGATGGCTGCGCGGCAAATGTGCCTAGATAAGCTCATCTGGACGCCAGATGGACCGTGTTGCAATGGTCCTACTTGGACGCCGCAGACCATCACCAGCAAATGAGTGACATTCGCTAACGCACTCAAGCTGCAATTTTTGCCAATTCGTTTGTATCGTTGTTGGATGATTCTCTAGAGTAAAACAAATCAGGCAAAAGTTCACGCAAAGATATTAGGGACTTCCAAATTAAAAAATATCTAACTTTTTCTTGTGGGATGGGATTGGCGCCCGTCCTATTAACTGGGCGGGCGGGGACGCCCACCCCACAAGATGGATAGTTTATTTCTTGGAAATGCCTTACAAGAAAGTAGGCTGAAAGCCCCTGCCCTTTAGGGCAGGGGATGAAAGCCACGACGCAGGATTTATCCTGCCTTCCACTTCTCTATGAGCGTGGGGAGTACCTCTGTTAATCGCTGTTGCCAATTAGAAACAGATTTGAGTTCTTTAGCTAAGTTTTCATCTAGCCGAAAACATACGGGACTACTAATTAACGGTTTGTCTGTGTTAGTTGTATACCTATCTTTGTGACCTTTGCGGAATGGCATAGGCAATTTATGTATATAGATGTATACTTGTATTTCTAGCACGATAAAGGAGGTGGAACCACTGTACGCAACACAGCAAATGCTTATCAAGTTAGACCAACACAACATGAATGTACTGGAGTTCCTGGCAGAACAATCTAACAAACTCCGTAACTGTGCAATCTACCTGCTGCGACAAGCTTATTTCACGTTTGGAGAAATTCTGGATGATCCATTTGGACTTCATGTAGAATTGAAAACAAATCCGCATTATCAAATCTTTTATTCACAAGCAGCACAGCAAGTTTGCACAGAGGTTGCAGAAGCATTCACTAGTTATAAAGAATTGTTGCCATTGTGGTACTCTGGTCAACTAAAAGATAAGCCCAGTCTCTCCAAGTACCGCAAGAAAAATGGATTAGCAGGTTGGACTTATCCCAAACAAGCACTCGGTTTTGATATCGAGACTGGGCTGATTAGGTTGCCACTTGGTAATGCATTTAAAGCGCTCTTTGGCTTTGATAGTTTGTTTGTGACCATGCCTCATAACATTAAGTTTGAGGCAATCAAAGAACTAAGAATATTGCCACGAAACAGTTGTTTCTATGCAGAATTTGTCTGCAAGCAGTCTGATGTTGTAATCTCTAACCTAGATAAATCTAGGGCATTAGGTATCGATCCAGGAATAAATAATTGGCTGACTTGTGTACCAAATACAGGTGACAACAGCTTCATTGTTGATGGGTTCAAGTTAAAATCCTTAACTCAGTGGTATAACAAACAACTTGCAACTATTAAAGAAGGAAAACCGCAAGGTTTTTGGAACGACAGACTTGCCCACATAACAGAAAAGCGTAATCGTCAAGTTAAAGATGCAGTCAACAAGGCTGCAAAGCTGATTATTGGCTACTGCTTGAATCACAATATTGGAACTGTTGTTTTTGGCTGGAACCAAGGTAACAAAGATGGTATTGAAACTGGGAAAGTCAATAACCAGAAGATAGCTCAAACACCAACAGCGCGTTTAAAGAAGCGGATTGAGCAATTGTGCAAACAGCACGGAATTCAGTTCGTGGAGACAGAAGAATCGTACACTTCCAAGGCTTCATTCTTAGATGGCGACAGTTTGCCAAAATATGGTGAAAAACCCGATAACTGGAAGCCATCAGGGACAAGACCGAAGCGTGGGCAATACAAAACGAGGTGTGGTGATTTCATTAATGCCGATTGTAATGGTGCGGCGAATATTCTCCGCAAAGTAGAGGCACAGCTAGGCTTATGCTTGGTCAAGGTCTGTAGGGCAGTGCTGACCGTGCCTACCAGAATCAAACTCTGGGAAACCAAAACTAAAAAGCGGAACGGAGTGGCTTCAGCCTTCCGTGTAGCAACAGTTTAGAATCCCTGCGGCTTTAGCCCAGGGAGAGGTCAATTGTTTGTCCCAAAGAGGTAGTCTAGAATTTAACCAGACATTGCATGATTAAGACGTATCATATATGCGTTAATGATTATCTACCGTAAAAAAGATCATGACGCAAACACTTTCCATTGATAGCAACGAGCGGTTGCAACTTTCACCGCTTACAGTACCATCTCGCCTGCTGTTGGGACCAGGACCCTCGAATGCTCATCCCGCAGTTCTCCAGGCGATGAATACTCCTCCAGTTGGGCATCTCGACCCAGCTTTTCTGGTATTAATGGATGAGATTCAGTCACTGCTGCGCTACGTGTGGCAGACGAAAAACCAGTGGACGATCGCAGTCAGCGGTACGGGTTCGGCTGCAATGGAAGGGGCGATCGCCAATGTCACAGAACCAGGAGATGTGGTTTTGGTTGGTGTCGCTGGATACTTTGGCAATCGCCTTGTTGATATGGCTTCTCGATATGGTGCAGATGTCCGAACCATAACAAAACCTTGGGGACAAATCTTTTCGCTGGATGAACTGCGAACCGCTCTAGAAACTCATCGTCCGGCTATCCTGGCTTTAGTGCATGCAGAAACCTCCACAGGCGCACGTCAACCATTGGAAGGAGTCGGTGATTTATGTCGTGAATTCGGCACTTTGCTGTTGGTAGATACGGTGACGAGTTTAGGTGGAGTCCCCTTTCTTTTAGATGCGTGGGGAGTTGATGTCGCTTATAGCTGTAGCCAAAAAGGGTTAGGTTGTCCCCCTGGTGCTTCCCCATTGACATTGGGTTCTCGTGCGGTTGAGAAATTGCAGCGACGTTCAACTAAAGTGGCTAACTGGTATTTAGATATGACATTGTTGAGCAAGTATTGGGGCGAAGAACGCACATACCACCATACAGCACCCATTAACCTGTATTATGCACTGCGGGAAGCACTGCGTTTGCTTGCCCAAGAGGGAATAGAAAACTCCTGGCAACGCCATCAAAAGAATGTAGAGTATCTTTGGCAGAGATTGGAGGACTTGGGATTGTCTTTGCACGTCGAGAAACAGTTCCGCTTACCAACTCTTACCACAGTCCGCATTCCACAAGGGGTAGATGGTAAAGCAGTTGCACGGCAGTTGCTCAATGAACATAATATCGAGGTTGGGGGTGGACTTGGCGAACTCGCAGGTCAAGTTTGGCGCATCGGACTCATGGGCTTCAACAGTCGCAAAGAAAGTGTTGATCGGCTTTTAGAAGCGCTGCAACAGGTTTTGCATAAGGGGTAGTCGCTGAGATTGTAAAAAAGCGAAGGCGCGTAGCACTCCACCCCCAACCCCTCCCCCGCAGTCGCCTCAACGGGGGGAACCCCCGCACGGCGCTGCTCTCCGCAAGCGAGGAGGGGCGCTTTGGCGTAAGCCACTCATCGGGGTGGGGTTCTTTTGAGAATTTCGGTTAATTTACCTGACATGATATCATGTCCGCTTAAATACTGATCATCCCCCTAAGAATCATCCCCCTAAGAACCCCACCCCCGTAAAGCTACGCTTCACGTCCCCTCCCCGCGAGCGGTGAGACCAGTGCTGCAGGAGGGTTTCCCTCCGTAGGCAACTGGCGAACCCGGAGGGGGAGGGGATAAAGGGGTGGGGTGCAGTCAACGTGGGAATCATAACTAATTAGCCGAACATGATATGATACAATACCTACTGAACAAACCAGCGCCGAATCAACTCCACTTGAAAGCGAAACCCATCACCAACTTCTTCAATCAACTCGCGTTGTAACAGCAGTTTAAAAGCGCTTTCCGATACATCACTAAATTGTTGCAACATAGTACTTCTACTGACTACTGCCCCTTCCCCTTGTGCTGCCAAGAACCGCAGGATAGCTAGCCCAGCAGCGTCTACTTGGTTATTTTGAATATCTGCAAAAAAGAAACTACCACTACTCAAAGCCTCTGGTACCGCTGCTTCCACGTCAGCGAAAGTTGCCAGTCGGCGGACAGAAGGGTCTTGCTCGTTTTTGAGGGCGACAATTTCACCACACAGCAGTTGTACGAGGTAAGGGTGACACTGGGTGAGTTGCAGCACTCGCTCAACGGCATCAGGTTCATAGCGCAGGGTAAAATCTTTGACGGGACGCTCAATTAATTGCCGCGCTTCGTCTTCTTTAAGGTACGAGATATGTACAACTTGGACATTAATTAGATAACTAGCCCAGCGTTGATATTCTTCGATAGTATGGGAGCCAGCAATTAATATCTTAAACTTGGGACGATGTTGGATTAAATTACGCAGCATTCCTAAAACATCTTGCTCATCAAAGCGTCCTTTGGAAATGGCGCTGTCGAGTACCTCAAATTCGTCTAGGGAAAGCAGTGCTGTATTATCTTGTAACGCTTCTTCTACTTTATCTAGCCATTCATCAAAACAGGTGAAGGGGTCTTTTTCTAAATCTTCCCGTGTCAAGGATGGTAAAGTTAATGGGTGCCGTTTGGCTGATGTTATCATTCCTCTAGCGAGGTTGTAGAGAAAACCCGCCTTGTTGGTTGCTGAAGAGGGTGCGCCTTGCAAGTCAACAAATAAGGGGATAATACTATTGGGTAGCAACTTTCCCAAATTGTTCAGCAGAGAAGTTTTACCCATGCGCCGTTGACCGTAGAGTAACAGAGGTGGACGACGGCGGTCTAAAATTAATTGCTCAATCCGCGTGCCGATATGATTGCGTCCGGTGAAGATTTCTTGCTCTAGTGTGAGGGGAACGCCGATGATGTAGGGAGAATCAATTTCTTGGCGGAGTTCGGTGGCTTTAGCAAGTTCCTCTATATAGTTAGCTATTATCTGACACCAACTTTTGGCGATGGAGTGGAAGCGGGGGGCGTATTTATTGCTAGTGCGAGTCAAGTTTTGTAACTGTGCATCTAAACGGTCAACAACAGCCTTGAGTGCTAGACGCTGGTTGTAAGAACTTTGCTGATTTAAAGCCGCGTCCACATCCTTGCTGATGCGACTGAAGATGTTTAATAAGGTGCTGACTGGGCTTTCTAGTTCATCATATTGTAAAGTGGGGTGAACGTTTCTGATAGCTTCTACATCAGCACAGTTTCTTAAGAGCAGAGCATCTTTGGCAATTTGAACTACCCATTTTTGACGACTTTCACTCAGATAATCAATAGCAGCTTTACCCTCAGATGGATTGTGTTCAATGACCAGAAGTAAGTACTTATCTAAGCCGTATAAGGGTATGCGCTGAAATTGATCCCAAAAGGCTGAGTGATAGCGTAATAAACTGGAATACTCATTTATAATTTTGTTATTAGCTTGATAAAGCAAACGTAATATTAAGTCTAGAAAGATAAAATTAGCAGATTCATTTGTGTGTCTTTGGTTAATTCGTTCAGGAGATGTATCTAATAATCTTAATAAAGTAGAATGCTGATTGATGCGGATTTTTTCCAGTTGATAAAGCTGTAAATTCCATAATTGTAGTAGTGGATATAAAACTATTGGTCGCCATAAGTTGAAAGTGATACCCAGAAAGAACAGCACAGCAAAAGTAATACCATACGCAATGCCTAACGCTATACCATGTACCAGCCCACCAGCCACACCAAAGCTTAAACCTCCTGGTATTGCAAAGAACAAGCCTACCACCATCAGGTTTTGATCATCTTCTTCTTCCACGCCACCCGCCACGCCACCCGCCACGCCACTCGCCACGCCAAACGCCACGCCTAACCCCACGCCACCCGCCACGCTACCCGCCACGCC